>JAGVAP010000022.1 GCA_020060215.1 Deltaproteobacteria bacterium | reverse complement strand
TTGCCCGGCTCAACTCCACGTCCGACCCGACCATCCTGGCCTGTGGATCCTTGGTCCCTACGTTGAAGTACTTGTGGAAAAGGGACGCGAGGTCGGCCAGATAGTAAGGGAGCCGGTGAGGCTCGAGCGTTGCGGCGATCTCTTCAAGAAGGGGCGGGAACTCCGAAACGGCCCTGATCAGGGCCAATTCCTCCTCCATGGCAAGCCTGCCGAGGTCCGGCGTCTCCCCATCGTCCAGAGAAACCCCTTCTCCGGAGGCCTTTCTGAAAACGCTGCAGATCCTGGCATGGGCGTACTGAACATAATAGACCGGATTGTCGCTGTCCTGCTTTTTTACCAGATCCACATCGAAGTCGAGGGTCGAATCGTGGTTCTTGGTCAGGAAGACAAACCTTGCAGCGTCCACCCCGACTTCCTCCAGGAGTTCTCTCAGGGTGACATATTGCCCGGCCCTCTTGGACATCCTCACCTCCTGGCCGCCCTTCCAGAGCTTGACGAGCTGGATCAGCAAGACCGAAAGCCAACGCTCTTCGACCCCGCTGCTCCGCAAGGCCGCCTTCACCCGCTGCACATAGCCGTGGTGGTCCGCTCCCCAGATGTTGATGGCGCTTGTGAATCCGCGGTTCCACTTCTCCAGGTGATAGGAGATGTCCGACGCGAAATAGGTATATTCTCCGTCCTTCTTTCGGATGACCCGGTCCTTGTCGTCACCGAATTCCGTGGTCTTGATCCACCATGCGCCGTCCTGCTCGTAGACCATTCCTTTTCGGCGAAGGGTCTCCAGCGCCTTTTCCAGCAGCCCTGAACCGTGCAGGTCGCTTTCGCTGGTCCAGACGTCGAAATGGACGCGGAAGCCTTCGAGGTCCGCCCGGATCTCCTGCAGCATCTTCTCCTTGCCGACCCGGGAGCAGAGTCGAATGGCATCTCCTTCGGGCATGCCGCCCAGGTCGTGTTCGCGGGAGATCTCCTTTGCCAGGTCGAAGACATATTCCCCATGGTAGCCGTTTTCAGGAAAAGCCGCGGCCGGGTCCGAGGTCTGCTTCCACCGGCTGAAGACCGACTCGCCGAGGAGCCGGATCTGCCGACCGGCATCGTTGATATAGAACTCCCGTGTCACCTCGAACCCGCAGAAGTCGAGGACTCGGCAGAGCGTGTCACCCAGGGCGGCCCCTCGGCCGTGACCCAGATGCAGAGGTCCGGTGGGGTTGGCGCTCACGAACTCGACGAGGACCTTCTTGCCTGCGCCTTTGTGGCTCCTTCCGTATTCAGGGCCGGCCGAAACCACCTCTTCCAGGCGACTGTACCATGCCTTTCTCGATATCGTGAAATTGATGAACCCCGGACCGGCTATGTCCGTCTTCTCGATCAATCCTCCCGACTCGGGAACATGGGCCACGATGATTTCGGCTATCTTTCTTGGGGGCATCTTCTGGCTCGAAGCCAGGAGAAGGGGCAGGTTGGTTGCAAAGTGACCGAATCTTGTATGGTTCGGGACCTCGACGATATAGCCGGGAACAGGACATCTCTTCAATGCCTCCAACTGGAAGCAATTTTCGAGGGCCGCGTCCAAGATGTCATACAATCGCTTCTTCATGCGTATTCTCGGATATGTCTCTGGCCTATGGAGCAGAAGATCTCGTAGGAGATGGTGCCTCCCCAGTCCGCCATCTCCTCTCCGGTGATGATTTCTTCGGCCTGTCTGCCGAGGAAGACCGCTTTATCGCCCGGACCGACCCCCTCCAGTCCGCTCACATCGCACACCACCATGTTCATGCAAACCCTTCCGAGAATATTGCATCTCCTGCCCCCAATCAGGACGGATCCTCGGTTCGACAGGCTTCTGGGGAGCCCGTCACCGTAGCCCGCCGAAAGGACCGCGACTCTCAGGTCCTCCTGGGTGCAGTAGGTCCGCCCATATCCGACAGGCGTGTCGCACGGCAGATCCCTCACCTGCAGCACCCGGCCCTCAAACAGCATCGCCGGGGCGAGTGCAGGTCCGTCCTGGAAATCCGGCGAGGGCAGCCCCCCGTACAGCATGATGCCCGGCCGCACCAGATTGAAGTGGGACCTCCGATGCCGGATGACCCCTGCGCTGTTTGCCAGGTTGTTGAAGTCGAGCCTGAAACCCATGGAGCGCCCCGCGCTCACGGCCCGGCCGAAGCGCTCGATCTGCATGTCCGTGAATTCGGGCGAGGGCTCATCAGCCGATGACAGGTGGGAGGTAAGTCCGACGACGTCGATCATGTGAAAATCCGACATCCTTCTCAAGAAATCCGGGACCTGTTCCGAGGGGACTCCGAGCCGGCCCATGCCCGTATCCACCTTCACATGGACCCCGATTCTCTTCCCCCTCTTCGCACACTCTCCGGCCAGCAGCTCCGCCGCACCCATGTCAAAGAGCACGGGGATGAGGTCCATGGCAAGCACGTCAGCTGCATCCTCCCTGCTCCGGATCCCGCACAGGACGACCACGGGGCAACGAACGCCGCTCCGACGAAGCTCGACCCCTTCTTCGGGAAAGGCCACCCCAAGGCAATGAACACCCTCCGCCTCAAGCACCTTGGAGACAGGGACAAGCCCATGCCCGTACGCGTCGGACTTGACCACCCCCATGATCCTGGTTTCCGGACCCACGAGGCTCCGCACCACGCCGAGATTCCTCGCCAGGGACCCAAGATCTATTTTCACTCGGTTCGGGGACTGGATCATGTCGATTTCCAAATAGTTTTCAAAGCTAACTCTTCTGCGGACATATATCAAGCACTAAGCGAAAAAGGTTTGACAGGACTACTCCTTTTCATTAGCCTATTGGCTTTAGCCGTTTTTACCGAATGTATGACATCCAAGATTACGATTATGAACTTCCTGAGCACCTGATCGCGCAGGTCCCTGCAGAAAGGCGTGACCACTCGCATCTGCTGGTCGTAGATCGTTTCCAAAGGACCTATTCCGATCATTTTTTTTTTCGATCTTCCCAGACTGCTCAAGCCCGGTGATCTGCTGGTCGTGAACAACACCAGGGTTGTGCCGGCCAGGCTTTTCGGAAAGAAGGAGAGCGGTGGGCGGGTGGAGATCCTCGTTCTGGGTCATACGCCTGCTGACGGCGACTGCGGCAACTCACGTCTCTGCCTTCTGAAGTCCTCCAAGAGACCAAGCAAAGGAAGCTCACTGCTCTTTGACAACCACGTGAGTGGGGTGGTGGAAAATATGGAAGGGGACGGCCTCTTCAGGATCCGGTTCGAAGGCGTCCCCAGCCTGGAACGCTATCTTGAGGCCCAGGGGACCATGCCGCTCCCCCCTTACATCAAGAGGCGGGAGCAGGACCCTCGGGCCGAACTGGACCGGGAGCGATACCAGACCGTTTTTGCCAGGATCAAAGGGGCGGTGGCCGCGCCCACCGCTGGGCTCCACTTCACGGACGAGACCAGGGCCGCATTGGCCCGATCCGGCATCGGCATGGTGGAGATTACGCTCCATGTGGGATACGGGACCTTCCGGCCCGTAAGGAGCAAGGACATCCGAAACCATCGGCTCGGCACGGAGGAATACGGGATCGAGAGGAACGCTGCCGACGCGATCAACCTCGCCAAGAACGAAGGCAGAAGGGTGATCGCAGTGGGAACCACGGTGGTCAGGGCCCTCGAGGCTGCGGCGGCAAACTCGAACCCTATCGAGCCCTGCCGGGGAACGACGGATCTCCTCATTGCCCCGGGATTCCGGTTTGCGGTCGTCGACGGGTTGGTGACCAATTTCCACCTGCCCCGCTCCTCTCTCCTCTTTCTGGTCTCGGCCCTGGCAGAGAGGGAGCTGATTTTGGAGGCGTACAGGCATGCGGTGGAAAAATCCTATCGGTTCTACAGCTACGGCGACGTGATGTTGATCGTATGAATGACGATCGTGTTTCGTGAACGTGAAGCGTGAACGTCGAAGCGGATCTTTCAGCTGCACCATGAGCAATCGGACACCGGCACGATTCACGCGCGCGAAAACTTGAACCATGGAATTCACTGTCCTTCACCAGAACACCGGGGGTCGAGCAAGGGTCGGCAGGATCAAGACCGCCCATGGGGAATTCGAGACGCCGGTGTTCATGCCTGTGGGGACCATGGCTTCGGTCAAGGCCCTGTCCCCTGAGGACCTCAGAGAGAGCGGTGTTGAAATCGTCCTGGCCAACACCTATCATCTCTTTTTGAGGCCCGGGCACGAGCTGGTCAAGAGGCTGGGAGGCCTGCACTCCTTCATGCGCTGGGATGGCCCGATCCTGACGGACAGCGGCGGTTTCCAGGTCTACAGCCTTTCGGCCCTGAGATCGATCAAGGAAGAAGGCGTCACCTTCAGATCGCACCTCGACGGGGCGGAGTGTTTTCTGGGTCCCAGGGAGGCCATGGCCATACAGCAGGCCCTCGGCGCCGACATCGCCATGTGCTTTGACGAGTGTGTGCCCTACCCCGCCGAGTATGGTTACGTGGCCGAATCGGTCGGGCTCACCTCCCGGTGGGCCAGAGTGTGCAGCGAAAACAGGAAGCCGGGTCAGGCCCTCTTCGGAATCGTTCAGGGCGGGATCTATCCTGACCTGCGGGAGCGCAGCGCAAGGGACCTGGTGGACATGGATTTCGACGGGTATGCCCTTGGCGGATTGTCCGTCGGAGAAGACAGGGAGACCAGGAACAGGATCATCCGGGAGGCGACGCCCTTCCTCCCGAAGGAAAAGCCGATTTACCTGATGGGGGTTGGAAAACCGGAAGATATCGTGGGCGCAGTCCGCTATGGGGTCGACATGTTCGATTGTGTGCTCCCCACGCGGAACGGCAGGAACGGGACCCTTTTTACCCGACAGGGGAGGCTGGGGATCAAGAACGCCCGCTACGCAGAGGATGAGAGACCCATTGAAGAAGGATGTGGTTGCTACACGTGCACCCACTTCTCGAGGGCCTATATCCGGCACCTGTTCATGTCCAAGGAGCTCCTTGTTTATCGGTTGAACAGCATCCATAACGTCTACTATTATACCCGGCTGATGGCCGAGATCAGAAAAGCGGTACGCGAGGACGGTTTCGAAGAATTCTGCAACGGGTTTCATCGAGCTCAGGAAGAGATGGAGACGGACAGGTCCTGAGAATTCGACACTGGTTTGGTGATGAATCAAGTTGTCTAGCAAAGGAGAGGAGGTTCCGGGATGGACTATTTAGCAAACAGTCTGGGTTCTCTGGCATACGCCATGGGCACCGGGGGGAATGGAGGACAGGGGGGAGGCCTGGGTGCCTTTGTCCCCCTTATCCTGATGTTCGCCATCTTTTATTTCCTGCTGATCAGGCCGCAGCAAAAAAAGGCGAAACAGCATAAGGCCATGCTGTCGGCCATCAAGAAGGGCGATCGGGTGGTGACCTCCGGTGGGCTGCATGGAGTGGTTACCGGCCTCACGGATGAGATCGTGACCATGGAGATCGCTCCGAAGGTAAGGGTGAAGATCTCCAGGGGTTCCGTTGCCGGTGTCCTCAGCAGCGGCCCTCCGCTAAAGGCAGAGGATAACGCCTAGGCGTATCTGGACGGTCGTTTCCGGGCCGGAAAACCTGACTATTCTCCGCCTGGCCTTCCGGGAAATCCGAATGACAGATGTGCTTGACGGGACTTTCTACGACGCGTCGACATTGGCATGTTTAACGTTGTTCCGGATTTCGAATTCGGATTTTTAACAAAGGGTCTGCCCTCGGGCGGGCAGCAGCTTGAAGGAGAAACACGTGTCAAAGAGCTTAGGCTTGCGAACAGCACTTCTAGCCGTATTCGTACTGGCCTCTCTGATTTACCTGACCCCATCCCTCACCTCGGATCTGCCCCCCTGGTGGTCCGGCTTTCTGCCCCAGGAGAGGATCCATCTGGGGCTGGACCTGCAGGGTGGGGTCCACATGGTCCTCGCGGTCGAGGCCGAGAAGGCCGTGGAGAGCCATATCGAACGGGTGGTGGAGGATCTCAAGCAGGACCTCAGGAAGAACAAGATCCGGTACGCGGAGCTGAAGAGGGCCGGCACGGCCGGGATCCAGCTCGTCCTGCTGAGAGAAGAGGACGGGAAGACATTCACGGATCAGATCGCACCGAACTACCAGGACTTCAGTGTAGAGAGGCCGGTCAGGACTGAAAAGGGCTCCGCCTACAACATGACCCTGACTGAGAATGCAAGAGCCCAGATCATGCGTCTTGCCTCGGATCAGGCGCTGGAGACCATCCGCAACAGGGTAGACCAGTTCGGGGTCAGTGAACCCGATATCAGACCCCAGGCCGACCACAGGATCCTGGTCCAGCTTCCTGGCATCAAGGACCCGGAAAGGGCCAAGGAGCTGATCGGCAAGACCGCCCTGCTGGAGTTCAAGCTGGTGGATGAAGAGAACAGCCTCGAAGAGGCCATGAGGGGCAATATCCCGCCTGGGAGCGAGGTCCTCCACCAGAACGTCGTGGATCGGAGAACGGGCGAGAAGAAGCAGGCCTCCTTCCTCCTGAAGAGGAGGAGCGTGCTCACGGGAGAATACATCACCGATGCCCGGGTGGCGATCGACAGCCAGTACGGCGAACCCTATGTCTCCCTCTCTTTCGATTCCCGCGGCGCCAGGCTCTTCGAGAGGATCACCGGAGAAAACGTCGGGAAGAGACTGGCCATTGTCCTCGACGGCAATGTCTACTCGGCCCCCGTCATCCGGGACAGGATCGGCGGAGGCCGGGCGCAGATCACAGGCAGCTTCACCATGGATGAGGCGAAGGATCTCGCCATCGTGCTCAGGGCGGGTGCGCTCCCCGCCCCGGTGAAGGTCCTGGAAGAAAGGACGGTAGGACCGTCTCTTGGAAGGGACTCCATTGACCAGGGGTTCAAGTCCATGCTGGTGGGGGGCATCATCGTCCTGGTGCTCGTGGCCTTCTATTACCGGTTTTCCGGATTGATCGCCAATGTGGCCCTGCTGTTGAACATCCCCTTCATCATGGCGGGGCTGGCCGCCTTCGGGGCGACCCTGACATTGCCCGGCATCGCCGGGGTCATTCTCACCATTGGAATGGCCGTGGACGCCAATGTCCTCATCTATGAGAGGATCAAGGAAGAGTTGCGGATGGGAAAAACGGTGAGGGCAGCCATGGAGGCCGGCTATTCGCGCGCCACCGTGACGATCCTCGACTCCAACGTCACGACTCTGATCGCGGCCTTGGTGCTGTTCCAGTTCGGTACCGGCCCGATCAAAGGATTTGCCGTGACGCTGTCCATCGGCCTCGTCTCGAACATCTACACGGCCGTGTTCGTGACCCGGATCATCTTCGATTACCTCTATGTCCAAAAGCGCTGGAAGACCATCAGCATCTGAGCGGGAGAACCTCAATGGAAATTTTTAGGCCAGGAATCAATCTGAACTTCGTCGGCACAAGGTACATCGCTTACGGTGTCTCCGCCGCCGCGATCCTGCTCACGATCATCCTCCTCCTGTGGAGGGGAGGGCCCAACTACGGTGTGGATTTCGCCGGCGGCATCGTGATCCAGGTGAAGCTCGATCAAAGGCACCCACCTTCGGAAATCAGGGAGGCCCTTGAGCCGATTCAGCTCAGCGACAGCATCATTCAGGAATTCGGCGAGAAAGAAGCGGCCGAATACCTGATCCGGGTGACCAGAACCGACCTCCAGTTGACGGGGCTGGACGAGAAGGTCCGGAACGCACTCTCTTCCCATTTCAAGGAAGAGGTCGACCTGAGGCGGGTGGAGATGGTCGGACCCCAGGTCGGAGAGGATCTCAGGAAAAAGGCCCTCTATGCGATCTTCTATGCTGTTCTGATGATGGCCGTTTACGTATCGGGACGATTTGAGCAGAAGTGGCTGATGAGCATCGTCATGGCCATCTGCCTGATCCTGGCCAGTTCCTTCGCGGCTTTCCTGGGCGTGGGAGTCACCTGGCTCATCATCATCGCCATGGCCGTAACGGTTGCCCTCTGCTGGTTTCTCAGGCTGAGGTATGCCCTGGGCGCCATCCTCTCGATCATACACGACGTGGTGGTGGTCGTCGGAGCCTTTGCCCTTACGGATCGCGAGATCTCGATCACCATCGTAGCCGCCTTTCTGACCATCGTGGGGTATTCTCTGAACGACACGATCGTGGTCTTCGACCGGATCCGCGAGAACCTCGGAAAGCTTCGGAAGAAGAGACTCGATGAGGTGATGAATATCAGCATCAATGAAACCCTGAGCAGGACCATCCTGACCGGCACGACCACCCTGGTCGTCCTGGTCGTCATGCTTTTCCTCGGCGGGCCCGTGATCCATGACTTCATCTTTGCGCTGCTGGTCGGCATCGTCACGGGTACCTACTCCTCCATCTATGTGGCCAGTCCCGCGCTCCTCTTCTGGGAGACCGAGCACTCCAGAGGGACTCTTGGGAAGAAGGTCTCAAAAGCCAAGGAATAAGTCGTGAGGAAAGTCAGAAGAAAGCCCCGGCGGAGGACGCGGAAGACCTATTGGGTTCTCCTGCTGCTCGTGGTAGGGGCCTTTCTGATCGCATGGTGGATCTATCCCGGCTACTACAGCAGTTCGCCCCGATTCAAGTCCATGCTCCTGCAGAAGAACGACGAGGTCCTGATGGTGCTGAACGGGGACACCCTCGAACTGCATCCGAAAGACCGTGTAAAGATCCTCGACATCTCGACCACCATTACCTTCAACGTGGGGGTCCGGGTCTTCGCCGGAGGCCTCGACCTCCCCGCCCTCTCCTATGAGAAGCTTTCGATGGCAAGCCTGCTGCCAAGGGACGCGACCGAGGGGGAGCAGAGATTCAAAGTCCAGGTGAAGCATTTCAACAAGGACATCGGCTTCATCCATATCGTGGTCCGCCCTTTTGTGGAGGACTGGCTCGACAAGGCCGAACGGGTGATCGAGCCGGCCAGGAAAATCGAGGTCCTTGAAGAGGCTCTGAAATTCGCCCCCCAGGAGAAGCGCATCCAGACGAGATTGCTGGAGGAGTACAAGTCGCAACGCAAGTGGCAGGAAGCCGTTCAGCTGCTCGAGTCCCTGGCCAGGGAAAAGCCCGAACTGCAGGTCCTGGAGGATCTGGTGGAAGGCTATGAAGCCCTGAACCAGGCGGGCGGCATTCTCTCCTCCCTCAAGAGACTGGTTCAGCTGCAGCCTGAGGATGCCCGTTTACGGCTCCGCTATGCCTCGGCCCTGGAAAAAGCGAAAAGGACCAAAGAGGCAGTCGCCGAATACGAAGAAGCCCTCAAGGGGGTGGAGAAGGGGGAGCAGTTCACGATTCTCCAGACAATCGGTTACCTCTACTCCCAGGCGGGGGAGACCGAGAAGGCGATTCAGGCCTACACCGGGGCGTTCGAGATCAACAGGAACGATCCCGATCTCTGTTACAATCTTTCCAGTCTCTATGAGAAGGCCGGGGATCAGGAGAAGTCGGACTTCTACCTGGGCGAAGCCATACGGCTGAAACCGGGGGACCTGGAGGGCCGGATGCGGCTTGCAATGCATCTTTTCGGACGCGGGCAGGTCGACGAGGCCGACAAACACCTGACCGAATTGCTCCGCAAGAGCCCGGACTCCATGAATGCGCTCCTGCTCATGAGCAAGGTCGCGGAGAAGAAGAAAGACACCCGGAAGCTGAGGGAGGTCTACAACCGGATAATGGCCCTGGAACCGGGCAACAGCACCGTCATGTATAACCTCGGAATACTGGCGTATGAGTCAGGCGACTTCCAGGCAGCGCTCCCCCACCTGGAAAGATATGGACGGGCCCACCCGCAGGAAGGCGAGGTGCAGGGCGTTCTTTTCGAGATCTACAAAAGGCAGAAGAAGGATGAACTCGCCTTCAAGACCGCCCAGAACCTGATTGCATTGGACCCAAAGAACGCCCCCCCTTATTCTTTCATCTTCGAGTACCTCTTCAACAGGGGGGAGCACGGAAAGATCATCGAGGTTGCGGAGTCCGGGCTCAAGTCCCTTCCCGATCATCTGGACATGAGGAACTACCTGGTCCTGTCCTATCTGAAGACAGGGAAAGAAGACCTTGCCCTGGAGCAGATGCAGCAGATCCTGCGACTCACCCCGCGAGACATGGATCTCCTGCTCCAGATTGCGAGGCTTCAGGAAAAAAAGGGTCTGAACGCCGAGGCCATGGCGACCTACAGGAAGGTCCTCAATATCGCACCCGACCATGAAGAGGCGGGGGAGGCCTACCTCCGTTTGAGGATGGGCGGGCTGCCGCAGCAGTAAAGCGAAAAGCGATCAGCCCGACCGCCTGCAGCCAAGACAATTTTCTCTTCTCTCTTCTGTGGAGCAAGCTCCTGCTTGCGATCTTCTCTCTTCTGTAGGATCAAGCTCCTGCTTGCGATCTTCCTGGAGTTGAATTGAAAGACAAACCCCACTACCACGTTGCCGCAGGCCTGATCCGAAGGGACGGGAAGATCCTGATCACCAAGAGGCCCGCGGGGAGCCACCTTGCCGGGCTTTGGGAGTTCCCGGGGGGCAAGAAGGAAAAAGGTGAGACCCTGATGGAGTGCCTGGAGAGAGAGATCCGGGAAGAACTCGGTGTCGCGGTCAGGGCTGAACACCTCCTATCCCGGGTCGACCACGAATACGACAGCAAGTCGATCACCCTCTACCTCTTTCAGTGCTCGGACCCTGAAGGAGAGCCTCTCCCCATTGGCTGTGAGTCGCTGGCGTGGATCGATCCCGAAGAGCTCGATCAATATCCCATGCCCCCGGCCGACGGGGAACTCATCGCTCTGGTCAAAACGCTCAATCCGGGACGTCAGTGAAGATCCGGCTCCAATGGGGCCGGCTTTGTGGTTGCCAGAGGGGAAGGTTTCAGAGGGGAATGAGCGTTTCCGCCCGGACGCGGCCGTCCGGGCGGAATGTCTGTGTCGGTCTGTGCGGGTCTTTGGGTGAACAGGTGTTAACGCAGATAGCTCCTGGCCACGATGAGCTTCTCGATCTCCTTGGTGCCCTCGTAGATCTCCACGATCTTGGCGTCCCTGTAGATCCTCTGCACTTTGTACTCGTCGATGTAGCCGTACCCGCCGTGCATCTGGAGGGCCTCATCCGCGCACTGCACCGCGACCTGGCCTGAGAACCATTTTGCCATGGCCGTCAATGCATGATCCATCCTCCCCTGGTCAGTGAGCCATGCCGCCTCGTAGTAGAGATTGCGTGCGGCCCTGATCATGGTGGCCATCTCCGCCACCTTGAACTGATTGGCCTGAAACGAGGCCAGCGGCGCACCGAACTGGGTCCTTTTCCGGATATGCTTGACGCTCTCCTCGAGGGCGGCCCTGGATATCCCGACCGCCATGGCGCAGATGTGGAGCCTCGTCAGATTGAAGAAGGCCATCAACTCCTTGAACCCGTCCCCCAGCCTGCCCACGAGGTTGGACGCGGGGATCCGGACATTGTTGAAGGAAACCTCCGCAGTGTCATTGGCCCTGATCCCGAGTTTGCCGTGGATCTTGTTGGCCTCGTAACCCGGCCGATCGGTCTCCACGATGAAGAAGGAATGTCTGCGGTGCCTGTCGGGGTTGTCGGGATCGGTCAGGCAGAAGACATTCAGGTAGTTGGCGATGGTCCCGTTGGTGATGAACATCTTGGATCCGTTGATCACATAGTGGTCGCCGTCCCTGACGGCCGTGGTGGCGGCCATGGTCACGTCGGATCCCGCATCCGGCTCGGTGATGGCCGTGCCGATGACGGCCTTCCCGGCCACCAGGGGTGACAGGTATCTCTTCTTCTGCTCTTCCGATGCGAACAGGCGGAGCAGCTCGGCCCCAAAGGTGGCGGTGATGACGGCATTGCCCATCCCGGCATCGACGGCCCAGAACTCCTCCGTGATGAGGCAGTGTTCGAAAAACCCCAGACCCGCGCCGCCGTAGGCTTCATCGATGAAGACACCCACGAAACCCAGATCACACGCCTTTTTCCATATCTTCCGATCAAAGGTCTCGTTCCTGTCGAATTCCTGGGCCTTCTCGGGGAATTCGCCCAGGGCGAACTCCCTTGCCGCCTTCTGGATATCCTTTTGCTCCTTGGTCAGTTCGAAATCCATAGATGAAACCTCGCCTTGCGCTTCGCGGTTGGAGGAGCGTTCCGCTCCGCTCCACTTGAGGTTTGAGGCCTGGGCTCAAGAGCCCCTTTCTTCTGCCTCCAACCTCATACCTCCAACCTCCAGCATGTTCACTTCTTCAGCTTCCCCTTCAACGCCTCCACCACCTTGAACAGATCTTCCACTATCCCGAACTGGGCCACACGGAAGATCGGCGCCTTTTTGTCTTTGTTCACGGCAATGATCGTCCCGGCCCCCGTGATTCCCGCAACATGCTGAAAGGCGCCGCTGATGCCCAAGGCAAAGTACACCTTCGGTTTCACGGATTTGCCGGAGGTACCCACCTGGTGAAACTTGGGGAGCCAGTTCTTGTCGACCACCGGTCTTGAACAGGACAGGACTCCGCCCATCATGTCGGCCAGCTCCTTGACCAAGGCCACATTCTCCTGTTCGCAGATCCCCCTGCCGACCGACACGAGGAGGTCCGCTTGCGTGATGTCCACCCCGCCCGTGGATGTCTCTTCAAAGGAGACAAACTGTCTTCGATCCTCCGGCAGCCCTGCCGGCATCTCGCGCCTGACCACCTGCGCGTTGTACTCTCCGCCCCGATCAGAGGGAAACGCGCCTGCCCGGACCGTGACGAGGTATCCGTCGGATTCCTTGAGCGACATCTTCTGGAAGAGCTTTCCCGAGTAGACCTGGCGCACTACCTTTGGACGGCCGTCGTCCAGCAGGATATCCACGCAATCGGTCGCGACAGGGTATCCAAGCCTTACGGAAAGAGAGGGTCCCAGGTCCATGCCCCAGGGTGTATGACCCACAAGGGTGATGAGCGGACGTTGCTCCCTGATGAGCGACTCCAGGATGCTCAGGTAGAGATCCGGCGCAAAGTTCCTGAGGCCCTCGCCCTCGACGGCTATGACTTTATCGGCCCGTGCGGCAATCTCGGGCACAAACGGCTCATCTTTCCCGCCCATGACCACGGCCGTGATCGGGGCTCCGATCTTCTTCGAAAGCTGGCCGGCCTTCCACAATACCTGCAAGGAGATCTCCCTGACTGCACCCTGCCTGTGTTCGACGATCGCAAATATCTCGGCCATTAGATGCTCACCCCCTTCTCCTTGATGATCTTGAGAATCTCTTCAGCGACCGTACCCGGGTCCCCTTCGATAATCTGTGCGCCCGCGGTCTCCGGGGGCGGAAAAAGCTCCTCGACCATGGTCCTGGGCGACAGGTCGTCCTGCGACAGACCGAGATCCTGGACCTTCAAGACATTCAATTCCTTCTTGGCCGCCTTTCTGATCCCCATGATGGATACATACCGAGGCACGTTTATCCCCGTCTGGATGGCCAGGAGGGCGGGTAGCTTGATCCTGGAGACCTCATCCGTACCGCCTTCCAGCTCCACCCTGACGGTCAGCTGCCCGTCGGAAGGCTCCACCTTGGTGACCACAGCGGAATGGGGGAGGCCCATCTGTTCTGCAACCATAATGCCCACGGCCCCTTCGTTGAGATCATCCGCCTGGACTCCGCTCAGGATGAGATCGTACTGCAGACCCTTGATCACGGTGGCCAGGATCTTGGAAACCACGAAAGGATCCATGATGGTGTCCCCCGGATCGACCCTGAGCGCCTTGTCTGCGCCCATGGCCAGGCACCTCCTGAGGACCTCCTCGTCATCCTCTTTGCCGACGGTGACGGCGGTCACCGTCCCTCCGAATTTTTCCTTCAGGAGAATGGCCTCTTCGATCGCGTAGTTGTCCCACTCATTAATGACATAAGCGAGGACGTCCTTCTTGACATCCTTCTTCTGTCCATCGATCTCGAGGTCTACCTCCTGTGTCATGGGTACCCTTTTGACACACACAACGATCTCCATCGCCTTTCCTCCTGAATTGCAGTCGCTAGGTCTTTTGAGCGATGAATGAATTGTCATTCATTTTCGAACTCGTACCATACCAGGCCATCCAAGTCAACGAATTATCCTGCTTGCATAAGGAATCCCATTCATAGTAAATGGTTGCCGTTTATCCAATGGGAGGTAGACATGAAAAGGTGCAATCCGTTCGTATCGACTTCTCGTATGCTGGTGGTCCTGTCGGTTTTCTTCATCTCTTCCTGGACACTGCCTCCCCCCTCCTGGGGACAGAGCAAGCCCGTGAAGATGCCCATACAGAAGCCTGCCCCCCAGGCGAGCCAAAAACCCGTCGAAAAAAAGGAAGCCGTCCCTCCCCCCGTGCAGCCTGAAGCCGGGCTGGATCTTGAATTGGAGATGAAGAAGACCGAGGCATTGATCCGGCTCAACGACAAGAATGCGGCAGCCTACTTCAACCGCGCATGGCTTTACGAATACAAGGGAGACATGCAGAGGGCTCTGCAGGATTACTCAAAGGCGATCGAGCTGGATAAAGGGATGAAGGACGCGTTCTACAACAGGGGTGTCATCTTCACCAGGATGAAGAGGTTCGAGGAAGCCGTCAAGGATTTCTCACAGGTGATCAAGCTGGAGCCGTCTTCCGCCGATGCCTACTGCAACCGGGGAACGATCCACTTCCAGATGGGGAAGGTCGACCTTGCCCTCGACGACTACAACGCCGGTCTGAAGGCCGGTCCCGAAGATGCGGACCTCCTTTACAATCGGGCGCTCGTCTATCTGGCAAAGGGGGACAAGACGGCGGCGGCCGAAGACCTCAAGAAATCGGCGCAGAGGTTTCATGACAGGACCAGAAGGGAGTTCCCCGAATTGGCGTCGCAGCCTCCGGCTCAGTTGAAGAAGGCTGCGCTTGAAGGACAGGTGTCGGAGTTCCTGGGTTTCATGCCTGAAGATCTGCGGCAAAGAGTCCAGAACTTCGAGGCGACAAGGATCAAGGTGGAAAAGGCCGTTCTGGAGTTCGAGAAGAAGGCGAAGCAGAGCCTGGGGGAGAAATTTCGGAGGCAAGGGAGTTCTCTGGCCTTTTCCATCACGGGCACGGATCCGAGATGGATGGAAATATTCGGCCCCAGGTGGCCGGAGATGATCCAACAAAAACCGAACGAGCCGAGATTCTTTTACATGTCCTGCGAATTTGCCTGGAAAGAAGAGATCCATGTGCTGCAACGGCTCCAGGCATGTCTCGAGAGCCCCTCTTACTGCCAGGAGGCGGCGCCGCAGAACTCAGCACTGCACCTGAAGCGGGTCGGCGGCGCCTGGATGCTGGTGGACGGGAAAAATCCCGAAGAGTGGAAGCAGGTGCTTGCACTGGGAGAGGGACTGGTCGGCATCATCCAGTGGGCGGATCAGTTCATTTCCGGGCAAAAGGGCAAAGTGTCCGACGAGGAGATGCTTATCGGCCTGGCAAAAGGCTACATGCAGAAGGTCATGGAACTCACGGCAAAACCGAAGAAGAGCTAAGAAGCGATGAGCGGTCAGCCGTCAGCTATTTCTGCAACTTCACGTTTCACGTTCACGTTCACGAGAATTGTTGCATCGAAGATGTAAGCTGAGAACCGAGGGGTGATCTCAGTTGCCATACTGTCGTTTGTAAACCGGTGCCGCCTCCTCGCGGATCTTGGCTGCCAGGATCGGATCCCCTTTGGCGAGGTCTTCCGCCTTCTGGAAGTGGAATTTGGCCTTGCTTCTCTCCCCGAGCGTCTTGAAGTAGATCCCGAAGTTGTAGTGAGCGAGGGCGAGGCGGTTTTCCCTGCCGTAGCTGACGCCGAGGTAATGGTAGATCTCATCCTTGACCGGTTTGAGGAGGAGCAGTCTTTCGAAGATGCGGATCGCCTTGGCATGCTCTTCCATGTTCTGGTAGGACCTGGCCAGGAGAAAAAGAGTGGCCCTGTCCTGCATATCCGCCCTGGAAGCCCGTTCGAGGATCTCTATCGCCTCTTTGTCGCGCCCCATCAACTGATAGGACTCGGCCAGCTTTCTCATCACGGGCAGGCTGTCGGGGCTGCTCTTGAGGGCCTTCCGGAAACTCTCTACGGCCTTCGCATGATCCAGCTTCTCCTGCCACAACACACCAAGTCCGAAGTGGGCGAGGGGGGAATCCGGGTCTGTCTGAAGCGTTTTTCGATATCGCGCCTCCAGGTCGTTGGGTTCGCCCGATTTCGCCTGCACCACCGTTTTAAAATAGGGATAGAGATCACGATATTTCCGGCTGGGCGTCTTCTCTTCGCCCTTTTGCGGGCGCGTGCTCAGCATGGATTCGATGTTGGCGATCCTCTCTGAGCCTCCGGGGTGCGTGAGGAGATAGGGCGGCACCACGTCGGCACTGTGAAATTGTCCCTTCTCCAGATTCGTCAGGGTGGTGATCATTCCCTTGGGGTCGAACCCGCTCTGGGTCATGTACTGAAACCCCATCTGATCCGCCTGTCTTTCATCTTCCCGGCTGTAAGCCAACTGTTTCTGAACCCCCGCAGCCATGGTCCCAGTCATGATCGCACCGGCTGCCTTGCCGCCTACGAGCACACCTGCAAGCATCCCTGCAAGGCTCGCGATTCCGATCGTTTTTGCCTGCTCGATGCGTTCTGAAATGTGGCGTGCAGTCACGTGGGAGATTTCATGGCAGAGGACGGCAGCCAGCTCATCGACGGTCTCCATGTTCGACACGAGCCCCGAGAACATGAAGACATGGCCGCCGGGACCTGCGAAGGCGTTCAGGTCGTTGTCTCGGACCAGGTAGAATTGAAAAGGGAAGGGCCGGGTCTCGACAGACCCGACGAGGTACTGACCGAGGTCGTTCAGGTAATCCGTTGCGAAGTCGTCGTCCAGCAGTTCGAGCTGTTTCCGCACGGCCTCCAAGAACTTCTGGCCCATCACGGTCTCGTCCTGGACCGAAAGGGCTTCAGCATGGCGGACAGTAACGGTACCGAAACAGAGGAAGAACAGCAGTAGTGAGCTAAAGAAAAGCTTGACTGTATGACGATGACTCCTAACCATTGCATCCTCCGCGTCTCTGCGTCTCTGCGCGAGGCACCCTGTATTATGTCTGGAGGCTACTCCCCGGCAAGCTCACCCGGACGCCGGCCCCCTTCCAGTTCCACCCGGGGCGCCTCGGCCCAGAGCCCCTCCAGGTCATAGAACTCGCGGACCGGCTGATAGAAGACGTGGATCACCACGTCGTTGTAGTCGATGAGGACCCAATGACCCTGCTGCTCGCCTTCCATCCCATAGACCTTCAAGCCCTCTTCGCGCATCCTTCGAACGACGTGCTTTGCGATGGTCTGGACCTGCCTGTTCGAGCTCCCGCTGGTGACGATAAAATAGTCGGTGATCGAGGTGAGCTCCCTCACGTCGAACAGAACCGGGTCGATGGCCTTACGCTCGTGGATGATCTTTAGACAGAGAATGGCCTTTTCGAGAGGATTCATGCCCTTTGATACAACCCCTTGTCCATAATATAAGACCTTACCGCCTCGGGTACAAGGAAACGTATGGACCTCCCTACAGCGACCCTTTCGCGAATGTCGGTCGAGGAAATGTCCATCAGGGTGGCCTTTTTGTAGATGACCGTATATCCGGACTCCATCCGGAAGGGGCCGCTCTCTCCCTCGCTTTCGTAAGAGAACTGCAGGGAACGCATGAAGGGCTCGAGCTGTTCGGAGGGAAGCCCCGGCCTCTGGATCACGACAAAATGGGCATAATGGAAGAGCTGTCGATACTCCCTCCAGGTCTCGATCTCCAGGAAGGCATCCAGTCCCATGATGAAGTAGAGTTGAAGGTCGTTCGTGAAGAACCGGTGGAATTCCTTGAGGGTGTCGATGGAAAAGGAGAGGCCTTCTCGGCGTCCCTCCATGTCGGTGGCCTTGAACAGGGGGGATTCACAGGCCGCAAGCTCGGTCATGGCATAGCGGTGCGGAAAGGGCGTGACCGGCCGTTTTTCCTTGTGCGGTGGATAGGCGGCCGGGACCAGATAGATGCTCTCCAGCCGGAGATCGTCCCCGACCTCTTCGGCCAACCGGAGGTGCCCCAGGTGGATGGGATCAAAGGTGCCGCCAAGTATCCCGACTCTCAATCTCTTCTCCCCAGCAGCGCAAACAAAAGGAAAGTTCTCAGACAGGATAACAGGATTTACAGGATGTGAAAGAACCGCCGTACACCTCCGGCTGGCGATCCGGCCTTATTCTGTTGTACTTTGGTTTTCCCTGCCTCGACAGGCACCGACTGTCGAAGTTATTTTCCCTTTTAATCGTTCTCAGGAACCCCTTTCTAATCCTGTCCATCCTGTTATCCTGTCAAGATTTCGTCTTCAGTTCCTGATTTGGCCGTTGCCGTAAACGATGAACTTCGTGGTCGTCAGTTCTTCGAGACCCATGGGACCGAAGGCGTGCAGCTTGGAAGTGCTGATGCCGATCTCGGCACCCAGCCCGAGCTGAAACCCGTCATTGAAGCGGGTGGATGCGTTGACCAGGACGACCGAGGAGTCCACCTCCGCAAGGAAGCGGCGCGCCTGATCGTAGTTCCTCGTGACAATCGCCTCTGTGTGGTTGGACCCGTATTTCTCGATGTGATCGAGGGCCTCGTCCATATTGCGGACCACTCTCACGGCCAGGATCAGATCGAGAAACTCGGCCGGCCAGTCCGACTCCTCCGCCGGTCTTGCATCGGGGATCAATGAAAGCGTCCTGGGACAGCCGCGGATCTCCACACCCGCATCCCTGAACCGCTTCACCATGGCCGGAAGGAAGGGCTCTGACACCTTTTCGTGCACCAGCATGGTCTCCATGGCATTGCACACGCCCGGCCGCTGGACCTTGGCGTTGAAGCAGACCTCGGAGGCCAGGCTCAGGTCCGCATCTTCATCCACGTAGACGTGGCAGACGCCCTTGTAGTGCTTCAGCACGGGGATGCGGGAATTTGCGGCCACAAAGCGGATGAGCCCCTCCCCTCCCCTTGGGATGATCAGGTCGACGAGATCCTCCATCTTCAGGAGCTCGGTCACCGCTTCCCTGTCGGTGGTGGGGATCACCTGGACACCCTTTTCCGGCAGCCCGGTCCGGGCAAGGGCATCGCGAAGTATCTCCCCCAGGATGAGATTGGAGTGCAGCGCCTCGGACCCGCCCTTGAGGATGACGGCGTTTCCGGATTTCAGGCAGAGCGCCGCCGCATCGGCCGTCACGTTCGGGCGGGACTCATAGATGAACCCGATCACGCCGAGGGGTATGCGGACTCGTCCGACCTGCAGCCCGTTCGGCCTCCTCCACATGCCCGTGACCTGCCCAACCGGATCGGGAAGTCCGGCAACCTCGATGAGGCCGGAAGCCATCTCCTGGATGACCTTGTCCGTGAGCGTCAGTCGGTCGACCATCGCGGAGCTGAGCCCGTTTTCTCTTGCCCGGGACACATCCTTCCCGTTCTCTCTCCTGATCTCATCTCTTCTTTCCTTCAGGAGCGCGGCCATGAGGGTGAGCGCTTCGTCCTTCTTGGGCCGGTCCACTCTTCTCAGCCTGCGGGCGGCATCCCTGGCGTCCAGGGCCATCCCCTTGATCATGCCCTCAGTCGACATAGATCCTCCCCATTGTGATTGGTAATGACCAGGTTGTCCCGGTGGATCACCTCATCGTCGTGTTTGAACCCGAGAAGAGCCTCGATATCACAGGTCTTGCAGCCCATGATCTTGCGGATGTCGGCAGCGTCGTAGTTCACCATGCCTACGGCGACTTCCTGCCGCTTTTCGTTCAAGACGACCACCGAATCCCCAACCGCAAATGAGCCGGTTACCGCGGTGATGCCGGAGGGCAGGAGGCTCTTTCCTCCTTTGACCAAAGCCTTTTCAGCGCCGCTGTCCACGACGATCTCACCCTTGCTCGACTTGGTGAAGGCGATCCAGTGCTTGCGATGGCACAAGGCGTCTTCCTGGGGCATGAAAAGGGTCCCGATCTCCTCGCCTTTGAAGATGTCGATCAGGACATGCCGCCTCCGGCCGTTCGCAATGATGCTGGGGATACCGGCCAGGGAGACCTTCCGCCCTGCCCTGATCTTGCTTGCCATGCCCCCTGTCCCAAGTGAGCCGGGGGTGGAACTCGCGTAGCGGGACACGTCGCCGGCAGACCCGTCCACCACACGGATGAGCCTGGCATCCCGGTTTGTCCGGGGATCCTTGTTGTAGAGACCGTCCGTGTCGGTCAGGTTCACCAGGAGCTGCGCCTCGGTCATGTTCGTGACCATCGCGCTGAGATTGTCGTTGTCCCCGAACTTGATCTCATCCACGGAGACGGTGTCGTTTTCGTTGAATATGGGCACGATCTTCCAGGAGAGCAGCGTAAAGACCGTGTTCCTCGCATTGAGGTAGCGCCGCCTGTTGTTCAGGTCGTCGCGCGTGATCAGGATCTGCGCCACCCTTTGGTGGTAGCGCTCGAAGGCGCGTTCGTAGACCATCATGAGGCTGGGCTGCCCGACTGCGGCAAGGGCCTGCTTCTGGGAGAGGGACTCAGGCCTTTTTTGGAGGCCCGTCTTTTTCATCCCCGAAGAGATGGCGCCGCTCGAGACCAGGACGATCTCGATGCCTTGCTCTTTGAGAGTGCAGATGTCGCGAGTGAGGTTATGGATGAGCCGTGTGTTCAGTCCGTTCTTCCCCGTGAGAACGCCGCTCCCGACCTTGACCACCGCGCGATGAACCGGCCGCAACAGATCCTGCCTGGAAATGAAAGGGGATTCAGTCTCTTTTCCCATCCTCCGAGAATCTCCTGAAAAGGGCCTCTTTGAGTCCGTCCAGGCCTTGGCCGGTTGCGGCTGAGACGGCGAAGACCTCGAACCCCATCTCCTGCAGGACCTCCATCATGGCGCCGACCTCTCTTGCTCCCCCGAGGTCGACCTTGTTGATGGCAACCATCTGCTCTTTCTGCAGAAGAGAGGCATCATAATCCCCCAATTCGCGACGCAAGACAAGGAAATCTTCGAGCAATTCCTCTTCCGGGACATAGGTGAGATCCAGAAGATGGAGGAGAAGCCTGGTCCTCTCGATGTGCTTCAGAAAGCGGTGCCCGAGTCCCTTCCCCTGACTCGCACCCTCGATCAGCCCCGGGATGTCGGCCATGGTGATCCGCTTCTCTCCGGAATCGAGGACCCCCAGGTGCGGATGAATGGTGGTGAAGGGGTAGTCGTCCACCTTGGGACGGGCCATGGTGAGGCTGGAGAGGAGCGTCGATTTTCCGGCGTTGGGAAAACCGACGATGCCTACGTCCGCAATGTATTTCAGGGAGAGCCGGAGCTTCCTCTCCTCTCCCGGGAGTCCGACCTGCGCGATCCTGGGCACCCGGCGTGTCGAGGTGGCAAAGTGCTGGTTCCCCCTACCCCCCTTGCCCCCGGGCAGGAGAAGAAACTCCTCGGCCTCTTGCGTGAGATCGACGATCAGTTCGCCCGTGTCCTTGTCGTAGACGAGCGTACCGGGCGGGACCTCGATCACCACATCCTTCCCATCTTTGCCCGTGCGGTTCTGGCCGCTTCCAGGGGCCCCGTTCTGGGCCTTGAAGTGCCGCTTGTGCCTGAAATGGGTCAGGGAGTTCAGCCCGCCGTTCGTCCTGATGATCACATTCCCGCCGGCGCCGCCGTCCCCCCCGTCAGGCCCGCCCTTGGGCAGGAACCTGGCCCTCCGAAAGCTGATACACCCCCGCCCCCCGTGCCCGGAGGCCGCGGTGATGATCACTTCATCCAGGAAATCTGACTTGCTTGAATAACGGCCCATGGGAACATTGGAATAATGGAATGTTGGAATGATGGGGGAACAGCGGAATCCGATAGGTACCGGAGGAGAGCTCAGCGCTGATATACCGATGTGCAAAGCGGGGGCACTCCCCCCGCTCGGTATCCAAAAAAGACTGAAGGGGCGAAGCCCCGTTGCATGAAATTTCTACGAGGTTTGCGTAGAAACTCCATAGATGCTTACCTTCTTCTTCGTCTTGCCGAGACGCTCGTAGGTGACGAGCCCATCGATCTTGGCGTACAGCGTATAGTCCTTCCCTACCCCGACGTTGTTCCCGGGATGGATCTTCGTGCCCTTCTGGCGAACCAGGATGTTCCCGGCGCGGACCAGCTGCCCGCCGTACCGCTTGATGCCGAACCTCTGACCTGCACTGTCCCTGCCGTTTCGGGAGCTCCCTCCCGCTTTCTTGTGTGCCACGCTCGTTTCCTCGCTTTCTAAAATTCTTACACTACAAAAATTTTAGACAACGTCCTGTTTCACGGGACTCACGACTGGGTGCTTTAAAGTGGCGAGTTTATCAACCTTATTCCGGCCCATCATCAAGCGCCGTTAAACTCCAGCCGAAATCCAGTCTTCCTGATAACTCGTTACTTGTCACTTGTCAGGACGTTTTCAATCTTGACCTGCGTAAACTGCTGCCGGTGGCCGATCTTTTTCCGGTACCCTTTCCGCCTCTTGAACTTGAAGGCGATGACCTTCCGGGCCTTACCCTGGCGCGTGATGCGGCCCTCTACCTTTGCATTTTCCAGGTAGGGCTTGCCGATGCTGACCTGGTCACCTTCGGAAGTCAGGATGATCCTGTCAAAGGTAACGATATCCCCTGGATTTCCAGGTAGTTTCTCAACCAGAACGCTCTCGCCCGGTGCTACCCTGTACTGCTTGCCCCCAGTCTGAATTACCGCATGCATTTGCCAACCCTCCAAGAATCGAGAAACGTCTATATTAAAGCCACGGGGGAAAAGATGTCAATGTTTATTTAGGTCTGAAGGTCCCCGGTCCAGGGTCCAGGGTCAAAGAGGTTCAGGGTTAGGGGGTTCAGAGGTCCCGGGGTCCAGGGTCGAACTGCGCATTGACCTTTTCCTTTGCTGACCGCCGATAGCTGAAAGCTGATCGCTCAATCATGGTGCCCCCGGCGTGACTCGAACACGCGGCACCCAGATTAGGAATCTGGTGCTCTATCCACCTGAGCTACGGGGGCAGGGCAAGAAAATATTAGCATAAGTGAAGAGATACTCGGAAGTCAACCCTGTTACCGTTATCACATCCTGATCTTTATATTGACCTGTCCCTTTTTGTAGCACCGCACGATTCAAATTGGGTTCACGTCCTTAGCATGAAACTTCCCTGCAACTAGCAAAGAAGATCTGCCGCGAGAAAGCTAGATAGCTTTCTTGGTGTCTTCGCGTCTTAGGCGGGATTTGGTTGTGTCAGTAGACGCCTGGAGACGAGGCGATGTTTTCCCGGCTGAGCCAATCGTCCTTGGCCTTGTTCAAAGCGCCAGGGTTTCCAGTGACTAAATGGAATCAAATTCCCCATTAAAAACAATACGTACACGTAAGGAATGGTACGGCTTTTGCATTGATCTATATTTAGTAAAAATCCTTCTTCTTTGGTTTTTACTTGACAAGCAGTTCCCATTTCCCTAGTATTCGACGCATTTTGAGGGGAGTAGTGCGCCTATGCTTATGCTCCCTACAACTAGAAAGGAGGTGAGCCTGGAGTCGCAGTAGTTTTGGTCACTGGATTTCGAAAGTTCAAACAATTCTTTAGGAGGATAAGTGATGAAGAAGTTGATGGTTTTTATCATGGCTGCTTTCATGGCAGTCAGCTTTGCCGGTACGGCAAGCGCAGTTGATGCTACGCGTGTATTGTCGAATGCGAACACTTTGCAGTTCTTCGCTTCTCCTGTTGCAGAAACGGGCTGCACGACCTACCTGCTCGCGGGCGGGTCAGCTGATCCCAATGCGGCCAACACGAACTCATCGGGCGCAACGCTTTTGATGATCAATCCTGTGACAGGCGCATCTACCTACTGGCTTGGTGCGGCCATAAGCAGGGCCGGCGCATCAGCCTTCGGCACGCCTGCGGTGATCTCCGGCGAGACCGTTTTTATCCAGCTTTCGAACCTCCAAAGCCCAAACGCCGCTACGGCTGGCACGAGTGTTGTTGCCATCGACGGTATTACAGGGGGTACGTACTGGACACGATCCATCCCGCATGTCCCCACAGCCTCGGGTGCAGTAGGGGGTGTTAACATTGGTACGCAATTTGCCGGAAACACGCTCTACACCGTTCCACTTACCATTGACCCGGCCGGGTCGACGATCTGGGGCGTCAGTGGTGTTTCAATCCCTGGAATCGGCGGCGGAGTTTCTTTGTGGGCAATGAAGATGTCGAATGGAGCGTACAGCGCTTTTGGTACTGGGGTATCGACCATTTTTGCAGCCCCCGTGATCTCGGGGAACTCCATCTACATCTTGGGCGGCAATGCCACCGCTGGAGTAAGCCTCATTGCCTTCAACAAGAACAATCCCGCACTCGTCATCAGGAGAGACGTTTATGGCGCAACGGGGAATACGCCCTTTGCCACCCCTGCGATAACAGGCAACTCCCTCTTCGTGGTGGATGCGACGGGTGGGCTGACCGCCTACAACACGAACACGCTGCTGGCCGGGGCCCAGGATTTCATCCAGTACGCGACGCAGGCGAGCACCGCTGTGACCGCTTCTCCGGTCACCAACGGCAGCTTCCTCGTTGTTACGGCCAATGACACCAACCTTGGCCAGGCTGGAGTGACCGTCTTCGATTTGAGCAGACCCCTTGCAGGCTCCACAGGCGCTTCCTGGTGGTTTGTGTGGACCGGGGCTACGGTTACCGCTACACCGGCGATCTCTAACGGTATCCTGTATGTTGCCGTGAACAGGACCTCACAAGGCGGCGTTATAGACAGGTTCAACCTGGCCGGCCATTCAGGGAGGTTGGCACAACCGGATTACGTTTCCATTACTCAGGATTCCCGCGGAAGGATATTGGGCTTCTTTGATTATTCCTCACCGATCATCAAGGGGGCTTCGCTGCAGATCGTGTCCAACGGCGGCACCAACATCGCTGGATCCGCTGCTGCAAACACCCCCGTCCTCTACTACTTCGACAATGTGGGGGCGAATGGGAACAACTACTGGCAGCAGTTCAAGGCGGATGCCGCCAGGACAGGTGAGAACACCGCTGCTGCTGTAACTCCAGCACCTGCTGGGGACAGTGACAGTGGTTGCTTTATTTCCACAATCAAATAGACCTGACGCTTTGTTTGATCGTTAGCGTCAAGGGGGCCTCTCAAAGAGGCCCCCTTTTTTTGCCACTTTAGATTTGACGTTATTTCCTCCCCCCATTATGATTCCCGGTTCGAAGGGAGCCCTTAAGGTCTCACTTCTGTAAGGACGAACCCTCCCTCGGCCACCTTCAAAAGAGGGGTCAAAAAGACTCGGCGACCGGAGGAGGTCCCCGCTGCTGCCCTTCTAAAGGTGGGGAGATAAGAAACAGGCGCGAATTAAACAGCAGAGGATCCCGTCCTCATGCAAGAGGTACCTTTCGTGAAAAGCCGAATCACAAAAACTCCAGCAAGCATGAAGAGCAGTGCCAGACCTGAGCCCTTCTTAAAACCTGGAAGTTGGAATATCTCAGCCGTCATCCTCTTTCTTCTGACCTTACTGATACCCGTCCTGGTACTCCCTGCATCTCTGGAGAATCCCTTTAATGCTCCCAAGAATATTCTAATCAT
This sequence comes from Deltaproteobacteria bacterium, assembly GCA_020060215.1. The sequence continues at coordinate 97,646 of JAGVAP010000022.1, read as the reverse complement.
AACCGGCACTGCCATCCTGCTCTTGATTCAACTTTTCAACTACCTCAAGGGTAATCAGATCCCGGTTTGTCCTGCGGGCATTTCGATTCTCCTTCTCGGACTGCTCCTGCTCAACATCTCCTCTTTTTTCTACACGGATAACTACTACTATACTGCTGTTGCTGCGGCGCTGCAGATCGCATGTCTTCTCTCGTTCTATTTCGTTTCCATCTCCCTTGACGGTAGAAAAACATTTTGGCTTCTTGTTGTTGCCGGTGCCGCCGGGTTCCTGGTCACTCTGGAAACCTGGCTTCAATTCTACAATGTCTACATTCTTTTTCCCTGGGCGCACCGCGGCATGAATGTAGTGGGGACAATCGGGAATTCAAATTATCTTGGCGCCTATCTGCTGTTCGTGCTTTTCATCTCATTAGGACTTGTTTTCCTTGTGAGAGGTCACTACAAATTCTTACCTGCCGCTCTTCTCGTTTTTGTATTTGCCGCTTTTGTATTCAGCAGGGCCAGGGCCTCATGGTTAGGCTTTTGGGTGGCTCTTCCCGTGTTTCTTCTTCTACTCAGGAGGATCTTCAACTTTGAAGTGATCCATTACCTGCGATCCCGGGCGAAGCAGGTAGTCATCTCAGGCCTTGCCATGATAGTTACCCTTGGTATCCTCTGGTCGGTGGCGCCCCAACGTTTGCACGAAATGATGAAATGGGAGCAGGTCGGGCAGTCTCTTACCTTCAAGCTTCGAACCGAGAAGTACTCTCATGCCTCGCTCTGGCTTTTCAAGCAGAACCCACTGTTTGGGACGGGACTCGGATCCTATAGAAATTTGGTCTACCATGCTCAAGCCGGAATCAACAAATCCGATACGGAATTCTTCAAGAACTATCCCGAACCCAAGCCCCGCAGGGTTCACAATGAGTACCTGGAAACGCTGAACGATGGTGGGTTGTTGTCTGCGGCCGCTCTGGCTCTGTTCCTCGCAGCGATTATGATTCACGGTTGGAAGGTCATTCATGACGACGGAGTAGAAAGAAGACAAAGGATCATCTCGGCCACTGCTTTCTCATCGATTGTCGGCATACTGGTTGCAGCCCTTTTCTTCTTTCCGTTCAGGGTCAACACCACCTTATTCATGACCGTCCTGATGCTGGGCATCATGGAAGCGCTTTATCTTCGAAATTACGGCCTTCTATCGACCTCCAGGATCGCCCTCTCTTCAGGATCGGGGAACTTTTTCACCCCGGTTCTAATCCTGCTCCTGTCCGGTTTCGTCTGGTACACAGGGATAAAGCCCTTCATGGGAGAGGTTGAACATTTCAGGTACAAGAAGGCCTTGTCTGCCGGAAAACTGACCGAAGCGGAAGCCCATCTTCTGAAGGCTTTGGATTACGATCCCAGGAACACTTCATACTGCATGTACGCGGCTCAGCTCTATATGGGGCCTCTTCAGAATTTCGGAAGAGCAAGAGACTTTATCGAGAGAGCCATTGTGGATTTCAACGGCGACATCACCCTCTATTCTTTATGCCACCTCAAGGGACTATTGAAGTTCCAGATGGGAAGCCTGTTTGAAGCGAGGGACGCGTTCGAGAAGGCCCTTTTCTACTATCCTGAATTTGCGGAAGCCAGACAGAAGCTGGAGGAGGTCAAGAAGGTGATCAAGGATCATGATCAGGTGTTGATTAAATTTAGATAGCTCTCAGCTTTCAGCGTTCAGCAGTCAGCTCAAATGCAATGCACATCCCCCAGGGATTAGAGTAACGCAAAGGGGACATTGTCCAACAGGTATGGGCCGGCGATCAGCTTTCAGCTTCAAAGGAGGGCTTATGAAAGAGATATTTGGCGAAAAGCACACTCTCTTGTTCTGAAGATCTATGGGGTGACCGGCCCTTTTCCGAAAGGGGAGATCTATGGGCTTGTAAGCCAATTGAGACGAGCGGCGGCATCCGTTCCTACTAACATTGCTGAGGGCTGCGGTCGCGGCACGGATACTGAACTGGCCAGGTTCCTCGAAATAGCAGCGGGTTCTGCCAGCGAGCTTGAGTACCTCCTCTTGCTCGCCGGAGATCTGAAACTGATTCAGGGCGAGCTGTGTGGCTCACTCACGGCTGAGGTAATCGAGGTCAAGCGTATGCTGGCATCGCTAATCAAGAGATTGAGAGCTGACCCGTGACCAGTCGTCGTGCTTTGGTAACCTTTTTCAAAAGCTGAAAGCTGATCGCTGACAGCTGATCGCTTTACAATGGCCATTTACGAATACAAAGCCCTAGACGGCAAAGGCAAGGACACCAGCGGCATCATCGAGGCTGAAAGCCGGATCGCTGCGGGCCAGATGCTCAAGAGGATGGGTCTTTACCCGGTCGGCATCAGCGAGACGACCCAGAAGAGCATCGAGACGAAACGGAGAGACTTCTCATTAAGCAGGGTCCTGGAGAGGATCTCGCGGGCCGATGTCTCCGTGTTTACCACCCAGTTCGCGGCGCTGGTCGAGGCGGGCATGCCGGTGGTCACTTCCTTCGATATCGTGATTCAGCAGACCGAAAAGAAGTCCATGAAGAAGATGCTCTCGGTCATCAAGGAGGAGGTGAATAAAGGATCCAGCCTGGCCGATGGTTTCAGGCTCTTCCCCCGGCACTTCTCCCCTCTGTATGTGAACATGGTGAGGGCCGGGGAGGAATCGGGGAGCCTGGAGATCGTGCTGCGCAGGTTGGCCGACTTCCTCGAGAGTCAGAATGAATTGAGGGCCAAGATCACCGCCACCCTCGCCTACCCGATACTCATGCTGATCGTCGCCGTTGTGGTTGTTTTCTTCCTGGTGACCTTCGTGATCCCTACGGTGACCGGTATCTTTCAGGAGATGCAGCAGACCCTTCCCCTGCCGACATTGATCCTGCTTGGGCTGAGCGGGGCGCTGAAGGCGACCTGGTTCTATATCCTGGGTGCTGTCCTGGCCCTCTTTCTTTTTTATGGAAGGTACCGTCGAACAGTCTCCGGACGAGAGCGGCTCGATCGCTGGAAGTTGAAGATCCCTCTCATGGGCCCCCAGTACAAGAAGATCATGATGGCCCGGTTCACCCGTACCCTGGGCACCCTCCTGGCCAACGGCGTCCCCGTGGTCACGTCCTTCGACATCGTCAAGAACATCATTGACAACACCGTCATTTCCAGGGAGATAGAAAAGGCCCGGGACGACATCAAGGAGGGAAAGGAGATCGCCACCCCTCTCGCCCGCAACGGCATCTTCCCCCCGGTGGTGGTGAACATGATCGCCGTTGGAGAAAAGAGCGGCCAACTCGAAGAAATGCTGAACCGGGTCTCCAGGATCATGGAGTCCGAACTCGAGACTTCCTTGAAGCGGCTCATGTCGCTTCTGGAGCCGATCATGATCCTGGCCATGGGAGGAGTTGTCCTGTTCATCGTCATCTCGATATTGTTGCCGATTTTTGAGATGAATCAGTTAATAAAATAGGTCTGAAGGTCCAGGGTCCTGGATCCAAAGGTCTAGAATCGAAGAATGTGCACGGTATCATAACCGAATCCGTGCTGAGAATGAGAAGAGATACTCGGCCTGAAAAGGCATAAGCGCGGAAGAAGCGGCTGTACTTTGACCCTGGACGGGGGGACCATGGGACCTGGAGACCTCTTGATGAAAATCGAACGATTCGAAGACATTGAGGCGTGGCAGCTGGATCGAGAACTGACCCGAAAAGTCTACAGCCTCACAAGGAAAGAGCCGTTTGCCCGAGACTTTGGCTTGAAGGGGCAGATTCAGGATGCCGCTGGATCGTCAATGCACAACATTGCAGAAGGGTTCGATTCAGTGGCTGACACCAAGTTTATTCGATTTCTTCGCTTGCGAAACGCTCCTGCACTGAGTTTCAGAGCCAGCTTTACGTGGCTCTCGATCAACAGTATATTACGGAACCTGAATTTGAGGATGTCTATGATCACGCCGGGCGCACGCGTGCCGCCATTCGTGGTCTAATAAGATATCTAATGGACTGCACCAGGAAGGAACAGGAAAGAGGGGCTCGGAGCAGGTCCAAGAAGCCCCAAGTAAAGTCTAAGGAAACCGCATGAGATTTTCTTTTGTGGTCTCTGACCCTGGACGGGGGACCCTGGACCTTAACCTACACGCCGCACTTCTCGACGGGGAGTATGATGAAACAAAGAGACTCACACGAAAGACAGAGATTCCAGGCCGGCTTCACCCTCATCGAAATCATGGTCGTGGTCGTGATCCTGGGGATACTTGCGGGGCTCATCGTACCCAGGATCATGAGCAGACCGGAGGAAGCCCGCAGGACCAAAGCGGCCCTTCAAATCAGGAGCATTGAATCGGCCCTGAAGCTCTACAAGCTCGACAACGGCGTTTACCCGAGCACCGAGCAGGGGTTGGAAGCGCTTGTCAAAAAGCCGGAGAGCGGCAATGTGCCAAAGAAGTGGCGTGAGGGAGGGTACCTGGAGAGCTCCAAGGTTCCAAAGGATCCGTGGGGGAACAATTTCGTGTACCTCCTGCCCGGCGAACATGGCGAATTCGATCTCAGCACCTACGCAAGGGACGGCCAGAAGGGCGGGGATGGGGATGATTTGGATGTGAATAACTGGGACCTCGAATAAAATTCCGATTGCATCGGAAATTTATTCAACGCGGCTTCGCCGCTTAAATTGGTTGCTCTGATGGGCCCATGTTTTCATTTATGAAGTCCCTCATTTCACTAACGTGGCTGTGGGCATCTCCCTGGACTTCTTTTGGGAAGGGTTTCTCTAACATCGCTTATTGCGCTCAACTCCGAGGCGGGACTTGGCATCTGGCAATATGGAACACCCAACTTCAGGGGGGAAGCCCAATGAAATCTCGCCTAAAGCGAGATTTCATACAACGCGGCTTCGCCGCTCAAATTGGTTGCCTGGAATGGGCCCTATTCCATATGTGAGCCCTCGTCTACAAAATAGTCCAGGTGAGGCTGTAATTGGAATGCTCAGTTATTAGTGCGCATAAGGACGATAGGTCTGTACGAGTTTGAACCTGCCTCGCGATAGTAAGGAACACCCAATTTCAGGGGCGAAGCCCCCTTATAGGAAATTTTTGGTACTCCAAGAATTTCATCACGGGTTTACTCTCATCGAACTCTCCATCACCCTCTTCCTGGTTGGCATTCTTTTCTTTATAACCATGCCCAAGCTGGGAAACTTCCTCTTTCAGACCGATCTGAACACTGCCGTGCGTTCCCTCAAGTCCGCCGTGAATATACTGAGATCCAAGAGCATTTCCTCCCACAAATTCACAACCCTTCACCTTGACCTTGACCAGAATCTCTACTGGGGAGCATATGCAATCCAGGAAGACAGGGGAGAGAATCCTGAAGCAAAGCGAGTTCTGGTCCTTCCAAGGAGGCTGCCGGAGGGGATCAGATTTCTGGACGCCGCCAACATAAACACGCCAAAGAAGTCCCTTGGACTGCTGAGCTCCACCTTCAATCCCAAGGGCGCCCTGGAGGAAACGATCATCCACCTCGCGGACAAGGACAAAAATGTGGTCACGGTTATCGTGAATGCCTATACGGGAAGGTTTTCTATCTTCGAAGAGTATGTGGATGTCGAATACAAATAAAATCCGGCCAACAGCGCCGGATTTTATGCAGCGCGGCTCCGCCATGAAACCCCGCTGAGCAGGATTTCATCATGCGGCTACGCCGCTTGAATTGGATGTTGAGATGATCCTATGTCCAAGGTATGACCTGCAGGTGGTTGTTTGTCCATGAGATCTCGTCGAGCTTTCAAAGGATGCGGCTACGCCGCTATGAAGAGTGAGAACGGAGCGACCGCCTGATGAGGGAACAAAGCGCCTTCAGCCTTCCCCGCGCCAGGAAAAAACACCCAATTTCAGGGGCGCGGCCTCGTTATATGAAATTTTTGGTACCTCAAAAATTTCATCAGGGGTTCACTCTTCTTGAAGTCATGGTCTCCCTCGCCATCCTCGCAACCGCATTTGCCGCCGCTCTCAGGCTCCATTCCGACTCCATGGGGGTTCTCATCTCGACCAGGATCCACACCAAGTCCGCCGAGCTTGCCCAGTACAAGATGACCGAGATTGAGATGCTCGGACTCGAGAAAGCCGGCTTGCCGTCCGGGGACTTCGGCGAGCTCGCTCCGGACTATATCTGGGAGCTCCGGGTCGAAGATACGCCGACTGAGTTCTGGAAGATGGTGACGGTCCATGTGCGAAACAGGCATGGAGGAAAGGCCGGCGAATTCGAGTTGACCGAATACATGGCCGACAAAGCCGCTATGGCCAAATTGCAGGGCCTCAAAAACTGAGAATAACAAAGACGAATAGTTTTCGCGCAGTGACGCTGAGACGCAGGGTATACTAACTGAAAACCAACCAATGGCAGGCCCCTCTTCACGGCGGCTAAGCCGCGTGGCATGAAATTTTCGGTGCATTCCCAGAAATTCCATTAGGGAGGATCCTCGCGCAGTGACGCTGAGGTGCTGAGAATGAAGGATCACAAAAACATAAAGTTACACTCTGCGTCTCTGCGTCTCCGCGCGAGAAGTGGATTTACGCTTCTTGAAATCCTAATTGCCATCACCATGATCGGGCTCATCCTCGGCACCCTCCTGGGAGTCTTCACAGGCATGATGTCAAGCTCTTCTGATGCCTCGAAGAAGGCCGAAGTCTACCAGACGGGAAGAGCTTTGATGGACCTGATCTGTGCCGATATCCGGGGGTTCATACCCCTGTCCGAGGCAGAGGGGAAGGTTTTCTTCAAAGGGGTTACGGCCACTTCTCCAGATGACGAAGAAGTCACAAGGATGGACTTCGTCACCACCCACAGCCTTCCGATCGGGATCGCGCGGAACCCGTTCCTGTCCGAGGTCGGATACAAAGTTACGAAGAATCAGGACAACCCCCTCTACTCCCTCTGGCGACGTTCCGAATACCCGCCAATCCCCCCTTACCAGGAGGGCGGGAGCGAGATCCCCGTATGCAGGAACGTTGAAAATTTTCGTTTGGAATTCGTAGGCAACAATGGTACAAAGCACAACTTAACTGACGGCGTGCCTGAAGCCGTAGTGGTGAGTCTCACGTTGAAAATGGATGGGGAGAGGGAAGAGTTTGTGACCATGGTTCGGTCGGTTGTCCGCCCGTAGGCTGTCAGCTTTCACCCTTCAGCTCTCAGCTATCTGAAGAACGTCGATCTTTTGCTGACCGCTGACAGCTAGTCGCTGATTGCATGGCTCGATTCCCTCGCGAGAGTAAGAATGCGGGACTACCTGAAACGCAAAGAGGGCATTGCACTGATCACCACCCTCATGATCGTCGCTCTTGTGGTGGCGGTCGTTGTGGAGTTCAACCGGACCGCTGTCGCAGAGATCGAGGTCTCGAAGAATTTCAGCGATGAAAAGAAGATTACCTATCTGGCCATTTCTGGTGTCAATGCAGTCAAGGACCTTCTGATGCTGGAGGGAATGTACTCCAAGGGAGACACCCTTCTTGAGGAGTGGGCAAAGAGCCGGGCATATTTCGATTCCGCAAGCGCCGCCCTGCAGGAAGGGAGGCTGGCGGGGGTGATCCATGACGAGTGCAGCAAGATCAACGTGAACAGCCTCCTTGGCGAGAACGGAGAATTCAACGAAACGCAAAGACTGCTCTGGGATAGATTGCTGAAACAGCCGCAGTTCGGCCTGACCAATGATCAGGTCAACGCGATCATTCACGGGGTCAAAGACTGGATCGACAAGGATGATGAAGTGACCGGCATCTTCGGAGCGGAGGACACCATCTATAGAGGCCGGGGATACCTCTGCAAGAATGGTCCACTCCAGACACTCGAGGAGATGCTCCTCATCAACGGCATGACCAAGGAGGTTTTTTACGGTGAAGGGAGGAGAGAAGGGATCCATTCCTATTTTACCGTTTTCGGAGGAGCCGAAATCAACATCAATACGGCGCCCGTTCCCATTCTGATGTCCCTCTCGGAAGAAATGACCGAGGATATTGCGCTTGAAATGGACAAGTTTCGAAGAGACGAGGCGAATCGATGGGCTCTTGCTGATAAAAACTGGTACAAGCGGGTATGGCCCTACGGGACGGCCCTCCCTGAGAAGGCCATGACCGTTTCTTCCAGCAGGTTTTCGGTCAATATGAAGGTCACTCTCAGAGAGAGCGTGAAGGAAATCAAGGCCGTGATTTCCAGACCTTCCGGATCTGCGGCCGATTCTGCGGCATTCATCATATTCTGGCAGGAAACATAGGGATGAACGGGTCCTTCATTGCACTGACTCTCTCTTCCGAGGAAGTCAAACTTGCCCAAATCAGGCAGCAGAACGGCACCAGTCTGGTTCAGCGGATATGGCATCTGCAGGCTGAACAGGATGCAACCGTGCAGATGGAAGCTCGCCTCAAGAGACTCATCGAGGAGAAGATCCCCGGGACACGCCGAACTCTGCTGGTGATCGGCGGCGGAGATGTCGTTTACAGGGATTTTGCCTTTCCCTTCACATCCTCGAAGAAGGTTGCCGAAGCCATCCGGTTCGAAACCGCCGATGAGTTTCCTCCCGCCCAATACCTCGTCGATCCCATCGAGAGCATTTCAGGGGAACCCGGCAGGAAGAGCTTCCTGGTGGCCATAGCCCGCAGGGATGTTCTCCAGCAAAGGATCCGGTCCGCCGAGGAGTCGGGGCTGAGCATCATCGGCATCACTACCGACGTTTCCAGTCTAGGGAATTACTTCATCGACGACAATGAAGCCCTGGTGATGGACGCGGGGTTGACTCAAACACTCTTTGTGCTCTACTCCCATCGGGTACCGATCCTGGTCAGGGAAATACCGATCGGTGTAAAGCATCTCTCGAAAAGCTCGGGTGAATACAAGCGTGAAGATGTAAGGCCCCTCGCAGGCGAAATCAAGAGAACGCTTCTATCCTTCAGTGCCCGGTCCCGCTTCGATCTGAATAGGGTCTATTTATCCGGTAGTCTGGTTGGGCAAAAAGACCTGATCCACGCCTTGGATGAAGGTGTAGGCTTTCATTTCATCGATCAACCCCCGTCGACAAGGGAATCCGAGATCGTCGACCAGAAGGCCGACCTGAACAAATATGCTTCCATTCTCGGGACCGCCCGGTGGAAGAAGGGGATAAAGCTTTTCGACTTCTACAAGGAAGAGTTTGCCGGTCCCGACGCACTGGCCTCGGGCAGGACATACTTCAAGTGGGCCGCGTCGGTGGTGGTCTGTTTTCTCTTTGCTTTTCTCGTTTCATCGTGGCTCGAGATCTTTGCCATGCAGAAAAGGGACAACTTCTTGGGCTCTGAAATCCGAAGAGTTTTTTCTACCACCTTCCCGCAGGTAACCAGGGTCGTTGATGAGGTGAAACAGGCCAGGAGTCTGTTCGAGACAAGGAGGTCGGAACTGGTGGGCGCCAGTCCAGTCTCAACCACTTCCGTGCTCGAAATCCTGGACCTGATGAGCAGAATCATCCCCAAAGAGGTCTATTTCCAGGCTGTGAATCTTTACTGGGAGCGTGGAAGACTTGAGATCGACGGGCGAACCGATTCTTTCAAGACCGTGAATGTGATTCAGGAACTGCTTTCCAAGTCCCGGGATTTCCCTGAGGTGAACATCAGCAATGCAAAAACGCGCAGCGACAGCCAGGATGTGGATTTCAAGATCACTATCCGCATTGCAGGATAAATTCCATGCGCTCTCCGGAAGAGAGCAGATCATCGCAGTCGTAGGGGCATCTGCCGTTGTCCTCTTCCTCCTCCTGGAACTCGTCTTCATACCCACCCAGGGCCGGCTCAACCGTCTCAATGGCTCCATCAAGAGCCGGGAGCGTGATCTGATTGAACTGAACACCATCGCCTCCAAGTACAAGAACCTGGAAGCCGAAAGGAGTGAGAGTTCCGGATCGGGTGGCGGTCCTTTCAGCCTCTTTTCGGTCCTGGAGAAGTTCGCGACAGAGAGCGGCCTCATGGATAAGATTGAGTACATGAGGCCGGGCAGCATGCAGCTGGACCCGACAAGGGACGAGAAATGGGTGGAAGTCAAGCTGGGCCGGGTCACATTGAAAGAATTCACCGAATATCTTGGAAAGATCCAGTCCTTCGGACGCGGGATTTACATCAAGAGACTGTCGGCCAGGAAGGACGGTGAGTACCTGAGCTTGATATTGCAGCCGGCGGTAACCGAGATGAAGTGAAGATCGGGAAATGAAGACCGGAATATTGGAATGTTGAAATGATGGGAAGAGAAGGCTGGAGTGATGCAATACTGGAATGATGGAATATTGGGAGAGGATACAGACATACGCTACCTCTTTGATTTCGGCTTCGTACCCATTATTCCACTATTCCACTATTCCATTATTCCAATGTCCCAGGCAGACTGATGGTTCGTATAAACCAAAAAACCTACTTCCTCTCCGCCGCCGTGGCCTACGCGCTCCTTCTCTTTGTGGGCCTCACGCTCTCGCGACTGCCGATAGGCAACATGATCTCCTATTGTACCGAGAGGACCTCCAAGGGCCGACTTCTTCTAAAGATAGAGCGGGCGGCTATGTCTTTACCGACAGGATTCAGGCTTGAAAATGTATCTTATGTCTATTCAGGAGGAGACCGGTCCGCAACAGGTCAGATGGAGAGGATCGACTTGAATGCGAACCTCTTCGGATTGGTTACCGGCCGGTTGCCCCTCTCTTTCGATATTCGGCCTCTCGCCCAAGGGGGAAGAATTCAAGGAAGTGTGGGTATGCCTCTTCTGGGGCGGAGTGTTTCCCTGGAAGTGAAGCTCTCGGAAGTCGACGTAGGAGGCATTGGACTTGCATCTTTATCAGGCAGAGAAGTGAAAGGAACGGCCTCTGGACAATTGAAGTTCAAGGGAGATCCTGGTCAACTGAGTACTTTCATGGGTGAGGGCCTACTACTGCTTAGAAATGGCTCAGTAGATACACGCATGGACATGGCAGATTTGAAGGCAGTCCCCTTCGAATCGGTTCGCATCCCCGTCAAGGTAAGCGACGGCCGTTTGCTCCTGGAAAAGGGAGAGATGGACGGTCCTATGCTTTCAGGGACGCTATCCGGGCAAGTCAATCTGAACAAGAGGGTCAGCGACAGTGTGCTCGATCTTACGGCGCGCATGAAACCCGGTCCCCTTTTAGAGAAGAATCCCTTTGCAGGCCCGCTCCTCTCAAAGGTCAAGGAGGGGGGGAAAGAAATTGTGCTGAAGATAGGAGGAACCATAAAGCAGCCAACCATGGCGTGGACTAAAAATTGATGCGGAGGTTTGCTCCACCAACCAATGAAGCACGAAATAAAGTGAATCTCATAGTTGCATAAGGGCAATGTCGTCTTCGCAAATGCGGAGGCTGCCATGAATTGTGGAGGAATATTGTCAGGAATGAATACCGAGCATTGCCCCTGTCGATCTCACTGCCAGTGAATTCCTGTAGGATGGGTGGAGCGCAGCGAAACCCATCAGTTTTGAGGTTTGCGGCATGTTCAATCGCTCGAATGGATGGGTTTCGCTGCGCTCCACCCATCCTACGAAGGTACCCGATATGTGCAACGCCAGGATAAATGACCAATCAGAATGACTGAAACGTTTTCGTGTGACGTATACCTGAACACGAAAGGACTCTCAATCTTACCGTACACGTACACGACCGCACGTACACGGCAGTCTCTTCCGATTTGAGGAACGATCATGGCCGCAGTGAGATTATTGAACTACAAAAATCTAAAACTAGTCTACTGGCTTCTTCTGATCACTGCCGGTGTCTACTTTGCGAGCAATGTTTTCCTCTTCTTCACGGACCTCAAGCTTGCGAGATATGCCCCTCAATGGAGAGATCAGGCTTCAACCGTCCAGCCGAAGTCCACGCAATCCGCCACAGTGAAAGAATATAGAGCCTTACTGGAAAGAGGACTCATCCCTGTAAAGAAGGACGAGAGCAGTCAGGCCAAGGAGAAGGATCTGCTGGCCAACCTGGACGACCTCGCCCTCACCTCCTTGAATTGCACACTCGTGGGCACTGTGATTAATGAGGGCGGCGATTCGTGGGCGATCATCCGGGACAACCAGAGCAACAAGGAGGAAAAGGTAACCGCCGGATCGGTTTACAGTGGGGCAAAGGTTGTATTGATCCTCAGGAACAAGCTGGTGCTCAATTTCAACGGAAAAGACGAGCTCCTGGTCATGGGGATTGAAAGGATCAGAGCCGAGAACCTATCCAAACAAAAACCCGCTAAAGCTCAGGGTGACGGAGATACATTCAAGATCAGCAAGGAATTTGTGACCCAAAGTGTGAACGATCTTCCGAAGATCCTGACCACCGTGAGGATAAGGCCGTTCATCCAAGACGGGAAACCTCAGGGATTCAAGATCAGCAATCTGAAAGAAGGAAGTATGCTGAAGACCATGGGGTTTCAAAACGACGACGTGATCAAGAGCGTAAACGGGCAGGATATTCGTTCACCCGAGGATGTCATGAAGCTTTATAACGCCCTTAAGGACAGCAGCTTTTTTTCAATCTCGGTTTTGAGGAACAACCAATTAAAGACACTAAACTACAAGGTGAGATAGACATGACGAAACCATCCCGCTTCAGGTCCTGTGCTCTTGCCCTGGAAATCCCCTCCGGCTCCCCTTTACAGTTTTCCCCCTTTGGTAAAGGGGGATTTAGGGGGATTTGTAGGAGCGTTTGTTTGCTCATGCTGCTTACCGTTTTTTTGTTGCCTCCCCTCCCCCAAGTCGCCAAGGCAGAGGAAATGAAGGAGGTAGCTCTCGATTTCGATGATGTGGACATTCGGCTCTTCATCAGGGTGATCAGCGAAATGACAGGGAAGAACTTCATCATTGACAACAATGTCCGGGGCAAAGTGACCGTTCTGTCTCCGAAGAGGCTGACCACCCAGCAGGCGTATGAGGTTTTCAAATCGGTTCTCAGCGTGAACGGGTTCACTGTTGTGGAAGCCGGACAGGTTATCAAGGTGGTTCCCGCGCAAAACATGAGCGGCTACGAGCTCCCGCTCAGCACTAAGAAGGTTCCGAAAGGAGCCGACGAGTATATCACTCAGATCATGCCTCTGAGGCATCTCGATGCGAATGGACTGGTTGCACTGATAAAACCGTTGCTGTCCCGGAACGGAGCGGTTTTCGCCCCTCCTTCTTCGGACCTCCTGGTCGTGACCGACTACAGGAGCAACGTCAGGAAGGTGGATACCCTCCTTGATGAAATCGACATCGAGATCTCGGATGCAGTGGTGGACAAACTCGATCTCAAATACTCTACCGCCGAAGTCGTTGGCGCAAAACTCACGGAGATCCTGGAGGCCAAGTACGGGAAAGGCCGCAAAGGCACGCGCCCCCTTTTCTTCAAGGTGGTCCCCATCGAGAGGATCAATTCCATTATCGGGGTTGCCTCGGCTGAGATTCTCATGGATATAAGGAACCTCGTATCAAAAATTGATTCGCCCACCCCCGAGGGAAAGAGCCTGATCAATGTCTATTACCTCGAGCACGCAAAGGCCGAAGATCTCGTAAGGATCCTTACCGATACTCAAAAAAGCAGAACCAGCAGCGATGTATACAGACCCACTTCTGCAACAACCCAGAGCACCGCAAGTGGAGCGGCTGCCTCAAGAGGAGCTTCGGAATCGATCCAGAGGACGGAAGGGGGCGGGACCGTCATAGGCGGTAAATTCAGGGCCTTCGGAAAAGAGATAAGCATCACCGCAGATAAGAGCACGAACAGCATCATCGTGTACGCAGAACCGGATGATTACATCGCTATTCGAGATATGATCCAGAAGCTAGATCTTCCAAGAAAACAAGTGTTTATCGAGGCGCTAATCATGGAAGTCTCGCCAAACGAAAACTTCCGGTTCGGAACCGAATGGTTTGCCGGCAAAGACTACGATAATCCCATAAGGGACGACAAAAAGGCTGGGGTTTTTGGTGGAAGTTTTAACTCAAACGATTTGATTAATCTCGCTACAAACGGCCCGCTTGCAGTGGGGCAAGGCCTTTCACTTGGAGCGGTAGGGGAGACCATCAAGTTGGGTGACCTGACGTTTCCCACACTCGGAGTTCTGATCAGAGCAGTCGAGACACTCCAGACTGTGAATATCTTGTCCAAGCCTCAGCTGATGACGCTCAACAACGAAAAAGCTACAATAAATATCTCTAGAAACATTCCCTATCAGACAACCTCAACTGCTTTGGAGGGGGGTGGCAGCACCCAAAACTTCGAATATCGAGATGTCGGGATTAAGCTGGACATTACCCCGAGGCTAAACAACAAAGGCAAAGTAACCCTTGAAATTAAGCAGGAGGTTAGTAAGGTGGCAGGAACAACGGTCGACCGATTGAAACCGGAAACCCTCAAACGGGCAATAGACACGGTCGTCGAAGTGAATGACGGCGGGACGATTGTAATCGGCGGCCTGATCGAAGACCAGCGAGACTATTCAACCGGTGCAGTTCCCTGCCTGGGTGGAGTCCCCTTCTTTGGCTGGGCATTCAAGAACGTGGGAATTTCCTCGCAGCAAAGTAATCTCCTGGTATTTATCAGTCCACGGGTTTTCGAGTCGTCGTTAGATGCTGAGGACATCACAAAGAGTAAGAGAGATTTTATCGATGGCGAGCAGGATCGCCAAATTCAGCAGATGCAGCGTGAGAAGCCTTGGTTTATGCAACCTAAGAAGCATTAGGCAGTAAGCAGTAAGCAGCGAGAGTAAAAGATTTGAGCTGAAAGCTCAAGGCTGACGGCTGAAAGCTTCCCTCATGAAAAATGAACTGATCAACATCCTTCGCAGCCATCTTCTGGTGGATGAAGCCAGGCTTGAGAAGATCCAGGCCCTCAACTCAGGGGACGAGGTTTCATTTGCGGGTCTCGTGAAAAAGGAGGGTATCCTGGATGAGCCCTCGATGCTCAGGGCATTTTCCATTCTCCTTGGTCTGGAAACCATGGACAGGATCCCGGCTTCCATGGTTGACACTGCGCTGACATCTTCGTTCACCATCACCTACCTCAAACAGAAGAAAGCGATCCCTCTCAATAGGGAACCGGGCGCGTTTATCGCGATAAACGATCCCTTCGATTATGACGCCATAGACAATATTACCAAGGTACTGGGGATGGGTTTCCTGGAGACCGTCCTGGTACCCGAAGAGGAGATCGGCAAAGCGATCAACAAGGCCTTCGAAGAGGGGCCGCACACCGCGGAACAGATCCTGAAGGACATCGACGAGGAAGACGGCGCGCGAATCTATGCCGAGATCCAGGAGACCACCGACCTCCTCGAAGACACGTCCGAAGCCCCTGTCATCCAGTTTGTGAACCTCATGCTCTCCAAGGCTGTGAAGAACCGCGCGAGCGACATCCACATCGAGCCTTATCAGACGGACCTGAACATCCGTCTCCGGATCGACGGCCTCCTGTACAATACCTTCAGTCCGCCGAAGCGCCTCCATCCGTCCATAACATCCAGAATCAAGGTCATGGCTGGATTGAACATCGCCGAGAAGCGCGTGCCCCAGGACGGACGAATCGAAATCAAGGTTGCGGACAAAGACATCGACATCCGCGTATCCACCTTGCCCACTGTCTACGGCGAGAGAGTGGTGCTGCGCCTCCTGAACAAGAGCGCAGAGATGTTCAAGCTGAATGAGCTCGGGATCCCCGAGTCCCACCTGGCCGAGATCCGCCGGCTCATTACCCTTTCTCACGGAATCATTCTTGTCACGGGACCTACCGGGAGCGGGAAAACGACCTCGCTTTATGCGGCCCTATGTGAAATCAACACGCCGGACAAGAACATCATCACCATCGAGGATCCGGTAGAATATCAGATCGACGGCATCGGGCAGGTCCATGTCAATAGAAAGGTGGGACTTACGTTCGCCAATGGCTTGAGAACCATTGTCAGGCAGGACCCGGATGTGATCCTGGTCGGCGAAATCAGGGACCTGGAAACGGCCGAAATCGCCATCCAGGCGGCACTGACAGGGCATCTCGTGTTCTCGACTCTCCACACGAACGACGCCGCCTCTGCAGTTACAAGATTGATCGATATGGGGATTGAGCCGTTTTTGATCAGCTCCTCCGTGCTTGCCATCATCGCCCAAAGGCTTGTCAGAACCGTCTGCCCGCACTGCAAGTGTCCTTCTGAGATAAACGGCGAATTCATGAGGGAGCTGAACGTGAACAAGACGGACCTCAAGCATGCCACCATCTGCGTTGGAAAAGGCTGTGAAAGGTGCATGGGGACGGGCTATCACGGAAGGACAGGCATCTACGAGATCATGAAAGTATCGGAAAGCATCAAGAAGACCATCCTGACCACCTCCGATGCGGATACCATCAAACGAGTGGCCATTTCAGAAGGGATGAGAACCCTTCGTCAGGACGGCGCAGACAAGGTGATGCAGGGGGTCA
Source organism: Deltaproteobacteria bacterium (assembly GCA_020060215.1). Next base: position 81,215 of record JAGVAP010000022.1, on the reverse strand, counting down.
GCACGACGGAGGAGATCCTGAGAGTAACGCAAGTCTAGAGTGATGGAAGGGTGGAATGATGGGTCCAAAAGAAACCCTTCTCACTTATCCATTTTTTCTCCGTTCACAAATATTCAGTATTCCAACATTCCATTATTCCAACAGCTCCATCTATGATCGATGGTAAGAAAGTCATTCAAGAACGCTCCGGCACAATGGGTTCACTCCGAGTGCTTCTTGCCTCCTTCCTCTGCACCTTCCTGCACGGCTCCTTTTTTTACTACCTCATGAGAGAGCAGTTTTATCTGATGAGGCAGAAGCAGGCCGCGCTCGAATCCATCAAGGTCGTCGCGGTGCCCGGTTCCGCGTTTCTCGACAGCCTCGGGTGGTCAGCGCCCCTTTATGCATCGTTCTTTTATCTGATCCTCCTCGGGATCATGTTCCTTGGTTTTCTCCTCCTGTCCATTGCCTTCGGTTCACCTTTGAAACGGGCCGTCTTTCTGTTGATAGGCCTTGTGACGATTACGTTCTTGACCTTTGGAGACCGGGTTTGGGGAGTGTTCCTGGTCACGATGGTTCTCTCTTTCGGCTCATTTTACCTGCTTACATTTCACAGCAGGATCCGTTTCGACCAAAGGGAGATGTCTGCATTCTTCGCAGTTGTTTTGCTCATCTGTGTCTCCCTTTTCTTTGGCTCCAAACAGAAGTTTTTTCTAAAAGCGCGAGATACGGTTCTTTTCGGATCCACTGTCGGGAACGGCATTGTCTCTTTCTACTACCAGTATTCCCCACTCGCCGCCGCCCTTGTCACCCCGGAGAAAGGCATCTACCAGGGGGTGCTCTTCGACAAGGATGTCAAGGATGGGAACGTCTATTACATTGGACAGGGCATATTCGTCACAGGTAATCCTGTCATGTCCGGAAGCGCTGACTTCCAGATATCCAGGGATGGAGACAAGGCTTTTCTGACGAGCAGGTACGGACAGAGGACAGGAATCGGCCCGGTTGCTCCCCTGGAAATAGAGAAGGCAATCGGCTCGCTCTTCTCCATGAAGGGGTTTGTAAAATTGAATACAACCAGCCTTTACGCCTTCCCTGCCGGCTTACTGATCCTGATAGGATTCGGGATGAGATCGATCACTGGGGATAAGAAGACCCTTGTCGTGCCCCTTGGTTTCATAGGACTCCTGATGATATCCTTCATATGGATCGTCAGTCTCACAGGGAACCATCCTCCTGACCAGAGAAGGTTGGAAGGGGTAAACATTTCGAAAGAAGGGCTTTCCCTGGCTTATTTTCTGGACAGGAAGCGCGAGGTTCCGCAGCCCTACGGTCCTGCCGTGAAGAAGATGGCCCAGTCCGACTCCCCTGTCCTGAGGTACTGGGGAGTACATCTCCTCGGGGTTCGGGGAAACAGGGAGGATGTAAATAAGGTAAGACAGTTGCTTGAAGATCCGGTTCCGAATGTCCGATATACCGCCGCACGATCCCTCTACAGGTTGATCGATAAGGAAAGCCTGAACGCGCTGGTTGTCCGTCTCGTGTCCGACCCCAGTTGGTATGTCAGATGCAAAGTGTACTCGCTCTTTCTCGAAGCTGGCATGATCCCGTCCCCCGCCTGAGAAGCGCGGCAGCTCTTCTGTTTGCGATGGCGGCATTGGAGACTGCGGCCGTGCTTCTGCAGCGCTACAAGCCCTTTCTTCCCCCCACGTACGCTCTGGCCCTTCTGAGAGGATTGGACGTCCTCATCCTGGCAGTTTGGGGACCATGGCCCCTCTCCAAAAAATATCTTCAAGACAGCCTAAAGGAATCCGCCCTCTTTGCCCTTTTTCTGGGGTGCTGCGGAGCCATTTTTTTGGTTCTCTGGAGAAATTTTTCCGGACAGCCCCTTTTTGAAGGAACGAGGAGGGATGCAGCGTTTCTTGTAACAGCCTGCCTCCTTGCCCCTATCGCAGAGGAGCTCGTGTTCAGGGGGATCCTCTACCGGGTTGCCCGTGAATGGTGGAACATAGCTGTCTGTACTATGTTCATTTCCCTAATTTTTGCCGCTGTCCATTTCGCGTTTCACCAATACCCTCTTCTCCCCTTTCTGGGGAGCGTGATCTTCTGCCTGGCCTATGAAAAAACGAAGTCCATCCTTTCTCCCATCCTGGTGCACATTACCGGCAATTTCATTATCTACGGCCTGCCGTTGACGCCACTATGGAAAGCCATGCTGGATTAACCACAAGGGTGCACAGACTGCCACAGACTTCTGGCCGGACAACCTGTCCAGCCAGAAATGGTCATGGCCTCCGACCAAGGTAAGAATATGTCTTCATTTTCGCAAAGCGATGACGTGTATCACCCGCTCACGTCGAAGCGGCGATACGGTCTGGCCGCTCATGTCGATCGGCCAAGAGAATTTCGTCCGTGCTCGTCCGTGCCTGTCTGTGGTAAATAAATCTTCTGGACCCTGGACCTTCGGACCCCTTCTCACAGAACCTCCCCACAGATTCCCATTGAAAAGGACCATGAATTCGTATATACAAACCCTGCAAACCTGTGTGGGGATGTAGCTCAGTTGGGAGAGCGGTGCGTTCGCAACGCACAGGCCGTGGGTTCGAATCCCATCATCTCCACCATTACTCTCGTGCACGTGATGTACGTGGTCGTATCCTCCAGGAGCAGAGTCGCGGAGGTGCAAAAATGGCAGAACCAGTTGAAATAACTGGAAAGATCCTCTTCGAGATTAGGGATTAAATTAGGAGAACCAGAGAAGACCTAAAGTCGGAGCTCGGGGTCGTTAAGGGGCAGATCGTAGAGATGGGAGAACGAGTAGGTCGCGTGGAGATGGACATCCGTGATATGAAGCAGGACATCAAGGCCATTCACGGATTCCTACAAAGAGACATAGCGATCAGCCATCAGCTGTCAGCGAGCAGCGGGACCGCTTGCCGCTGAGGCGGCGAGATCGAATGAAGTTTAACACGATCGGGCACCCAAAAGACCCATGATTTGAGCTGAAAGCTGAATGCCGACGGCTGAAAGCTTCACCCCGATGAGCAGTCCCTGGTTTTAGATAACTGACTATATGAAGGGTAACGATTCAGATTTCTCTGATTAACCTCGTTACCTTTTCGTTTTATCGGGGTTTCTCGAAATAGCTCATCCGGAAGTAACCCGTTCCGGATGCGCGATCAGCCATCAGCGGTCAGCGATCAGCTAAAGACATCGAAGAACAGGTGCTTGGCTGAAGGCTGAAAGCTAACGGCTGAGAGCTCAACCCTTCGGAATTTGAACTTTACTGGAGAATAGGATCTGTGGACAGGACCGCTACCGTAGAGAGAAAGACCAGGGAAACCGATGTGAAGCTGGTGCTTAACCTTGACGGTTCGGGGGCCGCCGAGATCGACACCGGGATTCCCTTTCTTGATCATATGCTTGTCCTCATGGCCGCCCATGGTTTCATGGATATCCGGTTGAACGCAAAAGGGGACACGGAGGTCGACGATCACCACACGGTCGAGGACATCGGTATCTGTCTGGGAGAAGCCTTGGGCCAGGCCATCGGGAACAAGGAGGGGATCAGGAGGTACGGTTATGCAGTCATTCCGATGGATGAAGCCCTGGCCAGGGTCGTTATCGACATATCCAACAGGGCCCTGCTCGCTTACCGGGTCGGTTTGACTGAGAGCAAGACCGGCACCTTCGATGTTCACCTGATCAGAGAGTTCTTTCGGGCCCTTTCTCAGAGAGCGGGGCTGACATTACACGTGGATCTGCTTTCAGGGGATGATCCGCACCATGTCTCAGAGTCGATTTTCAAGGCGTTCGGAAGGGCTCTGGACCAGGCAACCGGACTGGAAGACCGACTGGGAAGCAAGGTGCCTTCGACAAAAGGAATCCTCTAAGTCATTTCTCGCGCAGTGGCGCAGAGATGCAGAGGTTAGCAAAGTATGAAAAAGGGGATAACCCGTTGTGTCGACCGTCTTGAAGAAGAACCCTGCGTCTCTGCGTCTCTGCGCGAGAAATAGAGTATGAGACCTATGCTGCTAAGCCGTTCGAACCGCAATCCTCGCATCTCGTTAATCTGGATACTCCCACTGCTTCTTCTCTTTCACGGCTGCGCTTTCCAGGGGGCGACCGTTCTCGAAGACAGGGCGACCCGGATTGGATCGATCGCCGTCGCGGGGTTCATCCCTGTCCTGTCGGGCGGTGAAGAGCCGGGGGTTGTTCGAGGACCTCTCCAGGGAACCGCATACCTGGCCCATCCCGTTCCACAGGACGTAGCCGAAAAGATGACGGAGAGCGTCTACTCAAGACTATCTGAAATGGGGTATGACCTGGTTTCCCCCGGGCAGGCCAAAGGGGTCCTTGCGAAGCTGCTTTCGTCTGAACCCAACTCCGAAGGTATTCAGCTTTACATGGACGTGGGGAAAGCGCTCTCAACCGAAGGAGTTCTGGTGGGATATGTCTATAGATGGTGGGAAAGGGAGGGCACCGATTTCGCCGTCCAACGTCCCGCCTCTGTCGCATTTGATCTCTATCTCTTGAGGAGTGAAGACGGAGCCGTGGTCTGGAGGGGCAAGTTCGACAAAACGCAGCAGTCGTTTGTCGAAAACCTTCTGGACATCGGCACGTTTATGAAGAGCCGGGGACGATGGGTGAAGGCGGAAACCCTTGCCGAGATGGGGTTGAGTGAACTCCTGGATAAATTTCCACGATCCATCGACAAAACGGAAAAGGAGTGATTCCCTTGCTCGTGATCCCGGCCATTGATCTTAAGGACGGACGTTGTGTCAGGTTGAGGCAGGGCAGAATGGCCGAGGAAACCATCTATTCCACTGCGCCTGAAGAGATTGCGTTAAAGTGGGTGGAAAAAGGTGCCGAAAGGCTGCATGTGGTTGATCTGGACGGGGCCGTCCAAAAGAAGCCCGCACACCGGAAAATCGTGGAAGAAATCGCCCGATCCGTACCTGTGCCGGTTCAGGTAGGGGGAGGAATAAGGTCTTTCGACACCATCCGGTCTTACCTGGAATCCGGTGTTCACGCGGTCATTCTGGGAACCGCGGCCCTTAGAGATCCTGATCTGCTCTCGAAATCCTGTGCAGACTACCCTGGACGCATCATCCTCGGGCTGGATGCAAAGGAAGGAAAGCTGGCGATAGAGGGGTGGACCCAGCAAACCGATTTTGGGCCTGCGGAAATGGCGAGGCGGTTTGAAGGAAGGGGCCTTGAAGCCATTATCTATACGGACATCCAGAAGGATGGGATGGGAACCGGCCCCAATATCAGCGCCACCAGGATCCTGGCCGAAGGGGTGAACATCCCCGTTATTGCCTCGGGCGGGATCGCGAATATCGAAGACGTCCTTAACCTGTTGGACCTTTCCAAGTTTGGGGTCATAGGGATGATCACGGGCAGGGCCCTCTATGAAGGGACTCTGGATTTGGAGGAGGCGGTCGCCCTGACAAAACAGAGGTTGGAATGATGGAATGATGGAAGGGTGGAATGATGGGGGAAGGAGGACGCCGGCAGGCGAAGGCCCCTCGAGATGGCAAATGTCCAGATCCAAATACAACCTAAATCCGGGGAAAAGTGCCAAAGTCCAAAGGGAAATTCGGGCTTAGCACTTTTCCTTGGTTTGGCCACATGAGCTTTGGACATCTGGCCTTGGTTTGCCGTTTGGGCTTTGACATTTGACCTTGGAGTTGCCCTTCTCTTGAACCAGCATTCCCTTATTCCAACATTCCTTTTTTCAGTCGTTCGTGTCCAAACCCTGCTTGAATTTCTGGGTTCCTGATGTAAAATGTCAAATTGTCCTTTGCCCTGATGCCGGAAGGAATTTCGGATCTGGCGTGGGAATTTGTTTTACCTCGTGCTCATCCGGACGCGTTCCGGATTCGCGCGATCAGCGATCAGCTATCAGCCAAAGAACCTGAATAATGGAATTTGAGCTGAAAGATGAACGCTGACAGCCGAGAGCCTTAGCAATGGGCATTGCAGAGCAGATAACCCAAGATCTGAAAGAATCCATGAAGGCAAAGGATGAACTTCGCGTTTCCTGCCTCAGGATGCTCAAGACGTCTCTCAAGCACAAGCAGGTCGAGAAGGGCCATACCCTTGATGACCAGGAAATCCAAGCGGTTGTTGCTTCTTTGATCAAGCGTGGCCAGGAAGCCGCTCTCGAATTCCGAAAGGGGAAACGCGAGGACCTGGCGGTCAAGGAAGAAGAGGAAATGAAAATCCTGTACGGCTACATGCCCCGGCAGATGAGTCCGGAGGAGGTCGAAAAAGAGCTGCGCGAAATCATAACCGAACTCACGGCTAAAGACATCAAGGACTTGGGACGGGTAATGAAGGCTGCCATGGTAAAGCTGTCCGGCAGAGCCCAAGGGAAACAGGTCAATGAGATAGCAAAAAGATTATTGAGTTGATATCGAGCGCTTCCGCACTCTGCCTGAAAACTCGCTGCGATGGAAATTGAATCGTGGATCAGCATCAATCCGTGAAAGAAGAAATCAAACGGGTGGCAGATATCGTGGAAGTCATCGGGAAATACATCCGCCTCAAGAAAGCAGGACAGAATTACCTGGGCCTTTGCCCCTTTCATCCGGAGAAAACCCCTTCTTTTACGGTCAGCCCTTCCAAACAGATCTTCCATTGCTTCGGTTGCAGGAAAGGGGGAGATGTCTTTTCATTCTGGATGGAATACCACAAGGTATCTTTTCCCGAGGCCATGCGAGATCTTGCGGAACAGTACCATATCTCTTTGCCGGCGGAATCTTGGAATGCTGCGGAAAAGGATAGATGGGCAGAGAGGGGCTCCCTCTTGAAGGTGAACGAAAAGGCCTGCGGCTTTTTTCACGAAAATCTCCTTCGATCCGCAAAATCAAAGAACGCAAGAGCATACCTGGCGGGGAGGGGCATAACCAAAGAAGTCGTCTCCCGTTTCAAGCTCGGTTTTGCGTCCGATGACTGGGACGGGTTCAGCAGGAATCTGAAGGGAGCGGAACTGGAAGCAGCCGCCAAAGCGGGTCTTGTCATCCCCAGGAAAAGCGGGGGGTACTACGATCGTTTCCGAAACAGGATCATGTTCCCTATCTCTGACGTGAGGGGCCGCATACTCGGGTTCGGAGGCAGGGTTCTTGACGACACCATGCCCAAGTACATGAATACGCCGGAATCCATTCTCTTTCATAAGGGGCAGGTCCTTTACGGCCTCGATGCTTCCAACGAAGCCATTCGGAAGAGCGGACGGGCCGTTATTGTAGAAGGGTACATGGACCTGCTGGCTCTGAAAAGACATGGGTTCGATGAGGCCATCGCGACCCTTGGAACCGCTTTGACGAAAGACCACGTAAGACTTCTGAGGGGATATGGACGGGAAGCGGTGGTCGTTTTCGATTCCGATACTGCGGGCAGGGCTGCAGCGTCGAAGGCCTTCCTGATCTTTCTGGATGAGGAGTTTCCCGCGAAGGCGGTGCTTTTGCCGGAGAATGAAGATCCCGACAGCTTCGTGAACAAACGCGGGCTGCCCGCCTTTCTGGACCTTCTTGCCGGCGCCTCTCCCATCTTCGATTTCTTCCTCGATCTCCACATGGCACAGACCGGAGACTCGGTTGAGGGAAAGCTTCCGATTCTGAAGCAGACCATCCCGCTTCTGTGCGAACTGAAGAATGCCGCCCAGCAGTCCTTGTATGTGAAACGGCTCTCAGAGAAGCTCGGTCTTCACGAATCGAGTGTGCTGGAGGAGATGAGGAAGTGGGGCTCCTCCAAGTACCTGAAGGATGATGCCGGCGGACCGGTAGAAAGGGCTCCCCAGAAGAAACCGATCCATAAGGATGACGCCCTTTTCCTGAACATCCTGGTCCACCATCCCTCGGCGAGGTCAAGGATGTTGAACGAAGACTTCCGGGTTCTCCTCTCTGACGAGCCGGTCAGGGAAATCTTTGACCGGATGATGGAGAGTCGCGGCAATGGATTCTACTCAAACCCTGCGGAACTGACCGAAAAACTGCTTGGCGAGCAAAGCCGTGAGGTGCTGAGGGAGACGCTCGTCAGCCGGCCCTATTGTCGGGAAGAGGAGTTGGAGCAGGCAATGAAGGACTATGAGAAGAAAGTTCTACAGATAAAATTATCCGAGTCGAAGAAGAAGGCCGTGGAGCAACGTGATCTCCACGAATTGAATAAGATATCCCGGATCAAGAGAGAGAAATGGGGTTAACGCGACCTCTGAGCGTATAGAAGTGTAAATCCGGAAATGGATACCCGGATGCGCGCGATCGGCATTACCGGCATAAGACACGAACTATTATGATCTTTTGGCGTTGGAAACACCTTAGGAGGACTTATTCATGGCCAATAATTCCGACACCGTGAACCTCAAGCGATTGATCGATATCGGGAAAGACAAAGGGTACATCACTTACGAAGAGCTTAATGACGATCTTCCCGATGACGTCGTATCTTCCGAGTACATCGATGATCTCATGATCATGTTCGAAGAGATGGACATCATGGTCATTGATGAGGCTACCAAGGAGGAGATGGAGAAATCCAGGAAGCTCAAGAAAAAACAGGAGAAAACAATCGAGAAGGAGAACTTCCGCGCCGACATCTCCGACGGGATGGCCAGAGTATCCGATCCTGTCAAGATGTACCTGAAAGAGATGGGATGCATCTCTCTCCTGACCAGGGAGGGAGAGGTAGAAATCGCGAAGAGAATTGAGTCGGGGGAGGAAGAGGCGTTATCTGCACTTCTTCGATGCTGTGTTGGAATTGAATACATTGTTGAACTGGGCCGGAAACTGAAGAACGGGGAAATCAAGCTGAAGGATGTGATCAACGACCTGGAGGATGAAGACAGTCACGCCCAGATTGGAGAAAAAAGGGATGCTATCATCAACCTCATCGAGGAGATCGGTTCCCTCTACAGAGAGCGGTGCGATTGTAGACACGAGGTTCAGAAGAGGGGGATTTCTGCCGCCAGGAAGAAGAAGCTCTGCGATAAGATCGAAAAGGACTACCAGAAGATCGTCGAATTGATCGGCTCGTTCAAACTGGAGAAAAGCCAGCTCGATCACATGGTGAACAGCCTCAGAGAGACTTCCAACTGCCTTGACCAGGCTGAACGGGAAATCCAGGAGTGTCTGAAAGCGGCAGGATGCAGATCCCTTTCGCATCTCAAGAAATGCCTGAGCCAGATTCCCAAGTCGGTGAGAGACACCGAAGTGGTGAGCCCCCTGAGGATGAAGAAGAGAGACATCCTGGCCTTGAAATCCAGGATCGAAAAGGCGGAGAAATGCATCAGGGACATCCAGGAGCGGACCAGCCTGGAGAAGAAGGAGCTGGAGAAGACCCTGGATCTGGTCGAGAGCAGGTTGGCGCAGTCGAAGAATGCGAAGAGCGAGCTGATCGAGGCGAACCTGAGGTTGGTCGTAAGCATTGCCAAGAAGTACACGAACAGAGGCCTGCAGTTCCTTGACCTCATACAAGAGGGGAACATCGGGCTGATGAAGGCAGTGGACAAATTCGAGTACCAGAGGGGCTATAAATTCAGCACTTATGCCACCTGGTGGATCCGTCAGGCCATCACCAGGGCCATCGCGGACCAGGCCAGAACAATCCGAATTCCTGTTCACATGATTGAAACGATCAACAAGCTCATCCGCACGTCCCGATACCTTGTCCAGGAGCACGGGAGGGAACCGACCCCCGAGGAAATTGCCGAGAAGATGGAATTCCCCCTGGAGAAGGTGAGGAAGGTGCTCAAGATCGCCAAAGAGCCCATATCCCTTGAGACCCCCATCGGCGAGGAGGAGGACAGCCATCTGGGAGATTTCATCGAGGACAAGAAGGTGATCTCTCCGGGCGAGGCCGTGATCAGCCACAATCTTGGGGAGCAGACCAGAAAGGTCCTGACCACGCTTACCCCTCGAGAAGAGAAAGTCCTCCGCATGAGGTTTGGGATTGGGGAAAAATCCGATCATACCCTGGAGGAGGTCGGCCGTGATTTCAGCGTCACCAGGGAGCGGATCAGGCAGATCGAGGCCAAGGCGCTGAGAAAACTGAGACACCCCAGCAGGAGCAGGCAGCTGAGGAGCTTCCTGGAAAGGTAAGTCTATTCTCGCGCAGAGACGCAGGGACGCAGAGGGACCAGTTTCATCTCAGCGCCTCGGCGTCTCTGCGCGAGAAAGTTATTTCCTTGACAACCCAGGTATTTGCTAGCATTTTAACGTAGAAGAAAGCGGTGGACGAAGGGCCTATAGCTCAGCTGGTAGAGCCACCGGCTCATAACCGGTTGGTCCCTGGTTCGAATCCAGGTGGGCCCATCATGCACACAGATTTCCGATCCTATGAACAGGAAAGAACAACCTGAGCCAAAGGCTGGAAAGCGAAGCACCTGACCAGAAAGGGCGCACCGGTTCACGGTGCGCCCTTTCCATTTTGATAAGAGAAGACGTGAAGCCGAAGGTTAAAGACCTGTTGAGAATGCTGGAGGTGATCGCCCCTGAGAGGATTTCCGAGGAGTGGGACAACCCCGGCCTACAGGTTGGCAGCGTTCAACAGGAAATCGATCGAATCGTACTCTCCCTGGACCCTACCCTGAACGCCATCAGAGCGGCAAGGCTGAGAAACGCACAGATTTTGCTGACCCATCACCCTCTTCTCTTCAAACCGATCTCTTGTTTGGATACGGACGTTTATCCCGGGAATGTGATCAGTGATGCATTGGCCGGAGGGATCTCGGTCATCGCGGCCCACACCAATTTGGACACCGCAGCAAGAGGGATCAACCATATCCTTGCGCATCTCCTGGATCTCAGGGATGTAGCCCCCCTGCATCATATCCCGGAGTACCCGGAAGGAGGGCTGGGCCGGATCGGGGTCCTGCCTGAACCTGTTGGATTGGCAATCTTTGCCAAGTCTTTGAAAACAGCTCTCCGTGCCGAGAAGGTGAGGATTATTGGAAGCACGACTTCTCCGATCCTGAGGGTGGCAATCATGGGGGGAGCAGGCGGGGCCATGATATCTCGAGCCAAAGAAATGGGCGCCGATATCTTCGTGACCGGTGATGTCAGCTACCATCAGGCCCTGGAGGCGAAAAGTCGGGGTTTGCTCGTGATCGATGCCGGCCATTTTTCCACGGAAAAAACGGCCTTCCTGCATTTTGCCGAAACCCTCAGGGCGTCCCTGACGGAAAATCAGTTCTCCGCGGAGGTAGAGATCTACGAGGACGAAAAGGATCCGTTTTCGTATGAATGAGTCTAACCACAGACGTGCACGGACGCACACAGACAATGCAAGGGGTGACCATTGAAAGAAAAACTCAAGCTCCTCCTGGAACTCCAGAACTGCGACAGCCGGATCAACGAGCTTCTTCGGAAAAGATCCGAGGGACCGAAAAGGATACAAGGTCTCAAGCAGGAGCTGGAAGAGATCGACAAGCAGAACAGGGAGGCCGAAGGCAGGCTCGAGAGCCTCAAGAAAGAAAGAAGGCAAATGGAGAGGGAGGTCCAGGAGCTCGAAGGCAAGGTCCAAAAAAGTGAGATCAAGCTTTCCAATATCAAGTCGAACAAAGAGTACACTGCCGGGCTGAAAGAGATAGAAGACCTGAAGTCCATGAAGTTCTCACTGGAGGATAAGGTGATCAATTTCATGGAGGAGATCGAGGCCCTCGAAAAAGATCTCCAGACCAAGAAGAAGAGAAAGGCGGAGGCAACGATCGAAACGGAAAAAGCCATTCTCTCGGTCGAAGAACAGATGAAGGAACTGGGCAGTAAACTCGAATCACTCCAGAGACAAAGGCCCTCGATTGCCGAGAAGATCGAAAAAGGTCTCTTGAAGAGCTACACGGTTCTCATGGAGCGCAAAGGAGGACAGGCGGTCAGCGCCGTGGTTCGCGGGGTCTGCCAGGCGTGCCATATCGGTTTGCCTCCTCAAAAATTCAATGACCTTTTGAAGGGCGATGAAATCCTGACATGCCCCCACTGCAACCGCATTATCTACTGGGGGGAAGATCTGGAGTTCCAGGCCGAGGAAAGAGTGGAATGATGGAAGTATGGAATGGTGGAATATTGGGGAAGTGAAGCGAATGTCAAATTCCAAAATCCAAATGCCAATTGAATGACAAAGCCCAAATTCCAAAAGGAAAAAACCCACCTCAGGGCCCCATTCGGACTTATTATGGCCTTAGAGTTTGGGCTTGATTTGTCATTTGGGCTTTGAAATTTGGACTTAGTTTGTGATTTGGGCTTTGGCATTTGGACTCACAGTTGCCCTTCTCTTGACCCAGCATTCCATTATTCCAACATTCCATTATTCCAACATTCCCTTATTCCAGCATTCCCTTATTCCATTATTCCAGTTATACTCCTTATTGTTAGAGCAGGACAAATGACCGCTCTTCGCCTTGGGTGAGAGGGAGGAAAGTCCGGGCTCCACAGGACAGAGCGCTGGGTAACGCCCAGTCCCGGTGACGGGAAGGAAAGTGCCACAGAAAGGAAACCGCCCCAGCATGTCGCAGACGTGCAGGGGTAAGGGTGAAAGGGTGAGGTAAGAGCTCACCAGTCCCGTCGGTGACGACGGGAGCTTGGTAAACCCCGCTCGGAGCAAGACCAAATAGGGGGACGTCCGAGGGCTGTCCGCCCGAGTTCCCGGGTAGGTCGCACGATCCCGCCGGTAACGGCGGGGCTAGATGAATGGTCATTGTCCCCCGGTCGCTGCGGCGAAACGGGGGAAACAGAACCCGGCTTATGGCCTGCTCTAACACTTTCGCTTTGCTTGCGCTCCGCGGCTTCAGGTTGGAGGAGCGTTTCGCTTCGCTTCACTTGAGGGTTGAGGCAAGGGAATGGGTCTGAAGGTTCAAAGGTTCAGGGTTCCCCCTTTAGGGTTCTCAACTTCTCATCCTTTCGACCTCTCAGCTTCTTTTCCCACTACCCTCTGGGAGCGCAGCGTAGATCCCGCATACCTTCTTGCGGGACAACCTCAAACCTCAAGCTTTTCTGATGGGCTGAAGATCCTATGAATGCCATAGCTTCTATTATTTTAGTTTTCTCGATCACTATCTTCTGCTTCCAACCTCCAATCTCCAACCTCCAACCTACCTGATGCCCGCTCCCAATCATCCAAGAGTCTTCCCGGACAACGCGATCTTCATCCTCGGCGCCGGTCGATTCGGAAGCAGGGCCGCCCATGTTCTGACCGCCCGCATGAAAGCGCCCATCTGGCTCATCGATAAAGATAAAGAGGCTTTCTCCAGAACAGACGGTCTGCCGATCTCAAGGATTCAGACGGACGCCTTTGAATTCCTTAGCCTCACCTTCTCGTCCTTGCATCCTGAAAACACGCTCATCCCTTCCGTACCCGTTCATCTTGCATTCGAATGGCTCAGGAAACACTGCGGAAAAGGGGTCGAGAGAGAGGATGTTCCGGAGGGCCTGAGCCCGCTTCTACCGAATACATGGAGAGCTTCTGATGGTTCGCTGTTATTGAGTTATGCGGATTTTGTGTGCCCGGAGGACTGTCCGGAACCCTCGGACCACTGCACCGTGACGGGGGAGAAAAGAGGGGCTCCTTTGTACGATCTGCTTCGCAAGATCGACGTCCCAAATTACCGGGTCCATATCATCAGGAGTCGACAGTTGGCACCCGGAGTCGGCGGGTACAGAGTGGCTGGGCTTTCGGCCCTCATGGATGATCTAGGCCGAGACCCGGGAGGGAAATGGCTTGTGGGAACCGCCTGCAGGTGCCACGGCATCATCACTGCCTTTTCGCTTCGTGCAAATCCTTAGATCCCGTGCGATGTTTCGCGGGAGATGCAGGTCTAAATAAAGCCGAATGGCCAAAATCCAAATGATCAAAACGGAAGATCATGGCCTTGCTTTTCCACCTTCTTCCATTTTGAACATTCGGATTTGAATTCATTTGTTTCGGATTTCGACGAATTTCGATATTCGGATTTCAAGTGCTCTGGTTCTGACCCCGGATCGTCTGCGCCTCAGCGTCTCCCGGCTTCGTGGCACGGCAAAGAGGCGCTTCGCCGCGGCGACGGCAGCGCGAGAACCACACCTAGCTCCTTACCAGCCCCGAGATGATCTGCTGGCCGAAGCTTCCGATGAGTTGAAAACATAGGAGAGCGATGATGGGTGAAATGTCCAGCCCGCCGAGGTTCGGGACGATCCTCCTGAAGGGGGCAAGGAGGGGTTCACTGATCCCATAAATAGCACGAACTATGGAGTTGGACGGATCGGGGTTGACCCAGGAAAGAAGGGCACCAATGATGATGATCAGCGAAAAGAACCCGGGGAAAGGAAAGAGTCCCAGCACCAGCAGGAAGGCTTCCAAGATGCCTATCGTGAAGACCGAAACGGATGGAGCCTGGTAAAAGATGAACCGAGCCAGTCCGGCGAAGAGGACGTAGGCTGCAAAAAGAATCATGATGACAAGGAGATGAAAATGATTCCTTTGAATTCTGAACCGCCAGGTCAATCTGTTGAACGGGTGAAAGGCCCGGTCGATCAAACCCTGAAGTGAGGTCCGGTAGCTCCACCCCGACAGGACCGAGATGAACCACATGACGATGTAGGCCTGGAAGAGCAGCTTGAAAAGATCCATTAGGCTCATTCCAATACCTGTGGCGGCGGAGATCGTACCCGTGGATGCATAAAGTAGCCCCCGCAGGAGAACGAGTGCTGCAACGCTGAGAAACACCTGGCGGGGGACACCGCTGAGGACATAAGAAGAGCCCTTGATTACAGGATCGGTCACGCGGTATATGAGTCGGTATATTGGATCGAAATAGGCCTCATTGGGTCTGATGAGAAGCCTCAGGAGCAGCAGTATGAGGAATATATCGACAAGGGATATGAGGAGGGTCATCGCCGATCCTTTCAAGGGTAAGCTTGATTTTGCTTAAAGTATATTAATTTTGCTTTGAATTCAATTCAAATATTCAGGAACAGGACGCAGGATGCCGAAGGGAAGTGCTGCTCCAAGCGGCTCATCAATGATCAGGGTGAAACTCGTGCCGCGATCCTCCAGGAATATGATCGCAGGGAAAGAGGGGGAGACGTATCGGATCAAGGTGACCGCTCCGCCCGTGGATGGAAAGGCGAACCAAGCGCTCATCGAATTCATTGCCGGTTTGTTGGCGGTGCCGAAGGGCGATATAGAGATCATTTCAGGAGCGACTTCGAGACTGAAAACCCTGCAGATCAGAGGTGTGTCCCTGAAGGAGATGCATGAACGGCTGGGGAAGAGGTTGGAGGTAGGAGGTTAGAGGTTGGAGGCTAAGGCAACCGAGAATAGAGCCGACCCTGGACCCGGGACCCTAGACCTTCAGACCTCTCTCTCCTGCCTCAAACCTCAAGTGAAGCGCAGCGGAACGCTCCTCCAACCTCCAGCGGCTGCGAAGAGGACCTTCAGACCTCACTAACCCCTGAACTGCATATCATACAACTGCCTGAAACGGCCGCTCTGTGCAATGAGATCGTCCTGTGTGCCCGATTCCGTGATCCTCCCTTTTTCCAGCACGTAGATCCGATCGGCCTCACGGACGGTGCTGAGCCTGTGAGCGACAACCAGGATCGTCATCCTGCCTTTCAGTTTCTTAATGGTTTCCTGTATGAACCGTTCGCTTTCCGCATCGAGGGCAGAGGCGGCCTCGTCCAATATCAGGATGGCCGGGTTCGACATAATAGCCCTCGCGATCGCAATCCGTTGCCTCTGTCCTCCTGAGAGAAGGGTACCACGGTCACCGACAATGGTCTCATATCCATTGGGCTGCGCCATGATAAAATCATGGGCACAAGCGGCCTCAGCCGCTGCTACGATTCTTTCGCGGGAATTCACCCTTGAACCGTAACCGATGTTGTTTGCAATCGTGTCATGGAACAACATGATCTCCTGGCTGACGATCCCGATCTGCTCACGCAGCGACCGCAGGCTGACGCTGCGGATATCATGTCCGTCAATCGTGATACTTCCATTTGTCACGTCATAGAACCTTGGAATGAGATCCAATAGGGTACTTTTGCCGCTTCCGGTAGATCCCACGAAAGCCGCCATCTCACCCGCGCGGATGGAGAGGGAGATATCTTTCAGTACCGGGAGGCCGTTTCCGTAGGAGAAGTCGACCTCTTTGAATACGATCGATTCCCTGTGCCGCGGCAGGTGGACGACCCCATTCATATCACAGATATCCGGCACCGTTTTGACGATGCTGAAGACCCGACCCGTAGCCCCCTGCAAAGTGCGGAGCTCATTGTTGATCCTGGCAAGGCTCTTGACCGGTGAATAGAGCCTCGAGAAGGCATAGATCAAAGACATGAGTTCTCCAAGGCTGTGGTTGAAGTACATCTTGCCGACAATCAGGGTAACAGGCAGGATCAGGAACACCGTGGAATCCATCATGGGCCCAAGCCCCAGAAACCAGCGGCTCCACTTCATCACATTGTCATAATGACGGTTTGCAAGGCTTCGAAATCGGCTGCACTCCTCCCCCTCCCGGCAGAAGCCTTGAACCACCTTCAAACAGGAAATGGATTCCTGGTAGGACGAGGTCACGTGTGAAAGGGCCTCCTGAACATTGGCCGAGTGCTTCTTCACATTTCTTCCGAAGAGCCTTATCAGTCCGACGATGACTGGAACCGTCACGAATATGAGCAAGGTCAACCGATAATTCATGAGCAGCAGATACGCGAGAAAGGAAAGCGCGGTGAGAGGATACTCCACTAGCCCGATGAGAATGGTCGAGATCCGCTCCTGCATGACGGTCAGATCTGCAGTCGATCTCGAGATCAGCTCCCCTATTTTCTGCCTGTGATAGAAGCCCGCCGGGAGGGCCATGAATTTTTCGAACAGCTCGGTCCGGATGGTCCTTACAGCCCTGTTCGAAAAGGACGCCGCAGCCAATTGGCTGAAGTAGATGGCTCCGGATTTGACGACCACGGCTGCGAACGCAACAAGGGTCAGCAGGAGAAGAAGCCGGTTTGGGGTAATCCCTTCGATCAGAGTAAGATCTGTCTTGTGCCAGGTAGAGGGATCCCACGAACCAAAGGAGACCCACGGAATCTTCCAACTCACCGGGTCAGAGCCGGTCTTCATGCCTTCATCGATGAAGGGCTGCAGAAGATACGCGGGCACAACGACAAAAAGGGCCGATACGGCAGTCAAGGCTAGAGAACAGAACAGCAGTCCTCGATGTGCCTTTACATAGTGGGCAATTTCCTTACCCAGGATTCGGTCCAACATAATCCAACATAAGAGTAAAGAAAATTTTAGATTCCAGGGTTCAAGATCAAGATCTATTTTACCATAGAAAGTTACGGACGAGCACAGACGGAACTGCTGTATCGCCCGCTCGACTTGAGCGGTCGATACACGTCATCCCTTCGTGAAAATGTAGATCTGATTCTCACCTTGGCCGCAGGCCGAGACCATTTCTGCCCGGACAGGTCGTCCGGACAGAATGTCTGTGTAGGTCTGTGTAGGTCTGTGATTAAATCAGATTCGTTGGGTTCAGGGTTCCCCGTTCAGGGTTCTCAACTTCTCATCTTCTCAACTTCTTCCCGCCTGGCAACATTTCCCTTGCGCTATGCCCCATGCTCCATGCGCTATGCTCTTTCTTGGGCCTCCAACCTCAAACCTCCAACCTCCAACTTTTATAGCGCTCCGATCAGCCTTGAAATGACGATCCGTTGCACCTCTGAAGTCCCTTCCCCGATCTCCAGGAGCTTCTGGTCTCTATAGAATCTCTCAACGTCATACTCTTTCATCAACCCGTAGCCGCCGTGGAGTTGGACTGCGTGGTTCGCGCACCGGTACATGACCTCTGAGCAATAGAGTTTCGCCATGGCTGCTTCTTTCGTAAACGGCTTGCTGTTGTCCCTGAGCCAGCACGCCTTATAGAGAATCAACCGTGCACACTCGATCTCCATGGCCATATCGGCGAGTTTGAATGCATTCACCTGAAAAGTGCCGATCGGTTTTCCGAATTGCACCCTCTCCTTGCCGTACTTGAGGGCGAGCTCATAGCACCCTTGCGCGCCCCCCAGACCCATTGCCCCGATCGAGAGCCGGCCCCCGTCCAGGGTCTGCATCATTTGATGAAATCCATTCCCACGGGGACCAAGCATGTTTTCCTTCGGTACCCGGCAATCCTCGAAGAAGACCATGCTGGTGTTCGAAGCCCGCCACATGAGCTTGCCATGCATCTCCCGGCATTCCAGTCCGGGAGTTCCGGCCTCGATAAGTATGCACGACAGTTCTTGGCGGCCATCCTCTCTCATCCCGGTGCGGCAGAGGGCGGTAACGCCGGACGTGATGCTGGTCGAGGCATTGGTGATAAAGATCTTGCTGCCATTGATTACCCACTCGTCCCCGTGTAGTGAGGCGGTGGTCTGGGTATTTCCCGCATCCGATCCCGCGTTGGGTTCGGTAAGCCCAAAACCCCACAGGGCCTCACCCGCACAGAGCTTCGGCAGATATCTTCGCTTCTGTTCCTCGTTCCCGAAGTAATAAAGGGGGCCGATGCCGAGCGAATTACCTGCCGCCACCGTCGCGGCGTGGGAGCCATCCACCCGGGCAATCTCCTCCGTCGCAATGATGTAGGAGACGTAATCCATGGCCTGACCGCCATATTTCTCCGAGACGAACATCCCGAAAAGCCCGATATCCCCCATTTTCCTCATTGTCTCGTACGAGAACTCCTCTTTCTCGTCCAGTTCGCGTGCAACCGGCCTGATCTCTTTCTCAGCGAACTGACGCACCGATTTCCTGAGGATTTCCTGCTCCATGGAAAGACTGAAGTCCATTTTTTCACTTCCTCTCTTTAAAGGTTCGCAGGTTCTACGGTTTGTATCTCGATAACGAGACCACACGCGCTCGGCCTAGGTCCTCCTGCCCAACCCCCTGAACCTATTGACCGCGTGTCTCCTTCTTAGGGGTAAGTATTTGATTTTGTAAGGTGAGTAGGTTTATCTACGGTTGCTCGGAGTATATGAGCGCATGGTTGAACTGTCAATGACATTATTGGCCGACCGGATTGCACCGCCGATTCTTCTTGACATATACAAAATGTTAACTAATAGTCAAGTTTAAGTTTCGGTAAAGGTCCGCCGGCTCTGATTCCACCCCCGAGGGGTGAAAGTCTATGGCGCTGCCAAACCGGAATTTGTAATTTCGCCATTGTTCCATCATTCCATAACCTATCATTCCATTGCTCCAAAGGTCTTCCATGAATCTCGGGGCGCTTATCCGAAGGTGCCGCAAAGAAAGAAACCTCACGCTCAAGACAGTGGCTGAAAAGGCGGGTGTTTCAGAAGGCTTTCTGAGTCAGGTTGAAAACGCCGTGAACTCGCCGTCCGTAGAAACCCTTATCAGAGTTTGCGATGCAATCGGTGTCTATGCCGGAGATCTGATCAATCAGATCAACCGGCAGGAAAGATTGGTGGTGATACGCAAATCTGACTGGGCCGACGTTGACCTGCCCCACACGGGTTTCGTGACAAGACGTTTCTTCGCACCTGAGAACAGGAACGTGCTGGACAGCGCCGTCCTCGTCCTTCAGCCCGAGAAATCCATTCCCGTCCGCAAGGGGATTAAGAACGGGCAGGAAATACTTTGCGTCCTCAAGGGATCGCTGGAGTTGATCTATGGGGACCGAACGCTTCAGCTCTCCGAAGGGGACACCGTGCACTACTGGTCGAATACGGATAACCAGAGCATCACAAACAGGACCGGTGAACTCGCGATCGCCCTGTGGGTGGGAACGCTTTAAGAGTTCTCGCGCGGAGACGCTGAGTCGCTGGGGGTTAAAAAGGCAATTAACCTCAGTTCGCTTATGTCTCTGGCGGAGGTGATCATGGAAGCTACTGTGTTGGAACGCACGGCCTGAAAGGACATTCCAAAACTCCAGGATAGAGGCATCTGCGTCTCAGCGTCTCTGCGCGAGAACCGATAACATTCTTTTCCATGAAAGGAGGGCATGGTCCAAATGATCAAGTTTAGTGAGCGCCAGCTCAAGACCCCCAAACTGATGCGCCCTGTCTACCTGGTCACGGCAGGCCAATCGAAGTTTGACAGGGCCATTCCGGAGAAGAGGACTGAGGAGCTCTGTATCGATGCGATCACCATGGCTGCCGGGTTGATCGACAAAACCCCCGCGGAGCTCAAGAGCTACATCCATTCCTGTTACTACGGACACTTTGCCGATCACTTCGGTGATCAACTCCTCGGTGAAGCGGTCATTCATGACAGACTGGGACTGGACCCTCTAGGGAATATAGGGATCAAGACAGGTGGCGCCACAGGAGGGTCAACGCTCTGGGAGGCCGTGAAAGCGGTTGCATCCGGGTATTCGGACTGCGTGCTCGCCATGGGATGGGAGCGGATGGACGAAGTGCCAACGGATGAAGGGAACCATCTCATCTCCTGCGCAGCCGACAAGGACTGGGAAACACCCCTTGGCCATATCTACACGGGCTATTACGCGGTGATGGCCCAGAAATACTGGCAGGTCTTTGGTAAGGAGGAAGATTCCTTCAGGCGGACCTTGGCCGAGATCTCCGTAAAGCACCACGGGTATGCTCGATTCAATCCGTTTGCGCAAGCTCCGATGAAGATCACGGTGGACGACGTTCTGAATTCTCCTGTCGTCGCCTATCCCCTGCGCGCTCTCGACTGCTGTCTGATGAGTGTGGGCGCAGCCTGTGCGATCATCTGCGATGACAAAACGGCCGTGGAACTTACAAAAGGGACCAAGAACAAGCCTCTCCGGATCTGGGTCGCCGCGGGCTCACATACCCTAAGACCGGCCTGCCGCCGCAACATGGAGATCCCTTTGCTGCCCAATGAAAAACCCGATCAATACAAGGATCTCGCGCAACGCTTTCCTGGGTCCGGGAGGTACCCGGGGTTTACCTCGTTCCTAGGTGCCAGAATGGCCGCATACTACGCCTATCGGATGGCCGGGATCAAGGACCCCATGGAAGACTTCGATGTGCTGGAGTTGCATGACGCTTTTACCATCAGCGACATCCAGACCTATGAGGACATCGGCCTCCGGCCTTATGGAAACGGGAGGGACTACGTGGAATCGGGAGACTGCTACCATACCAATCCCCGTACCGGCAAGCCGGGAAAGCTCCCGTCCAATCTCTCGGGCGGACTGATCGGTTGTATGCATGCAGTCGGGGCTACCGGAATCATGCAAACATTCGAGGTTGCCACCCATATCTGGAACAGGTGGGCGGAAATGCACGGCGACCCCAAGCTGTGGAAAGCCTTTAACAGGAAGAAGCCGGAAGACTGGAAAGACCTTCAGGTCAAAGGAGCCAAGCGAGGGATGGCGATCAGCCATGCGGGAGTCGGGTCACACGTCACCGCCACCATCCTGATGGACCCGGATCATCTGCTGGCCAAGTCAGGATGACGGAAGCTGGGATGATGGGAATACTGGAACCTTGGAATGATGGTTTCATTACTCAATCGAAAGCACCTGCCTGCGAGTCCGCGTGGAGGTGCAACCCGCTTCGGCAAAGGCAGGATAACTGGAATGGAATATGGGAGTGGATTATTGGAGTAGAGTAATATGAGAGATGGTATTTCCATTATTCCACCATTCCATTTTCCATTCTCAATGGAGGCCATATGAGTATTTTCGGAACTGTTCGCGTAAAGAAAGGTCAGTATAGGATCAAGGGCGACTTTCATCATATCACCCCTAACATGCCTATCAGGAATGAAGATGAGAATTGGAGGTTAATGGGGGTCACCAACCCTCGCGCAATGACCTATATCCATGCCTACGGCGGAGAGGCCGTGTTTTTTGAAGGCCTGCCAAAAGGCATTATCCACGGTTCCAGATGCGACAATCCTGGGTGCGAGTTCAAGGGGACCGTATACCTGCCGTTTCGCATCCACTGCCCCGATTGTCTGGGGAGGAACACCGTCATCGACCTGACCCAAACGTGCAGAGAGACCGCGAAGATCCACACCTTCATGGTCTGCGAGCGTTCAGGCGCCTTCAACACTCTGGACAAGCCCATCAAGTTCATTAACGTCGAATTCGACGGGGTTTCGACAATCCTGATGAGCTATCTCTCCCTGGGAGACCCCAAGATCGGAATGAAGGTCACTCCTATATTCAGGAGCCTTGCACCGACCTATACGATCACCGACTTATCCTGGGTCCCGCAGGGGACCGCCGCAAAGGATCTGCCCGAAGGATTCACTTTTTAGAGCAGGGTTTCATTAGACAGGATAACAGGATCTACAGGATGTTTTAAGTAAACAGAAAGGGGGCTCATGCCCCCTTTCTGTTATTGGCGTAATTATTTCCTGCCAATGTCAATAAACTATATATCTTGAACTGTACTCCCGGCGTGTTCTTTGCGGCATTTTTCTTTGCTTATCACCTTCGCGGCTTTGCGCCTTTGCGTGAGATCCCCTCTTCTTACGCGATCATGAACTTCATCTGCTTCACATCGATGTCGCCGCCGATTTGCCGGCAAAACTCGATCATCTCTCTTTTCCTCGCCTCCCCATTGTTCCTGAAGGAGATGATGATCTCCTTGATCCCATTCTTCTTGATGATCCGCTCCAACTCTTGCACGTCTCCCAGGACAGGGTAGCCCATGATCGTTCGCTTGTGTTTTCGCGGGTTGTCGTCGATGAACCCGACTACCACCAGTTCCAGGCTCCGGTTGTTCTCGATCTCCTTTGCAACCAGTTGGCCGCCCACACCGGCCCCATAGATCAGGGTGGGCCTTCCCCTCTGTCTGCCCTTCTTGATCCCCTCGTCCACGATACGAAAGGACAACCTGGAAAGAGAGACCAGCAGGAGCATCAGGATCCAATAGAGGATGAAGACCACTCTTGAAAAGTATTGAAACCTGTAGACGAAAAGCAGGATTCCCATGGACAACACCACGGCTGCCGTAATCCCTTTGATATACGCGATCAGGTCGCTGATGCTGGTGTTCTCCCAGACTCCTCTATACACGCCAAGGACGTAGAAGCAGAAGATCTGACAAGCCAGCAGGATGGGAAGCGACTTCAGGAAGAAACGGAAGTTCTCACCGATCAGATAGTATACAGGTCCTTCGAAACGCAGGAGGTACGCCGTGTAATATGCGACCGAAACCAGGATGAAGTCCAGGAAGACCTCGAATACCCTTCTCCGGTAAGTCAGCTGGACGATGATCGGGGTAATGGCGCCGAGGCCGTTGTTCGAAAGGAGCGATTCCTCCTGGTAAACTTTGACCCTGGCCAGATAGACCCAAAAGAAGAGGACAAAGAGAAGATAGAGTGTGATGAGCACGAGCGTAGGGCCTACGCTCAGGTAGTGGATAGAAAGGGTCAAGCATCCGGAGGCCGCAGAAAACGCATAGAGTACAAGGACCGCTTTCTTTTCCGAGAACCCGATGGCGACCATCCGATGGGAAGAATGATCGCGCCCACCCTGGGAAATGGGTCTGCGAAAAAGCTTTCTCATGAAGCTGACGAATCCCGTATCCAGGATGGGCACAAAGAGGATGAAGATCGGGATGGCGATGACCCACAGCAGGTGACCGGCGCTGCCGCCCGATGTCCTTTCGACATTGCCTGCTGCCGTCAGGCAGCCTATTACGAACCCTATGAAAAGGCTCCCCGCATCGCCCATAAAAATGGAAGCGGGATTGAAATTATAGACCAGAAATCCGCACAAAGCGCCCAAGTACGCAGCGCTGAGGAGAAGGACAGGAACAGTACTTGGATCAGGGTGGATATAGTTGGTGAGGAAAAGAAAGATCGTGGCGATCGCGGCGACACCGGCGGACAAACCGTCCATGTTGTCCAGCAGGTTGAATGCATTGGTGATCCCTATAATCCAGACGATGGAGATGAAAAAGTTCGCCGTCTTTGAAATGGTCCACTCCAGCCGAAAGCCGAAGATCATCAGAATGGAAGTGATTACAATCTGAGCGGCAATCTTGTGCTGCGGGTCCATGTTCACGATGTCATCGGCAAGACCGATGCCGAACATGGCCGCGGCGCACAGGATCATCGGAAGATATGAGCTCCCGAGACTCTTCCAGTCCGAGAACCAGTCCGCACCGACCCAGACCGCAACGGTGGATATGAAAATAGCGACCCCGCCGAGGAGGGCGGTTTCTTTCTTGTGCCAGCGGGTGTCCTTGGGGATAGCAACTCGACCCGTTGCCAGGGCTACCCTTCTCACGAGGGGTGTGAGGAGCAGCGATGCGAGGAATCCGGTCGCAGTCAGCAGGAGATAGTAATACAGGGGTTGTACGCGCATCAAATTACGCCTGATCACCTACAGTGTGGGACCAATGCAGTAAATCCGAAATCCGAATCCGCAAAATTTCAAATGATTAAAGTTCAAATGATCAAAACCGAAGATCATGACCTAGCTTTCCCCACTTTCTTTCATTTGAACATTCGGATTTGAGTTCATTTGTTTCGAATTTCGGATTCGACATTCGGATTTTTCAGCGATCATTTTCACTCCGGATCGGTCGAACTAGCCGGGTTCTTCACCGGAGGTCTAGCGACGACTTGAACGCAAGCTGCATCCTATATCTTGCATCCTGCATCATGGATCATGGATCATGGATCCTGCATCACCTCGCGATACAAACCCTTCATGTCGCCGATCAGTCTATCCAGGGAGTACCGGCTAAGTACGTATTCCTGCGCATGGCGCGCTATTCTCGCAGATGTACTTTTGTTTTTCAAAAGAAAAAGCAACGCATCGGCCAGTGCTGCCGGGCTCCCGGGATCCACGAGGATCCCCCTCTCAGCGGCATGGTATCGGTCCATCTTCTCCTGAATATTTCCAAGCAGATCCGGCACACCACCCACAGCAGTCGCGACCACCGGGATCCCTGCCGCCATGGCCTCTATCAGGGTGACCGGAGTGCCTTCGTTTTTTGATGTAAGGACGACCGCATCCAAGGTCCCGACGATCTTGGGCATCTCTTTGTGCCAGCCGGCAAAGACAACGAGGTCGGAGACCTCCAGTTTGCGCGCATATCGTTCGAGTTCCTCTCTCATTTCCCCGTCTCCTACCACGAGGAACTTGAAGGAGGAACCGTGACCTGCTTCCTTTATGATTCCTGCGGCATCCAGGAGCATGCGGTGGTTCTTTATGCCTGTCAGCCTCCCAATGATGCCGACCGCCAGCGGTTCACCAAGAAAATTGTCACCCCCTGGCTCTTCGTCGAGTGGAGAGACATCGCGAAACGGACTCAAGTCAAATCCAAGCGGGACGATCTTCACCTTCTTCCCGGGCGCTATCTTATACTTTCGGCTGATATCCTCGAACTGAAGCGGGCTGATCACCACGATGCGGTCCGTGAACTTGGCCAGGAACCTCTCGATCCGTATGAATAAGGCTGCTTTTGCAGGGCTGAAGTAACCATTGAATACATGGCCGTGGAAGGTGTGAACAAGGCGGATCCGCGATCCGGACTGAGACCTCAATCCTATTGCGGCTAGTCGTCCAAGCGTTCCTGCCTTCGCCGTATGCGTGTGTACGATGTCCGGTTTGTACTCCCTGATGACTCTCCTGAGATCCCTCAACGACTTGAGATCGTCCCACATGGAGATCTCCCTGCCGAGACTCGGGACCACTTCAGGCTTGATTCCTTCGGAAGCAGCCAGATAAGACATGTCCCCCTCTCCGGGACCCACGTTCCCACATACGAGAAGGGTCTCATATCCGCCATTGGATAACCGGGCGCTCAGTGTAACGGCCTGAATGGCGGGGCCCCCGATATTCAGCCGCGCAATGATCCGAAGGATTCGAATTTTGTCTTTCAATAGAGCGAGAAGAGGTTGGAGGTTGGAGGTTGGAGGCAACCGAGAAAAGAGCCGACCCTGGACCCTGGACCTTCAGACCTCCTCTCTCATCTTTCAATTCGCATCATGAGATAGATGCCGAAGAAGGAGAAGACAAGGTTGGCCAGCCATGCAGAAAGCAAAGGAGGGATGGCTCCCATCAATCCCAATGAACGTGAGAAGGCCAGAGTCAGTACGTACAGGAAACAGATCAATATCCCAATCGAGACGGCCAGGGGCGTCCCACCCTTTTTTAGACCCAGTGCGACAGGGATGCTCAGGATCACCAGGACAAGACAGATGAAAGGAAAGGCAATCTTTATGTTCATGTCCACGAGGTATTTCGAGTTGTCGTACCCCTCTTCCCGCACCTGCTCGGCATAGTGCTTGAGTTGCCAGTAACCCATCTCTTCCGGCTTCTTCAATCCCTTCATGAACGATTCCGGTCTTTCCGGCAACGCCAGGCTGAGTCTTTCCTTCCTTTCAAGGCGGTAATCACCTCTTTCATCCCGTTCCTGAATGATCGCATCCTCCAGGCTCCATCGTCCATCTTCCCAAACCCCTCTCTTCCCCTCAATTCTCTTGATGAGCCTGAAAGAGCTGTCAAAAAAGAAAAGCGTGGGATTCTCCATGGTCTGGTTCCTGGTATCGAAACTGCGTATCCAATAGATCCTGTCCGGCCCCTTGTACCAGATCTGGTTGCTGCCATAGAAAAGGCCGGGATCCTGCTTTTCCACATCCCGGTTCCATATCCTGTTGCTTCTGGAACTTGCAAAGGGGACAAGCACCTCGGAGCACAGGAAAGTCACCAGGCCTACGGCAGTTCCTGCGAAAAGGACGACTTGCGAGATGTTGAAGAGATTGACTCCGCACGCCTTCAGAGCGGTGATTTCACGGCTCTTCCTCATGGCCGAAAACATTACGATCACGGTGATGGCGATCGTGGGGGGGATCATTTGCACCATGATGAAGGGAGATTTGTAGAGGAAGAATAGAACCACCAAGACCCCGGAGACCTTCGCCTCGATGAAGTTGTCGATCTTCTGCAGGAAATCGATGACCAGGTAGATAAATACGAATACAGCCTCGAAGATGATGAAGTATTTCGCGAACTCTTTGACGAGGTATTTGGATATGGTTTTCATCGGTAAGGGTCCAAAAAGGTTAAGTAAGATCGTTTGAGGTTGGAGGAGCGTTTCGCTGCGCTTCACTTTAGGTTTGAAGCAGGAGAAGAGGTCTGAAGGTCCCGGGTCCAGGATCGGCTCTTTTCTCGGTTGCCTTAGCCTCCAACCTCTAACCTCCAACCTCCAACCTCTTCAGTCAGGGTTCTCAACCTCTCAACCTCTCATCTTCTCAACTTCTACCCCCCCCAGCCTCTCGGAGCCAGTGGAGATCCAGCATGCACTCTTGCGGGGCTACATTTCCCTTGCGCTATGCCCCATGCTCCATGCGCTATGCTCTTTCTTGTGCCTCCAACCTCTAACCTCCCACCTCCAACCTCTTCAGTCAGAGTTCTCATCTTCTCATCTTCTCATCTTCTGCCTTGGTGACTCCAGCCTCCAACCTCTTAATCTCTCTTCCACTGCAAGAGCGGCTTCTCATTCTGAGCCCTTCTCAACAAGATCACGCTTGACACCAGCAGGAAAAATGCGGGCAGCCACATTCCAACAAAGGGGGACAATGCCCCTGTCTCTCCTGTGCTTCTGACACCGGCAAGGAACAGATAGTAGACGAGGAAGACGGCCAGGCTTACGCCGATTCCAAGGGAGCGGCCCCCCGACCGGATCTGGGCACCCAACGGCGCACCTATGATTCCCATCAATAAAACCGCAACCGGTATGGAAAACCTCTCCATTAGCTCCACAGCCATTTCGTAGTAGTGGCTGTCTTTCTCATCAGCATTTCTCATGCTCCGTGCAAGCTCGCCGACGAACATTTCCTTTGGCGATTTCCGTCTCAACGCGTCCGGCGGCATAATGTCATCCAATCCTATCTTGAGGTCATAGGAGCTGAATTGGACCGTTCTTGCCGCCTGGGTCTTCTTTTCCATGGTGAACGCGGTTCCATCTTTCAGGTGAATGACAATGGCCCTGCCTTCGGGGTCGGACACGATTTTCCCCGTTTTGGCCACGATAGTGGTCGTCATCGAAGCCTCTCTCCGGTCGACCAGAAACAGGTCCCTCATGACCTTCTCCTTCGGAGAAAAGCTGTTCACAAAAAACGTGACCTTGTCGAACGGCTCGCTGAAAATCCGTTCCTTGATGCCCAAATCCGCCTTGGACTTGGCTATCCTGAATACAAGGTCCTTGAACGAGCGATTCCCCCAGGGAACAACAAGGAGAGAGACGGCCAATGCAGCAATGAAAGCAGCGACAGAAACGGTGATCACGGGTGGAAGCATCTGAAACAGGCTGATGCCGGAGGACTTCATGGCCATGATTTCGTTGTCGTGCGAGAGTCTGAGGAAAGCGAGAAAGACGGCCATCAATACTGCCGCAGGAAGCGCGAAAAGCACCATCCCAGGCAGCAGGTAAAGTATCATCCTGCCTACGTCCGCCAGATAGACCCCATGATTGACCACCCATTCCGAGATATTGAGCATCCTGGCTGCCAGGACAATGAATATGAACACCAGCAGACTGGCCAAAAGGGGCGGCCAGATTTCATAGAACAGATACTTGTAGAGGATCCTGGACCGGAACGGAAAAGGTTCCGACGATGTGTCCGACCCGGCACCCTGTACATCCTTGCCTTCCCTGCACTCCTTGTTAAGAGTAGTCTGAAGTCCAGTAGTCAAAGCGAGCAAAAAGGCCCCTCCCGCATCCAAGATGTGCGTGTCGGAGAAACCTCCTACAAGGAGGACAAGCGCAGAGGACAGGACAAAAAAGCCGATCGGTTCATTGCGTTTTTTCCAACCCGACCTGATCAGGACCCAGAAGAGCCACCCGAAGACAAAGAGGCCCCAGATTCCAAAACTTACGGCAATGTACAGGAAGTTGTTGTGCGGGTGATCAATCGCGGCATCTCCTCCGGCCGCAAGGATCGCCTGCCTGTACCCGCCGATTCCGACCCCGGCGAGTGGGTTCTCTGAAAAGAGTTGGATCGCCCACCGCCACATGTAGATCCGGTCCAGCCGGTCGGAATAATGTCTTCCCCATGTATCGTGATTGTTCGTACTCAAGTGATAGCTGATGTCCCTCCCGGCGCTGTGGACGCGATCGCGGACGATGGGTGAGGAGTACAAAATTCCTGCAGCGATGACGTATGCCGGGACAACCCAGATTCTCTTCCTTCTTCCGATGACGTTGAAGAAGAGAAAAGGGGAGAGCACCAGGAAGGTGAAGTACGCTCCCCTGCTCTCGAGAATCATCAGGTGGCTGAAGTAGATGATGATCAGAAGGCCGGCAATCATCCTTCTTCTCCTCGCAACTCCGGCCCTGAGGTAGAATGAGGCAACCAGGATCCCTAGAACCAGGAGAATGCCGAGCGTGTTATAACCGCCATTCAAACCGGTGTACCCTCTGGAGCCCCACTCCGAAACCCTGGGGAGGATGCTTGCCAATTGGAGGAAGGCAGCCATTGCATTCAAAAGCAGCCCGCCCAGAAATGCTCCAATCAGGTGCTCCTTCCTGCGGATCATCGGGGCAGCGCCGGCAATGGCCAAAGCATAAAGCCAGTAATAGCTCTTCTTGGCATATTCCAGACCGAACCTTGGGTCGTGACTCCAAATCAGGCTTATCCAAGACAGCACCACCATGAAGCACACAGGAAGAATCCAGGGCTGGCGCAGGTAGATCCCTCTCGTCCTCAGGAACTCCCCTGAGAGTACCCACATGGCAAGGATACAGAAACCCATGATGGTGAAGGGAGAGGTACCCAGCGGCATCGCGAGAATAGCCCCGCAAGTCAGAACATAAAGCCATCCTTCGGGAGGTATGGACTGTAAGGCCGGTTTCAAAATCATTCGATCACCCCGCCTTCTGAAGACAAGGCGGCAAAACCTTTGAGGGCTCTTACCCTCTTTCCTTCGAGTACGCTCTGAAGTTCGGGATCCAGTCTCTCTCTATCCCACTTGGCAACTTTCCCATGGTAAAGATGGTACTGTAGAGCCATAAACCAGAGGACTCTTACCAAAACTCCTGCATGGAAAAGCCTGTAGCAGATGTCCGAATCTTCTCTTCCCCAGCTGCCGTCGAAGGTTTCATCGAAGCCGTCCACCTTCAGGAAATCATCCCTGAACATCGAAAGGTTGCACCCCCTGAGGGACTCCTCGAAACTTTTGGGTAGCGATAGCAGTTTACCCAATTTTGAAAAATGAACTCCGTTTTTCCTGTTTTCGATCTCTTTGGCCCAAGGACTCGGCTGTCTGAAGATTCCGGAGGCGACTACTTCTTCAGTAAACCCTTTTGAGAGGAGCACACGCTTCCCTTGGAGAAATACTCCTTCGCAAGCCATAGAAAGGTGGTCTTCGATAAACGCTGGATGTAGAACGACATCATGATCGACGAAGATCAAGTAGTCACCGCTGGAATGCTTCACAGCTAGATTCTTGATCCTGGATTGTCGCACCCCCTGATCGGCATGACAGACATGCTTCCACTTTACGTCCTTGCCCCTGAGGACATCCTTGATTGCCTGGGCCGTCTCTTCCCTGGAACCATCATCGGCGATGATGATCTCATCAGGGATAACAGACTGGGCGATGACGGACTTGAGTACCAGTGATAAGGCTTCCGGCCAGTTGTATGTAGTAACGATGAGAGAGGTTTTCATTCAGGATAGCTCATTATCCACAGACTTGCACAGACAGACACCGACATTCTCTCCGGACGACTTGTCCGGAGAGAAATGGTCATGTCCGTTGGCCAGGAAATGCCAATTGGGTTCATAGCCGTCTTACTTCTGCGATAATGAGATTTTCGTCCGTGCTCGTCTCTGTGTGTCTGTGGTAGATAGATTTCTTGGATCCTGCATTATCCCCTCATAGAATTGCTCGAACTGCCGGGCCACCTTTTCTATACTGAAATTCTCCAAGATGCGAGCCCTTGCCTGCTCTCCCAGTCTTTTTCTTCCTTCTTTTCCCATCTCCAGCAATTTACTCCAGGCGCCGGCCAGCGCCGCGGGATCCCGAGGCGGCACCACGAACCCGGTGTCCGCGACGATCGCCGCCGAATCGCCCACATCCGTCACGACACAAGGAATACCGCACGCCATAGCTTCTCCTATCGTATTGGAGAATCCTTCCCCATATGAGGATGACGAAGTTGAAATGTCCAAAGCTGGAGTGATCCTAGCAATATCGTCTCTTGGGCCGAGGAAATGGACTTTTCCTGAAAGTCGGCTATTCAGGTGCTCGCTGAGCTTGCGGTTCTCCGGTACCACCCCCCTCCCCGCCAGCACAAAATGGACATCTTCCTTGGAGTTCAGCAAAGACGCCGCTCGCAGGAAGTTCGCATGGTCCTTCATGGGATCGAACCGAGCAATCAACCCTATTTTTATGGCCTCTCTCCCCAGGCCGAGTTCAGATAGCAACCGGGCCTGCGCGCCCGGATCAGGGCGGAAAAGTTCGGTATCGAAGCCGTTCGGGATGTTGACCATCCTTTCGGCCCTATATCCAAAACCCTTATGAGCCCTTTTCCCCTCCTCCGAATTGACGATGATCGCGTCAGGCCATTTTGATGCGCGAGCACACGCTTTCACGGTCATGTTCGTGAGAAAACGGTAATTACGCAGATCCATTTCAGAGCATCTTATTCCCCAGACAATCCGCTGCACAGGCGCGAGTTTTCCAACAAATATTCCCAGCAGATCCGCATGGTAAAGCCATGTTTGGAGGATGCTAGGCCTTTCTCGCCTGATGAGAGTATAGAGCTTCAGTGCACCGAAAACACTTGGCCTGCCGAGCCTCATTCCCAATTCCACGATTGGAAACCCTTTCGCCTCGATCTGTCTCCCAATCGGCCCTTTTTCCGACATGGTGACTACGATGGTGCGGAACCTCCGGCGATCCATCCTCGTAGTCACTTTGTAAAGCATCTGCTCTGCACCGCCGGTATTGAGCTCTGTGATGAGGTGGATGATTTTCAAACTTTTCGGCTCTAGGGGCATATAATGATTGCTTTTGGTCGCCACTGAAAGAGCGTCTCTCGCCCGCTTCGCTAGAGATCACAGACTCCCAAGAGGTGCCATCGTTCCACTAACCATCATTTCGTCTAAGTGCCTCAAGGATTCCTACCCACTGCTCAACCACGTTTTCACACCGGTGCTTTGGTGGCAGAAGATCCTTCCCCTTCATGGCCAGCCAGCTCTTTTCGGTGACAGTTTGAGCTATCTTTTCACCCATTCTTTTCCAATTCCCTGCAGGAACAAGCCATCCGTTCCTTCCATCGCCGATGATCTCGGCCGTACCTCCCGGACAATCGAAGGCCAGCACAGGCGTTCCGCACGCGAGCGACTCCAATACCACATTGGGCGAACCTTCCCACCTGGAGGAGGAAACCGTCAGATCGGCATGCGCCATATAAGGGTAAGGATTTTTCTTTTGCCCCGCAAAAGACACGGATTCCGATATTCCCAGTTGCCTGGCGAGACCGACCAGTGAATGCCTCTGAGGGCCGTCACCCACAAGCGTCAGCCTGATGTTATTTCGAAGGAGCTTTAGACTCTTTTGAAAGGCCCTCAGAAGCAGGTCGTATCCTTTCTGGTGATCCATTCGTCCCACTGCTGCTAGTTGAATGGCATTATCGTGATAAGGGTTTTCGGCTGACAGGACCTTGTTCGTTATCCCCTCGACGTCCACAAGGTTCGGTACCACCCACGTTCTCGAGGAAGAAACGCCGAAGTGCGCGCACATGTCCTTTTTCATGTAGCTGCAGTTGCAGATGAGCCTGTCGCACAGGGGGTATAGCGTGCGGTAGGCCAGCCGGTACAGGGAAGGATGGCGGGTGTGCAGCAGCCGGATGCTCGGAGTATTCGCTTCCCGGACGATCACAGCCGTATGCCTCGGCAGAAAAGGCTTTGACAGGAGAAGCAGTATATTCAAGTGCCCGACGGTAGAGATCACCGCGTCCGGCTGCAAAGCCCGGCACAGCCTCAAGATCTTGGAGAAGGCATATCTCACCCGGCGAGCCTTCAGCCTATGGACTGGGATATCATCCGGAAGCTCACAGGAAAGGGGGCCGTTCTCCGAAACAAGAGCCAGTTCGGGTTGAAGCCCCCTTCTTTTGAGGTGGCGTGTTATGGTGAGAACGACCCTCTGCGCCCCCCCCATTTCGAGATCACTGATGATGAACAAGGGACGAATCATAGGGATCGTGTACGTCAAGTTTGAGCGTGTGCGTGATCGTGCAAATCGACTGAATGCTGAAAGCTGATTGCTGAAAGCTTCAGTGCCTTTTTTCAAGCACAATGAACATCCGGAATGCCAGGCATGAGTTCAGGGGGGCGAGGAACCGCTCAAGTTTTTCCAGCACTGGATACAAAGCGCTCGGACAGAATGGACGATGGTGAAACCCGCCGCTCAGGGGGTAATTGAAAAAATCCATCTTCTCTTCCTTGACGATTTCCAGTCTGGGATACCTCGTCGAGAATTCCTGTCTGTACAGCCCGAAGATGGCAGCGGGAATAGCCTGATTGCCCTGAAAAGGATCTCTCTCTTCCAACAGACGGCTGAGGGGGTTTCCATCCCGATTCAGCCCTTCCTGGTGAAGGTACTTGTACACAAGAAAGGAAGCGCAGGAGACATAGGGTTCCATCATGATAATTCTGCCCCCTATGCGTAGCGCCCTTTCCGCCTCAGAAAAAAAAAGGGCCGGTGCGGATAGATGATGAAGAACGTCAAACAGGACGATTGAGCTTACGCTCTCATTCCTGAGAGGAAGTCGCTGAGCATCAAAAACCGCATCCAGCCATGGGGCAAAAACTATGTCAGAGCTGACCGCATCAGGAAAATATTCCTTCAGGTTCCCGCTGCCGCCTCCCAACTCCAGAACCACACCTGGCCTGATCCATTCAGCTATGAGCGAATACCACTTGTAATATAGCCTTCTAAGAACCTCCTTGGATTTCCACTTTTGTCGCCTTTCCTCGAGTATTCCAGCCGCTCTCATGCACGGTTTCTCTAGTTCATTCTGTTTGTTCGGTTTATCCGGTTACCCCAACCATTCGAAAATAGTTCCTAATTCTTGACCAAAGGAACCAAACAAACCAGACAAACAGTATTTTATATTGCCTTTATCTTCCGATATGCAAAGAGCGTCATCTTCAGCAGGAGCC
This sequence comes from Deltaproteobacteria bacterium, assembly GCA_020060215.1. Next base: position 47,132 of record JAGVAP010000022.1, on the reverse strand, counting down.
AACCATGCTTGAACCGGCGGATATTTGTGTCGCCGTAAGTCCTTTCCCTGTACCGGATCGGCACCTCCACCACCTTCAGGTTCTGCTTTACGGCGCCGAAGATCAGGTCGTAGTCGCCGAACGGGTCAAACTCCCCAAAATAGCTGCGGTTCGCCCGTATCTTCTCGTAGTCCCGCTTGAACAGCACTTTGGTGCCGCAAAGGGTGTCTTTGAACCTCTGGTTCAGGATCCAGGTGAACATCATGGAGAAGAACTTGTTGCCGAGAAGATTCAAGAATCTCATGGCCTGCTTTTCCATGGGATAGACGAGCCTGCATCCATTGATGAACTCCCCCAGGTCATCCGCCAGGGCCCGATAGAACTTGGGCAGGTCCTCAGGAGGGACGGTCAGGTCGGCATCCAGGATCATCAATATCTCACCGCGTGCGGATGCAAAGCCTTTCCGCACCGCATCCCCTTTCCCTCTGCCGTCCTGAACGAGCGCCTTGATGTCCTTTTCAGGATAGGCCTTCACCACCCTCCCTATCTCCTCCCTGGTCCCATCCGTGGAACCCCCTTCCACGAATATGATCTCCTGACCGGTCCCAAATGGTGGGAGCCGCCTCACAGCCTGCTCGACGTTGCCCTTTTCGTTTCTGCACGGAATCACTATGGATGTGGAGTATGCCTTCTTCCCCCTCATCTGCAAAGCCCTCGCCAAGACGTATTTGCAGAGGCACAACCTCCTGACACCGGGCAGGGACGCCATGTAGCGATTGGCAAAATTACTGATCAGGGGGATGTTCTTCGGCAGAAGGAGTCTTGACTCGGTCTTCACCACCTCATACCGCGAGAGCGAAAGGAGGTTGCAGATGTCCTCGGTGGAGAGCCAGTTCTGGTGCTCCTGGGGCATCTTCAAGCCCACCTTTTCGCCGGCCTTCAGGATCGGCTCCCAGAGGAAATTGTAGTAAGAGATAATCACCCTCGAATCGGGCCTGCAGAAGGCGCGCAGCCTCCTGAAGCTCTCCTCGACATCGTGAAGGTGTCCGACCACATCGGCAAGAATAAGATAGTCGAAAGTCTCTTCCCAGGGCTGCAGTCTTTCAATATCTGCCTGGCGGAACTCCAGGTTTGGATATTTCCCGGCGGCAAGGCTCACCATCTCCGAACTGATGTCAATACCTACTCCTCGACTTGGCTTTAGGGCACCCAGCAGGTCCCCCGTCCCACACCCCAACTCGAGCACCGAAACCCCCTCAGGCACGAGGAATCGGTAATACCTCTTCTGGTCCTCATAGTAGTACCGGTTCCGCCTGATCCACTCTTCCCGGGTCGAGGCAAGCCCGTCAAAGCGGGATGCAATTTCACATTTTTGATCTGTTTCAATCATCACAGAAAAGAGTTAACCACAGACATGCACGGACGACACGGACGAAATCGTTACTGTCTGTGCCAGTCTGTGCACATCTGTGGTTAATGAAAGTTCTTGAGGAACCATTCGTATGAATTTTGAATACCGTCCCTCAGGGGAATCCGGCTTTCCCATCCCAACGCACGAAGCCTGCTCACATCCAGCAGCTTCCGCGGGGTCCCGTCCGGCTTCGACGGATCGAAACGAATCTCTCCTCCATATCCTACGATCTCCCTGATCATCTCAGCGAGTTCTCTGATGCTGATCTCTTTCCCCACCCCGATATTGATGATCTCGCTCCCGTCATAATTTTCCATGAGGAAGACACAGGCATCCGCCAGATCGTCCACATGCAGGAACTCACGGAGCGGCTTCCCCGTACCCCAAACAGTGACGCAGGGTGGTTCGAGGTTAGAGGAGCGTTTCGCTTCGCTACTTGTCTCCAACCTCCCACCTCCAACTTCCAACATCTTTATTTTCCCTTCATGAAACTTCCTGATCAGCGCCGGCAGTACATGACTATTCTCAAGATCGAAGTTATCCCCCGGACCATAGAGGTTAGTAGGCATAACGGAAATGAACCTGGTGCCGTACTGCTTATTGTACGCCTGGCACATCTTGATTCCGGCTATCTTCGCAATGGCATAGGGCTCGTTCGTAGGCTCGAGCTTTCCCGAAAGGAGGTACTCCTCCTTCATGGGCTGGGGACAATCTCTGGGATAGATGCACGAGCTGCCCAAGAAGATGAGCTTCTGCACACCTGCACGATAGGAGGCATGGATCACATTGGACTGAATCATTAGGTTGCGGTAGATGAAATCCGCCGGATAGGTGGAGTTTGCATGGATTCCGCCGACCTTTGCCGCAGCCAGAAAAACGTACTCCGGCCGCTCCCTTTCGAAGAACGTTTCCACCTCAGCCTGCCTAGTCAGGTCCAGATCCTTGTGCGAGCGGGTGATCAGGTTCGTATAGCCGTCCGCATGCAGTCTTCTGGATATGGCGGACCCAACGAGGCCACTATGACCGGCAACATAAATTCTTGAATTCTTACTCATTTACCACAGACATGCACAGACGAGCACGGAAGGATGTGTTTACTTCGCCGCTCGTTGACCTGCGATAAACTTCGTCCCTGCGCAATATACTTTGAATTTTCCTGGCCAACGGCCATCACCCTTTCTGGCCGGACAAGTCGTCCGGATAGAATGTCTGTGCCGGTCTGTGACCGTCTGTGGTTAATAAGACAGCAGACCCACACGGACTCTCACAGCACGAACCGTTTAGCTTGTGCTTTGGTTTGTTTGAAGTTTCCAAGAGACCCACCTTGTATCCAGTGGCTTTCAGGTAACGCAGAAGTTGAGCCTCATGGAGTTTTTGTATTGAGTCAACTGTTTTCAGTTCTATTAGGACTTTATCTTCTACAACGATATCAGCCAAGTATTCACCAACTTCTCGGCCTTTGTACTTGACTCGTATCGGGACCTGATTTTCGGCTCTCAATCCTCTCTCTTTCAATTCAAGCATGAGAGCGTTCTCATAGGCCTTCTCCAGAAACCCGCTCCCCAGTTCACGATTGACCTCATAAGTCGCGCCATTTATCTGGTATGTCGAATCATTCAAATCCATTTGACTAGCCAGAGACATGCACAGACGAGCACGGACGGATGTATTTTATCACCGCTCGACTTGAGCGGCGATAAACTTCGTCGCTGCGCGATGTACTTGACTTGAATTTTCCTGGCCGAAGCCCATGACCATCTCTGGCCGGACAAGTCGTCCGGATAGAATGTCCGTGCCGGTCTGTGCGCGTCTGTGGTTAGTCAAATTTGTTTCTAAAGACCTGAAATCCGCTCGTCTCGCACAACTGATCCCTCGACGCTTCTTCCAGGTCGGATTGGACCATCTCTTCCACCATCTGATCGAAACTCACCCTCGGTTCCCATCCCAGCTTGTTTCTGGCTTTCGACGAATCCCCCAGAAGGAAATCTACCTCCGTAGGTCTGAAGTAATTGGGATCCACCTCGACCACCACGTCCCCCGGGCGCAGACCGCCCTTGTTAAAATCGGATGAAGCGATATCAGATTTCAGATAATGCGGCTCCGCCGCTCCCTCATTTTGCGCTCTCTGAACTCTGACCTCTGACCTCTGACTTCTGGCTTCCTTCTTACCTCCGTCTTCTCTCGTCACTCGTAACTCGTCACTCGTAACTCTCTTTACGACTCCCTTCTCCTCCTTCCCCTTTCCTTCCCATTCAACCTCGATCCCCACCTTCTGGAATGCCGTCTCCACCATCTCCCGGACGGAATGCGCCTCGCCGGTGGCAATCACATAGTCATCCGCTTCTTTCTGCTGAAGCATAAGCCACATGGCACGCACGAAATCCCTGGCATGGCCCCAGTCCCTCTTTGCATCCAGGTTCCCGAGGAACAACTTCTTCTGAAGCCCCAGTTTCATTCGCGCCACAGCCCTTGTGATTTTGCGGGTGACGAAAGTCTCACCCCTTATCGGCGATTCATGGTTGAAGAGAATGCCGTTGCAGGCGAACATCCCATAAGCCTCCCGGTAGTTGACACAGATCCAGTATCCGTAAAGCTTGGCCGCGCCGTACGGGCTTCTTGGGTAAAACGGCGTCTTTTCGGTCTGTGGTACCTCCTGGACCTTCCCGTATAGTTCACTGGTTGAGGCCTGGTAGAAACGCACTCGATCCACCATCTTGAGAATACGGATGGCCTCCAGCAGCCGCAATGTTCCAAGTCCGTCGGCATTGGCGGTATACTCCGCAGTCTCAAACGACACTTTCACATGGCTCTGCGCAGCGAGGTTATAGATTTCATGGGGCTGCACTTCCTGGACGATCCGGATCAGATTGGTCGCATCCGTAAGGTCCCCATAGTGCATGAAGAACCGAACGTCCTTCTCATGAGGGTCGCGGTAGAGATGATCGACCCTTCCGGTGTTGAAGGAGGACGACCTCCTCTTGATCCCGTGTACCTCATATCCCCTGTTCAGGAGGAACTCGGCGAGATAGGCCCCATCTTGCCCAGTAATTCCAGTAATCAGCGCTCTCTTCATTTGCCTTTCCACCACAGTCTATTTACCAGTTCTCCGCAGGTTCGGGATCGACACGGCCGTGAACCTGAGCCGTGAAGGGTGTACGTAACCATTGGCCTACTACCCGCACCGCCAGCGCTTGCGCGGCGTGAGTCGTGGGGAGCCGGGACCTTGATACCTTCGGGTCTTCTCAACATCTGCACTCTTTCCTGATCACTCACTTGAAAATGTCTGTTCACCTCTGTGGTTCATGACGGCAGATTCACGAGGTCCCCATCCCGCGACACGCTCATCATGGGTATGCGCCCATGCCTGAAGCGCAGCGCTCCTCCAAATACAACCATTTCCCTTGCCCTGTGCCCCCGCCCTAGACACTTTGCCCTTTTGGTCTCCTACCTAAAGAGAGCGAAGCGAAACGCTCCTCCAACCTCCAACGCTCCGTCAGATCTATAAGCCCTATTGCAAGCAGCACAATCAGTATGGGCTCGAAGGGCAACCGATACTTCGCATACCCCACTGGGCCCGAAATGAAGAGAAAATAGGAGATGATAAGCACGAACAACCCCGCCTCCCAAGGCTTCTTGCGAAATAGTATGATGAGCCCCCAAAGCTGCACGATCCGCGAAAGCACCAATCCCACCATGCTCGCAACAACCGCCCACCCAAACCATCCTTTCATGTCTCTAACGAAATTCCAAGCCCGCTCAAGAGTAGTCGTCCCCTCAGTGTAGAAAAAGTGGGGTCGCTCGATACCAAGTAAATAGGATAGATCTATGATACCAGGTGCAAAAAGGTTCTTGATCATTCCGAACGCCCATGCCTTCACAACCGCACCGACTGGCTCAGATCTCAGTGTTTCCAAGCTCATAGCGACCTGCAAGTCGCTCTTCTCGAATGGGCTCAGGCTTTCCACATCAATCTCGTCGGCCTTCATCTTCTCCAAAAACTCCCGGTTTGCCCTCTTCATACCTTCGATAAACGGGATCCCCTTCGAATACTCCCAGACAGAAGGAACGACATACTGCAGAAGGTGCTCCCCCGATTGGGCGGTCAGACTCCATCTTCCATAGTGACCATAATTACGCATCGACCACGGAATCAATCCCACGAAAAAAACGAGCACCATGACTAGAACGCTGCAAAACGACCTCACGGACGATCTTCCGGGCGATAGCAGGAAGAAGCAGACGCAGAAAGGCACCAGCGAGATCGGCAAGTAGATACTGACCGGCCGCAGCATTGCTGTCATGGCAAACCCTATACCCAGGAGAATCGAGGAACTCACCCCAGGCTTTTTGAGAAACTCAATTACTCCCAGAACGACGACCATGAGGACGAACAGGTAGAGACTGTCATTGAGGATAAAATGGGAATACGTAATCATGCATACATTGACGGCTGCAAGAAGCCCGCTCCAAGGCCCCGATCCTCTCGATAATGCTTGCCCCAGGCGGTAGACCAGTAAGCAGCTAAGACTATCCAGAAGTATCTGAAAGAGGACCACTCCGAGAAGGTTTTCACCTGTCACAGCGACAACTGCTGCAATGAGCAGCGGATACCCTGGCATCCTCTCTACATCCGGTGTGTTCGCCCTCTCAGGGTACGAAAATGTGCCGTGCGTTAGCAACCCGAAAGCCAACGAAACATACATCGCGGAGTCAGGTTGGACAATCCTCTCCTGGTGACTTATCACCTCGAAAAACAACAAACCTCTGACAAACAAGGCGATTAGAAATAAGACTGTAATTCTTTGAAACAATCTGCTCAGAAGGGGAGATCGAGTATGCCTCAATCGGAAGCGGGAGAACACGCTGTTCCGACTAAGCTCTCATAAATCGCGGAGATTTTTTTTGCATTCGTCTGGCCATCAAACAGTATTTGAGCCTTTTCTAAATTCGCATTCCTAATGCTTTCAATTATCTCAGGGTGAGTAGTTAGAAACGTGATCTTTTCAGCAACTTTGTCTGGATCGAAGTGCGACCATAAGAACCCATTGATGCCATTCTCAACGAACTTATCGTACTTTCCAAACGCCAACACCGGCTTCCCGCAGGCCAATGCCTCAATAACATCTCGACCCCAAGGATTATCCTCCCGGGAAGGCCGGATCAGTGCATCCACTTCAGACAATAGCGCTTCCGGGTTCTTCTGATATCCGAAAAACCTGAAATACCCGCCCAAATTCAACTCCTCGATCCGCCTTTTTACCCGTCTCTCATATATGGCATCGTCAGATTGGCCGCAAATTACGAATACAACATTAGCACACTTCCTCTCGCGTAAAGCAAGCGCGACATCGACCAACCGATCGACGCCTCTCAAAAAGGTGAATGTCATAAGCGAAAGAACTTTGAATTTGTCGAAAAGATCGCTCCCCAAGATTCTCGCAGGTAATTCGGGGTTCACTTGAGCAATATTGTGTACGACTGTATTGGGTACGCACCTCAGTTTCTTCCATGTCGAAAACCACAATTCCCTCTCATTTTCCGTTATAAAAACCAGGTAGTCAGCAACTTTCAGGGAAATAAACATTTGAACCTTCGCCCATCTGTTAGGCGGGAGCATAGTCCGAACGTGTAGCACGATCTTCTTGCCGAACATCATCCTCGATATGAGCCCCACAACGAACAGACTATCATGGTTCAGGTGTATTACCTCTACATGGCGTTGACTGACGATACGTTTCAAAAGTCTCATCAAGGATGGTAGATAGATAAGCTCGGTTACGAATTTTGCAAAGGAACGCCAATTCCGTCCCTTTACAGCCGTCGTCCGTGGTAGGGGAGAAAACCTGTAGGTACATATCCCTCTTTGTTTATACGATTTTTCCACAGGACCTTTCTTCCCTAAGAGAACTATCGGTTCGAAGCATTTCCGATCCAAATTGGTTAACAGGTAAAATAGGCTCCTTGAGGAACCTCCCCAGCCACCCTCAATATCGATGTAAAGGACCCTGATATGACTTCGCATTCCACAACACGACCGTTCTCTTGAACGGGAATATCTCATCAAGTTGCACCGAGACTTAGAACCATGAAAGATTACCCCCGGTGAAGGCCAAGCGAAGCGGGCTAGACTGGCACTTCGAATCCGTTTTCTAACAGCGAAAAGTACTTTCTGGTATCAAAAAACAGCAGATACCACAACTGAAGATTGAGCACGCAACAGAGCGTGTTCAAATTCGCCCCTGACCACTTCCTCGGACTATCCGGCATCGCAATGATAGAGTCGAAAATATTGAGATCCATAACCTCAGCTAGCCAATCTCTATCGATCAGCCTCCAGTAATCCCCCCAGTAATCCCGGTCTGAAAGCCAGTCTCCGAAAGGAACCGAGAACCCGATCTTTTCCCTGTGCACAAAAGACGAAGAGAAATACTGCTCAGCCAGTTTCTTGATTACGTATTTTCCGATCCCATTTTTGAAAACAAGACTGTCATCCATACCAAATCGGCACTCGATCAGTTCTCTGGAGCAGAAAGGCGGCCTGCCTTCAATACCCTGAGACATGAACATTCGATCGTGTCTGGCAAGTAATCCGTGGAGAACCGAAGTAATCGTCATCGCAGACGTCTTCTGAATATCATTCATTCCTCTCCACTCAACGGAGTCCAGAAGCTCTTTCTTCTTGCGAAGAGGATCGTTCTCATCGCCTATTCGGAACATTTTCTCAACCATCTCCAGAGGAACAAAGAACTTGAAATACGGATTTCCACCCTTGAAGTCCCAGCCGTTGAAATAGCCAAGAAAGATGTCGTCGGCACCCTCGCCGGTAATGACAACAGCGATGTACTTTCTAATTTCTTTCGCCAACAAGTAATACAGACTTGTACTAGGTCCATGAAGAGGAGCCTCGTGATACCATATCGAATTGGGCAAGGCACTTCGGACTGCTTCCTTTTCAAAAAGGTACATTTGGTTCCTGCACGTATACTTCTCCAGGACTAGTCTGATGTATTCTTCTTCAGACCTTGGCTTATAGTATTTCCTTGTGGAGTCATCGAATATAACAGAGTAGGTATCAATCTCCTCGATGTTCAGCTTTTTCTTACTCATTGCCACGACCAGGCTTGAATCCACACCGCCGCTCAGCTGGATGCCTGTGTTCCGGTCTGTTTTCCAGCAGCTCGCTAGATTCTTTTCAAGTATTGTTTCCACCAGTTCCCCATCGCTTCCAGACCCCGTGCTAACATCAAAGCGCCAGTATTTCGATGCCGAACCTGTCTCAACACCGTCAACAGATACACACATCCACGATCCTGGTGGAAACACATCAATATCTTTGAAAAAGGTATCTGGGGGTTGGACATGCTGAAAACAGAAATACTCCGGTATGATTCTGTAATTAACCTCCCTCTCAACTCCGGGATATGACAGTATCGGCTTTATCTCAGATGAGACAATCATCAAACCCGCCTTACGGTAAATATGAAGGGGCTTTATCCCGATATGATCTCGACAAACAAACAGCCTTCTGCGGATTTTGTCATAAATTACAAACGCAAACATCCCCTCTAGGCGACGGACGAAATCGACCTCCCCATGAATGAACCCGCTCAACAAGACCTCTGTATCTGAATCAGTTTGGAATACAATGCCCTTCTTCTTTAAGTCGCTACGCATATCTCTATAATTGTATATCGCACCGTTATAAACAATAACGTAGGATCCGCAAGCACTGGTGAACGGCTGATCACTGGCGCTTGTTAAATCGTGTATTTTCAGACGATTCGCGCCCAGCGCCACATTTCGATCCACAAAAATCCCTCTGCTGTCAGGCCCACGGTGCTCAAGAGTTGAATTCACTCTTCGTATGCAATCGGGATCAATACCCCGTTTGTTATCAACCACTGCAACAATGCCGCACATGCAATATCCTCTTAGAGGCGGTTCCCTAGCCTCCCACAATATGATGACGAAGGTACGTTCTACTTTCTCGGACCCTTTTCTTTAGCAGGTACACCCATTACAACGACCCCAGCCTTCACATCCTTGACGACCACAGATCCCATCCCAACGAGAGACTTGTCACCGATTCGGACTCCCTGTCGAATCGCCGAGCTCTGACCGATCCAACACCCTTCGCCTATCACCACCCGTCCGCTAATATCGCAGTTCGCCATTACGACACTAAACTTCCCGAGAACAACGGCATTGCCGAGGTGAGCTAGATCATTCACTCTTGAATAACTCAGCAGTTGAGTGTCCTCCGATACCCCTCTTGAAATCACCACGTTATTGCCGATCTCCACCTCATCGTGAATTTGCACTCCGGAGGCCGACGGAACCCGTATGCTATGCCCACGCTGATCGAATCCGAAGCTGTATGCGTCCTCCCCTATAACAGTACCATTTCTAATACGAACCCCTTTTCCCAGGGTAACCTCGTTAACCAGGCATACATTTGCCCCGATTCTGCATTCATCGCCAACAGTAATTCTTCCCTCTAGAAAGCAGCCTGGACCGATATGTATATTTCGACCCAAAACGACATCCTCTCCTATCACGGCAGAGGTATGTATTTTTGCGGGTGCCTTACACTCCAAGAGCTGCCGGAATATTTTACCATAGTCATACTTCGGCGTGTCACTTTCGACGACAGTATACCCGTAACTCAGAAGCTTTTCCTTCATTACGGGGATGCATATAACCATTGCGCACTTCACTGCCGGTCCAATATCCTGTATTTCCTTCTGAAGGAAACTCAGGGAGAACGTTTTTCGATTGGGAAATCGGTCGATATCCTTTATCTTGAACGGCGGGCCAAATAAAGGTTTCTCAAGAAGTTGTGCTATCGTCTCCCCATCGGATTCTCTGATCATCCATTACCCTCCGTAGTCTCCGGTTATTCGATCACGAGCCTAACAACTTCGAAAGACTCGGCATAGACCGCATCTACGGAAACTCCTCTCGTGCGGCCGATTCCCCTTATGACTTCTTCTTTAGCATATAACTTGTCTTTCTGAGATTTGTACTCTTTCAAGGCTCTAATCTTCTTATCCATATGTCTTTCTTCCAGCTTTATGAAGAGCTGTGTTGAAAAGGTGATGTTATTCCACGGAAACTCATAGGCCAGGATGGTCGTCTTCTTAAATGCCCTGATGCCCTCAGTCGCCATTATGTGGTGATCCTGATGGACATCATTTATAGATGGTATGAAGACTACCGTCGGCTTCAATCTTCTCTGAAGGTCGACTAGATCTTCCAGTATATCCTGTCTGTGCTCTGCAAATCGTCTGACGGGATATCGGTAAATCAAAAGGTTCTCATGAGGGATCCCCCAGACGAGAATCGCTCGCTTGACCTCCTTTTCAAGTGTGTCTCGCGGCCATCCTGAAGGGAGGGATTCCTCGCAAAGGCTGAACGGCGCGTAAAACACTTCAGCCCCCTGTTCAATGAACTTGGAGATACTGCCGCCGCAACCGAACTCTCCGTCATCTGTATGGGGTGCAAGGACAAGAATTCTGTCAACGTTCACCAATTCAGACTCCTTTCAGTCGCATCTCCTGGAGTTTGTTCACGCCAGTGAGCGGGGGACCCACTTCAACGTTTCCAGAAGATCCATCCCTAGCCGTTCTTGCTCCAGCCATAACGCGGCAAAAAAAGCGTTTGGGCCTCTCGCATCAAAGCAGTGGCTGAGAAAACGCCGGAACCCGGCGCATGCATACCAGTCCCTGTAATGCCCCCAAAATGACATCATTTTATATGTGTGATCAGAGATCCACTTCCCGAACAGCAATTTCATCAACCGCGCAGCAGGAACCATCGCGATCATAGCGCCGGGCCATCGCCAAATTTCAAATGGAAAGTGTCGGAATACGCCGAATAGGTCGTGCTTCTCAAGGTACGTCTTGTAAAGGCGTTGACCGATTTTCCATTGGAGAGGTATTTTTTCCCAGAACCGCAGAAAGCCCTCATCCCAGTGAGGCAATTCCCACCGGAGGCCAAAAAAATCGTAGTTTCTCTGCCCATTGACGACGAATTTGGACTGTCTCTCCTGCCATTCCCACCACTCCCAGTATTTGGCGAACTCTTGGGAGGACAGGCTCTTTTCTCCTGCAATTCCGAGCACTCGAACGATTTTGGTTTTTACCTGATCGACGCGCTCTTTGGTTTTGAGACTCTGCCACAGTGAGAAATGCCTGTTAATAATCGAGTCAAGAAAGTGAGACAAAGGGAGTTCTTCCACGTTCTCAGCAAGCTTCAACGGTATATGTCCGCCAGTAATGAAATCGCCGCTATTGCCATTAATGATGATCGCATCGGTGGGAATTGTTCCCTTCTGCAGGCAATCATCGAGGATCTGAATATCCTGGTAGAAGGGGAGAACGCACAACCCATCCGAAAAAGCCCAGTGATTTTTCCTCGTAGTGCTATTGAAGAATTCGACTGCGGCATTCCGCAGGCTCGGGAAGAATCTCCACTCGACACCCACCTTCTTGGCAACGTAGGCAGCCGCTTTGGCCTCATAGTTTCCAGGTGGTCCATATGAGAAAGCCTGCAGCCTTTCATACCCGAACTGTTTCAGCTTACAGAGAACAAGTCTCGAATCAAGACCCCCGCTCAGGGGCACCCATATAGGAGCACCATTCGCTCTGGTAACAACTCTCGAGAAAGCTTCATTCGTAACCCGCTCCAATTCATCGGTAAGTGAGTCCTCGTCATCCTCACGAGCAGATTCGGAGAAGAATCGGTAATACCTTCTGCAAATCGGCTGGACCATCCCTTCATCCCACAAAAGCAATTCTCCTGCCTGTAATTGAAAAAGGTCCTTTACCACAGTCTCCGTACCTGTGACATAGCCCGCCATAAAAAACTCGACAATCGAGAGATCCTCTTCTCCTCTCAGTCCCGCCTTGCGCTGTAAGGCGCGAGCGGAATTCGCCAGAAGCAGTCTATCCTTTCGTATGGTGAAGTAAATTGGATAACTTCTGATCCTGTCGACAAATGCGACTACCCGATTTCCCGTCTGGATCATTAAAGCAAAATTCCCATCAATCTGGTCAACCATCCGGCAAAGATCAAGGATGGAGCAACTCTGATTCCTACCAAACTCCCTTAAGAAGGTGCGGATGCCTTGTCTTGATCCAATAGACCAACACTTAACCCCATGGTCCGCAAACTCTAGCCATTGATATTTCTTTTCGATTATTATTTCGGCCATTTCAGGAGATAACCCTTTCTTGCGCCTTGCTCTTCCCCATTTCTATCGCGCTATCGACCATGTTCCATCGGGAATCCTTTCGTATTCAATGTCAGGCATAACAGCGGCACTATTTTCCGGTTGTTCCGTGGTCCGGAATTCCGTCATCACCGTCTTGAGGATGTGCCTTAAATGCCTATGCATATTCAGCGGATCGCAAAGAACCGCATCTCTTCCCCAAAGAAGCGGTGTTAACATGCGGTGTTTTCGCGACCGCGAAGCGTACCTGAACTCCCTTGTATTCAGTATTCGAAAGGTTTTCTTACGTTCCTTTGCCGTAAAATCAACGGTTTCAAAGGCAACACCGTGATCCAGCGCAAGTTCATTTCGGGTATAATTGAGGTGACTGCTTCCAAGGATTGTACTGTTTTCATCCACCCACTTCTCCATTCTTGTTCCAGTATATGGAACCGCAATCGCGTAGGAGAGGTGAAGCTTGCTCCTGGGGCCCAGTTTTCTAGCCTCTTTGTACGTAAAGAAGCTTTTCGCCATAGTGTCCCCAGGCAGCCCAATGATCATGAAGGCCTTCACGCTGTCGAAGTATTTCACTGCCGTGGCAACACCTTGCTTAATCTGTTCAAGCGTCTCTCCCTTTCGGATGAGCTTAAAAGGTTCGGGGTGCAACGTTTCAACTCCAATCGCTATGCTCCTGCAGCCCGCCTCGACCATATGCCTACAAAGGTCGTCAGTCAGTCGATCAGCCCGAATTCCACCGCTCTCCCAAGGAATTCCCCCTAAACCGGAATTTAGAATCGCGTCGCACACCCCATGGGTCCACTCAATATCATAATTGAAATTTGCATCAATAAATCGGAAGCTCTCAATACCATACCTTTCTCTGGCAACCTGGATTTCCTCTATTATATTGTCTGGTCTTCTCCCCCGCCAAGTTCTCCCGAGATAGGAAAAACAAAATGAACAATTGTAGGGACACCCTCTGCTTCCCAGAATCTTAAGGACCTTGAATCTCTTTACACCAAATATCTCGTAGTCAGGAAAAGGGTAAGCACTTAAGTCTCTTACCAACTGAGAAGGGGCGGTGCGCGAGACACTCCCATTTTCATTGATCAAGAGTCCCGGAATCTCGCGCACCCCGGTCAAGTTACCACATTCTATACATCCGAGGAGCCTTCTCAGTGACTCCTCCGCTTCCCCCAAAACCAGGAAATCTATATCGTACGCCGAGTCCACAAAAGCCCGCTCTCCCACTCCAGTTGCTTCGGCACCACCTACTATGATAGGAATGTCTATTTGCTTCTTTATCCATTTGATGATCTCAATCCCGCTCAGATATTGTGCATTAAGAAGCGGTATACAGATTACATCAGGCAAGCCACGATTAATCGCAGTTTTGAGACGCCCACGATCCAAATTGGCATGATGATTCACCATGTCATAGAGGCTTACTCTGTGTCCATTATTCAGCAGGTGAGGCACTAAAGTAGCGATACCTAGGTTTAAATTCACACCCGGCCTATTCTTTTTCGGTATTAGAGGCGCAGGGGGATCAATAAAGAGAACTTTCATAATTCTTTCCTTAATTCCATCATCTCTTTCTATTCATTCGTTTCTAAAGACCTTATAATACTCCTTCTGTGCTCTTTCATAATCACCGATTCGACCAATATCCAACCAGTATTCCCTTACCGGGAAGCTGATTACTCGCTTCCCTTGACTTGCGAGTCTGTTGATCAAGTCAGTCATATCATATGATTGCCCATTGGGTATGCTACGACAAGCCTCTGGATTCATGAGGTAAATCCCTGCGCTAATTAGTTCTCTTATGACTGGTTTCTCTTTTACTCCAGTCACTCTGATTCCTTCTGAATAGATGACCCCGTAGGGTATCTGGTATTCGTGAATCCGCACGGCAACGGTCATATCGGAGTGGTGATCCGTATGGAAGTCCAGCATAGCGCGGAAGTCGACCTGTGTCAGGATATCTCCGTTAATTACGAGCAAGGGCTCATCGGTAGCTTCAAGGAGGCTCAAGGCGCCGGCTGTTCCCAGAGGCTGATCCTCTTTTACATACCGGATCTCGACTCCGAATTTACTTCCATCTCTGAAATGATCGACAATGATGTCGCCCTTGTAATGGGTAGTCAAATTGACTCTGGATATTCCTGCATCACGCAACTGAGTAACGATCGATTCCAGAAGAGGTCTGCCTCCAACCCTCAACATGGTTTTAGGAATGCTCTCCGTTAAAGGGCGAAGTCTTGTCCCCAATCCTCCAGCCATGATTACGGCCTGAAGCGGCAGTGATTCGTTTTGCACCAAATCACGCATGGTGACCAAATCGACGACTCGTCCCTTCTCATCAAGGAGAGGCACCTGTCGCACTGTTCGATTATTCATGAGTAATAATAAATCTGATGTATTGGTTCCAACCGGAGCCCACACAGGCTGAGGATAGGGTGTACCTGTTTTTCTGTCCTTTAACACCGATACTGATGTACTCAAGTCAAAGTCAGAAAGGATGGCCCTCCTGATATCACCATCGGTTATGGTGTCAATAAGTCTTCCTTCCTCATCGACAACCAGCGCAATCTGGTTCCCATTACGATCTATGCACGCAATTGCATCCCGAATAGAGGTGTCTTTGGAAATACATAATGTAGAGATCTCTACTCGCATACCATTCATTCGAGCCTCACTTCCCGAGAGTCATCAATCAATCCTACTCGTCTTGGGAGATTCAATATTCCAGTCGTTCTGAGGGTGGAGGTCTTGTCGGAAGTCGTCGACGAAATTCGAATGCTGTTTGCTCCAAGTACTCACCGTCACACGGCAAATTCGGGCTCCACAATAACCTGTTCATTCACACATCCTTAGAAATCGTGCTGGGACCCCGGCGACCACCGCATGCGGCGGCACGTCCCTGAGGACGACCGCCCCCGCCCCGATGACCGCCCCTTCCCCGATGGAGACCTCCTGCTTCACCGAAGCCCCCAGCCCCACATGCGCGCACGCCCCCACCCGGACCGTGCTGGCGAGCCTCGCCCCTGTTGCAATGTGGGCATGATCCCCAATGACGCAATCATGCTCCACGATGGCACCGCTGTTGACGATCACATTGATCCCGACGACCGCGCCCGCATTGATCACGCTCCCGGGCAGGATCACGCTCCCTTCCCCCACCCGGCTGTACCTGGAGCAGACGGCTGAGGGATGGGTCAAGTTCACGGGCTTCAGCCCGCTTGCCATGCCCAGGTCGAAGAGGCGTTTCCGCGGGCGGTTGTCCGTAACCCCTCCCAATCCGACGACGAACCGGTTTGCCCCCTCTCTTACGAGCTCCGCGAGCAGCTCGTCCCCACCGCGGATCTCCTCTCCCAGAATGCTCCGTCCCCACTTGGCAGGGTCCGCGTCTACAACGGCGACCCTCACCCGCTCTTCACGGGTCTTGAGGATCTCGATCAACACAGAGGCGTGCCCGCCCCCGCCGAGAACGACACAGAAGAATCTGCCCTTCATGCCCCCTCACCGGCCACTGTCGGCGTGAACGTCATGAAACCTCTTGAGCAGGAGGTTGTCATCGAGTGCTGTCCGGTTCAGAACCTCCAAGATCCTCTGCGCCGCATGCCCTGTGCCATATGGGTTGACGAGGCCCTTCAAGCTGTCCCGGAATCCGGGGCTTACTGCGCGGCGGATCGCCTCCTCGATCTCCCCTCTCCCGTACCCCACGTCAATCACGTTCGCGGCCCGTGTCCGCCCGCGCTGTCGGGTTCCGACGTTCACCACCGGGAGACAGAAGGAAGGGGCCTCGATGATGCCGCTCGAGGAGTTCCCTACCATGGCCGAAGAGAGGGCCATGAGGCTGAAGTAGGCCTCTGTCCCGAGGTTGTCCGCCCAGCAGGAGCCCGGGTGGGTCTCTAAGAACTCCCTGACCCGCCGGGTGATGCACTGGTTCCCGGTGTCGGCGTTGGGCATGGTGAAGAGGACGGGCATGCCGCACCGGCCGATCGCCGCCAGCAGCTCCTCCACATACACTTCCGTCCTTTCCGCTTCAAGGGTCACGGGATGGAAGGTCACCAGAAGGGGGGGCGGATCCATGCGGATCCCGAGCCTGGCTTCCAGCTCCTGCTTTGTCAGGAGCCTGATCCCGTGGAGATGGTCCAAGGCGGGGGCGCCGCTCACGACGACCCTCCAGGGCTCCTCGCCCATTTGAACCACCCTTTCCGCATGGGGTTCCGTGCTCACGAAATGGAGGTGGCTGAGCTTGGTCATCCCGTGCCGCAGGGCGTCGTCTATGGCCCCCTCGGTCAGCTCCCCCCCATGAATGTGGGCCACGGGGATCTTGAAGGGGAGGGCCGCAAGCGCTGCGGCAAACATCTCGAACCGATCCCCCAGAACGACCAGGATGTCCGGCTTGAAGCGGGCGAAGGCCTGGGAAAACCCGATAACCCCGAGACCCATGGACTTGCTCACGGCCTCGGGCGTATCCGAAGAGAGGAGCATCTCCACCCGTTCCGCTATTTCGAACCCGTCCGCTTCGATGTTCCGGCAAGTTAGGCCGTATTGGGGGGAAAGGTGCATGCCCGAGACGATGAGGTGGAGCCGCAGCCTCTCGTCCGCGCGAACCCTGCGGAGCAGGGGCAGGTAAATCCCATAGTCGGATCTCGCCACGGTCACAACGCCGATCGTTCTCATGCCAGCACGTCCAGGGTGATGATGGAGCCCTGAGCAATTTTTCTTACAGCCGTTCTCCCGACCACATACTTCTGGGCCCCGGGCGGGAGACCGGTCCCCGGCCTTTTGATCGCGATCGCGTCTTCCGTCAGGGTGGCGCCGGCCGGGATGTCCCGCGCTGCGACAAGGCTCTTCCTAGCCACGGCGGCCATCTCCAGCTCCGTGGGGGCCGGCTCCTTCCGCCCGTGACCCATGGCGGACTCCACCCGGCGGATCGCCTTGACAAGCTCAGTTAGTTCGCCCGGCTGGAGGGAGGCTTGGTGATCCGGCCCCTGCATTCCCCGTTCCAGTGTGAAATGCTTCTCAATCACTACGGCCCCTGCAGCGACTGCGGCCAGGGCCACCTCGATCCCTAGCGTGTGGTCGGAGTATCCTACGGGGAGCTGCAGCGCGATCTGCATGGTCTGCATGGCACGGAGATTCACATGGGATGGATCAGCTGGATAGTTCGAGACACAATGGAGGAGTATGACCTGTCTGCACCCTGCCGACATGAGCACCCGTACCGCCTCCTCCACTTCACTGAGGTAGCACATACCGGTGGAGAGCAACACCGGCTTTCCGAGCCTCGCCACGTGCTCCAAGAGCGGCCAGTTGGTGACCTCGCCTGAGCCGATCTTGAAGGCAGGCACCCGGAGCCGGTGGAGGAGATCCGCACTGTCGGGGTCAAAGGGGCTCGAGAGGAAGAGGATCCCGCGATCGCGGCAGCAACTCTCCAATTCCGCAAACCCTTCCAACGGGAGCTCCAGCCGCCTGAGCATCTCCTCCTGCGTCTCCTCGCTCCCGGCGCACGCCTTCTGGTACTCGGCCTTCGGTGCTGTTGCGGTGACCAGGCTCGATGCCTTGAAGGTCTGAAATTTTACGGCGTCCGCCCCTGCGCTGGAGGCGGCATCCACCAGCCGCTTGGCCAGTCGGATATCGCCGTTGTGGTTAACGCCCGCCTCGGCGATGACGAAGCAAGGCTCTCCTGCCCCGATCCTTCTGCCGCCTATCTCAAAGCTCTCCATGGTGGCCCCTGTCTTTCAGGATCAGATCGACCAGATAGAGATCCCACGGAGTGTCAATATCGATGGATCTTTCCGGTGGCATGACGTAGCCGTACGTTCGGTCTGTGTAGAAGGAGCGTTTCCGGAGGAGGACGTCCGTCCGGACGAGATAGATGGCGCCATTGATGGCGTAGGCCGGCGGCAAGGACTGGCGCCGAAGATAACCGGCCGGGGCCGGGACAAAGTCCTCCAGCCTGCCGTCAGGCCCGAGCTTCTTCGTGAGATAGGGGTGGCTCGGGGCCTCGCACACGCCGACGACCGAATCGGCATCCTTCTCTCTGAGCAGGTCGGCGGCCCCATCGATGTCCCGGCTCGATCTCAGGGGAAGCGTCGGCTGGAGCAGGAGCACGTGGCCGGGGGTCACGGCTTCGTGCGCCTTCAACCATTCGACCGCGTGGAGGAGAACGGGGACATGAGGGGAATCATCTTCTGCAAGCTCGGCTGGTCGAAGAAAAGGCACTTCCGCACCCCAATGCCTCGATATACTGGCGATCTCCTCATCGTCTGTCGACACGATCACGCGGTTCACTGAAGATGACCCCATAGCGGCCTCAATCGTCCAAACAATCAATGGTCTCCCGCCAACGCAGGCAAGGTTCTTTCGTGGGATGGACTTAGACCCTCCGCGTGCTGTGATCACGGCCCAGGTCAAGTTTCTGCTCACCTGAAGTTCTCTCCATCCATTTTTTCCTGAAGCCACCCCCATAGCACCAAGTTATCTGCATACAGGAGCTCTCCACGATTCTTCGGAATCGTGTATGCCATAATCCCTCTGCATCCGGACCCATCATCTACCCCCTCGCTTTGGGATTCAAGATCTAATCATTCCTCTCCCTCAGGTCTGCTTGCCTTTCCTCCAAACATCTTCTCGCATAGTCCACTAGTTGTCTTTGCGAGATCAGCAGGCAATTTGCTTTGCCCAGTAAACATTGCTGCGACTTTCCGCCTCTGATGAACGATTCACATATATCTTGGAACAACCGCGTATTCCTTGGATAATCCTTATAGGTGACCCACTGTCGTTTCCCTTTCTTCATGACCGCGGAACGGCAGATCTCAACTGGCTTTTCTATTTCGGCAAGGAAATACGCCAGGTACAGACTGTTGATTATCGTATAATTCACTCCGATCATGAGGATTTGAGCATCGAGTTCATAAGCTCTTCCTAGGGGGCCGTTATCGCCAAAAGGAAAGTCATAGCCGGTATAGGAGACCAGATAGGAGCTATTTCGACCCCAAGCCAAAAAGGAACTTCTTGGATGATTGCTCCTTTTAACACCACGAGCGCTCCTGAATCCTTCCACCACCTTGCCCATCCCCGAAGGAGGGCTCATCTTTTTTTCATAAGCGGGTAAATGCTGGCGGATCGCTTCCCACCAACTTTCGGGAACGGGAGGATATTTCCACGTCGCCGGATCGGTATTGTATCCGGTATAGCTGGGAAAGAGCAGATTCCCCTCCTGTCCCACGGATCCCATCAAAGTCTGAAGAATAGCCTGAACTCCTCCGCAAACCCATCCGATCGAGCTCAGACTGATGTGGGGCAGCAAGGTCATTCCTGTCTTGACTCCGAGCCGATGCAGTGATTCCTTCATCTCTTTTACAGTTACTGGCTCAGAACAATGTAGAATCCTTGTTCGTTCGGCTTCTATCCGGAGCTTATCCGATTCATTCAATTTCCCAAAGGCCGGTTCTTCTATACCCTTCATGTGGAAGTCTTCTTTATAAGTGGAATGACCCTTGTAAGTTCAAAAACGGCTTTTTCCGCCAGCTCCTCCTGAAGGGAGTCGTTCTTATAAGTGCGTTCAAAACCCTTCAATGTGAAGGAGCAAGCAGCTTGGGCGGCGTAAAGAGCCCTCTTAGAAAGTTCGAACGCCGGGTCGGCCAAGTCCATATCTAACAACTCGGATAGCCCGGTAGACGTAGAGTCATAATCGGTGGCCAAACGAACCGTGGGTAGGAGGTTTACCGCTTGGTGGCGCCCGAAAGAGAGGACTGGGCGGCCAAACGCTACTGCCTCCGTAGCGGCCGTACCTGTTATGGTTGCAGTAACGTTTGTAGACCGAATCCATTCCCAGCTTGACGTCTCCGGGTGGGCAAGGACCACATTGCTGATCTGCAACAACTGTTCATAATATCGCCTCGACCGAATTCCGAAGGACAAAGGCTGCTCTTTGATCACAACAAGCACATCCGCTGGACAGGACTTCGAAATCCAGCTTATCATCTCCATAGAATTGTTGAACTCGGGTGAAAGCGCCAAAAGCGCGACCTCCGGCTCCAGGTGCAGGGGAATATACACGGATCTCTTCTGTGCAATTGATTCAGGCCTTACTCCCCATCGAAGAAAAACATCATGATTAAGTTTCCGGCGAACGATGCTCGGAACCCACCCGAAGAGCGGGTACGAATCCTTCTTTCGATTACCCCGGATCAGAGCCTTGCAATCGTTTACCACAATCCGCACAGTATTGCGCAATACCTCTTTCCAGGTATACCTGATCGAGGATAATGCATACTGAGAACCCGCCTCTTGGGCATACTCCCCTGCCGGGGCCAATTCCCCGACAGACTTATTTACGTTCTGTCGTAACTCCCGCAAAAACCAAGTGCTCGTGATGAATGAGTCATCGGACCACAGCAAACGGTTTCCAAGTTTAATCGGAACGGGACTTAAGTAGGACACCCCACGAGCATCCGCTACCGTATTGAATACTTCGTCCTTAAAGATTCCCAGGATCAACTCTGGGTTGTAACGATCTAAAATACGTTCTGCTTGGGCAAACCGTTTGAGTATGTAGGTCAGCTTTTGTTCGTGCCCCCATTTGGCACGGCTAATCATGGGATAACGATCGGCATTGAAAATATATCCACGGCCCAGAGCCCGATCATACGAGAGAAGCATAGAAAGACGTATACCGTAGCGACTCTCGACCTGAAGAGCAGTATCCAGAACTTCCGATGCCGGAATCTCGCTGTAGGCTTCACTCTCTGCCAATTCACTGGCGAGTTCAGGTGCCAGACGCTTTATTAGATCTGCCACATCCTTATCCCTAGGAGCAAAACTCACCTTGTTTCCGAGTTTCGCGAGTTTGCGGCCCAAGCTGATCAAGAAGCCTTTCTGTTGCGATCTAATTATAATCAAGATACGCATCGGTTCCCGCCTTGCCACACTCAACCTCAAAAAAAACCAGCCCGTTACTTCTCATCTTCTCATTCACAACCTTACACGTCACCATACGAATTTCTTATTGGTAGCCTCCGCTTGAAGGGATGACACCTTGGAGTACCACTCTGCGTTATGGATGAGTTGATCATGCGGCCCTTCCTCTCTGATAGTCCCTTTATCGATGACAACGATTTTGTCAGCCTGTCTAATGGTAGAAAGCCTATGCGCGATGACGACCATAGTCATTTCACCATGACGTCGAAGTTCCTGAACGGTTTTCTGTATGAGCGTCTCCGTCTCTGAATCCAAGGCGCTCGTAGCTTCATCAAGCACGAGGACTGGCGCTTTCTGAAGCAATGCGCGAGCAAGTGAAAGTCGCTGCTTCTGACCGCCAGAAAGACGAGTCCCTCTCTCGCCCAGGAGGGTGTCCCATCCATGGGGCAGATTTCTTACGAATTCCGTGACCATGGACTGTTCCATGGACGCACGGATCTCCTCGTCGGTAGAATTTGGCTTTGCAAAAGCGATGTTGTTCTTGAGTGTGTCATTAAAAACAAATACATCCTGGGACACAAAGGCGATCCCGCGACGGACTGATCTCAGGTCATACTCGAGCAAAGGTATCCCGTCCACAAGTATTGTTCCCCTTTGTGGTATTCTCAGCCCAGCCAGCAGGTCAACCAAGGTCGTCTTTCCGGCTCCGGAAGGTCCGACGAGGGCGGTCATTCTGCCGGCAGGGATCAGGAAATCCACCTCAGCCAACGCGGGTTGCTCCTGTCCAGGGTACGAAAAGGTGACCCTTGCGAAGCGTATACCCTCAGTGAGTCTCCTGAAAGCCAGGAAACCGCCTTGGCGTTCCTCTGCCCGACTCATGGCATGCAATCCTTCCATCACTGCCGCCATGCTACCGGAGGTGGCAAGAAAGCTCTGTCTCGAGCGGAGCACCTCCTTGCTGATGGGGAGCAGCCGTAATAGGATCAACATGAAGATCCCTACCTGAGCCAGAGACAACGAGAATACCTCGATAGAAAAATACAGGATAGAAAGTCCCCCCAGGACCACGACCGGCTCCAGAAACAGGTCTATCCTGGCCATGAGCTTGGCTAGCCAGTAGTTGTGGTCCCGGACCCGCCCCGATGCTTCCTCGACACGCACGACCTCACGCTTCTCCGTTGCCGTGAGCTTGATCAGCCGAAAGGCGGACAATCTCTCTACCACGTCAAAGGAGAAGGCCTGGTTGAACTCCGTCGTCCGCCTGCTCAAGCGTCTTGTGTTCCTTACATGATAGCTGACCAATGAGGCGGCTACACCCAGGATGACCAAGGCGACTCCTGTCATCGGGATCGAGATCCACATAAGGACTACAAAGTACCCCAAAATGACGACTGCATTGGCAACAAGCGCGAAAAGGGCCTCGAGATTTCCCATGGCCCGCGGAGCTTCTACTGTAATCAAATTTACCAGGTGTCCGCTCTTGAGGGTATCAATGGTGCTGTACTCAGCGTTCAGGCACTTGCCAAAAAGCTTGGTTCTAATGGAATGAACGACCTCCTGGGAAAGCCATCCCGTATAAGTCTGCCGGAGATAGATCACAAGAACTCGGCACATGATCAGGGAAGTCACCACTACGATCAAACCGAACAAAGTCACTTCGAGATTGACGGCCTGGAAAGATCCCACGATGGTCTTCCACAGTTTCGATTGACCGGCCAAATACGCCACATCGCCCGATTTCTCGATAAACTCGAGAAGCGGCAGAAACATGGCCATACCGAATCCTTCGAGAAGACCGGCTCCGAGTGTCAAAATGACAAGAAGCCCAAGACTCCGGGTTTTCAGCCCAAAAGAGTCAGCGACAGATCGTTTCTGGACAATGAAATGAATTAGTTCCATGCGGGTTGAGCAAGCGGTCGACGAGCGCAACCTCACTCCTTCTTTGCTACTATGACAAGATTCTCAAAGTATTCCTTCCCATCTCGATATGTCCTTCCGACCTTCTCACATTGCACAACGGCAAGACCGGCATCCTTGAGCATTGTTCGCGCTATTTCTTCCCGAAGGAAGCAGAAGCACGGATTGCCTCTGAATGGGCTTTGTTCTCTTTGGATTTCTGTGAGTGTATAAGGATCAACCCGGCTCTCTTCGGCATGTTTGAATGCATCGCTGTTTGCGCTCGGATGGAACGAAAAGAATAGGCCCCCGGGCTTTAGGAGCCGTGAGATATCATGGTAGGCGGCCGCGTGACGTGAAAAAGGTATGTGGTGCATGGTGAAGATATCCACGATAATGTCGAAGGATTCAGGTTTTACAGGGAGTTCGATGAGATTGCCCGCAAACAACTGCGCCGGAGGCAATCCCCTTTCTGCAAGATGCTGCCGGCATAGGACCAGCGAATCAGAACACACGTCCAATCCGTATGAGTTGAACCCCTCACTGACGAGCATCCACAAATTTCCTCCGCTCCCGCACCCGAGCTCCAACACTCTTATTTCAAAGCGCCTTTCATGTTGTACCTGCCCGAGGTTGGAGCCTATGAAACGACAAAGTTCTTCGTTGGGGTACTTGCGCTGTGCTTTATCCCCGAAGGTCCTGTATTGTCCTCGATAATAGGACAGGACCTTTTCTTTCCAGCTCTTGTCGATACCATCGGGCACTTCTCCTCTACAGATAGCCATACTTCACCATGTAATTCCCAGCCACTTCCTCTATTTCACCCCTCTCTCCTCGATCTAGCCGGATTTCATGACTGCCCACTGACTGCTCATCTACATTACCGCCATCCCTCATGATAAAGCTTGAATTCCCGTGCATCCCCGGCAGCAGCCGATCCCATGAAGGTGAGGGCGTTCTATCAACATACAGCAGTGTTTCGTGAAACATCAGTCCTATGAATCTTGCGATCTCAACCATGTTTGTTCGGCAGTGGCGCACAAGTTCCTCGTACTGAACAATTCGAAATACGTTTGGCAAAAGTCTTGTATTTGCTTCAGCTCGCCTCAACATGATGACCCAGTTCTCTGCAAAATATCCTGCGGGCCCATAAGCATGAGTACGAGGTGGCAAAGGGCCTTTCTCCAAATCAGTTGAAAGAATCTCATGCAAGGTTTCTCTGGTAATCTTGAAGTCTTCGGCGAGTTCATTTTCATCATTGTAGAGGGAGAACCCGTTCCGAAAGAGGATCGCCTCCTCCTTGACGTGTGCATTGATGTTCCTCTTGTACTGGACAGGCCCCGTATCCAGATTGTTCAATGCGCACAGTTTTTTCCAGGATGCCCACGCATCTCTCGGATCTCTCACAATGAAAATCATGTGTGGATTCCTAAAAAGTCTTACCGCCTCGTCAATATAAAATTCCAAGTTATGATTTTTCTCCACCCAATGGGAGACTTTCTCCGGATCCTTTTTCAAGTGCGCGGCCAAAGTAATCAAAAAACCGTCTATCCAGGACCTGAGACTCGAATCTTCCCGATCGACCGCTCGAAGGAGATCTTGAACAAATCGATCGGTGTCCAGATACCCATTGGCGACAAATTCCGCCTGACGTGAAATCACAATGGCCATCTCTTCTCTTGACCTTGTGTCCCCGAACCTCAAAGGCATCGTCCTAATGATATTCGCCTTGCCGGTATCCGGCATTGCTAGAATTGCAGGATGGCCGCTGAATAGACGGTGAAGCAGATTAGTCCCCGACCTTGGGCCTCCCGAAATGAAAATTGCATTTTCTAGATACGGGTATTTTGGGGACGGCAATTGGCCTATGCACCCTTCTCGATCGTGTCCAGAATAGAGGTCCCGTGTCGGACAATGTTGGACGAATCACAAGGCAAGCAGAGGCATTTGACAAACCGGGGACTCAGGAGATTTCTTGCCACATCAAAATGCAGAAACGCAGAAGGTACCCCACGCGACGAGAGAAGGTTCTGCAGCTTCTCCAGCTTATTCAAATCGCCTTTCAGGGGGACAATATATGGGACGACACCTTCCTCCTCCAAGTGATCACAAAGCCCATGTCTTCCGGCACACACCCGTAAAGAAGTATAAAAAGATTTTCTGATCTGCACCTCTCTCTTAAAGTCGGTTCTCTCCAATTTTTTGGCAGCGGCAGCTCCCAGTGAGGTGGCACTTGGATAGAGACTGTAGCTCATGGCAAGAAACGCGGTTCTGTTCCCCAGGTTCACGTATTTGTCCGACGATTCGTAAAAAGCTTTGGCCACTTCCTTGAAAACGATCTGCCATCTTGGCGCCCGGGACATGATCGTTTCAGAGTACTCCATCAATTCACGAGAACCAATAAGTGCTCCTGCCGGCGAGAGGGGTGCGAATTTGCTGAGGCTGAAGATTGCATAATGGCCGATCGTTCCGCAGCGCGTTCCACGATAGAAGCTCTCCAGGCAATGAGCGCAATCCTCTATTACGATGAGGCCCCTGCTTGATGCATACTCTTGTATCCTGTCCATATCTTGCGGGAACCCGTACTGGTGATACACCAGGACAACCTTCACCTCAGGCATATCCGAAGGCGCGCAAGGTGCAGCCGCATTGATGGTGTTGTACACCCAGTAACCCAAAAACCTAGGCACAAGCACCGCTTGGCTCTTGTCGACCAGCACTCCGGTCCTTCGTAGAAAACTTAAAACGAGATAGATCGCACTCTTGCCCGACCCTGTGAGTAGGCTCCCTCCAGGCAGAAAATCCAGTTGTCCTTTGTACTTCCTCCTCCCAAAGCAGATGCTTTGGAAAAGCGTTACCCAAAACTTCAGAGGCGAAACAGTCGCGAATTCCATGATTGATCAAACCGTCCGCGAGGACAAATAGTCACTCTTATAAAGGTCGTTCGCGACGCCGTGGCTCAACATCCAGGATGCAAGATCTCTGTCCAGAAATCCTTCGTACTCCACATAAGGCAGAAGCAATCCGCCATATCGCTCTTTTGCCTCCGAAATAGTCACCATTTTGGAGGTGACCTTATCGGATACCTGAGATTCAAAGTATCTGACACCCACATAGTATGTCTGCACCCCGTTTGACCTGTAGTGCATTATGGCTTCCCATTCGAGATAGTGTCTTGGAGAAAACTCCCGCTCGTAATCGGGATGATTTGCCTGAGACCAGCCGAAAGCCGAGTCCCGCACCCGTCCGCAGAATAAAGAACTGATATAGACTGAACCCAACCTGCACAAGAAAAGGTCAGCCAGTCCCAGCTCGGCCATCTCCTTCATTTTTCGAAAACTCTTCAGGTCCCTGGTGACTCTTCCGGATGCAAGTTGGTGCATGGTTTTATAGATCTGCATACCATCGTACAGTCCTTGGTTTCCGGCTGAAAATCTCTCGACGACCAGCCCCTTCTTGATACTTCTTAAAATATGCCTGCGCTGGTACTTGCTTACGTTCGAAAGCAAGACATCCTGATCCTTCTGAAGATCTATGCACACAGCGTTATATGGATGGGCAATGAAGCCAAAAGCGATCGGCTCGAAGATACCCGCGGAAGGCTTGCTGCTCCCCTCCACATCCTTTGAGAGAGGCGATCGCTGGAAGAGTATTCTCTTCACATTCAGACGCCTGCATTCTGAAACAAATGTTCTATAGACCGCCTCAACCACTTTTCTCCTGAAACTCGGAGATCCCGAGGCAATAGCAGGACCCCCCATTGCATCCCCGTTTAAGCTTGCCTCTAGGTAACGAACGTTGCCTACGGATCGATTAGATACAAACAGAGGAACGATTCCCACTGGCTCCTTTTCGGGCGTCAGTAAAGCGAACGAGTAATGTTGGACGGTTGAATCAACGCACTCATAATATTTCAGCATATGGTAATTGTGCAAAAAACAACATTCACCTATGAGCTCAGTCCACAAATTCCATTTCGCCTCATCGACGGTTTCAAACCTCTCAATCACAGGTGCAAGCTTCATCTGATCCTCCTTTACCGCCAATCAGCATCTCAGCCGTATTTCTTCCAGCCTTCCCAGGCGGACCGAAGATGTACTTCTCGCCTACGACATCTCTGACCGACTTCTTCTCTTCCCATAATTTTAGCATATCCGATTGGCTTATCTCTAATATCGATCTTAACTGCTTCCTCCAGTCCGGAGCGCCGCAGTCGATACGGAAGATGGCCTTGTGAAACTCCTTTGCAGTTTCCTTCTCCAGCGGGCTTTCAGGAAAATCAAGGTAGATAACCGGGATATTCGTCGCCCACACCCACCCCAAAGTGCTGAAGGGACTGCTTGTGATAAGTAAATCAAAAGCAGCCCTTAAGTATCTAAACTCGAAAAATTGCACTACCCTAACATTCCCGCTCTTGATCTGCAAAAAAGGGTCATGATCCAGGAACCGATAAGTAGGATATAGCTTTACGCAGCTTGTATACGGAAGAGTTGGCAAGAGCTCACGGATAATCCAGCGCATATACCCGTATAGACAGGCGTCCGTCATGCGATATGGGCCGATCAGCATATTATTGGTAAAAGCTTGGCAGACAAAGCCCAGCAGCCTCTTGTTTGGTGCGACACGCACATAAGCTCTTCCCAATGCCTTCTGCAGTCGCGGAAATCGAATCCTCTTCATCACATCGGGAAGGCCCACCGCATGTACCTTTTTATCGGCATCACCGCTCTTCAGATAGAACTCCCGGGAGCAATCATTGAAGCAGATAATGCAGTCACTTTCCAACATGGCATCAAAATCCCTTCGGGGGTGAGAGACTTTTCCTACCCCGGCGGCTATACCATGCTCGAATGTGACCACCTTTATGGATCGACTCCTGAGCCACTGCCCAAAAAGCCTTTCCTTCGGTGATGTCAGTGAATTGGTAAGAACAGTCGGCTTCCGGTTCAAATTGGTTTTCAGCAGTTGATCCTCATTTTCATGAAGATAATCACAGAAGCCCTTCGCATGCCTAAGGGCCTGTAAAATGCGCGCGCCAATCAATTCACCAACGACCCCGGAGCAATCCAACGTCGGTCGAAGTACCTTTGAGACTACTCCACCGAATTTTCGGCCCAAATTACTGACAAGTTCATTCACCTCTCCCTCGTACTCGAAATCTACTGGAGGACCGCCCTTCGGGATAGCCAGCTTTTGATATTGGGCCCCCTTTAGGAGCATGGGTAGGAACGCCTCATCCAGAAGCTCACAGTCCCTCATGACTAAGAACGAGAACTTCGTTCTGATGAAAGGCATGTTCACCGGCCTCAGACCACCAAGGCGCTTCCAAGCCCGGTTGGCGATTGTGGCCAGGTCCAAATTGACCGCGAGAAGGGTTCGTTCAAGTAGGCTCCGCCCAAGATTCTGGATCAATTTCAAATGCGCCTCTCCACGATCTTGGGGGACTTCAATTATTTTGGTATTCTGCTGAAGTGATAGTCTGGAGGCTATAGCAGAGAACAAAGTATCAAACCTCTGCACAGCGACAGAACATCCTGATATTTCGCTGAGATCTTTGGATCCAACTATCCACGAAGGATCCATCCCCACATGATCGACAAACCTGGAAAGCAGATAGCCTCTGTAAGTGAGGATAAGGAAGAGCTGTTGCAGAGAGGCGCTAAGGCACCTCCCTGGGTAAAGGCCTTCGACCCACCGGCATCTTTTGTCAATTTCGCGACTGGCTTTTCTTGCGAAAGCATAGGCCATCTTGCCGATCAGGTCTAACTCCCTCTGATGAATGTCCGCTTCTAAACTGATGACATCCTGACCGCTCGCAAGGCCGATTTCGAATAGACCCGGTGAGAGTGTATATAACCTGGGTCGGTTCAGATGGAGTCGGCGACTCGCTACATGAAAAGCTCTTTCTGATTCAATGAGAAGGTGTTCAGGCATTTTCAGCTATCCAGCCTCAGCCCCTTCGGGCTCAGATCGAATTACCCCTGATCTCTCTATCCCGACCCATTCTGCCCTGGCACTATCTTTTTAGCGCCATTTCCAAGCTCATAACCCACTTCTCGTTCACAAATGACGGGTTACTCTGAAAGTGCTTTTCGAGTCCCGCTCTTACACTCTCCAGCTTATGTTCTTCGAAAAACGTTGTATTTCTCCAATATTGAAGAACATCTTCCAAATCTTTCCATTCGACATGGTTGACCATGGTATGTATTGTACTCTGATGAAATCTCCTGCAAGCAAAAGGAATCACAACCTCCTCCATGAAATGTTCACTCGTAAAGCGAACGTAAGGTGGTATTCGCACACCGGCGTCCTCAAGGAGGTGGAAGAGGGGACCGTTATTGGGCCCAAACGGTCCCACAACAACAATACGGCCTGATGGTCTCAAATATTCGGTAACTGTATCAAGAACGTCTTGAGCTTTGGTACTGTAATACAGCCCATAAGCACAAAAAACTAAATCAAAGCGTTCAGAGTCAAAACCGACTCCAGGAATCACGTATTTTAGGTCGTCTAAGGATGCGCTGAGAGTTACCAGTCTTTTCTTCTGTTCGTTTGTGAGTCTGTCTTCAAGTTGCCGAAGGGCTTCGTCCGATACATCCACCGCAAATACTCGTCCTTCTTCACCCGTGAGATCAAGCAACCGGACTGTCTGACTCCCCGTTCCACAGCAAAGTTCGAGTATGGATTCTCCCGTTAAGACCTCAACTCTTTCGAAAAGCCACTGCAGGAGATCAACTTTCTGATTTTTCGAATTCAGAGTGATCCTTCGTCCTAAAAGGACGGAATCTTCAGCTCTCTTTTTTCCATCATTTTCGAGCACGACTTCGACTCCTATTCTTTTCAGGTCTTTTCGACGTGTTCAAATGACAAAGGTGTTCCGGAAACGATATCACAGCTAGCCCTTTTCCCTATGACCTCGTCCAGATGCCTTGGTGCTAAGCCCATCGCTGGCCGTATGGAACGAACATTCCTGGAGGTGAACTGTTCGCCTTTTCTTATTTCCTGCACGACGAAAAGAGAACGCCTGAATAAGCGATTGGCCACTTCTCCTCTTGTCGGTGAGTAGCACGGTTGACCCAGGGCCGCCTCTACTGTCCTGATCTTGGCGGTCATGTCCCTGAACTCGTCTGGCTCCATAGAGAAGGTACTATCAGGTCCTTCCTCGCTCCGATCCATAGTGAAGTGCTTTTCGACAAGATGGGCGCCCAAGGCCACTGAAGCCACTGAAACCTCTCCGCCTAAAGTATGATCTGAAAGCCCCACAAGGGATCCGAATCTTTCCCGCAAATCAGGAATGGTTCGCAAATTCATCTCCTGAACGGGAGCGGGATAGGCCGAAACGCATTTGAGAAGTATGATCTGGTCGTTACCTGTCCCTTTGATGCAATCGACAGCTTCCCGGATTTCGTCAAGCGTGGCCATTCCGGTAGATAGGACAACCGGCTTCCCTTTTTCCGCTATGTAACGGATCAGGGGCAGGTCGACCAACTCAAAGGATGCGATCTTGTAAATAGGGACTTTCATTCCTTCGAGAAAATCAACCGCGGAACTGTCAAAGGGAGTGGAAAAAAAGACGAGCCCCAGTTCCTCTGCAATGGCCTTTAATTGAGGCTGCCATTCCCACGGCATGTACGCCTCTTGATAAAGATCATAGAGGGTTTTTCCGGCCCAGACACTCTCTCCAGGTATCGTGAAATATTCGCTCTTGCTACTCATGGTGATCGTGTCCGGAGTGTATGTCTGGACCTTGATCCCGTCGGCGCCCGCACCGGCAGCGGATTTGATAATCTGGACGGCCTTTTCAAAGCTCCTGCAATGATTCGCGGACATTTCCGCGACAATAAAACATTTCTCCCCATCCCCCAAACACCTTTCTCCTGAGATTCTAATCCTCTTCATGGCCTATGTCTTTCGTATATAGTACATATTGGATATCAAAGCCGCATTTAGAAAACATCCTCATGGACGCTGCATTCTGAGCTTTTACCCTCGCTACGAACCGTTTGATTGCGGTATGTCTTCTTACCCATCGGACTGCTTCCTTGAGTATGGCTGTTCCTAAACCGCGGCCGTGCATGCCTGCGGCGACATAAATGTCCACCTCCGCTGTCGTCTCGTCCTTCGGTATCGAATCGAATCGTATCACACCAACCGCTTTGTTCCCGTGATGAGCGATCAGGAGTACCCGGTCATCCCTCCTCAGCGATTCTTCAAACCATCTACTGTGCTCATCATAAGACAACTCCCTGGAATCGAAGAAGTGCTTCCGAACAGACGGATCGTTGCGCCACTTGAAGACCGCCTCGCAATCGGAAGTAACCGCTCTACGCAGCCGAACCAAAGGGGCGCCACCAGAATTTTCCCGGAAACTATGCAACGAGCTCCCGAACCAGGGAAAACCCTTCGGCCAAACCCAAACCGGCCTGGGAACCTCTCAGCTTAGCCAAAGAGGTGATGGCTTCGACCGAGCGCGGGTGAGGAAAAACCACCATCTCCGACTCGTACGCCTTGAACGCCTCGATCTTGCGCTCCAGAAAATGGGTAATGTTTACAAAGCGATTCACCTGAAAGGTCTCCCCAGTTCCGAATGCCCACTCGGTCGAGGAAAGAACCTCGAATGAGTAAACCCCGGCCACGTGTCGCCCGGGCAGGGGGCGAGTGGCGGTGACGCTTGCCCTCGCAACCACTGTATGATCCACATTCAAGTCCCCAGGATGATGAGTGTAAATCAGATCGGGCCTGAAACGCTCGATCGAATCCTCCACCGCATGAATGATGTCCAGGAGGTCCACTCGATCCATCCGATTATCTGGAAAGTGGAGTTGTACGGGTTCATGAGCTCCCAGGATTCTTGCGGCCCGTTTAGATGACTCCCAGAGGTCTCTCTGTCTTTGCCTGAGCCCGGGATCGTCGCCCGAGCCGGAGCGGGACATCATGCCCTCCCCTAGAATGAGGACGAATACCTCATCGCCGTTGGCGGCATGCCTGGCTATCGTTCCCCCGCAGCCCAAAACCTCATCGTCCGGATGCGCTGCCACAATCAAGACCCTCATACAAACCCTCCAGCGGTATACGTCCTTTCTTCCAGAGCGTTTAAAATGCGATCCGTCCCTCTCCCGTCTACCATTGCCCTACCGGCCTCTCGCATTGAATCGCGCGCTTTCTTGTCGCATAGGATCCTATTCATCGCCTCCGCAGTTTTTTCAATCGTGAGATTTTCGAATCGTCCAAGATTCCTGGAGCACCCGGCCTCCTCCATACCCTCGGCCACCAGTCTCTGGTTTTCGGCCAAGATCACAATCAAATTGGGAAGTCCCATGTAGGCCATCTCAAGGCAGGTGGTGCCGCCTCCTGAGACTGCCATATCGGCCCAGGCGATTAACCGGTCCATCCCTTCAGGCGATTGGAGCACCTCATGATGAAATCTGCATTTGTCGAGCGTCTGAACAATGGAGAAGCGGTTTGGATTCTGAGGTCCAACTATGACTCTCACCTCCAAGTCCGATCGGCCGGTTCGGCCAATGCCATCGATCACAGTACGAGTGGTATTGAACGGATCCGATCCACCCAAAGTGACGAGAATTCTGCGGGCGATGTCGGGGCTCTTTCTTTCCCATTCCTTCCACGAGAGAAATTCGCTCCGAAGAATGCCGTACTCGCATCCGAGGAGTAGTCTTGCGTCTCCTTCGACGTGGTAGCGGAGCCCCTTTGCATAGACATTCTGATTCACGACCACGTCTGCATAATACCGCTTCAAGTGGGCCATGTCGTCTATGACCAGGAGATTGTAGCCCTGGAGCTTGAGTGACTCCTGATACTCTTCCCTGAAATGGTACCCGTCCAGAACGATCCACGTATCCCGCGCCTCACCGGCAGTGCGAATCACTCCTTCGACGTCGTCTGGATCAGGATAACTTTTATCGAGAATCGTGCACTCAAAACCTTCCTTTCGGACCCTCTGGATCAACTTGTCGTTGTCTGTGTGGACGAGGAAGTGAGACGACCTCCCTTTTCTGGAAAATGCCTGCGCCAACCCGATGCACCTCATCAGGTGGCCGGTCCCAATTGAACGGGTGGCATCGACCCGGATGATCAATTTTCGAAGTGTGCGCATTGTTTGTCGTTCCTACCGATACCCTGGAGGAAAAGCTCCTTACGGAATCTCATCTTTTCAGAGGTTCCACAGTGGTCATTTCTCTCCAGGGGGCAGGAAGAGCCCGTTGTCGTACCAGGTCCCCTGAAACCTTCTGAATACCTTCACCTGCAAAAAGTCATTCCGATTTTGGGCAGTCCGAAATGATAGAAGTCAGGCAGGGTCTACCCATATTCGCGTGCGACCCTGAAGGGGGTTCTCTTTTCATTCAGCGGATCTTGAAGAGCGGTTCAATTGGCTTGCCGTGCAACCGTGCCTTTACTGAACCGCCCTCGAGGGCGTCACGGATCGTGTCGAAAGCTTCCTCGTAGGCGGTAAAAAGCCGAGAGAGGTCCCGTTCGGAATGGGCAAACGAGACATTGTGGCTCGCGGAGATGAGAATGCCCCGCAGCAACATCTCTTGCATAAACAAGCTCTTGATCTCCCACGAGGTCCCATGGGGGTGATCCTGGATGGTTAAAAGACTCCAGGGAGGCTTCCCTTTAATCTGAAACACCCGCTCCAAACGATGATCCGCAATGGACCGAGAAACGCGTGAGATGATCTTCTCTCCGGTTCTCCACAGGCGGGAAATTACATCCTTCTCCCTGATCTTTCTGATGGTAGCCAGAGATGCGGCAATGGAAAGCGTTTCTCCGCCGAAGGTAAAGGAAAAGAAAACGTCTTCCATCTCATGCATGAATTCCTTTTTCCCTGCCACAACCGAGATCGGAAAACCGTTGGCCATGCTTTTTCCGAAAGCCGCCAGATCCGGCGTAACTCCGAACAGTTCCTGAGCTCCGCCCAGGGAGAAGCGGAAGCCCGTGATGATCTCATCCAAGACGAAAAGAGCGCCGTTCTTGTGTGCAAGGTCCTGCACCCCCTCCAAGAACCCGGGAAGGGGATCATCCGTATTCATAGGTTCCATGATGACCGCTGCAAATTCATGCGGATACATATTGAAGAGGTCCTCGAGCGATGAGAGATCGTTGTATTTGAAAGAGAGTGTGAGTTGCCTCACGGCTTTGGGTACCCCCTTGTTCCTCGCCGTGGAACCGATGTACCAGTCCTGCCATCCATGATAGCCGCACACCGCAATTCTGTCCCTGCCCGTATATGCCCGCGCTACCCGGACCGCCCCGGCGGTGGCATCCGAGCCGTTCTTTCCGAATCGCACCATTTCCGCACATGGAATGACCTGTGCCAGAGTCTCCGCCAATTCTTCTTCGATGGGAGAGGGCAGGCTGAAAGACACCCCTTTCTTAAGCTGTTCCGAAACCGCCGCATCCACATCCGGATCACAATAGCCGAGGATGACCGGCAGAAGACCGTTGACGAAATCCACGTACTCGTTCCCGTCGATGTCCCAGACATGGGATCCCAATCCCCGTTCTATAAAATGGGGCGACATCTCCGGGTACTGGATGTAACTCTTGCTGAAGGTCTGGGCTGCTACGGGGATCAGAACCCTCGATCTCTCCAGGAACCGCTTGCTTTGTTGGTATCTTTGCTCCATCATCTCAATCCTCTAGATCTGCTTTTCTTCCTTACAGGCTTGGTTTCTCTCGTGCATAGAGTTAATGCGAAGTCTTTCGGGATCCTTTGTAAGCCAGGAGATCACATCTAACCACCCAAACTCAGGCTGATGGGGATACAAAGCTTCATAGACTTGCTTTACAAAGGCAAAATCTTCCGGCTCATCTAGCGTCCACCGTAGGTGAGAGAAGTCCGAAGGGCCGAACAAATTCCCCTGGCGCCCCTCAGCAGAGGCCTTTCGTCGTATCCACGGGACGACATGCTCCAAGTCAAAGTCGGCTGTAGTGCTACGAAAAGCGTGATCAAGGATCTCGAACGAGAAGACCTCTGTGTCCAGGCCATCCGGGAATGTAGGGGGGAGGACGTTGGAGACATAGTCCATTTCTGCACGGTTCCTGACAAACAGATCGATTACGGAATCGATCACCTCCGGGTCATGAAGAGGGCAGTCTCCTGTCAGACGGACGACCGTTTCGGCACCCTCAACTCTGGCCGCATGCCAGAAACGTGAAAGCACGTTTTCCAGGCTTCCACGGTGGACGGTGAATCCGGCTTCTCGCACGGATTCGAACAAGAGGTCATCCGATTCATGATCCGAAGTGGCTACGCAAATGGAGTCGATACGCTTGCAGCGAGCGACCCTTTCGAGCATGCGGAGGATGACAGGCCGGTGAAGCACCTCCAGCATCATCTTCCCGGGGAGTCTGCTGGAAGACATTCGGGCCTGTACGATTCCGACCACCTTCATTGTTCGTAGTTTTTCCAGTGGGATGGATTGATGAGACGAGGGTCCTTTTGAGCGAGAAAGCCCATGTCAGGGAGGTCCAGCGTGATCGATCTTCTATACAGTGATACGTTTTCTTTGACTTGTTCCGCCGATTCCGAGCCGAAAATGATAAGCGCATCTTTGGCCTTCTGGGAAACAAATGCCATGCTCAGCAGCTTGGGGGCTATCCCCACGTCGCGGGCAAAGGAGTGAAAACGATGGAGCGCTTCTCTGGAGAAGCCCATCCATGGTGGAATCTGATCTGCATCCAGCAACAGAAGACCCTGTAAGTACAAGCTTCGTACTAGCAGATGCTTTCCTCGTTCCGAAGCATAACCAAACAGGTCTTCCTGCAAAGCCCTCTGGTCGAAGACATTGAATGGAACCTGAACAATGTCGATCTGATCCATGGCAAGTGCACGAAAGGCATTTTCAGGCGAATAGACGGAGATCCCAAACCGCTCTACCTTTCCCTGGTTCTTCAACTTCCTTCCGATGTCCACCAACCGATCTTGCTCCGCCAGGAAACCCTCGCGGTGGAGCATGAGGCTCCAGAGTCTTTCGACCCCCAAAATTCGCAGCGATTGATCCACGCCGGCTTCGACTGCATGATCATCCGAAGGTTGGATACCTGGATCCAGTTTTGAACTGACTCTGAGATCCTCGTGCTGGCGTATCCCCAATTCCTCGAAACAGGTGCCCAGGACTTTCTCGCTCTCCCCGTATGCCTGTGCTGTATCGAAAAAATGGACACCCCTCTCCCACGCAGCATGAACGATCGCCTCGGCCTCCTTCAGATCCGGTTTCCCGAGACGGTTAGCGATGCCGTAATCCATTCCCAACTGGGCCGTTCCCAGCACGAGAGGAAGCCAATTCTCATCTTTTTCGATCGGGATCAATCAGAGTCCTTGAGCGATCAGTTTCATCTCCTCGATTGTGAGGAATTTCGGATTAGTTCCTGAATTGTACTCGAAATCATCCGGGACAGCCTTAGAGCCCCTCCAATTGCACCTTCGAGACCAGTAATTGAAGTCCGGCTGGATGATATAAAAATCCCCTACATCTATTGTCCTCCTCGCATCATCCCTCGTGACCATGACTTCGTGGAGCTTCTCGCCCGGACGTATACCGATGATCTCGACCTTGCATTCAGGGGCGATCGCTTTCGCGAGATCCATGAGTTTCATGCTGGGGATCTTCGGGACAAATAGCTCACCGCCGACCATCTTCTCGATGCAGTGGAGAACGAAATCGACTCCCTGCGCCAGGGTGATCCAGAAACGGGTCATACGAGGGTCCGTAATTGGGATGACACCTTTTTCTTTCTGCTTCAGGAAGAAAGGAATAACACTGCCCCTGCTTCCGACCACATTGCCGTACCGAACCACACCGAAAATCGTTCCATCCGGCTTTGTATAGGAGTTTCCTGCGACGAAGAGCTTGTCCGAGCATAGCTTGGTAGCGCCGTAGAGGTTGATCGGGTTTGCGGCTTTGTCCGTGCTGAGGGCAACTACTCTTTTTACCCCTTGGTCGATGGCAACATTAATTACGTTCTGCGCGCCAAGGATGTTTGTCTTTACCGCTTCGAAGGGGTTGTACTCAAGGGTAGGTACCTGTTTGAGAGCGGCCGTATGAATGACATAATCTACTCCCTGGAATGCCCTGTTCAGCCTCTCCACGTCTCTTACGTCACCTATGAAGTACCGGATTGGATACTTGGCCATAGGAAAGGTCTGGGCCATTTCGAATTGTTTGAATTCATCCCGGCTGAAGATGATCAGTTTCTTAGGGCTGTATCGCTTCAAAATGATCTCGGTGCATTTCTTTCCGAAAGAGCCGGTACCGCCGGTGATCAGGATGACTTTGTCGTTCAACATAAAATTTGGCTCCGCAAACTTTTATACAACGCGGCTGCCGCCGCTATGGCTATAGAGACTTAATCGTGGTGACAACCAAATCCATTGCTTGCTTATCAAAGTTGGGATACAGGGGCAGGCTGATGCAGTTTGAATAATACCTTTCAGCTTCAGGGAAGCTGTGCGGGTCAAACCCATTTCCATTGCTGTAAAATGGCTGGCGATAAACAGGGATGTAATGGACCTGGGAATGGATTCCGTTTTCCTTTAGCCGATTGTAGAGATCATCCCTTGAGACAGAAGCCACTGGGCCAAGCATGAGCGTATAAAGGTGATAGCAGGGGTCGGTGCCTTCCGGCCAAGGGGGGAGGATCACAGCATTCTTTTTAGAGAGGGCCGCGAAGGCGGAGTTGTATTTTCTGACGATCTCCTGTCTCCTTGCCTTAAATTCACCAAGGCGCTTCAGCTGAGAAAGCCCCAACGTGGCTTGGATATCGGTCATGCGGGCGTTGAAGCCGAGGAGTTGCATTTCGTAATAGTAGGGCAAGAACACGTTGGAGGTTGGAGGATTGAGGTCAGAGGGAGTGGCTGAACGATGATTGCTGATCGCTGACCACTGGTTTACGAATTTGGCCGGGTCACGAACAACGCCGTGGTTGGCGAGACAGCGAACCTTCTCTGCCAAAGCGTCATCGTTGGTCAACACTGCTCCGCCTTCACTGGTAGTGATCGTCTTTACGGGATGGAATGAGAGGATAGCCAGATCCGTGTGGGCGCATGATCCGCAGGCGTATCGGCGGCCGTTGTACTCGTAGGTGGAGCCAAGGCTATGCGCCGCGTCCTCGATCAGTTTAAAGCCGTACTTCTCGGAAAGCTTTTTGAAGGACGGAAGATCGGCAGGTACTCCTGCGAAATCCACCGGGATGACTACTTTCGGTACGGCCACATTTCTACAGTACTCTTCTACCCGATCAGGGGAGAGGCACAGGGTGGCAGGTTCAATATCTGCGAAATCCACGCGGCCGCCGCAATAGGCAATGCAATTGGCTGATGCCAGGAAAGTGATTGGGGTTGTGAGGCCCAGATCGCCAGGGCCTACATCAAGAGCGAGGCAGGCCAGGTGAAGGGCCATGGTCCCGTTTGCCACAGCGATGCAGTGCTTGGCGCCGCACTCATGGGCAAGGGCCTCTTCGAATTCTCTAACCTTCGGCCCCTGGGTGAGCCAGTCGGAGCGAAGCACCTCAACGACGGCATCGATGTCGTCCTGGTTGATGCTTTGTCTGCTGTAAGGAATCGGCTTCAAATGGAGGAGTGGACAGGATAACCTGCCTTCGCGAAGCTTCGGCAAGGCAGGCAGGATTTACAGGATGTTTTTAACCGCCCGCTTCGCTTGAGACACGGAGACTGCTGCAAGTCAAAAACAACCATGGTAATTATTATAACCACAGACCCGCACAGACTGGCACGGACATTCTGCCCGGAGGACTTGTCCGGACAGAAATTGTCATGGCCGTTGGCCACGAGAATTTTTTCTCTCGCGGCCGCCCGAAGGGCTGACGTAATCCTTTAAGTCGCCCAAGGGATCGCCTGTGTATGTCCGTGCACGTCTGTGGTTAAACATAAACTTCACAAGTCTGCGACTTTGCCTGCGAAGCCCAGGCCGGAGAGGTGGGCGCGGAGAGCCAGCTCGTCCTCCTCGGAGTAGTCGCACATGCTGCACTCGGATTCGGGCGGGATGAGCTTTCGGTCTTCCAGGTAGCTCATGATTTTTCGAAATGACTGGTCTTGAGTTTCAACACCAGTCATCAGAACGATCTCGGGATTCTCGGGCGGCTCATAGGGGTCGGTCACGCCGGTGAAGTTGGCCACCTCGCCTGACCGGGCCTTCTTGTACAACCCTTTCGGGTCTCTCTTCTCCAGGACATCCAGCGGGCAATCGCAGTAGACCTCGATGTAGTTTTCGAGGAGATTCCTGTTTTGCCTCCTGGTTTCCCGATACGGCGAGATGGCGGCCACGACGCTGATGATGTCGTTCTTGTTCAGGAGATAAGAGACGAACCCGATCCTGCGGATGTTGATGTCCCGGTCCCTCTTGCTGAAGCCGAGGCCCTGGGAGAAGTTGATGCGGATGATGTCGCCGTCCAGCAGCTCGGCTTTCAGGCTGCGCCGCTTCAATTCCATGTATACGCGGTAGGAGTTGGTGCTCTTGCCGGAGCCCGAAAGACCTGTGAACCACAATGTGAAATTGGACATAATAAGGGGCTAGACAGGATAACAGGATCTACAGGATGAGTTTTGGGTTAACCACAGACTGGCACAGACAGGCACGGACATTCTGCCCGGACCACTTGTCCGGCCAGAAGCGGTCAATAGAATTTCTGCGCAATACTATACAATGCGGCTTCGCCGCTCTCTGTCTCTGCAGGTCTGTGACCGTCTGTGGTCAATTCACATTTCCGAGACGTGCTTGCCGTTCTGCTGATACTTCGATCCACAGACGTCACAAGTGGCATGTTCGTTTTCGAAGTGGAGGCGGATGCCGCATCGGCACATCCACCCCTTGATCTGGGCGGGGTTGCCCACCGCCATGGCATAGTCGGGGACGTCCCGGGTCACGACGGCGCCTGCACCCACGAAGGCGAAGCGGCCGATGGTGTTCCCGCATACGATCGTCGAATTGGCTCCCATGGTGGCCCCTTCCTTGACCAAGGTCTTTCGCAGCTCGGTCTTTCGAGGGATGTAGCTCCTGGGGTTGTAGACATTGGTGAAGACCATGGATGGGCCGCAGAAGACGCCGTCTTCCAGCGTAACGCCGTCGTACACGGAGACGTTGTTCTGGATCTTCACCTTGTTTCCGATGGTCACATCCGGCCCGATCACCACGTTCTGCCCTATGTTGCAGTCCCGTCCGATCCGGCTTCCCTTGATCACGTGGGAGAAGTGCCATATCCTCGTGCCTTCCCCCACCTCGCACCCCGGATCCACGACAGCCGTCTCATGGACGAACGTTTTGCTCTGGGGAGGCTTCGGCGAGAGGGGTTGAAGGGAGACCGACTTCCCTTTCTTCTCCATGGATTCCTGACAGGCCTGGAGCACCCTCAACACGCGGATCCCCTCTTCCCCATCCGTCTTCGGCCTGGTTCTCCGCGAGACGCATTCGAGAAAATGGATACACTCCTCTTTCAGGGGTTCCTTCTTCTCGAGCGGTATCTTCTCGGCCTCTTTCTTGTCCGGGACCGGGACCTGGTTCTTCCATTCGATCCTGTGGGGATAGAGAAGCAGCTTGTCCTTGGGTTCCACGTCATCGAACAGCGCCATCTTCCTGTCGCCCACCACCACCAGCCGCTGTTCCTTGTAGGGGTGGAGCCAGCTCACGAAGACATGGGCCTTGATTCCGCTCGCGAAGGAAAGGCTGCTGAGGGTCACGTCCGCGACCTTCTGGTGCAGGTAATTGGCGCCCATGGTCACGACCTGATCCGGCATCTCTCCAACCAGGGATAGGATCACCGAGATATCGTGGGGCGCAAAGCTCCAGAGGATGTTCTCTTCCCTCCTGATCTTCCCGAGGTTCAAGCGGTTGCTGTAGATGTACTGGATTCGACCCAGCTCTCCATCCGAGATCAGTTGCTTCAGCCTGATGACGGCCGGATGGTACTGGAGCAGATGGCCTACCATGAGAATCCTTCCTTCGCGGAGCGCCAGATCATGGAGCTCGGCCCCTTCCTCTCCCTTGAGGGCGAGCGGCTTTTCGACGAACACGTCCTTGCCCGCGAGGAGGCATGCCTTGGCCATGGCATAGTGCATCTCCGCCGGACTCGCTATGGCCACCGCATCGATCGAAGGATCCTTGAGGATGCTATCGAGTGAGTCGCACTTATCCACATCCGTGTACGTCCTGGAAAGCTCCTCCATTGCCCGGGCATTGTTGTCACAAATGACCCTGAGGGCACCGAGTCCATGGAAGTTCCGGATGAGGTTCTTCCCCCAATAACCGCCGCCGATGACTGCAACGTTCGTTTTATCTCCCACCGATCCTACCTTTCGAGGCTAACTCGATTTACCACAGACACACAGAGACTTGCACGGACGTTCCTTTTTGGTCGCCGCTCGACTTGAGCGGGCGACAAATTCCGTCATTTCGCGAAAAGAACTCCCTGGCCGAAGGCCATGACCAATTCCGGCCGGACAGATCGTCCGGACGGAATGTCTGTGCTTGTCTGTGTACGTCTGTGGTGAAACATCCCTACATCTTGAAGTAATCGATGACGCTCTGGATGATCGCCTCCAGGCCGTGCTTCGGTTCGTATCCGATCAGCTTCTTGATCTTGCTGATGTTCGGGCAGCGCCTTTCCATGTCCTCGAAGCCGGGGCCGTAGGCCTTCTCATAGGGGATATACTCGATCTCGGACCTGCTTCCGGTCATCTCCTTTACCTTCTGCGCAAGGTCTTTGATCGTGACTTCATGGTCGTTGCCCACGTTGAAGACATCGCCCTCCGCCCTTGGCTCGGCCATGAGCTTGACCAGGGCCTCCACCACATCCGCCACATGAGTAAAACTGCGGCTCTGGGTTCCGTCCCCGAAGACCGATATCGGTTTCCCCAGGAGCGCGCTCTGCACGAAATTCGGAAGCACCATCCCGTACTGTCCCGTCTGCCTGGGGCCGACCGTATTGAAAAGCCGAGCGATGACGACGGGCAGGTGTTTCTCGTCGTGATAGGCCAGGGCCAGGAACTCGTCCAGGGTCTTGGAACAGGCATAGGCCCATCGCCGCTTCTTCACCGTGCCCATGACGCGGTTGTTGTCTTCGCTGAGCGAGTGCTCGACGTGCTTCCCGTAGATCTCGGATGTGGAGCTGATCAGCACCTTCTTCTTGAAGCGATTGGCCAGGCGCAGCACGGTTTCCGTCCCCTTCACGTTGATGTCCAGGGTTTCCACGGGATGGTCCATGATGTTCTTCACTCCGACCGCAGCCGCCAGATGGTAGATGTGGTCGACCTTGAAGATCAGCTCGTTCATGACCGACTCGTTCAGGATGGTATCGACCACGAGGTGGAGTTTCTGGCTGTTCGGGATGGCGCTGAGGTTGGCCAGTTTCCCGGTCCAGAGATTGTCGATCACGAACACCTCATGACCCAGCTGCAGCAGCTTCTCGGTCAGATGGGAACCAATGAATCCGGCACCGCCGGTAATCAGTACTCTCATAAAATTTTGCTCCGCAAAATTTTATACGACGCGGCTTCGCCGCTCAAGTTTGGATGTAGGAATAATGTCGGTCAATGGACTCCATCCCCCTGCTTACAGCGGCGCAGTCGGTTTGTACTTTAGCAATCCGCGCCACGTTCCGTACGCTTCGGCTCTCCTCCTCCCTTGGAAAGTTGAGGACGAAAACACGAAAGGACGGACTCGTTAAAACCGGAGATCGAAACATCAGCCAATTTACAGCGGCGCAGCCGCCTTACATGAAATCGCGCAGCGATTTCATAGCTCCGCCCCTTCGGTTACATCCGCCAGGGGCGACCAACTCTCCGTAAATACGTCCGGTTTTCTCTTTTTGTTACCCAAGGGACTTGATGAAATCCCTTGAGTTCGAAATCGTACATCCAATTTCAAGCGGCGAAGCCGCGCTGTATGAAATCCCGGTACTCCGGGATTTCATCATGGAGCCGAGTTGTATAGAATCTTGGCAATGTCCGGTCAAGATTTTATTTTCTCGAGCGCCCAGTCTTCGATCTCCACCGCCAGAGAGCGCTGCAGCAGTTCGATGCTGACCACGACCTTGTCCGACTGTCCCTTGTGGCGCAGGTAGAACCCGACCAATCCTTTGAGGGGGCCCTCCATGATCATGACTCTGTCGCCGGTCTTCATGTACGTGCGGTTGTGCACCGTCCGGTCCGTGCCGTTGAGGATCATCAGGGACTGGATCTCCTCGTCCTTGGCGGATACCGGCTT
Source organism: Deltaproteobacteria bacterium (assembly GCA_020060215.1). The sequence goes on along the minus strand of JAGVAP010000022.1, from coordinate 3,454 downwards.
TCCCTGAAACCCGATCATCCGGACCACGCCCACGGTCTTGATGATGTCCCAGTAGACCTCCGGGTCCATTTCGAACCGGACGAACACGTATCCCGGCAGGAGTGGGATGTCGATCTTCTTACGACGATCCTTTCTCCTGCTCATCACCTGGATCTTGGGGAGGAATACCTCGACGGATTTGCCGAGGATGCCGTCATGGACCTTTTGTTCGAAGTGACTCCTGGTGTGGATGGCGTACCATTTCCCGTTCTGTTCAGTCATATGGTGGCGATCCTCTCCTGCTTCACACCCTTTTCCAGGAGTGCGTTCATGGTTCGCTCCGAATCATCGAGGCGGGTCACCAGCACCATGTCCCAGTCCGTATTCTCCAGCCGCTCGTATCCCGCGATCTTGAATCCAAAAAAACTCTTCCCCTGCTGTTTTTCATCGATGATGCCCACCAGCTTGATGCGGCTTAGCTGCAGGTAGAGATAAGCCAGTTCGGCCACTTCTCCTGCTCCGCAGAAGAGAAGTGTACTCACATCTTTTTCCTGCATCTGGGAGAATTTTGTCAGCAGAAGGGATTTGATGTCTCTGTAGTAGTTGATGGAATAGTGCAGGAACTCCGCAGTGAGTTTGCTCTTTCGGGCGAGCCCCTCAGGGGTAAGGAAATACTTGACCCTGTTCTTGGGCATGGTGGTGACTTTGAAGTATCCTTTGTTCACGAGTCTCTTGAGAAATGCATTGACCAGGCCGAGGGAGAGGTTCAAGCTCTTGGAGAGCTCCCTTTGGCTGTGGTTCTCCAGCCTGTCGATTTCCCCCATGAGTCGGAGGATGTGAAGGTCTTCCTTTTCCATCCAGTCCCAGAAACCGTTTCAGCAGTCGCCGGAGAAGAAGCGTTCAGTTTTTGAACAAATTGTCCGTTCAATAATTGAACGCCTTATCTTTGTCAAGAATAAATTTCGTTTAAATTGAAGATAAATTGTATTATTTTATGCTCAATTATTAATTATTGTGTGCAATCAGGGGGTTGTTATGGGGATCTTTCAGAGGGTGGCTTTGGCCGTCGGGATCGTGCTCATCGACTCGGTGGTATTCTTCATTCCGTTGACCGCATTTTTCCTCGGATATATAGTCGTCTTCAACCCTCCGTGGTTCAGGGATTTTCTAGATAATCTAGACGTGCCTGGTCGCGAGTGAAGGGGGAAGTGCTGCAAAACGGATTTGATTACCACGGACATGCACAGACGGCACGGACATTCTGCCCGGACGATTTGTCCGGCCAGAATCTTCATGGCATGCAGTCAGGGCAGTTCATTTTCAATCGCGAAGCGACGATGTTTATCGCCGCTCAAGTCGAGCGGCGATAAAAAAGTGTTCGTCTGTGCTGGTCTGTGCATGTCTGTGGTTAATGGATAACCTCTTTAGTGAACTCGTAAACTTGTCACTCGTCACTCGTTATTGCCTTCACTCGTCACTTGTCACTCGTTACTTGTTACCCATCACTGGGGTTGGAGAATGGAAAGGGAAGTCACCCGTGCCAACATCGTCGTCTTTATCGCCAGCTTCTGCACCCTGGTCATCGAGCTCGTTGCCGGGAGGATCCTCGCCCCTTACATCGGAGTCTCCCTTTACACCTGGACGAGCATCATCGGGGTCGTGCTGGCAGGCATCAGTGTGGGGGCTTATCTTGGCGGTTTGCTGGCCGACCGACGTCCGACCCACGGGACCCTCGGCTGGCTCCTCTTTCTCTCCGGACTCGGGGCCTTTTCCATTTCGCCTCTCACCAACCTCGTCGGCGGTCTTGACCTGAAGACCTCGCTCATGGTGAGGACGCTGGTCATCACCACCATCATCTTCTTCGTCCCCTCATGCCTCCTTGGGATGATCTCGCCCGTGGTCGTCAAACTGACCCTCAACAACCTGAGCCGGACAGGAAACGTAGTCGGAAGGATCTACGCCTTCTCCACCCTTGGTTCCATCCTGGGCACCTTCGCGACAGGGTTTTTCCTGATCTCCTGGATGGGAACCCGGCTGATCCTTTTCCTGATGGGGGCCATTCTCATCGCGTCCGGGGCGGTCTTCGGCGGGCTACTCATACGGCGAAAGCGCTTTGCCCTCCTCGCCATGCTGATCATCGGTCTGGCCGGCTCGCTGTACGGCCATGCATTCAAACCGGAGCCGGATGACGAAAGCTATTTCTTCAAGGAGAGCGACTATTACACCATCAAACTCAAGAAGAAGCACTCGACCATGAACGGGTCACACCTGGAGGCGCTCGTCCTCGATCACCTGATCCACTCTTACACCGATCTCGGGGACCCCTTTCATCTCGAATACGAATACATCAGGATCTACGAGGAACTGGTGAGATGGCGGCTGGGCGGGAAGGATTCTTTCAGGGCTCTTTTCATAGGAGGCGGCGGCTACACCTTCCCCCGCTTTCTGGAGGCCCGTTACCCCGGCTCACGGATCGATGTCGTGGAGATCGATCCGGAAGTCACCCGTGTGGCCGAGCGATACCTGGGGGTCGGCAGCGGGGGCAGGATCCGGACCTTCAATCAGGATGCGCGATGGTTCGCCAAGAACTGCAGTGAAGTCGGCGCGTACGACTTCATCTTCGGGGATGCCTTCAACGACCTCTCCATCCCATACCACCTGACCACGGTGGAGTTTACCGCTCTCCTGAAAAGGTTGTTAAAGCCTGACGGACTGCTCCTGGCCAATGTCATCGACTCCTTCAAGAGGGGGTTGTTCCTGCCGTCTTACATGAGAACCCTGGAGGAGGTTTTTGGAAAGGGAAATGTCCACCTGGTGACCACCGATACCGAGTACAACGAGATGGGGACAGGCACCTATGTGGTCCTGGCGGGTCCTCGGGATCTCAAGACTCGAGAGTTCATGAATGGAGCGCCCGAAGAAGGCCGTCCAGCACGGTTATGCCACATCATGTCTCCAGACCTGCTCCAGGGTTACCTCAGTGAACGCTCCCCCGTCACGCTCACCGACGACTATGTCCCCGTGGATAACCTGATCGCGCCGGTTTTCGAGGAGAGATTTGGGTACAGGGAATGATGCAGGATGCAGGATCGAAGTCGAATGCCAAAGTCCAAAAAGCGAATATCAAGTGAATGCCATAGCCCCAACCAAGAGCAGAACCGAACGAACACTCACGTTAGACGCGAGGGGTTCTACCGATCCGCAGCTTTGATCATTTGAAATGGTTTCGGAATTCGAGCTTCGGATTTCGGGATCCATTCATCGTTTTTGTCATTTGAATTGGGTCATTTGGATTTCTTGCAGGCTATTGGACCGGCGTGCTCCACAAAAAAGCCTCTTGATCCTTTTTCCGGAGTCAAGAGGCTTGCAATCCTTCCTGGCAGTCCCAACGGGAATCGAACCCGTGTCTTCGCCGTGAGAGGGCGATATCCTAGACCGCTAGACGATGGGACCATGGATAAAATCGCTTCGCGAT
>JAGVAP010000008.1 GCA_020060215.1 Deltaproteobacteria bacterium | reverse complement strand
GCGATTCTTTTGAGTTCCGAGAAGATCGCAAGCAGGAGCTTGCTCCTACAAGAATAGAGCTACGACATTCATTCGTAGTGAAGCTTATCCACCGGTTCTCGGCTCTTGGTGAGCGTTCTGATCCATTTTAATTCCCGGCACCAATCACTGGCATAGCCATTGTTCATACCACTGGCATGCCAGTGGATTATTCCTTCATTTAGGATAGGGGCTGATCCCGGCGAAAACAAGCCTGGCAGAGTTCACTTGGTTTCTGGGAGCATTCTCACGTGATCCCCAAAAAACCCCGTACTGCCTATCCCCGGCCCGGATACAGGATGAAACCCATTCCGCGATTTGCCGGTACTGAAATAAGGTCGTTCCATCGTGCCCTTCCCGTCCATTTTGCGATCTTCAACAATCCGGATTTTGTACGCTGGTATCCGGATCTGCAACGCCAGGGTTAAGTCGACTCACTGGATTCATGATCAGTTAATCTCACCCGTGCACCCAAAGGAGGAGATCATGAGAGCACTCGCAGTAAAAAGGGCTATTCTCATCATTTCAGCGGCGCTCCTGCTCGCCTGCGTTGCCGAGACGCCCGTGGGCGCGGTCGAACAGAGGGACGAGGTCTCCTACCTGAGAGGCCCCTACAACATCGCCTTCTTTCACCGGCACAACGAAGCCTTCCGGATCTCGTCCGCGATCCACTTTGCCCACGCCAAGCAGCACGATATCCTGCAGCTGACCCCCTTTGGCCGTCACGAGGAGGCGGACATCGAGACCGATGCCGAGTACCTCGCGTGTCTCTACAACCCGCCCCGCACCGAACCGACCATGGAGTACTTCGGCCCATACACGGCACGTTTCGCCTTCAATCTCTACAGGGCCATCGACTGGACCCACATGCACCACGAGCAGACCTATGACGTGCTCTCCGAGAAGTCCATCCCCTGGTCCGAAAAAGGAAAATGGACGGATCGATCGGTGCGCTACTACCTGGGAAAACTGGACGTCCCCAGGAGCCCGGCGCCGCTCGACGTGACCATGCGCCGCGCGGGGGTGTTGATGAAGCCCTATACTACCTTGTTTCGCAACTATTATCCTCGCTCCAACAACTTCTTCTATGCGGCGCACTGGTGGCACCCGGTGATCTACGAGGCCATGATGCTCGGGGGGAACGACGAGGAGCAGGAGAAGATGGTGAAGGAGACCGATTCCACCTACTACTCCCAGGTCATCCGAAACCCTCCCCTGAGGATGCTTCTCAGCAGGGAGATCATGCCCCGTTACTCCCGCCTTTCCCCGGAGTCCGCCAACATCTTCGACAACCTGCACATGCTCCACGGCATCGCCTACGACATCCTCGCCTACGACCAGTGGACGCCGGAGGAGAAGCGAAAAGAGCTTTACCGCGTGATCGAGGCCATGAGCTACCGGCCGGGGGATGAAAAGCTCGCCAGAAAGTTCTCTCTCCCTCACCCCGACATGGACCCGAGGGTCTATTCGGACTGGATCCAGGGGGTCCGGGGGGACATGAACCGGATGATGGAGGAGATGCTGATGGAGATGATGCCCGTGATGATGCCGGGCGGCATGTCGGACGAGATGAAGAAGAAGATGATGGACCAGTTCTACAAAAAGATGGCCCCCGGCATGCAGGAGGGGGAGATTGAGGGCAGTCTTCACGATGCGATGAAGCAGCTTATGCCCGACATGAAAATGGACCCGGAGAGCATGAAGCCCGGGGTGGCGCCGAAAAGGATGATCGAGGCGATGCTTAAGGGCTGGCAGGAGAAATATGGAAACCTGCCCGATGTAAGCTCGATTTCCATGGCGAGCGATCCCACGCCGCCTACCCTGCCGCCCGGCGCGGTGAAGCCCATGAGCGTACAGGATGTGACCAAACCATAAACCAGGCTTTCATGGAGGAAAAAGAGATGAGACCGGATATTCGCAAAAAGGGAATGGCTGCAATGGGGGTTTTCCTGTCCATGATCCTGGCGGGTCTTTTCCAACCCTGGGTGATCCCGTCGCATGCCGCGGACCACTACAACCTGGAGGAGGGTCTGCCTGCACTGGTTGAGGATGCTCTACCGACCGCCTACCGCAACCGGGAGGTGCAGGGGCTGATCCGCTGGGATCACACCAAGGAAGGAGAGGAACGTCTGCGTCTTGAACCACGATTCGAGATGGGGATCTGGCGGAACCTGGAGGCGGAGGTCGCGGTGCCGTTCAACTACGGGTCCGCGGTGGACGATAAGGGCATAGGCGATGTGGAGGTCTCCGCCCTCTACAATTTCAACCAGGAAACCCTCCTCTTTCCCGCGCTGGCCCTCGCCGGAGCGGCCATATTCCCGACCAGCGATGAGGGGGAGGGGGTGGATACCAGGGCCAAGTTCATCGCGACCAAGGCGATCGGAAGGAGCGCGCTGTTTCATAGGCTCCACCTGAATGTCGTCTGGAACCACAACACCGACGCGCTTCGAGATGAACGGGACGATTACTATTCCGCAATCATCGGTTACGACCGCGCCATTACGGCGGACGCCTTTCTGGTCCTGGATCTCGTGCGGGAGCAGCAGAAGGAAAAAGACCAAACCTACAACCTCTTCGAAGCGGGAATCCGCTACCAGTGCAACCCTCTCACCGTCCTGACCTTTGGGGTGGGTACCGGCATTGGGGACGATTCCCCGGATTTCAGGGTGGTGGTCGGCTTCCAGAGATCCTTGACCTTTTAGCCGTGCCGCCCGGTCGGGAGACGGGTCAAGTGTCTTGAGGTGGCAAGATGGTGACCAAGGATGGGGGAGAAGAAGGAACCGATGCCCTGGAGACGTGCTTGATCTTCAGGGGCAGTGTCACTCGAAAGGTGACCCCCCTGTCGGGGTTTCGGTAGAAACAGATACTCCCGCCGTGAGCCAATACGTTCTTCTTGGCAATGGTAAGCCCAAGGCCCGTTCCTCCCTTCTTCTTTGAAAAGAACGGGTGGAAAACCCTCTTGCGATCCTCTTCCAGGATGCCGTGGCCGCGGTCGGTTACCTCCAGGACGACACGGCCTCCACGGTGGAGCGTCCTCACCGTCACGGTCTCGCCCTGAGGGGAGGCATGGATGGCGTTTGCAATCAGGTTGATGACCACCTCCTTGACGCTGTCCCTGTCCAGCACGCAATCCGGGAGCGAAGGATCGAGATCCTCCTTGAGCGCGATCCCGACCTCGCACTCCGTGCAGCGCATCACTTCCATGCACTCGGCTGCGATCTCGCTCAGGTTGCAGGGTGAAACCTTCAGATGAAGCGGCTTGCTGAAGTTCAGCATGTCCTTCACCATGTGCTCCAATCGCGCAGTCTCCCTGATCACCAGATCCATTTTAGCCCTGTCCGGGTCATCCTCCCCCATCCTTCTCCGCACCTGGGCTGCGAAGCCTCCGATCGCCATGAGAGGCGACTTCATGTCGTGGGAGATCTCGGAGACGGCCATTCCGACAGCCGCCAGTCTTTCGGACCTGAGTCTTGCTCGCTGTTCCCGCACCTTTGTTTCAGCGAGATAGCCGAGGATGAAGGCAATCAGCAGAAAAAGGCCCGCTTCCATGAGCTGGTGGTAGCTTTGGGAGAACCCGCCCCATTGATCGATACCGTGCGGGAAGTAGAGAACGAAAATGATTGCCGCCGTTCCGATGGCACCCCAAAATCCGAACCAGAAGGTTGCGAGGATGAGCGGGATGTAGAAAAAGAGTCGATAGACCTCGTGGCGGAGCTCCAGGGAGTGCGCGGTCGAGTAGTGGAGACCGAGCAGGAGGGTGATCATGACGGCGATGAGAGACATCTTCACTCTTCCGGCTCGGTTCCAATCCTGAGCGGAAACGATCACCCCTTTTGACGCTGCTGGAAAGACTTTCAGCATGGCAGGGCTCTTCTGATTTTTTTTCGTCCCAAAACGCACCTGCCGGGACGACGGCAGGTTCCGGAGAAATAATAAAGTGCGGGAAAAACGAAGTACACCGGAGCATTGTGATTTTTTTGTGAACTCGGTCCGATCGAGAATCGGAGGGGGGGCGTGAGCTTCTTTATTTCGGAGGCGGGTGCAGAGGCAGGTGGACCTTGAAGACGGTGCCTTCACCGGTAACGCTCTTCACATCGATTCGGCCCCCCAGGGCGTCAATCGCTTCCTTGACGATCGCCAGCCCCAGCCCCAGACCCGATGATCCCGCCCTCTCCACCTGGTAGAAGCGGTCGAAGACATGGCTCAGTTGATCTTCAGCGATGCCGATGCCGGTATCGCTCACCTCAAAGAAGAACGTCTCCCCGTTTCGGCCGTAATCCACGTGGATTCTCCCCCCCGGCCCGGTGAACTTGATCGCGTTGGAGAGCAGGTTGCGGACGATCTTTTCCAGCTTGTCCACATCCGCGGCGACCACCAGCTCCTTTTCCTGGACCAGCTCCAGCCTCAGGTCCTTTTCCCGGGCCACGGGAAGCTGCCCCTCGATCAGTCGATCGAAGAACTCCCGCAGGTGGACGGGACGGGGTTTGCCCGGTTTCAGGAACTCCGCCTCGGCCAGGGTCAGGTCTTCGATGCCCCTGACCAGCTCGATGAGCCGTTCCGATTCGGTCTTGATGGTCTTCATCGCTGCCGACCCTTCCAGCATCCCGTCTTCCAGGGCCTCGATGTGGGCCTTGATGACCGTCAGCGGTGTCCGGAGCTCGTGGCTGATGTTGGAGAGGAGATTGGCCCTCATGGTTTCCTCTCTCTGCAGGGACTCCGCCATGAAGTTGAAGGATTCGGCGAGACTCGCGACCTCATCCGACCCGGCCGATGCCGGACGGGGGTGACGTATGCGCGCATGGAGGTCGCCCCGGGCGATCCTGATGGCCGCCTCCCTCATCCTGAGCAGGGGCTTGCTGAGGACCTGGCTCAGGAGCAGGGCGAGAAACAGACCGCCTCCTCCTGCGATGGCCAGGGAGATGTACAGAAAGTATTCTGTCTTTTCCTTGAATGCCTGCTCCCTTTCCACGATCTCCTTCTTCGGCAGAGGGCGGTATAGGAGCCTCCCGACCCTGCGATCCTGCACAATCAGGGGGTGTTCCGAGAACGGGGTGTCGAGGGGTTCAAGGTGGAAGAGATGGGCCATATGGCTCAGCATGTCCCCGGAGAGAGATCTCATCGCCTCCCTGGAGTTCAGGATCTCACGGCCGTCCGCAGCCAGGACGCGCGCATCCATGCCCAGCATCGTGGCCCAGTGCAGGGATTCGGTGAGTGTCCTGAGATCCCACCCTTCGCCCATGTAACTGCTTTCCACCGAAGCGAGGACCCAGCGGAACTGATCTTCCCTCACACTCTCCACGTATCGATCGAAGTCTCTGACCATCAGCCGCTGGAAGACGACGCTCGACAGGAGGGCGATCCCGATGACGAGGAGGAAGGATCTGAAAAGCCTCGTTCGCATCTCACACTCTAATCGTCCGCCTTGCCGACAAACTTGTACCCCGCGCCATAGACCGTCCTGATGAACAAGGGTTCCTGAGGGTCCTCCTCGATCTTGTGGCGGATGTTCTTGATGTGGGCGTCGATGACCCTGTCATAACCTTCGAACTCGTACCCGAGGACGTTTTGGATCATCTGCGACCGGCTGATCACGACCTCCGGCCTCTGAGCGAGATAAAGCAGGACGTTGAACTCCGTCTTCGTGAGCGGCACCTTTTCGCCCCCCTTGCTGACCTCCATGGATGGGATGTTGATCTTCAGCAGCCCCCCGCTGAAAGAGAGGACCTGCCCATCCTTCTTCTGCACCCTTCGCAGGTGGGCCTTCACCCTGGCGACCAGTTCCCTGGGGCTGAAGGGTTTGACCACGTAGTCGTCGGCGCCCAGCCCGAGCCCCCGCACTCTTTCGTCTTCAGAGCTTTTGGCCGTGAGCATGACGATGGGGATGTCGGAGAACCTGCGGATTTCGGTGCAGACGGACTCCCCGTCCATGTCCGGGAGCAACAGGTCCAGGATGACCAGGTCATAGCCCCGGTGCATCATCTCCATGGCCTTCTGCCCCGTGCTCACCACCGAGACCGTGAAGCCTTCCCGGTCCAGATAGGATTTCACGATATTGGAGATCTTCTCCTCGTCTTCTACGATCAATATCCTTTCATTGGCCATCGAACCGGGGATCCTTTCCCAGGATTGGAAGGGGGTCGATTGGGTGCATAGATGGAGGATAGGGCATTGCGGATGGGGAGTCAATGATCGGAGGAATCCGTGGCCTGCGGCGTGCCCGCAGCGGAAAGGGTCCTCAGCCGGAAGGCCGGGGTGCGGCACGGGCAAGCTGTGCTTGTCCATGGCGCCGGGATGCGGCTCAAAGGGGTTGAACGGGCGCAGGGCCGAAAAGCCGATCGTCATATGACCATGTCGAGTTCGTGAATGGCCCCGGCCAGGCCGTTCTCGGTGAGGTATACCCCCGTTTCCTTTACCTCCGCCTGCAGCTCGTTCAACGCATCCTTGATGGAGAATGGGGATGCGATTCGCCCCGTGTAGATCGCACCGATCCCTGACTCCTCCATGGGGAGAAAGGATTCATTCCCCTGAGGGTCTTTGGACCAGAGACCGAGCGTCCTGAAACCGGGCTCGTTTTCGTCAACCCATCCGTTTCCATCCTTATCCAGCCCTGCAAGCTCCAGGAACCCGTCTCCCAGCCGGGGCCCGAACAGTTCGGTGCCGTCGGTAATGCGCCCGTCCCCGTCCCTGTCCATCGCCAGAAAACCCTTCCCCGGACCGAGCGCGGCCAGTCTTTCGTCCACGCCGTCGGAGTCGATATCGAACATGAAGGTCGCATCCGTCAGCATGGCCTGCTGCCCGTTCAGGTTCACCACAAGGGGGTCCATCTTCTGTGCATCGCCGAGCCTGATCGCAGAATACTCGCTGGTCGCAAAGACGCGCTCCATCCCAAACTGGAGCTCGAAGCGTATCTCTCTCCCCTCCTCGGTCAGCAGCACCCCTCTGGATACGAACTCGAGGGTCTCGGTTTCGTGATAGGACTCATACCGGTCATAGGCCAGGCCGAACCCCAGGGAGTCCCCACCGCCCGTCCGGGTCTTGCCGCACGTCTCCATGCCCTCCGCACCGCTTCGGGGTCCCAGGCCGCTCAGGGTAATGATTTTGATCCTCCTCCCCGTCAACTTCTCGAGCAGCAGACGGATGATCTCGTTCTTGATCTCCTTTCCGCCCAGACCCTTCTGTCTGCACCCGGTGCTTTCCTCCGTGCTGCAGCGTTGCGAGAGGGTGAAGCGGTCCTGGATCTGGAGAACGGGTTGATGGCGGTCTGCCTCGTTCGAAGATGGATCCCCGTCACCCACCCAGATGCGAAGCGATTCCTGTAGTGCGTATCGCTCGTGTTCGGCGCAGTGCGACCTCATTTCTACCAAGGACTCTTGGACCTTCATGACCCTTTCCTCTCCTTTCCGGTTCAGGCACTCCCCTCCACGACCCCTGATACTGCGCAAGACCGCATGAATGCCGCTTGACCATTCATCGGCTGAACGGTCCTTCCACTTGAGAGATTCTTTGCTTGCACAGAAATCAGGTCTTCTTTGCACAAAAGATTGTGCATCCATGGCACCCCCGCCGTGACGGACTGCCACGGTATTTCCGGATATTCTTCTGATATCCTGTCCTTTTTCGGAACTGTCTTCCAGGATTGAATTTCGGCACAAAGACTGCACCCGGAAAGAGCATCTGCTTTGAAGTTGCCGAGAACCTTTCATCCCAACGTCTTGACGAGGCCTTGTTCACCACCTCCTTGAATCGCTGGATCCGATTGGAGATTCTATGGACCGAAGCCAAGTTGGAGACACCCCGCGGATGTCTCCTGATCTCGTGTATGTTCTTGATTCCAAAGGCAGGTTTTCATTCCTCCAGGGTGCCTGCGAAAAGATCGTCGGGTGCCCTCCACGCGACCTGGTGGGTAGGCATTTCACGGAGATCATCTTTCCGGAGGATGCCCAGAAGGCGCAGTGGCGGTTCAACGAGCGAAGGACCGGCCGCCGAGCTACGCGTGGACACAAGATCCGCCTGAGGTCAAAGAACGTGAGGCGGTGCCATGTGCAGGCGCCACGGGCGACTGCCGTGCGGGTAGATGCATCCGGGATCTGGACCTATGCCGGTTCGGTGGAGGAGCGGTGTTTTCTTGGTACCATCGGCGTGGCCAAGGACATGACCTCCAGGTTCCAGGAGCGAACGACCCGGCAGGTCCGGAGGCGGTTCCCCAGATCCATCGCGGGCATGCTGGATGAAGAAAAGAGCAAGATCGCGGCGGAACTGCACGACAATGTGGGGCAGCTCCTGGTCTCGATCAAAATGGATCTGGAGAGGATAAAAGCACAGGTGGACCTGGTGCCCGGACCGATGAACCAGTGGGTGGAAGCCGCCATAGGAAAGTCCGTGGAGGCCATCAAGGACCTGCGGGAAATCGCACATGGCCTGAAACCGGTCTCGCTGGAGTCCATGGATCTGGTGACCGCCCTTCACAACCTCTTCGGGGAAATCATGGATCGGAGCGGAATAAAGATCCATTTCTTCCATGAAAAGGTCCCAATGGAAATGGACTTTACGGTTAAGCACGTCTTCTACCGGATCGCCCAGGAGGCGCTCACGAACGTCCTCAAGCACTCCAAGGCAACGTCGGTACACCTCAACCTGTTGAGGCGAGGTGACACGCTGGCGATGACCGTGGAGGACGACGGGATCGGATTCAACATGGATCCAAGGAGGGGATCGGACGCAAAGCCGGGCCTTGGTCTCCTCATCATGGAAGAAAGGGCCGCTCGAATGAGGGGGGAATTCTGTATCGAATCGTCGAGGGGAGAAGGGACACACCTGCTCGTGGAGATTCCTCTATGGTAAAACGGATCAGTGTGGAAGCGGGAAAAGAGCTCATGAAGACCCTTGAAGAGGAGTGCGCAAGGCAGGAGATCCGAAACGGCGCCATCGTGTCCGTGATCGGCGCTGTGGACGGATGCTGCATCAGCAACATGCCGATGTCGGATGCCCACCAGGATATCCTCACGGAATACGATGAGCCTTTTGAGCTGACCGGCGTAGGGGAGATCCGGGACGGGAAACCCCATATCCACTGCGTCCTCGGAAGGGAGGGGGACCAGGCGCTGTCAGGGCACCTGCATTGGGCTTACGTACGCACCTGGTTTGTGGCCGTGTACGTGCTGCCCATGGACTAGTGACCTTTTCAGAGAAGACCACCCGGTGCCCTGCCCCGCTCCGGCTCCCCCCCCCATGCCCTCTGTTTCAAGCGTGGGTAAAGGGTCAGAGCCCTGTTGGAGGACCCGGACCGAACAGCTCCTCCACCGCAAGCTTGTATTCGGCAAAGAGCCTCCGGTACCCTTCGTGGTCCGTGTCCGGGGCAAGGCCCTCGACCATGCTCCGATAGTACCACTCCTGCTGTTCCCGCCCCCTCCTGAACCTGTCCCACACCCGTTCCCCGATCCTCTTCCGTGCCCCGGCGATGGTCTTCACGTTGTGCAGTTTGTCCGCGCAGACCACCACCTTCACCTCCAGGGGTGCTGTCTTGAGGGACTCCACCGTGTGGGCCTTTCGCTCCTCCCATGGAAGGGATTTGTCCGGTTCAGAGGCCCCTTCCACCATGCACGCAATCCTGCTGCCGAACTGGCGGCGTATGTCATCGAGCGTCACCTGCGTGTCCTCGACGGTGTCGTGGAGGATACCGGCCGCGATGACCTCTTCGGGGCAGCCGACTCTCGAGAGGATGATCCCGACCGCGAAAGGATGGGCGATGAAAGGCAGGTCTTCGGACTTCCTCTTCTGATGGTGGTGGGCCTTCACAGCCAGGGTGATGGCCCGATCTATGATGTCGGGAAGGATTCCCCTTGAATAGGAACCGCCCAATGTCTCCTCCTGCGCCGGCTCTCTCCCGGGAGGACTCGCCTGCGTCCGAATTTCCTGCTCACCGAATCCCCCCTCCCCCGGCCCGCCTTCTCGATCTCACTGCCGATGAATTCAATAGCAGACGAATCTGCCCGGATTTCTCCACGACCATGGAAAACCAGGGGACAGCCCGGGAATGAGCATTCACATCAGATCTCGATTATTTCCTTGGGCGTCTTGTGCAGGCACTCGCCCGCACCCTGCTCGGTGATCAGGTAATTGTCGCAGGTGGTCGCCCAGATCCTGTCGTTGACCACAAACGGGTGCACGGTCAGGTTCATGCCCGCCTGGATCTTCATCGGCTCGTCATCGCGTATGGCCGGCCTTTCGACGAGTTCATAGCCCTGGCCATGGGCATAGAGGCGCCGCTCGGGCTTGAAGCCGTGCCGGGTCAGAAATGCGTTGTTTGCATTCCAGACATCCTTTGGGTCCGCGCCCGGCCTCAGCATCTTCAGGCTGACTTCCTGGGCCTCCACGGATAGGGCGTAGGCGTCCTTCAACTGCTGCGGGGCCTTGCCCAGGCAAAACATGCGGCCGATCTCGGTATAGAAACCGGCCGGACCGTTGGTCTCGATCAGCACCGCCACCCGATCTCCCTGACGGATCTTCCGGTTCTGAAAATGTCGGAACTGGTACCGGACCGTGCTCTCGGGCGGCGCCGAGCTGACCAGGATCAACTGGCGTTCGCTCCCGCTCCTCACGACCGAGTACTGTGCCTCGGCCAGCACCTCGAAATCCCGCATGCCGGGACGGATCACCCTCCTCAGGTGCTCCATGGCCGCATCCTGGAGGGCGGCGGTCTTCCTGATCCACGACTGCTCCTCCGGGCTCTTGATCACCTTGAGCCGGTCGATCTCTTCGGTGACATCCTGCCACTCGTACCCGGGCAGGTGCTGAACCAGGTACTCGTGAAAGGGGACGGGGATGAATGACCTTCCCACGAACCCGACGACGGCGCCCTTCTTCTTCGACAGCACTTCCGCGGCGACCTCCGCGTCCATGGTGGCGGTATAATGGATGGAAGGGAAGTAAGGGGCGGCCAGCCTCGATTTCACGCCTCGGACCGCATAGGCAGGGGGAAAGGGCTCCCCCGGCGGCCTGGGTCCGCAGGTGATGGTGGTCATTTCCTCATCCACCGGGAAAATGACGGTATAGGGGTAGCTGTGGCGTGCGGAAAAATCCGAGAACCATTTCACGTACCCCCCCAGAAACTCCTCATCGTTGCGCATGACCAGGAAATCGATGCCCCGATCGCGCATCATCGCCCTCGCCGCCTTCCAGCGCCGCTCCAGTTCTTCAGTCGATATACAGGCGGTCAGCCTCTCCTTCGGATCTTCCATGTCTCCTCCTGTCTGGTCTCCGGACCTTTCCCGCTTCTGACGCACACCGGTCGGCCGGTTCTCTCCTCTGTCCGGAAGAGGATAGATCATCACCCTTTCTGGGGACAAGCGAATTCCGTCACACTTTCGGCTCTATGAAATGGGGCAGGGGCACGCCCTGTTCAAACGATCGCCACTTCTAAGTGCAGGGTTCAGGAATACGACGAACCTGTCGGACCCGCGGGGTCGGAATGACGGGTGCCTTGCGCAAGTTCGTCTTCGTTCTTGAAAAGAGACCTCCACGGCCACCCCCCCATCGCCCTTCCTCTTTCATGGGGCTGAGGCGCTGCCGGACTCCTTTCCGTTGACTTGCGCACCCCCTTATTCTAGCATGGCCCCGCGCTGAACAGGCACCTTCAGCAGCCTGCAACCCGTGAAAATGGAGGAGCAATCATGAGACGTCTTCCGATGTTGGTTTCCGTGCTCGGCTTGATCGTGGTATCTGCATTCGCCGCTCAGTCGGCCCATGCGCAGGCCTATCCGAATCGCCCCATCCAGCTCATCATCACCATTCCCGCCGGCGGTGGCGGCGACGTGAATGCCCGCCTGATCCTCGATGAGATTGCCAAGAACACCGGCACCCAGGTCATCCCGACCAACAAACCGGGCGCCTCCGACACGGTGGGGACAGACGCCCTGGTCAAGAGCAAGAACGACGGCTACACGATCGGCTACAGCAGCAGTGCCGCCATGGTCTACTTCCGCCTGACCAACCCCGATGCGGTCCATTACGACCCCATCAAGGATTTGGACGCCCTGGCCCTCCACACCTTCTTCCCCCTCTCTGTTGCGGTACAGGCCGATTCACCCTGGAAAACCTTCAAGGATCTGGTGGAATACGCCAAGCAGAATCCAGGGAAGCTCCGCGTGAGCACGGCCGGCGTGGGCAGCACTTCCAACTTCAACGTCCAGATGACCCAGTCCCTCACCGGGGCCCAGTTCACCCATGTCCCGTTCAAGGGGGGAGAAGCGGTGGTGACGGCCCTGCTGGGCGGGCACGTTGAGGTGAGCTACGACATTGTGGGCAAATTCCTGCCCCATGTAGAGGCCGGAAAACTCAGGGTCCTCCTGGCCAGCACCAAGACGCCGGTGCTGCCGAATATCCCCACATTGAAAGAGCTGGGCTACCCGCGGGATCTGCTCTCCGGCTGGCATGCCTTGTTTGCCCCCGCCGGACTTCCCGGAGAGGCCAAGAAGGTCCTCATCCCGGCCATTGAGAAGGCGATCAAGCACCCCGACCCCAGGGCCAAGATCGAAAAGATCGGGTACGTGGTCAACTACAAGGGCCCCGAGGAACTCAAGAAGCTGATCCAGGACGACTATGCTGCCGCGAAGGATATCGCCGCCAGGCTGGGTCTGAACAAGTAATCCGGCCCCGGGAAGAGAAACGCGTTGGGAAGGTCAGAGCGGATAAGCGGGCTCTTCTGGCTCCTGCTCGCCGTGATCGTCATGGTGGCATCCTATCGGCTGGGACTGGGCACCATGCGCAGGCCCGGCCCGGGTTTCTTCTTCTTCTGGGCCGGCTTGTTCATGGGGACACTGGCCCTGATCGTCCTCGTACAGGCATGGACCTCGCGGACGGAGAGCCAACCCCTCTTCCGGGGGAGGAACATCCTGAAGGTGGCCCTGGTCCTGATCTCGGTTGTTCTTTACGCCCTCTTCATCGAACACCTGGGCTTTGTCGCGGTCACCTTTCTCCTTTTCATCTTTCTCCTCGGGTTCATGGAAAAGAAGGGGGGGATCTTCACGCTCCTTACCAGTCTGCTGGTGACCGGGCTGGCCTATGTGATCTTCAAGGTCCTGCTGCAGTCCCAGCTCCCCACAGGGTGGCTGGGGTTTTGAGGGTCCGGGCTCGGAAGACCGGACTTCGGAAATCATGGACGTTTTCAGCAATGTGCTGTACGGCTTCCAAGTAGCCCTGCAGCCGATCAACCTCCTCTACTGCTTCCTCGGGACGCTGGTCGGGACCCTGGTGGGTGTATTGCCCGGGCTGGGCCCTCCGGCCGCGATTGCCCTTCTCCTTCCGACCACCTTCCACACCAACCCGGTGTCGGCCACCATCATGCTGGCCGGCATCTTTTACGGCGCCATGTACGGCGGCTCGACCACGTCGATCCTCGTGAACATCCCGGGCGAGGCCGCCGCGGTCGTAACCTGCCTGGACGGGCACAAGATGGCATTGAAAGGAAGGGCCGGGCCAGCCCTGGGCATAGCCGCCTTCGGCTCCTTTATTGCCGGAACCTTCGGGGTGATCGCCCTGACCGTGCTCGGGCCCCTGCTTTCCGGAGTGGCCCTGAGATTCGGTCCCCCGGAGTACTTTTCCCTCATGGTCGTGGGGATCACCATCCTCACGTACCTGAGCAGCGGCTCCATGATCAAGGCCCTGATGACGGCCACTGCGGGGCTGATCCTCGGCGGCGTGGGCATGGACGCGATCAGCGGGAAATACCGCTTCACCGGAGGGCTCCAGATCCTGGCCGACGGGGTGGGTCTCGTCCCCATGGTCATGGGGCTTTTCGGGATAGCCGAGGTGCTGGAGAACCTCGAGAAGGAGATCAAGCGAGAGGTCGTGAAGGCCGAGTTCAAGCGGCTGCTCCCCAGCGCAAAGGATTGGAGGGACGCCATCGGCGCGATCCTGCGCGGAACGGGCCTCGGGTTCTTCATGGGGATCATCCCGGGCGGCGGGGCGATCGTCGCATCCTTCGCCTCCTATGCGATCGAGAAGAAGATCTCCAAACACCCCGAGGAATTCGGCCGGGGCGCCATCCAGGGCGTGGCGGCGCCGGAGGCGGCCAACAACTCTGCGGCCAGCGGCAACTTCATCCCCCTGCTGACCTTGGGCATCCCCTGCAATGCGGTCATGGCCATCCTGCTCGGGGCGCTGATGATCCACGGTCTTCAGCCCGGGCCGCTGCTGATGAGCAAGGCGCCGGACGTCTTCTGGGGGACGATCGTGAGCATGTACATCGGAAACGCCATGCTGCTCGTGCTCAACCTGCCCCTGATCGGCCTTTGGGTCAAGGTCCTCAAGGTCCCCTACTTTCTCCTCTATCCGTTGATCCTCCTCTTCTGTCTGATCGGGTCCTACAGCATCGCCAACAATGCGGGGGATGTTCTGCTGATGCTGATCTTCGGCCTGGTCGGCTACCTGATGAGGAGGTTCAAGTACGACCCGGCCCCGCTGGTGCTCGCAGCCGTCCTGGGGCCGATGCTGGAGGAGGCCTTCCGCCAGTCCCTCATGCTCTCCCAGGGGAGTTTTGCCATCTTCGTCTCCCGCCCCATTTCGGTGGGCTTTCTCGCGGCGGCCGCAGTCCTGCTGGTCATCCCCATCCTCACCCAGCGAAAAAAGCTGGCGGCCTTGAAAGAATAGCCCTTCCCGCGGCCGGGTGTGATACTATCCTGAGGCGGTGGAGTTCCTGGAGGGAGCTACGCGGGCGGAGAAAGTGGACCCAAACCCTTTTGAGAGAAGGTGGACTGCAGAAGCGCGGGATGGATGATACGGGAGAGAGGTTGAAATGAACTGCCCCCTGTGCGGATCCGTCACCCCTGCAGGGACCGATCTCTGCGTCCAATGCGGGGCCAGGCTGGTGCTCCGATGCGCGCGTTGCGGAAACTCCTATCCCGGCCATTTCAAATTCTGCGGCGAGTGCGGCCACAGGCTCCGGGGTGCCGCAGAGTCCGACTCCATCGACTATTCCCTCCCCCGGTCCTACACCCCGAGATTCCTCGCTGAAAAGATCCTGACGCAGCGCTCCTCCATCAGAGGGGAGCGCAAGATCGTCACGGTCATGTTTGCGGACGTCGCGAACTTCACCTCTCTGTCGGAAAGGCTGGACCCCGAAGAGGTCCACCGGATCATGGACGGGTGCTTTCGCATCCTGCTGGACGAGACCCATCGGTACGAAGGGACCATCAACCAGTTCACGGGCGACGGGGTGATGGCGCTCTTCGGGGCGCCGGTGGCCCACGAGGACCACGCCCGGAGGGGTTGCCATGCGTCCTTGGCGATTCAGAAGGCCCTCGTCCCGTACGGTGAGGAGCTGAAGAGGAGATATGGCGCAGAGTTCAAAATGCGGATCGGAGTCAATTCCGGTCCGGTGATCGTGGGCGCCATCGGCGACGACCTTCGAATGGACTACACGGCCGTGGGGGATACGACCAATCTCGCCTCGAGGATGGAGCATCTGGCGCTGCCGGGAAGCGTGATCATCTCGGGGAACACCCATCGGCTGGTAAGGGATTTCTTTGACTTCCGACCCCTGGGCAGAGTGAAGATCAAAGGGAAAGAAGAACCCCAGGAGGCCTTTGAGCTGATCAGGGAAGGCGATCTCGCCACCAGGATCGCGGCTGCCGCAGCAAGAGGGCTGACCCCCTTTGTAGGACGGGAAGACGTATTGAAGGAGATGGTGGACGCCTACCGGCAGGTGTGCTCCGGTTCAGGCCTGGCGATCGAGATCGTGGGGGAGGCAGGTGTAGGCAAATCCAGGCTGCTCCTGGAGTTCAGGCAACGCCTCCCAAAGGACGAATTCTCCTACCTGGAAGGGTGCTGCACCCGCTTCGGCCACTCCACGGCCTACCTTCCAATCCGCCACATCGTTCGGTCCTGCCTGGGGGCCGGCGAGACGGAACCGGACGAGATCCGCTGGAACAGACTGGCGGCTCCCCTGCAGGACCTCCTTGGGATCAAGATCGATGATCCCGCATGGATGAAGCTCGAGCCCAAGGAGAGGAGAGACAGGACCTTTGAGGCGATCCGCGATCTGCTGATCGGAAAGAGCCGCGAGCGGCCCCTGATCATCACCGTGGAGGACGTCCACTGGATCGACAGGAGTTCGGAGGAATTCCTGCTCCATTTCATGCGGTGGCTGGAGAACGCGCGAATCCTGCTGTTCTTCCTGCGCCGGCCGGAGAACACCCCCGGCTGGTCCGGCGGCGCTGTCTTCAAGCGGATCGATATCGGCCAGCTTGCCGCCGGTGACAGCGGTGACCTGCTCAAGGCGGCCCTGAGCGGTTTCGAAGCGGCCCCGGAGGTCCGAGAGATCGTCTGCAACCGGGCGGGGGGCAACCCCCTGTTTCTCGAGGAGCTCACCCGGACGCTCCTGGAAAACCGCTCCATACAGAAGATCGGCGGGGCGTATGAGCTCACAGGCGCTTCTTCTCTCCAGGTCCCGGACACCGTCCAGGGGATCATCGCTGCCCGGCTCGATCGGTTGGAAGAAAGACCCAAGGAGACGCTGCAGACGGCCTCCGCCATCGGCCGGGAGTTCGCCCTTGGGGTCCTTCAGCGGATCAGCCACGGACAGGATCTGACACCCTGTCTTGTTCAGCTCCAGGGGCTCGATTTCATCCATGAGAAGGGGGTTCTGCCCGAGCCCGAGTACGCCTTCAAGCATGCCCTCACCCAGGAGGTCTGCTACAACAGCATGCTGCTCGGGAGGCGCAGGGAGATCCACAACCTGATCGCCCGTGCCATCGAGGAGATCTACCCGAAACGGCTAGAGGAGTTCTACGAGGTCCTTGCGGGCCACTACTCCAAGGGTGGAGGTCGGGAGAAGGCGATCCATTACCTGAGACTCTCTGCGGAGAAGTCCCTGAGGAACAACTCCCTCTGGGTGGCCCTTGGCCTCTACAAGGAGTTGCTCCTGCTGCTCGACCGGGGCCCGGAAACGGATGAGTGCAAGAGGGAAAAAGTTGGGGTGCTCGTTTCCATGATCCCCATCCTGAGGGGGTTGGGCTTTCCGGAAGACCCGGCCGACATCCTCCAGGAAGGGGCAAGGCTCTGCGAAGAGGTTCAGGACAAGCGGAGCATGGCCATGATCCGCTCCTACGCAGCGATGTCCTTTACCTTCCGGGGAGACGCCGCGCTCGGAAGCAATTACCTGGAGCGGTCCTATCTGGAGGCCGAACGGGAGGAGGACCTCGAAACCCTGGGTCCCCTTGTCTTCGGGCTCATGCCGAGCTATGTGCAGCAGGGCAAGTTCAGGAAGGTCGTGGATGCATCGTTGCGGATCCGGCACCTTTATGAAAAGACCCACCCCCGTTCCGGGGAGCTCGGGATGCCGGCAGAGCTCTCTTTTGCGCTGCTCCTCTATGGCGGACTGTCCCTGGGATTCCTGGGGGATTTTGAACGGGGTGAAGAGGAGTGCAGGAAGGCGATCTCCATGGCCCAGGACATGGGGCAGGCCTTCAGCATCGGCGCGGCGGAACTCTCCTACGGGAGCCTACTGACCCTGAGGAGTCGAGGAGACCGGGCGATCGAACACCT
Organism: Deltaproteobacteria bacterium; assembly: GCA_020060215.1. The sequence goes on along the minus strand of JAGVAP010000008.1, from coordinate 15,346 downwards.
GCGGAAGAGCATCGAGCACTACGAGAAGTCTCAGGGGACGATCTGGCAGCCCATGGCATGGAGCTATCTGGGGGTGTCGTACGGTCTCTTGGGGAATATTCCGAAAGCCCTGGAATGCCTGGAAACCGGCCTGCGAATGCAGGTGGAGAGCGGACTCCCCGCCCTTCTCTCCCTCCATCAATGCCATCTGAGCGCAGCCCATCTGGAGCTGGGCGATTATCCGCGCGCGATCTCTCACGCAAGGGAAGCGGCCAGGCTTGCCGAGGGGAGCGAGGAACACTACGAGGCTCTCTCTCTCATCTACCTGGGAGTGGCGGAGTGGAGGAGTGGAATGGCCGGCCTTGCGGAAGCGCGGGCAAGGCTGGAACACGCGATCTTGCGCATCCATGAGCTCGGCCTGAAGCCTTGGGAGGCTCAGGCCCACCTCCATCTGGGCATGCTCCTCGCCGATGCAGGGGAGAAAGAAGAGGGTCTGCAGCGGGTCAGAACGGCCGAAGTCCTGTTTGTGGACATGGGGATGGATCGATGGGTTGAAAGGGCGAGGGTCAAGGGGCTGTCGGAACCATGAGCGGAAGGGCGTGTGACGCGGGAAGGAAACGCCGATGCCCCCGCAGGAGGAATCCTTTGAGGGGAGACTTGTTCGAGGGAATACCGGCCGAGCTGCCGGACGAGATCTTCGACACCATCTGTTCGAACGATAGCGTCAAGATCGAGCGGATCGTGTCGAGGGGACATGCTTCGCCGGAAGGGTTCTGGTACGACCAGGACCGGAACGAGTTCGTCCTGGTGGTGCGGGGGCGCGCCGGCCTCAGGCTCGAGAACGAAGACGACGTCGTGGTCCTGGATCCAGGCGACTATCTGAATATCGGCGCCCACGTGAAGCACCGCGTGGAATGGACCGATCCCGCATGCGAGACCATCTGGCTTGCCGTACACTATTGAGAAGGCCTCGGCGCTTGAGATTCCTTGCGGGAGGAAGCTCCTGCATTTCTGCCCCTCTTCGGGATTTGTAGAGGATAGGGCATGAAGTTGGATAAGATCAGTTTTTCGGAAAAGTTCGGGAAATTGCCCCCCGGCGACTATGCGGTGGGTCTGGTGGCCAAGATGAACGATTACGACATCAAGGTCGTGAAGTTCAGAGGGGACTTCGTCTGGCACAGCCATCCGGATACGGACGAGACATTCATCGTCCTGGAGGGGACCCTTGTGATGAACTTCCGCGGTCGAAAGGTGGAAGTGAATGCCGGGGAGATGATCGTCGTCCCGAAAGGGGTGGAACACAAGCCTTCTTCCGAGAGCGGGTACAGGGCCCTCCTTATCGAACCGGAGGGGGTTCCCAATACGGGCGACGTCCGGAGCGAAGTCACGATCGCGAAGGTGGATTGGGTGTGATCATTCCTCCCGTATCCCGCCCCTGAGCGTCAGGGACCCAGAGCCGTTGATCAGTTTCAGCAGCTCCACAAAACCTCTGTAACGCTTCATGAACATGGCCTCACGGTCCACCGTGGAGTAGTCATAAAAACCCCTCCCTGAACGGGGGCCGACCTCTCCCTTCTCCATCTTCTCGACAATGGTCTCCAGGGGCCTGTATTGATCGCGGCCGAACCTCTCGTAGAGGAACCGGCTCGCGTGAAAGAGGATGTCCAGGCCGCCCAGGTCGATGAACTCGATAAGCCCCAGGACGGCCAGCCGGAACCCGAACCCCGCCTTGATGGCGGTATCTACATCCTCCGGGGATGCCACCCCTTCTTCGACGATGCGGACCGCCTCATTCATGGCGGCGACCTGGATCCTCGGTACGATGAACCCCGGGCTGTCCTTGATCATGACGGGGATCTTCCCCGCCTGGATCAGAAAGCGTCTGGTCTTCTCTGCAGCTTCGGCAGAGGTCTTCTCTCCGGTGGAGACCTCGACCAGGGGGATGATGAACGCGGGGTTCAGCCAGTGGGCCGTGACGATTCGCTCCGGTCTCCGGGCCGCCTCCCAAAAGGTGGGGAGATCGATGGTGGAGGTCGCCGAGGCGATGATCGCGTCTTCCTCCAGCAGCGGCTCCATGCGGCCGATCAGCGCCCGCTTGAGATCCGGTTTCTCGGGAACGGCCTCGAATACGAACTCACACCCGGTGACGGCCTGTCCCAGTTCCCTGTGCATAGAGAGCCCGGAGAGGAGCCGATCTGCTGATCCCTCCAAGACCCCCAGCTCGTGAAGTAGGGAGAGGTTCGCCCTGATCTCGGCCACGGCCCGATTCAGGGCATGGTTCTCTTCACCCTGCTTCCGCTCTTTCAGGTCCACCAGTGCGATGCGGCAGTCCTGGCCGGAAAGGAGCAGGGCGGTAGCGATGCCGATGCCCATCCTTCCAGCACCGACGATGGCGATCTTCATGGTTTCGGTCCTTTCATGCTGCCCTACGCCGCTTTAGACTTCAAGCGCTGGACAGGGGTAACAGGATTAGCAGGATGAATCTTACAGTTGCATAATATTAAGGGCAATGTCGTCTTCGCAATGCGGAGGCTGCATGAATTGCAAGGAATATGGTCAGTAGTGAATACCCCGGCATTGTCCCTCTCGATCTCACTGCCAGTGAGTTCCTGTAGGAAGGTACCCGAATTTGTGCCGCGTCTTAACAGGATTCCAGTATTCCATCATTCCACTATTCCGGTCCTCGATCATCGGTGCATGCTCATGGGCAGCCACAGGACCAGGGAAGGGAAGAGGAATATCAACATCAGGACGATCATCTGCAAGAGGACGATCGGCATGCAGCTTCCATAGATCTGTGCCATTCGAATCCCGGGGATCACCCCCCGGATGACGAACAAAGAGAGCCCGAATGGAGGCGTGATCATCCCGATCTCCAGGTTGAGAAGCATGATCGTGGCGAACCAGAGGGAATGGACGCCGCAGGAGTCCAGAATGGGCCAGAAGATGGGGACGGTGATCATCATGATCGGGAGGGACTCCAGGAACATGCCGAAGATGAAGAGGAGGAGCTGCATCGAGAGCACAACGAGCACCGGGGAGGAGAAAAAGGAGGAGAAGATCTCGATCAGCCTTTCCGTCGCCCCGGTGAAGGCAAGGACCTCGGAGAAGGTCACGGAGGCGGAGAGGATGATAAACATCATCCCGGTGATCTGGATGGACTGCTTCAGCGCCCCTTTGAGGCTTTCGAGTTTCCATCCCCTGTAGATGAGCCCCAGGACAAAGCTGCCGAGCACGCCATAGACGGCCGATTCCGTAGGGGTGGCGACACCGAAGTAGATGAGAAAGATGACCAGGACGATGATGCCGCTCAGGGGGAGCAGATACTTGAGGGAGAAGACGACCTTTGAGGAGAGGGAGTAGGCGGCGGTCTTGTACGGCGGCGCCAGGTGGGGCTGAAGAAGACCCCGGATCAGGATATAGGCGACGTACACACCGGAGATCAGCAGACCGGGGACGATGATCGCGATCAACATATCGCCTACGGAGAAGTTCGCCAGGGCGGCCAGGATTACGCCCAGGTTGCTCGGCGGGATCATGGTGGCAAGCCCTCCGCTCCCGAGCAGGGGGCCGATGCTCATTTCCAGACGATATCCCCTCTTCTTCATCTCCGGATAGAGGCACGAGGCGAGCATCGCCGTCGATGCCATGCTCGACCCGCTCAGGGTGGCGTTGAGCGTACCGCCGAGGACCGCCACCAGCGAGAGCCTTCCGGGGATTCTCCCGATCCACCGGTCCAGGGCCTCGAGGCTCCTGTCTGCAATCCCGGAGGTGAAGATCAGTTCCCCCATGAGGATAAAGAGCGGTACGGGCAGCATCGAGAAGTTCGTCACGGACCTGAAGACGCTCAGGATCATCTGCTCCAACCCCGGCCCCCCGCCCCAGAGGAGTGCGACACTGACCATGTTTACGAAGAGAAATGCGTACGCGACAGGGATCCCGATGGCAAAGAGGATGAAGAGCCCCGCAAAGATCGACAGCAGTATGGTCCACCATTCCACTGGATTATTTCCTCTTCGGCGCTGAACTTCCTTCTTCGCGGGGAAGAAGACGGACTGACGGGTTCCGGGTTGGTGGCACGGACCAACCGTGTTTGTCCATGCCGCCGGTTTCCACTGCAGCCCTCATGGGTTCCTGTGGGAGCAACCTCTCCATCCTCGTCCCAGCTCGGCCGTCAACGGCTCCGAACGACCGAGGATGCCCTGCGCGCCTGTTTGCCCCCGAGCACCCTCACGGAGGACCACAACCCGATCAGGGACTGGATGAAGATGAACAGCCCGCCCAGAGGGATGACGAACAGGATGTAGGCCAGCGGCACCTGCACAATGGTGGGGTTGTAGATGCCGCGCACGTAAAGATCGGCCGTGACCTTCACACCGAAGTACAGAAAAACAAGGGAGACCGCGCTAACCACCAGCCATTGGAGGACGGCGAGGACCCGCCGGCTCCCCTCCCCGACCGCGGCCGTTACAATGTCGATGGTGATGTTCTTTTCGGCCCGCACCAGATGGGCCGCCGCAAGAAAGGTAATGAAAAGAAGGGCGTATTCCGAGAACTCCAGGACCCACGCCTGGGGCCTGTTGAACGCTGACCTGACCACCACCTCCCCTGCCACCGAAAGGACAACCAGCACAAGCAGCACCACGCTGATCCATACAAGGACATCCAGTGCGGTGTCGAACACGCGCTTGCACCTCTGAGGGAATCCGGAGTGAACGACCGACACTGTCTTTGCTTTCTCCTTTCCGCTTTCCGAATTCGCACTTCCGACTTGGACCGTGACTCATCAGCCCCAAGAAGAGGGCCCGGGCATGCCCGGCCGTTCGCCCCCAGTGGGACATTGAGCCTAATTCCCAGTCATCTTCTTCAGGCCGGGGACCTGGTCCGGGATCTTGGTCATCATGAATTCCCACCAGGCGTCATAGGCCAGGGTCATGAACTTCTCCGCCTCCTTTGGCTCCAGTTTGACGAACCTGGCCCCTCCCTTGACCATGAGATCCCGCTCCTTTGCGATCTCCCGGTCATAGTACTTCACCATCTCCGTTTCAAAGGCAGGCATGGTCTGGAGGATCTTCTCCCTCACCGGACCGGGCAGCTGCTCCCACTTTTTCAGATTCATCAGGATCGTCCCGTCTCCTTCGTAGAAGGGATGGTCGAGGACAACCTTGCATATCTCCGTCCAGCCCGATTGTCTCGCGCCGAGAATGGGCCAGCAGAACCCTTCCACCAACCCTCTCTCGAGACTGGTGTACACGTCGGCGGGTTTGATCGACACAGGAGCCGCACCGAGTTTGTTCAGGAAAAAGACGTAGAGGGGGCCGGTCCTGATCTTCCTTCCCTTGAGATCGTCCACGGTCTTGACCGGCTCCTTGAGGTACATGTGGAAGCCGCCGTGAAGCCACCTGCCGAGGTATCGCGCCCCGATCTTCTCATGGGCCTTCACCATGTAGTCATGGTAGCCGGACTTCCTTTCCTCGGCGGGGCTGATCTTCGAGAGCTGGAATGCGTTGAACTCCGCCCCCTGGGGGGCATAGTAGGAGCCTACATTGAAATTGATGTCGATGATGCCCTTTCTCAGGGCCTCCACCTGCTCCACGGAAGGGATGGCCTCCGGCCCGCCTCGATACTCGATCTTCAGATCCTGGGGAAACATCTGGTTCACCTGGTTGACCCACTCCACCGTCATCGCAGAAAGGGGGTTGGTCTTGGGGAGAAAGCATACGGCCTTCAATACGAGCGGCTTCTTCTCCGCCCATGCACCGCTCACAGCCAGGGCTGTCATCGATGCGATGGCCAACAAGCACACAAGAGATCTCTTCATGGTGGGTCTCCTTTCAATGGTGTTCGTCCTTCAGCGTTATGGAAGAGCGCTTTATGAAACGCCATCCCCTGGAGCAGGCTCCTGGTTGCGATCCATCCCACTCCGAAGGAGATCGCACGCAGGAGCTTGCTCCTACAGAAGAAACCCGCAGGCGGGCAACTGCTCCTGACTGCCGATCGCACAGATCCGGAAATGCCTCTCCAGGGGTGAGCACCGGCTAATAGCCTTCTTCCAGGAGCCGCATCAGTTCGCTCCTGGAATGGTGTGACAGGCCCAGCGATTCCAGGGTCCTTCCGGTCTTCATGAAGTCTTCCCCGACCAGCGCCCCGAGGAGGTTCAACAGCGAATGGGCGACGGGGGTAACGACCCCGCAGAAGTCCGCGATGGAACAGTGGAGCGCGAGGTTGCACTTCACGTCTTCCCTGATGTAGCGGTGGTTGAAATCCAGGCTCTCCCTCCAGCTCTCGCTCCTGACCAGGTCGGTGTGCGCCTTCCTTCCATACATCCACTCGTCCTTGCTGTTCTGATCATAGTGGTCGGAGAACGGATAGTGATGGCTCCTGAAACCCAGGGTCCTCCGGATCGCTATCCTCTCCGCATCGTGGGCCAGGATCAGCCTCTTCACGGAAGGCGTGGTCCCTTCGTTGTGGATGTCCCACGCGTCGAAGTGCTCGATCGGCCCGGCGTTCAGGAGCACGAGAACGGAATGGATGACGGGGCCCACGTTCAGGAGCGCAATGGACAGGGCGTTCTCCACCGGATGGGCCGCGGGGTAGATCTCGTGGAGGAGATTCACCGCGTATTCTGTCTTTCGCGCCGGGAACACCCCGATCGGCAGCCTCACGGCATGGCCGCTTACCAGCACTTCATCCGGGGCGACCTTTCTGGTCAGGTAAGGGAGGGTACCCGGCTCGGCAACGGCCACGTCTCTCGTGCATCCCTTTTCCTTGAAGATGCGTGCGAACAGGCATGAGCCCATGGAGCCCGGGGAGAGGAGAAGGACCTGGTCGTCCTCGACGAGCGGGGCCAGGAAGGAAGCAATATCCGGCTGCGAGAAAGCGGGGTTGGGCGAGATGATCAGATCCGCCCCTTCCACCGCCGCTGCAAGGTCCTTGGTGACCAGCTTGATCCGAGCATCTCCCTGGCGGCCCAGGCCCCTGATCTTGACCGCCTTCGTCTCGCGGATCTTTTCGAGCTCCTCGGGGAACGAACTCCACATGCGGACGTTGAACCCGGCCAAGGCAAGATCCCCCGCCGTGGTGAGCGCCCCGTTTCCTCCTCCGAGTACGGCGATTTCCTTTCCCTTCACCTCAGAATGCCTCCTTCTGGCCCTCGCTACCGAATGCGTAGAGGCTGATGTAAGTCATCGCCTGCTGCAGGTGATCCCGGATGGCCGCTTCGATCCCGGCCTCGTCCTTGTCGATCAGGCATTGGAAGATCCGTCTGTGATCGGAGAGGGCGATGGAGGCGGTGTCCACCCTGTGCAGGCTTTTCATGCGATAGCGGAGCATGTCGCTGCGCAATGCGTGGATCAGCGCCATCATCCGCCTGCTGCCGCTCCCGCCGGCGAGGATCTCGTGGAACTGCGCGTCCAGCTCATGAAAGAGCTCCACATTCCCCGTCTCGATCATGGCCTCGCCTTCGGCGAGATTTTGCTCCAGCGCTTGCACCTTTTCAGGGGCGATCCGGTGTATCGCCCATCTCGCGGCGAGCGTCTCAATCACCTTTCGGATCTCCACGATCTCTGCGACCTCTTCCCAGTCGACCCTTCTGACCCGATAGCCTACCCGGGGGATGGATTCGAGCAGCCCCTCCTTCTCCAGGAAATGGAGGGCCTCGCGCATGGGGGTGCGGGAGATTCCGACCTGTTCAGCCAGCCTCGCTTCCACCAGTATGGCGTCGGTCGGGATCTGGCTGTTCAGGATCTGCTTTTTCAGGTGGTCATAAACCTTGTCCCTGATCGATGTGGTGGGTTCAATCTTCAGATTCACGGTTGGGAAAGACACTTTAATGACCTTATATAGTCTATTTTTATATTCAATATGCCAAGTAATGTATACCGTACCCTGATACCCTACTTCCGGAGCGGGTGTCAATCACAAAAAAATACGGGAGCGGGAATGGTTATTGCGTTCCATCCCGCAAAGAGGTATGAGTCGATGTCAGACTTTAAGAGATGATCCGCAAACGAAGCATTTTACCGGTTCTTGTCTTTGCCGTCGTCGTTTTGCTGCCGAACCGCGGCCCCCTTGCAGAGACGGTCGCCCTCCCTCTTTCCCTCGACACCCAACTGCTCAGGTCCATGGTGATCAAGACCGCCTATACGGATGAAGGCAGGACCGCCGTCCTGGCGGGGGACCAGGGAGGCTGCAAGGAGATCGTCCTCTCGGATCCCGTATACACGATCGATGGGCACAGGATCCATTTCCAAACAAAGGTCTTCCTCAGGGCGGGGTTATCCATCGGCTCCACCTGCATCGTCCCCTTGTCCTGGGAAGGGTACGTCTCCCTGACGCAGGTCCCGGTGGTGAACGAGCACTGGGTCCTCTCGTTCAGGACGATCGAGTCTGCCGTCTACAACCAGGATCATGAACCCGCCCGGGTCATGGGATTTTTCTGGGACCTGATCAAGATACATGTCCTCGAATACCTGAACCAGTTGGCCATCAATCTCGCGCCGCCCGTCGAAGACCTCAGGCTCTTCACGAGAGATCTTTTCCCTTCCGAACTCCAGGAAAGGGCCCATCGAATGATGGACAGCCTCAGGCCCGGGAAGGTGGACGTCCGGGGGGAGACGGTCACCGTAGACATCCTGGTGGAGGTCGAGGAGACGAAGAGGAAAGTCGAGGAGGGCCATGAATCCGTCGAGCAGCAAGAGGTGGAAAAATTCATCGCCGTCTGGGAGACATGGGATGCCTACTTTGTCAAGATGATCACTTCCCTGCCGCGGGAGCGGTTGAGCGGTGCGGAGAAGGAGCTCATCCTGGCCGTGCTGCTCGAGGCCCGGCACCGTTTCGAGGATGAGCTCCTGGAGCCCGGGCAGAAAACCGATTTCGTCAGGAAAGAGTTCATCACCGCATGGCAGCGCCTCTCCCCGATCTTCAGGAAGAGGATGAGCGACGATCCTGCGCGGCCCCTTCTGGATTACCTGGCCTTTTTCACCGCCTCCGATGCCCTCGTCGCACTGGACACGATCGGCCCCGGTCTCGGCATTGAAATCAGCCGCGCAGGACTGATCCACCTGGCCCGCCTGATCAGCGGGAAGGAGGTCTCGGACCTCCCCTATGAATTCATGGTTGATGAGGATCTGAGAAGGATTCTCGGACTGGGGGATCCTCTCCCCTTCACGGAGCCGTCCATGAACGAGGAGTTCCTTGAAGTGGACCCCCAGGAATTCAGTCCCCGGGAAAAGGAGCGGTTCATTTCGGTCAAGAACTTTTTCGTCGCCACCGCCTGGGCCAAGGACGATCCAGGGCAGGCCTTCCGTGACCGCATCACCCCCTGGCTGGTACCGAAAGGGGACAAACAGCCCTATCTCAAGCGGGTACGTACCCTCCTGAACGAGACCTCAGCCAGGGTCTTTCCCAAGACCGATCTAGACGAAGGGCTCACCGCATTCTTCCACCTGCTTGTCCTCTCCACGGCATGGCAGGAAACCTGTTTCCGCCAGTTCGTCATCGAGGGGAACAAGGCGACCTACCTGAGGTCCTACAATCGAACCTCCGTCGGGATCATGCAGATCAACGAACGCGTGTGGCGGGGGATCTACGACCTGAATCACCTGCGCTGGGACATCGCCTACAACGCCTCGGCGGGTTGCGAGATCCTGGCGATCTATCTCAAGAAATACGCTCTGCCCGAATTGCAGGAGATGGGATCGGAAAAGCGGTCCGACCGAGAAATCCTGGCGCGGCTGGCCTATGCCGTATACTGCGGCGGCCCGAGCCAGCTGCAGAGCTCCGTCAACCGCCTGATGAAAGGGTCGCCGAACGCCATCGACAAGCTCTTTCTGGAAAAGTACCGGTGGGTAGCCCGCGACCAGTGGGGCAAGATCGAGGTATGCCTTTGAAGATTGAGAAGAGTTGTTGATGGCTGACGGTCTGGAGCGTAGGATGGGTGGAGCGGAGCGAAACCCGTCAACTCGACCGATTGGACATGCCACAAGCCTAAACCGACGTGTTTCCGACGGCTTAGGGCCTGCCGGGGTCCACCCGTCCTGCGGGAACCATCTGAAGTGCGGTCACCAGAACGCCCCCGGCATCTGCGGAAACGTCATTGCCTTGGTTGTCATGCAACGATGAGGTGAAGGAAGGAGCCCCCATGCACCCACACGCAGAGAAGAGACTTTCGCGGGACGAGGTCAAGAGGATCGCAGCGGCCGCCTGCCTTCGCGCACGGCAGAAGGAAGATATTTTTTACAACCTGGACATATTGGACGCCCTGGCGGAACTGACCGGGCTGGAAGGTCGTGAAGTGGCTGCCCTCGCAGGGGAGACCGGACGAAGCGGCTCGAATCGCTTCTTCTCGATCCGACAACAGCTCCTGCTGGCGAGCGGGTTTCTCCTGCTCTTCCCCGTCGCTCCCTTGATCTGGCTCTGGATGCGGCATTGACCAGTGAAAATCCACCCGGAGTGGACCGCTTGGCGGGCGCCCCGGGTGCCCCCCCGAGGGGGGTCATGCTCGGGCGGCAACCCTGAATCCCCTTGCCAAACGCCGCCCGGGCTAAAGCGAATCCAGGTACTGTTTGAGCCTGGCGAGCCCCTCCCTGATCTCCGGCAGGTTGATCCCCGAATAGGCCAGGCGGACATGGTTGGACTTCTCGCCCGGGAGGGGCCGGCCGAAGTGGAGCCGGGTGCAGAAGGATACCCCCGTGTTCTTCAGCACGCTGGTGCGGAACAGGTTGTAGTCGGTGGTATTCATCCGCATCATCGGTTCGGTCACGTTCGGATAGAGATAGAACGTGGCGTTGGGCCGGAAGCAGCTTACTCCCCGGATCGAGTTCAGCAGATCCACCGCAGTATCCCGCCGCTCCTTCAGGGTGGCGAGGATCGCCCTGACTTCGGTCTGGTCCCCCGTCAGCCCCTCGATGGCCCCGCATTGGACGAAGTGATTGGAGCAGGATTCGTCATTGACGTTGAGCTTGGCGATCACGGCGGCGATCTCCTTCGGCGCCACGGCCGCACCCAGTCGCCAGCCGGTCATGGCGAACTTCTTCGAGAACGTGTAGAGCAGCACGCAGCGCTCCTCCATGCCCGGGAGAGAGGCGAGGGAGAGGCTCTTGCCGCTGTAGCGGATGTCGAAGTACGCCTCATCCGAGAGCACGAGAAGGTCATGCCGGATGGCCAGTTCCGCGAGCGCCTCCAGTTCCCCGCGCGTGCATTCGTGTCCGGTCGGGTTCTGGAGGTCGTTGAGGATGAGGAGCCTGGTGCGCGGGGTGATGGCCCGTCTGAGCGAGTCCATGTCGAGGGCGAAGTTGTCCGTCCCTTCCACATAGGTGTAGGGCACCGCCTTTCCGCCGTGGAATTCAATCTGCGACTCGTAGATCGGGTATCCCGGGTTGGGGTAGAGCACCTCGTCTCCCGGGTCCATCAGGGCCAGAAGGAACTTGCCGATCGTCGGCTTGCCCCCAGGCTGGATCACGATATTGTCCACCCCGTAACGAGTGGAGTGGGAGCCGTTGATGTCCGCGGCAAGGACCTCCCGGAGCTCCAACACCCCTGCGTTGGCGCAATAGCAGGTCTTGCCGTCGCGGATGGCCCGCATTGTCGCGTCGACGATGTTTCGCGGGGTCGGTAGATTCATGTCCCCGAGATGAAAGGGATAAACCTTGTGCCCCTGTGCCGCGAAGGCGGCTGCTTCGGCGGAGACGGCAAAGGCGGTCTCGGTTCCCAAACGGGAGATGCGGTCTGCAAATTCGGTCATGGTTCACCTCAAGATCGAAAACATTATAAAGACTGGATGCACTGCACCGGCAGCGCTGTTGATGTTCCCTAACTCGGCTTCGGTTCCCCGCTCCTCACGGTCGTCTTCTCCCTCCGAAGCGCCCAGGACGCCAACGGGAAGACGATCAGGACCGCGGAGACCACGACCAGGGCCGCCGCGATGGGGCGCGACAGGAACACCAGACCGCTTCCTCCCGAGATGACCATGGACTGGTGCACGGCTTCCTCCAGCATGGGGCCGAGGACCAGAGCCAGGACCAGCGGCGCCGCCTCGTACCCGAACTTCTTCAGGAGGTAGCCGATCGCGCCGCATCCGATCATGATCCCGACGTCGAAAACGCTGTTCTGAAGGGAGTAGGACCCGATCACACAGATCAGGAGGATCAGGGGAAAAAAGATGCGATAGGGGATCCGCAGGACCTTGACCCACAAGGGGATCAGGGGCAGGTTGAGCAGGACCAGCATGGCGTTTCCAAGATACATGCTGCCCACCACCCCCCAGAACAGGGCCGGGTGATCCTTCATGAGCAGGGGGCCGGGCGTGATCCCGTGTATCATGAAGGCCCCCATGAGCACGGCCAGCGTAGCGTTACAGGGAAGTCCGAGGGTCAGCAACGGGATAAACGTCGCCTGGGCCCCCGCATTGTTCGCCGTCTCCGGGCCGGCAACCCCCTGGATCTCACCGGTGCCGAACCGCTCGGGGTGTCTCGAAAGCCGCTTTTCCACGGCATAGGAGAGGAAGGAGGAAAGGATCCCGCCCCCCCCGGGGAGGAGTCCGATGAAAAAGCCCAGGACCGAGCCCCTGGCAATGGGTCCGGAAGAGACCTTCCAATCCTCTCTCGTGGGCAGCATCTCGCGCACCCTCGCCTTGAAAACCTGCATCTTCTCCGATGATTTCTCCACGTTGAGCAGGACCTCGGTGACCCCGAAGAGGCCCATCACGACCGGCACGATTCCGAGCCCGTCGGAGAGCCCCATGAATCCCATGGTAAACCTCTCCGACCCGGTGATCAGGTCCGTCCCGATGCACCCGAGCAGGAGCCCGAATCCGGCCATCGTCAGCGACTTCAGGAGGGGCCCGCTCGAGAGGTAGGTCACCATGCTGAGCCCGAAAAAGATGAGCGCCGCCCGCTCCGGGGGACCGAATTCCAGGGCCATGGACGCCAGAGGGGGGGCGAGCAAGACGAGCAGGATCATGGCAAAGGTCCCCCCGATGAAGGACCCGATGGCGGCTATGCCCAGGGCAGGACCGGCCCGCCCTTTCTTGGCCATTTCGTAGCCGTCCAGGCAGGTGACCACCGTGGCCGCCTCCCCGGGGATGTTGACGAGGACCGAGGTGGTCGTCCCGCCGTAGTAGGCCCCATAATAGACCCCGGAAAGCATGATCACCGAAGCCACCGGCGAGAGATTAAAGGTGATGGGCAGCAGGAGGGCGATGGTCGCAGTGGGGCCGAGCCCCGGGAGGACACCGACCAGTGTCCCGAAGAGCACCCCGATGAAGCACATGAGGATGTTGGATGGCTCAAAGGCGACCCCGAAGGCCATGCCGAGGTTCTGCAGCACATCCACCCTAAAATCCCCCCCACAGTCGGAAGACCCCCCTCGGCAACTGCACCTTGAGCAGGAGCTGAAAGATCAGATATGAACCCCCGGTGGCCAGGATGGATGTGCCCACAACGCCGGCCCATCCTTTCGGCTCGATCGCCAGCAGGACGGACACGAAGAGGAAGGTGGTCACCAGGAAGCCGAGATACTCCAGGGCAAGAACATAGAAGACGAGGCTGCCCATGACCATGGCGAGACGCTTCCAGCTCCCCCTCTCAGGGAAGAAGGAGAGGGGTTGGTCCTTCCTCTCTTCCCTATCCCCATCCCACAGCCGCGAGATCAGCTGGATCAGGGCGAGGAGGACGAGTCCGAGCCCCGCGAAAAAGGGCAGGAAACCCGGCCCCGGAACCCCTCGCCTGGTAAGACCGTAATGAACCGCACCCGCACAGAACACCGCGGCCACAATGAGCGATGCAACACTGCTCGCGAGGTCGCGCTTTCTGGTCATGCCCGCATCCCCTTCCTAGTTCTTCGCCAGGCCAAGCTCCTTCAAGACCTTGCCCTGGATATCGTACCCTTCCTTGATGACCTTTGCCAGTTCTTCCCCGGATCGGTAGGAGATCTCGATGGAAAAATTCTCCATCACCTTCTTGAAGGAGGGATCATCCATGGCGTTCTTGAAGGACTTTGCCAGCTTCTCCACGATCGGCTTGGGCGTCCCCGCAGGCACGCCGATCCCGAGATAGTTCGCCATGTACACCTTGTACCCCAGCTCCAGGGTCGTGGGGGCATCGGGGAAGGAGGCGAGCCGTTTGGAGTTGAATGTGGCGAGGAGCCTCATATTGCCGGCCTTGACCTGGGGAACGAACTCAGCCACGGTCGTGGCGGTGATGTGCCCCCCCAGAAGGGCGGTGACCGCGGGCGTCCCCCCCTTGAAGGGGACGTGAGCCCACTGGATCCCCGTCTCCTTGCCCAGCCTTTCCATACCGATATGCTGGGCACCGCCGGCCCCGGTCGTCCCGTAGGTGACCTTCCCGGGATTGGCCCTCGCATACTCGATCAGGTCCTTCAGGGTCTTGAACGGAGCGTCCGACTTCACCGCGATGCCCTGGGGGTACTCGCCGTACTGCATCACGGGAACGATATCCTTCAGGGGATCGTAGTTCAGGTCTTCCATGTGGGGTTTGAATTCCATGGCCCCCGTGGAGAGGCTCCCCACCGTGTGGCCGTCGGGCTTCGCCTTGGCCAGGGCGGCCGTCCCCACCGTGCCGCCGCCGCCGGTCTTGTTGAGCACCACCACGGGCTGGCCCAGCTCTCTTGCAGCCACATCTCCAATGGCCCTGGATGCAAGGTCCGTGGATCCCCCCGCAGCGAAGATCACGATGAACTCAATCGGCCTGGTGGGAAAATCACCGGCCCACGACGGGGCCGCCACCAGCATGGCCGCGCTCAAAAGCACCCATCCCGCGATCCGTCCCGCAACGCTCCTTCTTCCTCTCATTTGCAAGCCTCCTCTCTGGGTTTTGGTTCAGGTGGTGAAATGCTCCTCCGCAAAATACCTGTACCTGCTGTCCGGCAGGACGGCCACGACCCGCTCGCCCTTCCCCATGCCCTTGGCGACCTCGCGCGCCACCCAGACGTTGGCCCCTGAGGACATGCCGCAGAAGAGGCCCTCCTCTCTGCACAGGCGGTGGGTCATTTCGACGGCGTCGCCGTCCTGGACGAGATAGACCTTCTCCACGATGTTCATCTTCTTGATCTCGGAGATGATCCACCCCTCGATCCCCGGGATGTCGTACTTCTTCATGTACTTCGAGATCTCCGCATTCGTCTCGAAGAGGGACGAGCTTGCGGGTTCGACGGCATACACCTTGATGTTCGGGTTGACCGCCTTGAGGGCCTCGTAGACGCCCAGAAGCGTCCCGCCCGTGCCCACGGCGCACACGAAGGCGTCCACCTTCCCATCCGTCTGCTCGATGATCTCCCTGCCGGTGGTCTCACGGTGGGCCTGGATGTTGTTCGGGTTGAGGGCCTGTCTCGCCCACCAGAAATCCGGGTT
>JAGVAP010000053.1 GCA_020060215.1 Deltaproteobacteria bacterium | reverse complement strand
TCCGATCTCAGCGGTAAGCCCCATGCCTGTAAACGCGCCGGGATGGGTATCGACCAGGGCCGGGTTGGGGTAGAGCATGCTCCCGCCCATGGGGATCTGGCTCATGCTTTCCACGCCCCCCGCGATGACCACGTCGGAGAAGCCGCACATGATCTTCTCCGCGCCGATGGCAATGGCCTGGAGACCCGAAGAGCAGAACCGGTTGACGGTCATCCCCGGGATGCGATCCGGCCACCCCATGGACATGACGAGAACCCTTCCAAGATTGAGCCCCTGGGTGGCCTCCGGGAAGGTGCACCCGATGATCACGTCGTCAATCAGTGCGGGATCCAGATCGCCCGCCCTCTTGAGCAATTCCCCCAGGACTGCGGTGCCCATCGTTTCCGGCCGGGTGTCCTTGAGCATGCCTCGGGGGGCCTTTCCGACCGCTGTCCTGCATGCGGCAACGATGACGGCTTCTTTCATGTCTTTACCTCCATAAAAAGTCCTTGGAACAATGGGATAGTGGAATATTGGACGATGGGTCAGGTGGGAGGATTCTGTTGTTCGAAAGTATCCCAATATTCCATTCTTCCACCATTCCATCTTTCCATTCTTTCGCTAGTTCCGCAAAGGCTTGCCGGTGGACAGCATATGCTGGATCCTGGCCTGGGTCTTGGGGTGGCCGCAGAGACTGAGAAACGCCTCTCTCTCCAGGTCCAGCAGGTACTGTTCGCTCACCTTGGTATCCGCGTGCACCCTCCCCCCGCAGAGCACATAGGCGACCTTCTCCGAAACCACCGTGTCGTGGTCGAGGGCATAGCCCTGCTGATGCAGGGTCCAGATCGCCATCTTGATCAGCGCATAGGTGTTCTCGCCCGGCACGCGGATCTCTTCGAGACGCCTGGGCGGGGTGTAGCCTTCCAAGTTCATCGCCAACACGGTCTTTTTGGCGTCGTCGATCAGGTAGTCCCGGTTCACGGTCATCTTGTCCGTGGGCCGCAGAAAACCCATCTTCACCGCCTCGGGGCCGGAGGTGGCGACCTTGGCCAGGGCGACGTTTTCGAAGGCCCTCGCGATGAAGGGGACCATCTCGATCTGCTTCGGGTAGACGCCTCCCGGCTGGACCTCGAACAGGTGCTCGGTGTTGCGGATGATCATCTCCTTGCAGCCTCCGCCCGCCGGGATGAGGCCGACCCCGACCTCGACGAGCCCCATGTAGGTCTCGGCTGCGTAGCGGACCCGGTCCGAGGCCATGCAGATCTCGCACCCTCCGCCCAGGGCCATGCCTGCAGGGGCCGCCACCACGGGCTTGTCCAGGTACTTCAGCCTCATGAAGGAATCCTGAAAGGTCTTGATCATCCACTCCAGGTCATCCCATTCCTCCTCCTGGGCCGCGAAGAGCACGAGGGGCAGGTTGGCGCCCGCGGAGAAATTTTCGCCGTGATTGGCAATGACCAGTCCCTGAAAGTCCCGGCTCACGATGTCGGCGGACTTGAAGATCATGTTGATGATGTCGTCGCCCATGGCGTTCATCTTCGTGTGGAACTCCAGGCACGCCACGCCGTCGCCGATGTCGACCAGGGATGCGCCTTTGTTTCCGGCCACCTTCTTCTCCCTGTCCTTGAGGGAGGGAAGAAGGATGATGCCCGGCTTCACCGGGACCTGTCTGTAGTCTCTGGCGGGGATGTCGTAATAGAAGAGGAGCCCCTGCTCCCTCCTGTAAAAGGATTCCTTTCCGCTCGAAAGCATCTCCCGGACCCACGCGGGGATCTGGTAGCCGGCGGCCATCATCATTTCCGCGGACTTTTTCAGACCGATCGCGTCCCAGGTCTCGAAGGGGCCCATTTTCCAGGCAAAGCCCCATTTCATCGCATTGTCCAGGTTGAGGATGTCGTCGGCAATCTCCGGGATCTTCGAAGCAGCATAGAGCAGGGTCTCGGTCATGGTGCGGAAGGTGAACTTCCCGGCGAGGTCTTGGGCATAGAAGAGGGCCTTGATCTTCGCCCCTGTTCCGGGGAGGTTCCTGGCCGCGTCGAGGGAACCGAGCTTTACCTCCTGCAGGGGCTTGTATTCGAGTGTGTTGTAATCGATCGAGAGGAGTCCTTTCTTTTTCTCCTTCCCCTTGTCCTTCTTGTAGAAGCCCTGTTTGGTCTTCTCCCCCAGCAACCCCTTTTCAACCATATTCCTGATGAACTCGGGGGGAATGAAGGTCTCCCGCTTCTCGTCGCCGGCCGCGCCGTCATAGACGTTCTGCGCAACGTGGAGGATGACATCGAGTCCCACGAGGTCGGAGGTCCTGAAAGAAGCGCTTTTCGGATGCCCGATCACCGGCCCGGTCAGTCCGTCCACCGCCTCCACGGTCATCCCCAGCTCCATCATGGTGCGGATGCCGTGGAACATACTGAAGATCCCTATGCGGTTGGCGATGAAGTTGGGTGTGTCCTTTGCGTAGACGATGCCCTTTCCAACCGTCTTCTCACACGTCTCCGCCAGGACCTCGACCACCTCCGGCAGGGTATCGGGCCCCGGGACGATCTCCAGCAGCTTCATATAGCGCGGGGGGTTGAAAAAATGGGTGATCGCAAAGTGCCTTCGAAAATCCTCCGAGCGGCCTTCGCACATGGCGCCGGCCGATATGCCCGAGGTGTTCGAACTGATGATGGTTCCCGGGGTCACGACCTTCTCCAGCCTTTCAAATACCGCCTGCTTGATATCGAGTCTCTCCAGGACCACTTCGATGATCCAGTCCACCTGCTTGAGCTTGTCCAGGTCGTCTTCCATGTTGCCGACGGTGATGAGGCGGACGTTTTCAGGCACGTAGAACGAGGCGGGCCTTGATTTGAGGGCTGTCTCCACGCCTTTCCTGGCGAGCTTGTCCCTGAACTCCCTGCTTTCCGGGGAGACCCCCCTTTTCCTGTCTTCGTCGCTCATCCGGCCGGGGACGATGTCCAGGAGAAGCGTCTCGATTCCGACATTGGCAAGCTGTGCCGCGATGGTCGCACCCATGACTCCGGCGCCGATTACGCCTGCCTTCCTGATCCTTCTGTTCATTGGGAGACCTCCTTGGTTGAACTCAGGGCAACAGATTGGAACTGAAATGGGGGAAACCGTATATCCCTAAGATTTCATATGATTTGTATTATTAATGAATGAATTCTCATTCATTAATAAAGCTGTAACACACTGCTTTTGGCAAGTCAAATGATTTGTGGGAGGGGGGCAAGCCAGTCTGATCGAATAGGAGATTTTACAGGGTGTCGGGTGTCAGCCCGGTACTCCAGCCATTTCCTGACCCCTGAACACTGAAACCTCCAACTTGACGAAGTCTCATACAAAGAGATCAGGGGCCGGAGGGCAGAGACGAACCCTTGGCCAGGGGAACGAAGTACCCGGGATGTTGTTAGGGACTTTTCTGTTGCTGTAGGAGAGAAAACCGCAGGAAGTTTCCTACCCGATCAATCTTGCCGCCTCACGCCGCGCAAGCGCTGGCGCTTCGGGCAGCGGCAAGCTGAACTCTGGCCTCTGGCTACGCCATGGAGCCGCCGTCGACCGAGATGACCTCTCCCGTGATGAAATCAGAGAGACTGGAAGCGAGGAAGAGGACCGCCCCGACCACGTCGGCAGGCTCGGCGATCCTCCCCATGGGGATGGTCTTGACGATCTCATTCAGAAGGGACTCGTTGCTCCAGAAGGGCTCGCTGAACTTCGTCCTGACCACCGAGGGGGCCACCGCGTTCACGTTGATGTGATCCGATGCGAGCTCCTGCGCCAGCACCCGCGTGAGCATCTCCACGCCCGCCTTGGCAATGCAGTAGATCCCCATGCCCCTGGCCGCCTTGCGGGCGGCGATCGAGCTGATATTGATGATCTTCCCTCCACCCCTCTTCTTCATCCTCCGGGCGGCTTCTGCGCTTGCCAGAAAAACGCTCTTCAGGTTGGTCTCGAGGAGCTTGTCGAACAGCTTTTCATCCGCCTCGGCCACCGAGGGGGTGAGGATGTTGGTGCCGACATTGTTCACAAGGATGTCGACCCCTTCGAACTGCCGGTCCAAGGCGTTGAACAGAGAACCCACTTCTCCCGCCCGACCCGCGTTGGCTGCGACCGGGAAGAGCTCAAGACCCCGCCCCTTGAATTCCTCCGCTGCCCGGTCGAGGTTCTCCTGTTTCCTCCCGCTGACGGCCACCCTCGCACCCTTCTCGGCCATGGCCATGGCGATGGCCATCCCTATCCCGCGACTGCCGCCGGTGACCAGCGCGATCCTCCCGGAAAGATCGATTTCCATTCCGCTCCCGCTCATAGGCCCCTCGCTCTTGAAGATTGGTGAACGACCATCCCAAATCCCGGCTTGAAAAGCCGGTTGGCATCAGGAAAGAAGTAATCCAAAAGGGCTTACGTTGGCAAGCAAAAGAGTTGCCTTTTACCTTCCGTATACAGGACAATGGAAAAGGCATGGGTGGAAGCCGCCGCTCGGGTGCTCTCCGGGACCCGCCCCGGCCGACGGCCGTCAAGCAAGGACCCCGAGGGTAAGCTTAAGAGGAGGTCGAGATGAGATTTCTGGTCATCGGCGGGGATGCGGCCGGCATGAGCGCCGCAAGCAAGGCGAAGAGGAACCTCCCTGATCTTGAGGTCACGGTGCTGGAGGAGACCGATGACGTCTCCTACAGCGCGTGCGGCATGCCGTACAACATCGCGGACCCCTCCAGGGACATGGACGACCTGATCGTCAGAAGGGCCGAGGTCTTCAGGAAGAAGCAGTCCATCGATCTCAGGACCGGCCATCGGGCGGAATCCATCGACGTGAAGGCAAAGCGGGTGGCGGGGAAGACCCGGAGCGGAGAGGACTTCCAGATATCCTACGACAAACTCCTTTTCGCCACCGGCGCCTCCCCGATCATGCCCCGGCTGCCTGGGTTTGACCAGCCCGGCGTCTTGGCCTTGAAGGCGCTCGAGGACGGGCGCAGGATCAAGCGGCTCCTCATGGAGCGAAGGGTCGCGCGCGTGGTGATTGTAGGCATGGGGTATATCGGGCTCGAGATGTGCGAATCCCTGCGGGCAAGGGGTATCGAAGTGGACATGATCAAGCCCGGGCCCGTGTTCCTGCCCTGGATCCACCCGGATCTGGGTGCGGTCATCCGGAAGGAGCTGGAGACCAACCGAGTAGGGGTGCATCTTGGTTACGAGATAGAGGGGATTGAAAAGGGGGGCGGCGGTTTCAGGCTGGTGTCCAGGGGGCCGGTGCTGGATTGCCAGATGGTCCTGGCGGCGATCGGAATCGTGCCCAACAGCCGGATGGCCGAATCGGCGGGGCTCGAACTGGGGCCGGGAAAGGCCATCGCGGTAGATCGATCCCTCCGCACTTCGGGCGAGGACATCTATGCGGCCGGAGATTGTGCGGACGCCTTTCATGTGGTCACCGGCAAACGGGTGTGGATTCCGCTTGCCCTCAGGGCGAACAGGGCGGGGTGGGCGGTTGCCGATCATGTGACCGGTGAGGGGGCGGAGCTTGAGGGCGTGGCGGGCACTGCGGTCTTCCGCGTGTTCGATCTCGAGGTTGCGAGGACCGGTCTGAGCATGGCCGAGGCCGAGAAGGCGGGGTTCGAACCGGCTGAGACGGTGATTCAAAGTCGAAGCAGGGCCCATGCCCATCCGGGTTCGACCACCATCTGGGTCCACATGGTGGGGGATCGAAAGTCGGGGCGGCTGCTCGGGGTCCAGATGGTGGGAAAAGAAGGGGTCGCCCACAGGGTGAACGCCCCCGCCGTGGCCCTCCACGCCGGCATGACGGTGGAACGGTTCTTTCAGTCGGATCTGGCCTACGCCCCCCCGTTCAGCCCGGTCTGGGATCCCATGCTGACGGCGGCCAATCAGCTCCTGAAGGCGATGTGAGAAGGGCATGGAGCATGGCGCAACGGGTGAATGATTCAGTCTTGTACGATGGGTGGAGCGGGCCCTCCTCCATGGCCGTGGCTGTTGCGGAGGGTGGAAGCGAAAGCCTTCACGAGGAGAGGCCATGCAGAACGTGATCATCCACCAGATCCCCACCGGACCCTTTCATGTCTTCACCTATCTCGTCGCGTGCCCGGGCACGAAAGAGGCCGTGTTGATCGATCCGGCCGGCGAAGAGGAGAAGCTGGCGGCCCGGATCCAGGCAGAGGGGTTGAAGATCAAGTACATCCTCAACACCCACGGCCATGCGGATCACGTGCTTGGAAACCGGAACCTGAAGATGTCCCTCTCGGCCCCCGTCTGCATGCACGAAGAGGACGATCGGTTCTTCACCCAGGGGGAGGGAAGGGAGCGGGCCGAAAAGGAACTGGGGCTGCCGCCTCCCGGACCTGCCGACAGGAGGCTGAAGGATCGTGACAGGCTCCGGGTCGGGAACTTCGACATCGAGGTCGTCCACACGCCCGGGCATACGCCGGGGTCGGTATGCTATCTGGTTCAAGGGAATCTCTTCACGGGGGATACACTCTTCGTAGGCTCCGCAGGCCGCACGGATCTCTCGGGGGGATCTCTTGACCGGCTGCTCGAGTCCATCGAGAAGCGGCTGCTGCCCCTTCCGGAGGAGACCGTGGTCTGGCCCGGGCATGACTACGGGGACACCCCTTCCTCCACCATGGGGAGGGAAAAGGAAGAGAACGTGTATATCACGGATTTCCTCGTCTAAGGGGTGACGATTTCGAGGACCCTCCGGTCGGCCTTCGAAAAGGGCAGGGATCGGAGGGTGCGAGGCCCCGCCCACCGACAGGAGACGCAGCCCAGGGGCCTGGGCGTCCCGCCCAGCCTGCGGCACTCGAACACATGCAGGCTCATGCGGAAATGGGTGAATGCATGTTTGATCACCGTGAGTCGCTCCCCGGCTGCAACGTCTACGCCCACTTCCTCCCGGACCGTCCTCGCGAGGGCGGACTCCGGCTTCTCGCCGCGGCGTTTCTCGCCGCCCGGGAGTTTCCACAGACCTCCCAAGAGGCCGCGTGGAGGCCTCTCCGCAACCAGGACCCTTCCGCGTCCGTCCCGGATCACTCCCGCGGTCATGTGCCTGCGGGGGACCGCCGGTCGTTGGGTGCTCACGGGCAGGTCACTCTGGATGCCCCGCCTGTGTGCAAGGCAGGACAGGGCCAGCGGACACTCCCCGCATAGGGGATTCCGAGGTGTGCAGATCATCGCCCCCAGGTCCATCAGGCCCTGGTTGAAGGACGAGGAATCCCTGCCCGGCAGGAGATCGTTGCCGATCTCCGCGATCCTCTCCAGGGTCTCCCCGGCCTCGATCGGCTGCTCCACGGCAAAGAGCCTGCAGAGCACCCGCTTCACATTGCCGTCCAGGGCGAGGACCTTCTTGTCGAAGGCAAAGCTCAGGACGGCCGATGCGGTGTAGGCTCCGACTCCGGGGAGTCGGCCCAGCTCCTCACAGGTATCCGGGATCCTTCCCCCGAACCGGCCCGCGACCACCCGTGCCGCCCGGTGGAGATTGCGGGCCCTGCCGTAATAGCCCATGTTCTCCCAGACCTTCAGCACACGCCCCAGAGGGGCCGATGCCAGGGACTCCACTGTCGGGAAGCGCGCGAGGAATCGTTCGTAAAAAGGGATCACGGTGTCCACCCGCGTCTGCTGGAGCATGATCTCGGAGACCCAGATGGCATAAGGGTCGGTCGTACGCCGCCACGGCAGGGTCCGTTTATGACGTGCATACCAGGAAAGAACGGTTCGGGTGATTCCGGGTTTGGGCATGGGACGAGAGTATAGCGCAGGGAAGCGGGAAGGGGTACCGATGATTCAGCCACGCCTCGGAAAGCCTGCTCCCGCGGGCCGGGTCACAGCCGCCTGGAAAGATGGAAACAACGGGATGGTGGAACAATGGGTTCTAAAGAAAAGAGCAACGGCCGGGCTGGACGCCGTCGCAAGAGCCGTAATCCGGGTGTAAACCCGGATCCCTGGGGACCAGGCTCTTACTCAGCTCTTTCGGTCGATGAATTTTGCCGGCGAGGACAGCTTCTGTCCGTACCCTTTCACGGCCTGCCGCCCTTTCTTCAGCCCTCGGATCTCGGAGGCCAGGGACTCCTTTTTCCGGATCAACATCTCCTTGATGTGGGTGTCGATCTCCTGAATGAACCGGATGACCTCCACGATCTCCGAGGCGTGCTTCCGGGACGCGGGACTCAGACCGTCGCGATCTTTCCTTGCGAGGAACCCTGCGGTCTTCTGGTTCATCGTAATCTGCGAACGAAGATGCTCCCTCTCCCGGGAGAGGAGGATGTAGGCCTCGAGCCGGTCTTCCTCGAGACAGGTCCGCTGCTCGGAGGCAAGGTCCTTCATCTTCTTGAAGAGCCGGATGTTCTTTTCGATCACCTCCATGCCACACTCCTCCCGTTTTCGCTTCCCGCCAGATCTGCAAGCAGGATGCCAGAAAGTCTCGCGCAGAACGGCAGAGACGCAGGGATGGGGTCCCTTCGGGATTGGTCATACGCTTCCTTCTCCGCGCCTCTACCCCGAAAATCGGTATCTGCGTCAAAGGCCGGCACGTCAAAAACATGACAAGGGACCGGAACATGGATCCCTCCGTCCTGTAGGTTCAAAATGAAGATATCAATTGGGAAACCATTTCAAACCATTAGGAAGATTCTGCAGGTCGGGGGGCAAACTTTTCCGGGTGGCATGAGATGTGCTTCAAAGAGTGCGGAAACCGGCCGGGTCCCACCCCCGGAGACCCGCGATAAGGTCTCCCCCCCCGGCCCTGGGGTGAAAACCAGATCATTCGCGAGGCAAAGATGAAGCGGTTGGGGAAAAGAGGAGTCCTTTTCGTGGCCGGCTCCCTCCTGGGCATCATCCTGGGCCAGGCATTTACGGGGTTCAGCCAGGATGCAGGTTCGCGTTATCCCGTCCCTGAGGGCGTCTATGTGGACCTGACCAGGGACTTCTACAAGGCCCTCCGGGAGGAGGGCAGCGGAAACTCCAGGAATTACAGCAATGATATGTCTCTGACTTACCTGAAAGAGATTTCGATCTCCACCCGTTTCATGGTGGAGACAAACCTGCAGGTCCTCAAGAATCAGGAAAGAATCATGCAGTTGCTGGAGTCCAGAAGGAAATGAAAGGATCCCGGCAAGATCTGCCCGGGCTTTGGCTGTCTTGCCTGCTGCTCCTCCTGTCAGGGTTCTC
Source organism: Deltaproteobacteria bacterium (assembly GCA_020060215.1). The sequence continues at coordinate 145,203 of JAGVAP010000053.1, read as the reverse complement.
TTGGCCGATGGAGGCGAGGGGCGCCAACAAGGCCCTGGACATCAAGACCGCCGTCACCAGCGAAGGGCGGACCCGGGTCGCCGTGCTTCTCCAGAAGAAACCGCGATATGACCTTTCGTGGGGCGGGGGAAACAGGGTGAGCCTCACCCTTTACGAGACCAGGGGGGAGCCCGAGTTCGTCAAGGGCCTTTCCAAGGAAGACAAGACGATCAGGATCGAGGAGGAGAAACCTGAGTCCGGACTGAAATTGACGATCCTCCTGAAATCCTCTCCCCGGGAGGTCGAGTGCTCCTGGATTGAAAAGGAGCATTTCCTCCTGATCGATGTGGCGCAGGCAAGAGATACGGACGGCAAGATGGTGGACAAGAAGAACTCCCGCTCACTGAAGGCGCTCCGCTTCGGACCCCAGCAGGGGTTTACGCGCATGATCGCCGACCTGAGCGCCAGGCCCGCCTGGGGGATGAGCCGCCGGGACGACCGGCACATCCTGTTCGACCTGAGCGCGACATCGACCGCCGTGGACCGGTCGAGCTATGGACCGATGAAGAGACTTCGAAGCGTCACCTTGCACACAAGGGAAAAGGACCTGCAGATCAAGGCCGAACCGGAGTCTACGCTTCAGCGGATCAAGGTGTTCTGGCTGAAACAGGGCGGCAGATGGGTGGTCGACTATTACGATGAACCGCCGGAGATCATGGATGCAGCGCTTCGATTTGACACCAGGGTCGAGCCGGAGCCTGAGAAGAGCCCGCCTCCCGTACGTGTGGAGCGCCGGGAGGAAGGAGGTCCGGCTTCGGCAATCGCAGGGACGCAGGCAAACGACGTGCAGCCCGCCCCGGAAGGATCCCCGGGCAGCCGGACGAGCGCCGTCTCCGGCCAGGGCAGCGTGGTCAGGATGAAGATCGAGAAGGCGGATCCTGCACAACCGGAGCCTCCGGGGAAGGAACCGAAGACGACGAGCTTCAAGCTGGAGCCGAAGGTCCGATACGACGTGCCCGTGGTCCTGCCCGAAGGGCAACGGGTTTTCAACCTCAGGCCTGCAGAGGCTTTTCTCTACGGGAGGGTCCGTGAGGCCCTGGAGGTGAAGGACTATGAAAAAGGGGTTGCGCTGATCGACGAGTTCCTGTCCGGGTTCCCCGACTCGATCCTGACCGAGGATATGGCCTTTCTCGCAGGAGATTGCCGGTTTGCCCTGCTTGAGAAGGGAGAAAAGGCACTACATTCGAAGGTCCTCGCCACCTATCAGGAGGCGGTCTCCAGATACCCCAGATCCGAATATGTGCAAGGGGCGCTCGTCAAGATGGCGCGGGCCCATGACCTTGCGGGCAATGACCACGACGCCATAGGTCTTCTCACCATGGCCATCAACCAGTATGGACATGGCGACCGGGTGGTGGAGGCCCTGGTTGCGAGGGGCCGGGTTTATCTTCGAATGAACCAGCCGCAACGGGCCATCGAAGACTTCAAGACGGTCATCACCCGCTTTCCTGCCTCCTCCCTCGTGCAGGAGGCCCGCTACGGCATAGCAGGGTACTTTCATGGGGCCGGGATGTATGACGATGCGGAACGGATGCTCAAGGAGATCGCGAATTCGGCGCCCGACTTCTTTCAGGAGCATCCGGAATTCCTCTTTCTCAGGGCGAGGAACAACTTCTACCGAAAAGACTACGGCCTGGCCCGCGAGCAGTACTTCAGGGCCCTGAACCTGGGCCACCAGCCGGAGAGCAGCGATCTCCTGATCTCTCACATCGGCGACACGTATTTCCACCAGTCGATGGAGCAGGAGGCGGAAGTCCTCTACCGCATGGCCGTGGACTATTTCCCGGAGAGCGAAGGGGCCGGCATCGCGAAGCTGCGGATAGCCGACCAGTCTTCGGGGGTGACCGCCTACGAGGAGGTCTATCAGAAAAACCTCAACAAACCGATCGGGGACCTTGCCCTCCTGGAGATGGCCGGAAAGTTCTACAAGAAGGGGCAATATGCACTGGCCGTGGAGACCCTGAGAAAACTGACGGGGAAACCGGTTCAGTCGGATGTCCAGAGGGAAGCGAGGCAGCTCTTCTTCCGATGCGCCGAAAAGGAAATCAAAGCCTACCACGACGGCGGGCAGTACGAGAAGGTGATCGAATACTTCCAGACGGCCGATCCTCCTTTGAGCGGGAACATTGAACCGGAGGTCACGATGCTGGTAGGGGACTCCTTCTACCGGCGGCAGCGGTACCCCGAGGCCGTCCGGGTCTTCTCTCAGATCACAGCCCGCGAACTGCCTCCCGGTTCAAGAGGGAGGTTCGTGGTCGACTTCGCCAAGACGTATCTCTCCCAGGGCGACGAGGAGAATGCGCGGATTCTCCTCGAATCCGCGGCAGGAGAAAAGCTCGCTCCGGCCGATCAGCAGAAGGCCGGGCTCCTGCTTGGGGAGCTGTACCGGAAAAGGGGGGAGCTGAAGAAGGCCTCTGAAATCTACCAGTCCATCCTCGTGGAAAAACGGCTCCTGTCCGACCGGGAGATGGCCGGGCTTTACCTGGGCCTCGGGACGATCAGCAACCGGCAGAACCTGTATGAGAAGGCCAGGGATGCGCTGAATCGCTCCATCGCCCTCTCAGAGAAGGACCGGGAGAGCAGAGGTCTCCTGAGGGACGCCTACCTGGAGATGGGGAACAGCTACCACCTCGAGGGGAGACATCAAGAGGCCATCCGCCACTATGGGAACTGCCTTGACCTGGACTACGGGCCGGAGATGAAGGGGTACTGGGATGTGAAGTACAAACTGGCCCTCTCCCACCTCGGCACCGGCGAGAGCCAGATGGCCGAGCGGATCATGAACGAGATCATGGAAGAGGGGGATCCCGCACTCCAGCAGAAGGTGCAGATGAAGATGGGAACCATCGCCCTTGAGCGGGAGCTCAAGAGACTGCCTATCGGAAAGGGGGGGGAGTCCACCCTCTGAATGCCGGGGTTGGAGGAAGCCACCATGTCCCAAGGTCATGAAAAAAGAATTCTCTGGACGGCGACCGAATCCTCCCTGCCCAAGGACGTCTGGAGCAGGCTCGAGGAGATGGGGTGCCGCGTGCTCCTCGGCCGCAGGGATGAGCAGATCCTGGGCAGGATCCAACAGCTCACCCCCCGGCTATGGGTGGAGCAGGTCGACGGCGACCCGGAAGAGACCTTCTCCGCGGTCCGCACGATCAGAAACGAGTATCCCGAACTGCCCATCATCCTCCTCAGCCAGAAACCGAATGTGGAGGATGCCGTCAAGGCCATCAAGATGGGAGTGGTCGACTATTACCCGCAGCCGGTCCAAGGGGACGTCCTGTGGGCGGGTCTTTCCTCGGCCCTCCAGTACGCGGCGCCGAGGGCGGTCCGGACACCGGTCGTGGCGGAGGAAGGGACCGGGCCCGAGGATCCGATTGCGGTGCATCCCTCCATGCAGCGGGTCTTTGAGCTGGCGGAGCGAATCAGCCCGAGCCGCTCCACCCTGCTGATCCAGGGAGAGAGCGGCACGGGAAAGGAGGTCATCGCCCGTCATGTTCACAGGAAGAGCGGGCGGAAGGGGCTCTTCGTCGCCGTGAATTGTGCGGCCTTGCCGGAGAACCTGCTGGAGAGCGAGCTGTTCGGGCACGAGAGGGGCGCCTTCACCGGGGCCGTGGCGCGAAAGAAGGGGAAGTTCGAGCTGGCGGGCGGAGGGACGATGCTCCTGGACGAAATCAGCGAAATGCCCCTTTCCGTGCAGGCCAAGCTGCTCAGGGTCCTCCAGGAGAGGGAGATCGACCGGGTCGGTGGAGAGTTCCCGATCCCCGTAGACACAAGGGTCATCGCCACCACGAACCGGGACCTGGAGGCCGAGACCGAAAAGGGGAACTTCCGGCTCGATCTGTTCTACCGCTTGAACGTGATCCCTATCCTGGTACCCCCCCTGAGGGAGAGGAGGGAGGACATTCTTCCCCTTGCGAATCTGTTTCTGAAGAACCATTCCAGGCTGAACCGCCTGCCGCGCAAGAAGCTCTCCACCGATGCCGAGGAGCATCTGGTGAAAAGGGTTTGGCCCGGCAACGTGAGGGAACTGGAGAATCTGATGGAGCGGGCCCTGCTCCTGGTGGTCGGGGAGACGATCCGCAGGTCGGATCTCGAGGCCCTGTCCACCCGGGGTACGAGAGCGGAGAACCGGGCGGCTGAACCGGCCGGGATCTTGCCGCTGAGGGAGATGGAAAAGCGGATGATCAACCAGGCCCTCGAGGAACACCGCGGCAACCGGACCCACGCTGCAGAGGTCCTCGGGATCAGTGTCCGCACCCTGAGGAACAAGCTTCATGAGTACAGGCAGGAGCTGAACGGACATGAACCGGCATCTTCGCCGGTTGTCTGATTGTGGTATCCCTTTTGCAAAAAAAAGAGGAACGCGGAGGTGATGGAAGTGGAAGTCAAGGGTTTCATAAACGGCCGTTTGATGGGAAGGACGATCGGTCTCCTCTCCCATGCGCTGGACTATCGAAGCACCAAACATTCCGTAATTTCAGGTAATCTGGCCAACATCGATACACCGGGCTACCAGCCCCAGGAGTTGACCTTCGACCAGGAGCTGAGGCGTGCCGTGGACAAGGAGGGGGCCTCGCTGCGAAAGACCAACGAGAAGCATTTTCCCCTCTCCGGCAATGATCTCTTCGGCGGCAAGGGGGCCCACACCCTGGAGACACAAGCCGGAGAATGGTCCGAATCCAATCAGCTCAACATCGACCTGGAGATGGCCAAGATGGTGCAGAACAATCTCCTTTACGAGGCCTCGGCCAGATTGCTGGCGAAGAAATTCGAGGGGTTGAGGGCGGCGATTGAAGGGAGGAGATAGGAATGGATCTCATCAAGACCATTGACCTGGCCGCGGGCGGGATGACGGCCCAGAGGACGAGGCTCAACGTCATCTCCATGAACCTGGCCAATGCCAACACCACCAAGACCGATGAGGGGACCCCCTATCGGAGAAAGACCGTCATCTTCGAGACGGTCCCTGCAGAAGGGGGCTTTGCGGGACAGCTGGAGCGGAGTCTGGGCGAACAGATCCAGGGGGTCCGGGTCAGGGAAATCACCCCTGTCTCAGGGGAGTTCAAGAAGATATACGACCCCTCCCATCCCGATGCGGACGCGGCAGGGTATGTCTACCTCCCCAACGTCGATCTGGTCCAGGAGATGGTCCACATGCTCAATGCGAACCGCTCCTATGAAGCCAACGCGGCGGCGATCAGGGCCGCCAAGGATATGGCGCTCAAGGCGCTGGAGATCATTGGGCGCTAGCAGAAGAGTTGAGGGACGAACATCGATGTTCGATGTTCATCTTTGTTGTTCAAACAAGGAAGAGGTTCACGGCCCATGATCAAGGATCCCGTCAATTCTCTGTTCGGATCTCCTCTGCCCGGCACCGGGTCGGTGAGGGGCGCAGGGGCCTCCGGCGGGGAGAGCTTCGTCGATGCCCTCAAGGGTTTCGTCGGGCAGGTGGATCAGCAGATCAAGGAGGCGAATCAGAAGGCCGACGAATTCGCGGTCGGGAAACGCTTCGATATGCACGAGATCGTGATCGCAACGGAAAGGGCGGACATCGGTTTCCGCCTGCTGATGCAGATCAGGAACAAGCTCCTGGAGGCTTATCAGGAGATCATGAGAATGCAGTTCTAACTCCGCTCGCAAGATGAGGAGAACGGATGGCTGAAACAGGCAAGAACACGATCCTCCAGTTCCTTCAGATCCTCAAGTCCATACCGACGGGGAAGAAGATCACCCTCGGGTTGACCACGGCAGCGGTGGTGGCGGGTTTCGTGGTTCTTCTGCTGTGGGTGAACCGGCCGGAGTATCAAGTGCTTTTCGCCAATCTGGATGCAGCGGACGCTTCGAGGATCACCCAGAAGCTTTCGGAGAAGAAGACGCCCTACCAGCTCAAGGAAGGTGGCAGCGCGATCCTGGTGCCGAACGAGATGGTCTACCAGCTCCGGCTGGAGCTCGCCGGAGACGGGCTGCCCCGGGGCCAGAACGTGGGTTTCGAGATCTTCAACGACATGCCTTTCGGCACAACGGAGTTCGTGCAGAAGCTGAAGTACAAGCAGGCCCTCCAGGGAGAACTGGCGCGAACGATCATGGGCTTCGACGCCATTGCCCAGGCCAGGGTCCACCTCGTTCCGGCAGGGGATTCGCTGTTTGCCGAGGCTGAAAGGCCCGCCACCGCCTCGGTCGTCCTGAAGTTTCATGGAGGCAGATCCCTGGACAACAGGCAGATCCAGGGAATCGTGAACCTGGTCGCCAGGGCGGTGGAGGGGCTGAAACCCGAACACGTCACGGTGGTGGATATGTCGGGGGGGCTTCTCTCCAAGGGATTCGAGGAGGATCAGGCGACCGCCATGAGCAGGACGCAGTTCGAATACCAGCAGAAACTGGAGAGGATCCTTCAGAACCGGATCCAGACCATGCTGGAACCTGTGATCGGGGCCAACAAGGTGGTGGCCAGGGTGTCGGCTGAAGTCGATTTCGAGCGTGTGAATCTCCTGGAAGAGAAATTCGATCCGGACAACGTGGTCGTCCGGAGCGAGCAGCGTCAAAAGGAGACCTCTCAAGGAGGCCGAACCGCGGCCGCCGGTTCTCCCGATCTCCAGGGCCAGGTCTATCCGACCCAAGGGGTGGCATCCCCGTCCTCCTCCAAGAACGTGGAGAGGGAGAATGCGACGATCAATTATGAGATCAACAAGGTGAGCAGGCAGGTCACCAATTCGGTGGGCGATGTCAAGCGTCTCTCGGCCGCGGTCATCATCGACGGTCCCTACGCCCAGGAAAAGGGACCCGACGGGAAGCCCACGGCGAAGTTCATGCCGCGGAACAAGAAAGACATGAAGGTTTTCGAGGACATGGTGAAAAGGGCCATCGGCTTCAATGAGGCCAGGGGGGATCAGGTCTCCGTGTCCAACATCCCTTTCGTCATGCAGGAAGAGGAAAGGATCATCTCCAGTGCATTGCCCTGGTGGCTCGACTACGCGAAGAAGGCGACCAAGCCCCTGTTCAATATCCTTCTGGTCTGCCTCTTTCTCCTGCTGGCGGTCAAACCGTTCAGGAGATGGATACAGCAGACCGGACAGACGATCGGCCATCCGAACGCGCTGCCCCAGGGGGAGGCCGCAGGCAAGCTGCCGGCGCAGGCAGGAGGAGGAGAGCCGGCACCGGAGGACAAGGCCACCACGAACCTCCTGGAGATCAGCAAAGGCAACCCCGAGGTGGTCGCCCATATCATTCGCCAGTGGATCAGCGAGGGACGATAGGTGGACGTTGAAGGCCTCATAGGACCCAGAAAAGCGGCGCTCTTCCTGATGATCATGGGGGAGGAATTTACCTCCAAGGTCTTCCAGAACCTGGATGAGAACGAGGTGAAGATCATCGGCGAGCACATGGCCCAGATCAAGAAGGTGGATCCCAAGATGGTCTCCACCATCCTCCAGGAGTTCGTTCACGTGTTTCAGAACAACAAGGTCACGGGGATCAATGGAAAGGAGTTTCTCGAGAAGACCGTGACCATGGCCTTTGATGCAAGAAAGGCCGACGACCTTCTGGAGGACCTCTTCTCCAACCGCGGCACCGGGGCGTTCGAGAAGCTCGCATCCCTGAGTCCTCAGGTCCTGGCGAGCATCCTGGCCAGCGAACACCCCCAGACGATCGCCCTCCTCCTGGTCCACATGAAGTACCAGCATGCCGCAGAGGTGATCATGGCCCTCCCGGAACATGTCCAGAGCGAGGTGATCATGAGGATCGCCGATCTCGACGCGGTTCCTCACGAGATCGTGACCGAGATCCAGGAGGTGCTGGAAGAGCAGCTTTCGAGCATCGGCAAGGCGGCCGACGAGAGTCTCGGAGGAATCCAGACCGCAGCGGAGATCCTGAACCACCTGGACCATAAGACCGAGTCGTCCATCCTGGAGCGGATCGAGGGCGAACGGGGGGAAATGGCGGAAGAGATCCGGCAGTCCATGTTCGTCTTTGAGGACCTCCTCCAGCTCGACGATCGATCGGTCAGGGGGCTGCTCAAGGAGATCAGCAACGATGAGCTGATCCTCTCCCTGAGGACCGCCTCGGAGGATCTGAAGGAGAAGATCTTCAAGAACGTGAGCCAGCGCGCCGCCCAGATGATCAGGGAAGACATGGAGGTGATGGGACCGGTGAAGCTGCGGGACGTGGAGCAGGCGCAGCTCAACGTGATCAAGACCGCCAGGCGGCTCGCAGACGAAGGGAAGATCGTACTCGGCGGGAAGGGAGGTGAAGACGTCCTTGTCTGATCTCGGCCGGATGGAAGAAATCCCCACGTTCGCGCTGGAACTCTTCGGGCCGGAGGATTCGGACGGACCCGAGTCGTTGGACGTGGTGGACGAGAACGGGTGCGTACGACTCCCCTTGGGAAGGCCGGCCCCAAGCCGGCCCCTGCCCGACGAGCCCCCGGAGGATCTCCCCGAGGAGCCCCCGGCGCGGGAGAGCGAAGAAGATCTGCAGGAGCGGATCGCCGCCCTGGAGCGGGAGGCCTACGAGAAAGGGTTTGCGCAGGGGCAGAGGGATGGGCTGGCCCTGGAGGAGAGGCAGCTGAAGGAGAAGGTGCAACAGCTGGATGCGCTTCTCGATGCGTTGGGCGGGTTGAAGGAGCAGATCTTCAGGGAGACGGAACCGGAGATGGTCCGGCTGAGCATGGCTATCGCCAGGAAGATCCTTCGAAGCGAGTTGCGGGCCGGGAGCTACCGCATCGAGGAGACCATCCGGGCCGCCATGAGGCTCCTGGTGGACACCAGCCAGATCCGCATCAAGATCAGTCCCGAGGATATGGAGGAGGTCTCCAGGCTGGTGCCGTCCCTTGCCGCGGACTTCAAGACGGGCCGGATCCAGATCATGGAAGACGCTGCGGTCCAGAGGGGCGGGTGCGTGCTGCAGACGGGATTCGGGAACGTGAACGCCACCATCGAAGACCAGGTGGCCATGGTTGAACAGGAGATCGAACGGGTGCTGAGCCCCGAAGGGAAGAGCCTGTGAGGTGCTGCCTCGATCGCTACGTGGAGGTCGTTGAGACGGCCCTTCCTATCCGGGTCGAGGGACAGGTGACCAAGACCGTGGGCACCGTGATCGAAGGAAGGGGCCCCGCCGTCCCGGTGGGCGGGATCTGCCGGATCCTCTCTCCGGACCTGGAAAGGCCGATCGTGGCGGAGGCGGTCGGATTCAGGGAAGGCAGGGTGCTGCTGATGCCGCTCTGCAAATGCGAAGGGATCCGGCCCGGAAGCACGATCATTGCCGATCGGTATGGGGCCACCGTTTCGGTGGGAAGAGAGATGCTTGGTCGCGTGCTGGACGGGCTCGGGAACCCGATCGACCATGGGCCTCCCATTCCGGCCCAACGGCTGCGGCAGAGGCCCCTTTATGCCCAACCGGTCAATCCCCTGGAGAGGAGCCGTATTCGAGAGCCACTCGATGTGGGAGTGCGTTCGGTCAATTGCCTCGTCACCCTGGCCAAGGGACAGCGTGCGGCGATCATGGCCGGCTCAGGGGTGGGTAAGAGCGTGCTGCTCGGCATGATGGCCCGGTATACCAAGGCCGAGGTGAACGTGATCGCCCTCATCGGGGAGCGGGGCAGGGAGGTGCGCGAATTCATCGAGAGGGATCTCGGGCAGGAGGGGTTGAGACACTCGGTCGTCATCGTCGCCACATCGGATACCTCACCCCTCATCCGGATGAGGGGGGCCTACACGGCCGCCGCGGTGGCGGAACACTTCCGGGACGAAGGAATGGATGTCCTCCTCCTGATGGACTCCATCACCAGGTTCGCCATGGCCGCGAGGGAAGTCGGGCTTGCCGCTGGGGAGCCCCCGACCAACAAGGCGTATCCGCCGAGTACCTTCGCCCATCTCCCCAACCTGGTGGAGCGGGCCGGGACCAACGGTACAGGGGGGTCGATCACGGGCATCTACACGGTGCTCGTGGAAGGGGACGACATGAATGAACCCATTGCGGATGCCGTCCGCTCGCTGGTGGACGGACACATCGTCCTCGACCGGAGGCTGGCCTCCCACGGCCATTATCCCGCCATAGACGTGCTGAGCAGCGTGAGCAGGCTGATGATGGAGGTCTTGGCAAAGGACCGCATCACGCATGCCCATGAGTTCAGGGGCCTCCTTGCGGATTACGCGAAGATCGAGGATCTCGTGAACCTGGGGGCCTATGAGAAGGGACACAACAAGAAGACAGACCGGGCTTTGGACATGATCGAGGATCTGAACGTTTTTCTGCGACAGTCCGTGGAGACCTCTTCGAGCATGGAAGAGGCGTGGAGGGAGATGGAGCAGCTGCTGCGGAGGAGGAAGAAGTAGGACCCGGGATGCAGGAGGCAGGATCAGGACCAAGAATAAGACGCTCACGCAAAGGCGCTTCGACGCGAAGGTTCGGGGCAAGGAGACCACGTCGCAGGGATGGAGAGCCGAGGGATGGGGTTCAAATTCCGATATCAGACCCTGTTGTCTTATCGGGGGCATCTCAAGGAAAAGGCCGAGATCGAGTTCGGGAGCGCGCAGAGACGGCTGCAGGAGGCCCGCCATACGATGGAGTCCCATGAGGTCCGGCTTCGAAAGGCGAGAATCGCACTGGAGCAGGGACTGATGAGCCGCATGAGTTCCGAAGAGATGGCGACCTATTCGGATTATCTCAACGGGGTGAAGAGAAAGATCCTGTTACAGAAGCAGGAGGTTGCGCGGAGAGAGCGGATCGTCTTCGAAAAGAGAAAGCTCCTCCTGGAAAGGACCAAGGAGTACAGGATCATCGAAAAACTCATGGAGAAGGACCATACGGCATGGAAGCAAGGCCAGTCGCTTGCGGAACAGAAGAGGGTGGACGAAATGTCCGTGACCCGGCATGGAAGAGACTACTCGTGAGGTGGAGCTCTCCCGTCGCGTGGGTCGGACCGGCACTGCTGATCGTGCTGGCGGCCAAGATCTTCCTGGGCGGGATTTTTCTGAGCTCCGGCGGGGGACCTCCATCGGTCGATGTGGCCCTTGCCGAGGATCGGAAGAAAGGCCGAGCGCAGGCCGATCCAGGGGACGGTCCGGAAAGGGTTACGCTGCAGACCCTGAGGGAAAGGGAAGCCGCCCTCAGGACGAGAGAAGAGGAGGTCAGGAAAAGGGAAGAGGAGCTGATCCCGCTCAAGAAGGACATCGAGGAAAGGCTCGGGGAGCTGAACGAGGTGCAGCTGAGGCTTACGAGTTATGCCAAGACCCTTGCGGAAAGGGAGGAGGCGCTCAAGGAGACGAAGATGGCTCACCTGGTGGAGCTCTATGCGGCCATGGAGCCCGCCAGGGCCGCGGTCATCATGGAGAAGCTCAAGATGGAGACGGTCGTGATGATCCTCAGGCACATGAAGGGGAAACCGGCCGGCCAGATCATCGCCCTGATGAAACCGGAAATGGGCGCCCAGGTGGTGGAGAAACTGAGCCAGATGAAGTGAGATCGATGACGAGCGACCCTCCTGCGCCAAGGCTACGGGATATCCGCAGCGGACTCGGTATGGACCCGGAAAGGGAGTCGCTCTAAGTGTACGTCCTGGATACCCATACGCTCATCTATTTCTTCAAAGGCATAGGCAAGGTGGCCGATCGTCTGCTGAGCGAATCTCCAGGGAGAACTGTCCATCCCCGCCGTCGTCCTGTTTGAGTTGCAGTCGGGATCCAGAAATCGTCTTCCCCCCGAAAACGGCTCGGGCAACTCCTGGAAGTCACGTCGGTCATCAGGGTCCTGCCCTTCGGCGTGAAGGAGGCCGAGTCCGCTTCCCTGATACGGGCCCGTCTCGAAAAAAAGGGCCGAACCATCGCCCTTACGACGTATTGATTGCCGGGACGGCCCTGGCCCATCGTGCAACACTGGTCACCCACAATACCGCCGAATTCGGAAGAGTCGGGAATCTCTCCATCGAAGACTGGTATTGACCTGAACCGAACCCCAGGCAATTCTTACCCCTTCCTCTTCGGGGGTTCGGCAGAATTTACCTTCCCCACCATCTACCCGGACGAAGCATCCCAAGCTCAAGCTGTTGATATCGCCTAGGATCATGAGGGCGGCGCGGCATGGCACAGAGGTTGCTCCTCCTGCGGCCACAAAAGGAATCAGGAGCGACCCATGGAACAGGTAGGCTTGAATCTTCTGGCGGATCTCTTCAGTGACAAGATCGCAATGGCAGGGAACGGCCCGACGGATCCCGGGAACCAGCTGTTCAGAGGCCTTCTTGAAAAATCCGTCCATTCGGGAAAAGGCGCAGGGATGGCGGAAATGCAGGGCGGTGCGCAGGGCCCGGAGGAGCCGGAAACGGGGGCGGCCATGCTGGCCGGACTCCAGCGGGTCGGGCTTCCCATGGGCCAGCTCAGGCTCCCGAGGTCGGCCGTTCCCGATCTCATCCGCCTGCTGGAGAGGCAGGGGTTTCAGAGGGACGAGATTCGCTCCCTGATTGCCTCATTGAGCGACAAGGACGGTTCCATTCGCATGGACAGGCTGCTGGCCAGGCTCAGCAAGAACGAAAGGCCCGGTAGAGGTCAACAGGATCTGGTGATCCAGGCCAAGGATATCCCGGCCGTCGGGGAAGCCCTTGCAGCGATGGGCCTCGGGGCCGGAAAGATCAAGGAGGTGATCGAAAGCGCCCTCAACCAAAAGGGGGAGCTCTCACTGGAGAAGCTTACCGGCGCGCTCTCCGCGACGGTCCCCGGCCAGGATATGAAGACGATTCTCCCTTCCATCCTGGAGCGGGCCCGGATCCAGGGCGCAGCCAAGATCGAGCCCGGGGCCATGGCCGACCCGGAGGTGAAGAGGCTCGTGAAGGATCTCTCCGACTCGCCCGGTCAGGACGGGCAGAGACAGATCAGGGAAGAGATCGCACGACTGCTCCGGGACAAAGGGCTGCCGCCTCAGGAGGTGAAGAACTTCCTGGAGACGCTGACCGCGGGTCACGCGAAATCCCTGACGATGAAAGGCGCGGGGGATCCGGATGCGCTCAAGAAGGCCGAGGCGGATGCAAAAGAGATCGCGGGGAAGGTCGTACTCGGTGCGGAGCGCAGGCAGCCCCTCGATGAATGGCGAGAGAAGATCCTTCAGATCCTCCAGAAGGAGAAGTCCGGAAAAGAGCCGCTGCAGAAGAACTGGTTTCACGAGGAAGGACCGCTCAAGCCTTCCCCGGGGGAACAGGTGAAACCGGGAGAACCCAAACCCAGGGCCGTGGCCGTGGACCCGGTCCGATCCGTGGAAGGAAGACATTCGTCCGTGTCCGAGCAGCCGCAAGCCCGTGGGGTGCGAAAAGAGAATCCGGCCGATTCCAGGAGCGGTATCCCGAAGGAGGTCATGCCGAGCGACCTGTCCGCCGTCCGGATCCGGAAGGAGAGCGTCGAACCGGTCTCGGCCGCCCGCTCCAAGGATGCGGTGGCCCTCCCTGATCCCCTGCCGAAGATCCTGGACAGGATGCTCTGGATGATCCAGGGGGGAGAGCAGAAGGGGAGGATCCACATCTCTCCGCCCGAACTGGGGCGGTTGGACCTCGATCTCGTGATCAAGCACGGCCACCTGCAGGCGCAGCTGAGCGCCGAGAACCCGCAGGTGAAGGAGCTCATCGAGGCCAACCTGGGTCAACTCAAGCAGCACCTCGCGGACATGGGACTCGTGATCGACCGGTTCGATGTCATGGTCGGTCTGGAGCAGAACCCTTTTTCAAGAGAGCAGGCCTGGACCGCAGGCAACCGCCGAGGGGGATCTTCCAGGAAAGACGGGGAGGCCGAAGCCCCGCTGCAGCCTGAACCGGCCGCTCCGGTCCGCAGGGGCCATTCGATGTCGCAAATCGATGTGCACGTGTAAGGCGCGAGGGAGGAACCATGGAGACCATACAGGGAGTCGGCGGGACCGCGTTCACCGGGTCCAAGGCCGCGGCCAGATCGAAGGAACTGGGAAAGGACGACTTTCTAACCATGTTCGTGGCGCAGCTGAAGTACCAGGATCCCCTCAACCCCATGCAGGGCCAGGAATTCGCAGCCCAGCTCGCCCAGTTCAGCAGCCTGGAGCAGCTCTTCAACGTCAATGAGACGCTCCAGACCCTGAAATCGTCTCAGGACGACGCCTCCCGGCTTCAGGCGCTCAACTTCATCGGGAAGGAGATCGTCGCCAACGGGGACGCGCTTCAGCTCGAACAGGGCGAGATCGCCGCAGGGAGTTTCCTTCTGGGGGAAAACGCGGAATGTACGGTGACCATCCATAACGAGGACGGTTATCTCCTCCGCACCCTCTACCTGGGCAGCCTCGAGGCGGGTTCCCACTCCTTTGAATGGAACGGACATGACGGGGCGGGGAACCTCCAGGCTCCGGGGACCTATCACTTCAGCGTCGTGGCCAGGACCGCGACCGGCCAGCTGGTGAGCGGCGATCCCCGCATCAACGGAAAGGTCACCGGCGTGACTCTCGAGGACGGCTCGGCCCGCCTCTTTGTCGGACAGGTTCCCGTCTCCCTCAGCGAGGTGTTGGAGATCACCGAACCGCCGGTCACCGAGTCGACAACAACCTATTGATCCAGCAGCAGCGGAAGACGTTCCCTGTCCACGGACGGGCAGGTCAGGAAACCAGAATCGATCACAGGAGGATAAGGAAATGGCACTCTCAAGCGCTCTCTTCTCGGGGATCAGCGGGTTGAGCACCCTTGGAAATGCGATGCAGATCGTGGGCGACAACATCGCCAATGTCAATACGGTGGGGTTCAAGAGCAGCACCTTTACCTTCCAGGACCTGCTCAGCCAGGCCACCTCCACCATGTCCGGGACGTCCCAGGTCGGCAGGGGCACGGCCCTCGGCGATATCTACAGCTCCTTTGAGCAGGGTTCCTTTGAATCGACCGGCAACACCACGGATCTCGCCATCGGCGGGGACGGGTTCTTTGTCCTGAGGGAGAGCGCCAGCGACAACCTCTTCTATTCCAGGGCGGGGAACTTCCGGTTCGACAAGGACGGCTACCTGATCAATCCCGAAGGATATGTGCTGCAGGGATGGGAACTCGATGAGAACGGTGAAGATGTCGGCTCCATCGAGGATATTCTCCTGAGCTCGTTCACATCGCCCCCCGATGAAACCGACACGGTCAAGATCATCGTGAACCTGGACTCGGACGGGGACGACAACAGCGTGGGAGCCAATGCGCTGGCTACGGCCTGGAACGGCGGAGCGGCCACCCCCATCGGTGAATCCGCCTACGAGTACCAGACCACCCTCAAGGCCTATGACTCCCTGGGCAGCACCCACGACGTCACCGTCTACTTCGACAAGGGGAATACCTCCGGTACCTATGAGTTCATCGTGACCTGCAACCCCGATGAAGACAATCGCACCATCACATCCACCGCCTCCACCGGACTCCTGGCCAGGGGGGTGATCACCTTCAATTCCGGGTCCGGCGTCATCACCGACATCGACATGGATCTGAACGACGGGGACGGCACCTGGACCACCTTGAGCTCCGGCAACATGGTGAACGGCTACTACGCCTTCACGCCGGAGTTCATCGACGGAAGCGCGATGTCCATTGCACTCGATTTCGGATCCCGGTGGGACGGATCGGCCTTTGTCAACAGCTCCCTCTCCACGACCCAGTTCGCGCGGGCCTCCACCACCACCTTCCAGTCCGCCAACGGCTACGGCGCCGGGGACCTCCAGGGCGTCAACGTGGATGTGGACGGGATCATCACAGGGACATACTCGAACGGGCAGCTCCTCCCCCTGTACAGGGTGGCCCTGGCGAAGTTCACCAGCGAGCAGGGGCTCTACAAACAGGGCGGGAATCTCTACATGGCCACCCGGGAAAGCGGGGACGCGATCACGAACAGGCCCGGGACCAACGGCTTGGGGAATATCGCCCCCAACTCCCTGGAGCAGTCCAACGTGGACATGGCGACCGAGTTCGTCAAGATGATCTCGACCCAGCGGGGGTTCCAGGCCAACTCCAAGATCATCACCGTGGTGGACCAGATGCTGCAGGAACTCATCAACCTCAAACGGTAGGCGGCTGAGCGTTCGAGGTCGGAGGAGCGTTCGCACCGCTCACTTTAGGCTGGAGGCAAACCCTTTTTGCCCCCAGCCTCCGAAAGAGGCCATTTTTATGACACCGTATCCATTTCTGCAGAGGAATCTGGACGCACTGGAGAAAGAGAATCCATCGATCCACGCATGGTTGAAAGAGCGGCTCTCTTCCCTGGGCCCTTCGGACAAGCTGGTGCGGAACAGCAAAGGGCTCCTGGACTGGATCCTGCCCACGGGGAAGCGGCTTTTCGGCCCCCTCAGCCCCTGGGCGGTGTACAAGGAGTGGCGCATCCCGGGGCCGTCCGAATCGGGCGTCAACGTCGTGGTCGGAAGCAACCTGGGCTATGGGATCAACTACCTCCTGCCCAAGCTCCCCTGCGGTCACCAGATGCTGGTCCTCGAGCCCAGCGCAGAGCTGCTCCTGGCCTGTCTGGGACATACCGATTACCGGCCTTTCCTGGAGACCCGGAAGCTCCTCTTTCTACCCCCCGACCTCCGCAGGGTTCGCGAGACGCTCTCCAGGCTGGTGTTGCCGTGCCTGTTCGGGAAGATCTCTCTGAAATCGGACCTCCCGAGTCTGCAGCTCGGGCCGGAATACGCGGCGTGGACGGGGAGATGCAAGGAGATGCTGGAGGATCTCCGAATCAACGTGCAGACGGTCCGCTTGCATCAGGAACGGATGATCCTCAATGAGCTGCAGAATCTAAAGAGGGCCGCGATGGAGCCCACCCCCGGCGCCCTGGGCGGAAAGGCCCGGGGGATGGCCGGGATCGTTCTCGGGGCCGGTCCCTCCCTGGAGAAGTCAGCCCCCGCCCTTGTGCCTTTTCGTGAGAGGGGACTCATCGCCACCTCTTTTCAGGCCCTCCCCGCCCTGCAGGCCTACGGGCTGCAGCCCCACTTCGCGATGATCATCGATGCCAGCGCTTCTCTGCTCAGGGTCTACGAGCGTCTCGACAGGCAGTGGGCGAAGGGGATTCCCCTTGTCTACTCGACGACGGCCTGCCCCGAGGTCATTGAGAAGTACCCCGGGCCCACGATCCCGATCTGGACGAGGGTCGGTCTGGCCTGTCACGCAGAACTGGAAAAGGAACCGGTCCTGGATGTCGGCGGCAATGTCGGCGTCGCCCTGGTGCGGTTCCTGAGATGGTGCGGGGTAGACAGACTGCTCCTCGCGGGCCAGGATTTCTCCTGGGCGGGGTCCAGGACCCATGCGGAAAACCATCCCGCTGCACTGGAGGATTTCCGGTTCGACCCGAGGATGCACATCAGGACCAAGAACCGGGCTGGGGACGTCGTGTTCACGGCCCAACCCTACCTGACGTCCCTTCGAGAGCTGGGGAGAGACCTGGAAGGGATATCCATACCGGTGTACGATCTCTACGGAGGAGGTCTGCCGATCCGCGGGAGCTGTTCCATTCGTCCCGAGGAGCTGGAGGCCAGGGTCTTCGAAGGCCGGGCTGCGGGAGGGGTGAAGGAGTTCATGGAGATCATGCGGGGAGGGCTTTCCCCTGCCGGGCCTCCTTTCCCCGAGGGGGCGAGTTCCGCCTGGACGCCCTTCTTCAGGACTGCAAAGCGGAGGGTCCGGAAATGGATGGGCATGCATTCCCCGGACCGCCGACGGGTCGTCTCCTTCCTCGACGAGGTGCTTCGAAGGCTCCAGAACGACCCCTTGCGGAAGCCCTACCTCATGAACGAGGTGATCGACCTGGCCGGGCTGATCTACAGGAGCGCAGACGGCCATTCCCCGTCCCTGGACAAGTGCATGGAGATCATATCCAGGGCCGAGGGGAAGGTAAAGGACATGGACCGCTATATCACGGGCGAGTCCCGTCCGCTTGTCCGGACCGGCATGAGCGCCGAAACCGCCGCCGCTTGACATCCCAGTTCCTCGACCCGTTCTTACCGTCAACGGATTGACTGACGAGGAGAGGACAGGCCCCCCCACCCCGCTTCGGCCCCCCTGGAAGCCAATGAATTTCCGCCGGGTTTCACCCTCCTCTCCCCTTCGTCCGGTGTGGCACAGACGTTGCTACATTCAAGGGCACGGATTTTTCAACAAGGAGAGCGTCCATCTATGGATGTCGCGACCGTTGTAGGAATCGTCTGTGCTTTCGCGCTGGTCTTCAGCGCAATCATGCTGGGCGGGGACGTGGTGCTCTTCTTCGATGTCCCGTCCTTGATGATCGTGCTCGGTGGGACGTTCGGGGCGACCCTGATCAACTACCCCCTGCCCGAGATCCTTCGGGTGCTGAAGGTGGTGAAGAATGCGTTCTTTCACAGGGCGTACACCGTCCATGGCCTGATCTCCAGCTTCGTTTCCCTGGCGGGGACCGCACGAAGAGAGGGGATCCTGGCCCTCGAAAACAGCATCGGGGAGATGAGGGACGAATTCATGAAAAAAGGGCTTCAGCTCTCGGTGGACGGTCTTGAGCCCAACTCCATCCGGGAGATCCTGGGGACGGAGATCATCTCCATCCAGGAGAGACACAAGCTCGGCTCTGAGATCTTTACGACCCTGGGCACCTTCGCCCCCGCCCTGGGGATGATCGGGACCCTGATCGGTCTGGTCCAGATGCTGAAGACCATGGACGACCCGAGCAGCATCGGCCCATCCATGGCCGTTGCGCTCCTCACGACCTTTTACGGCGCGATCCTCGCGAACCTCTTCTGTCTGCCCGTCGCGGGGAAGCTCAAGACCCGGAGCAGCCAGGAGGTGATGATGAAGGAGCTGATGACCGAAGGGATCATCGCCATCGCCAAGGGAGACAACCCGAGGATCATCGAGCAGAAGCTGAATGCCTATCTGCCTTTGGAATTGAGGGAGACCTCCTTCAACTGATCGGAACCGGATACACCGGCAGGCCTTTCCTAAGGCCCGCCGAGGGGGGATGAGGAGAGCTGAATGGCAAAAGAAGAACGCAAGGAAAAAGAGGAAGAGAAGATCGAGGGGGAGCAAACCGCAAAACCCGGAGGCAAGTCTCCCAAGATGCTCATCATCGCCCTGGCGGCGGTCGTGGTGCTCGGTGGGGCCGGGTTCTACGTCTGGAACTCGGGCATGCTCAAGGGAGGGGGCAAGGAGAGGAAGAAGGTCCACGCAGCCCAGGGGGCGCCGAAAGCGATTGAGATCGGGCCGATCCGCTCCATGGACACCTTCATCGTCAACCTGGCGGATCCCCTTGGGAAGCGATACCTGAAGGTCAAGATGGACCTCGAAATGAGCGACGAGAAATCGCTGCCCGAGATCGACAAGAGGCTGCCGCAACTGCGCGACACGATCCTCACGACCCTGAGCAGCAAGAACTACGAGGACATCAGCACGCTGGACGGGAAGATGCAGCTTCGCGCGGAGATCATGGCCATGCTGAATCAGTATCTCAAGACGGGCAAGATCACGAACATCTATTTCACCGAGTTCATCGTGCAATGAGCAAGCTGCTTTCACAAGATGAAGTGGATGCCCTGCTCAAAGGGCTGGATACCGGCGATATCGAGAGCGAACAGAAACCGGATGAGGTGGAGTCCTCTCTCGAAAGCCTGGACTGGAGATCCATGGGCAGGAATATCCGGGCGAGCATGCCTCTCCTGGATGTCGTCAACGCGCGCTTCTGCCAGAGGATCAGGGCCAGCCTCTCGAGCATCCTGCGCAAGTTTCTGGACATCAGCCCTGAACCCGTGGAGACCGTCAAGTTCATGGAGTTCCAGAAAGGCCTTCCCGTTCCGACCAGCATGCACCTCTTCAAGATCGATCCGCTCAGGGGCGTTGGGATGCTCGTGATGGAGAGCCGTCTGGTCTTCAGCCTCGTCGAGGCCTTTTTCGGTGGAAGCGGGACCGGATCCACCAAGATCGAGGGAAGGGACTTCACCCCCATCGAGAAAAGGGTGGTGGAAAAGGTGGTGCAGCTCGCGCTCATCAACCTGACCGAGGCGTGGGAGGAGATCTATCCGATCAAGACCGAGTTCGTACGGTCCGAGAGCAACCCCCTTGCCGTGAACGTGGTCCCGCCGGAGGAGCTGCTGGTGTCGACGAAGTTCGAGGTGGAATTGAACAAGCCCCTGGGGAAGATCCTGTTATGCATCCCTATCTCCTCATTCCAGCCGATCCGCCAGAAGCTGGCCGGGGCGTACCTGAGCGAGGAGTCCGCAACCGATCCGACCTGGTCGAACGCCATCCGGCAGATGATCAGGCCGGTGGAGGTGGAGATGAGCGTCCAGCTGGGCCGCACGTTCCTCTCCGTGAAACAGCTCCAGAACCTGAGGGCGGGGGACATCCTGGTCCTGGAGAACAACTTCAGGGACCCTGTCATCGCGGCGGTGGAAGGGATCCCCAAGTACGAGGGGTTCGTGGGCCGGCACCACAATCGAAAGGTGTTCAAGGTGGAGCAGACCGTTCAGACGGAGGCTGCGGAGCGGTGTGAGCAGAGACGCACCATGCAAGGGTAGACGATAACACCGGGTTCCGGAGGAGAGGTTGGAATGGCTCAAGAGGAGAAAAATTCGGAGGGGGCTCAAGCCGGGGCGAGGGAGGTCACGCTGGCCGATATCCAGCCGGGCCAGGAGGAGACCGGCAGTCCTCAGAATCTGGACTTCCTGCTGGACATCCCCCTGGAGATCTCGGTCGAGCTCGGGAAGACCAAGATCTCCATTGGAGACCTGCTGAAGCTCAGCCAGGGTTCGGTCGTGGAGCTGAACAAATCCACGGACCAACCCCTGGAGATCTTTGTGAACAAGAAACTCATGGCCCATGGCGAAGTGGTGGTGGTGAACGACAAGTTCGGGATCCGCCTGACCAACGTCATCAGTCCCGGGGACCGGGTGAAGACCCTCACCTGAGGTAGGGGGCGCGGACGGGAGGAGTCTCTCCTCAAACCCCGGGATTGTCCGAGGAAGCGACGAGGTGGAGCGTTGACATCGGAATTCGGAAGCATGTCCTTGAGAATGGTCGGGTCCCTCATGGCGGTCCTCGGGCTGATCCTGCTCCTCTTTTACCTGGCCAAGAGGCTGAGGCTCAGGAGGTCTTCGGGGTTCTCCCAGGTCCCGGAGATGTGTCTCCTGGGGACTCTGACCCTGGCGCCCAAGAGGGCCCTGGCCCTCGTTGAATTCTCCGGTCAGTGGCTGATCGTGGGGGTGGGTACGGAGAGCGTGACCCTGATCTCCAGCATGGAGAAACCCCCGGCGGCGGAAGAGCATGGCCGCGCGGCTGCACAGAAGGGAAAGACCTTTCAGGAGCTCTTCGCGATGACGGGGCTTCTGCACCCCTGGCGGAATCATGGCACATCGAGGAAAGATGGCGCGGCTTGATCAGAGAACCCTGGCGGTTCTCCTCCTCGGGGCGGTCCTGACGGGAGCGCTTTGGGCCTCTCCCCTGTTTGCGCAGAGCGGGCCGTCGCTTCCATCCTTGAGGATCGGACTCGAACAGGCCGACAAGCCCCAGCAGGTCTCGGTGCTGCTCCAGATCCTTTTCCTCATGACCGTGCTCTCCCTCGCCCCGGCCATCCTGGTCATGATGACGTCGTTCACGAGGCTGGCCGTGGTCTTCTCCATGCTCCGCCATGCCCTGGGGACCCAGCAGATGCCTCCCAACCAGATCCTGATCGGACTGGCCCTCCTGCTGACCTTCTTTCTCATGACGCCCGTATACCAGCAGATCCACAGCGAAGCCCTGAGACCCTATCTGGACGAGGAGATCTCACAAGAGGAGGCGATCAAGAAGGCCCTGGACCCCGTGCGGGACTTCATGTTCAAGCAGACCCGGAAAAAGGACCTTTCGCTGTTCATGAACATCTCCAAGACCAAGAAACCTCAGACGCTCGAAGAGATTCCCACGACCGTGCTGATCTCCTCCTTCGTCATCAGCGAGCTCAAGACGGCCTTCGAGATAGGCTTTCTGATCTACATCCCCTTCCTGGTGATCGATATGGTGGTGGCCAGCGTGCTCCTGTCCATGGGGATGATGATGCTCCCCCCCTTCATGGTGTCCCTTCCATTCAAACTGATGCTCTTTGTCCTGGTGGACGGCTGGAACCTGCTTGTCGGCTCCATGATCAAGAGCTTTGCGTGAGGGAGGATCCATGACCCCGGAATATGTCATGAGTCTAGGTGCGGAGGCCATCGAGCTGACGCTGCTCTTGTCCATCCCGCTGCTGGGAGTCGGACTGGTGGTCGGCCTGGTCATTGCGGTGCTTCAGGCAACCACCCAGATCCAGGAGATGACCCTCTCCTTTGTCCCCAAGATCGTCTGCGTCCTTCTGGCCCTGCTCGCGGCGGGTCCATGGATGATCAACAAGCTCACCTACTTCCTGAGCGCGATCATCACCAGCCTTCCCATGGCGGTGCGATAAGGGGGGGCGAGCGTCCATCGTTGTCGTTAACCCCGCGCTTCTTGGTGGAGGGCCTGTGGCTTTTTACATTCGGGTTTTGACATTCGGTACAACCCCCTTGCAGGGAATCACCTGTTCTGCCAGGCCGAATCCCGTGGCTCGCACGGGATAGAGTCCGGGAGAGATGGTATGCCTTTCCCCATGGAGACACTGGAGCAGGTCCAGACTTTTTTCTGGGTTTTCCTGAGGTTGAGCATTCTTTTTTTTCTCCTCCCCCTGTTCGGCGCGACCGGAATTCCCGCCCTCTGGAAGGTCGGCCTTTCGGCCGTGATCTCGATCGTTCTCATGCCGGTGGTCCCTGCCCCGCAATCCCTCCCCGAGACCGCCCCCGAGGTGGTCGCGGGCGTCATCTCCGAGGCGATGATGGGACTCTGCCTGGCCTTTGGGGCCAGGGTCCTGATCGCCTCGGTGCAGCTTGCCGGACAGTTTATGGGGTTCCAGATGGGTTTCTCCATGGCCAGGGCCATCGATCCGCAGGACGGGGCCCAGAGTACGTCCCTTTCGCAGTTCCTGTACATCATCATGTTTCTCCTCTTCCTGCTCATGGACGGACACCATCTCTTCATTGCCGCCCTGGCCAAGTCCTTCCATCTGGTGCCTCCCTGCACATTCGTCCCTGGACCATCGATCATCCAGCTGCTGATCCATACGGGGGGCCAGATGTTCCTGATCGCCCTGAAGATGTCCGCCCCGATCCTGATCGCGCTCTTCCTGACCAATCTGTGCCTCGGGATCATCGCACGGACGGTGCCCCAGACGAACATCCTCATGATCGGTTTTCCATTGAACATCAGCGTGGGGCTCATTCTGTTCGGCCTCACCCTGCGAAACCTGCCGCCCTATTTCGAGGAACTGACCAAGAGCATGGGCCGGCTCATGTTTCACATGTTGAGGCTGATGGGGCAATGAGGAAAGGATCAGAAAAAAAGTGAACATCGACGCTCGTCTTTAAGAAGACCGTTACTTCCTGAACCGCTGAACACTGAAGACTCAGGACTGATTACACGCTATGGCCGAGGATCGCTTCCAGGACAAGACCGAACCGGCAACCCCGCGTCGCAGGCAGGAGGCGCGAAACAAGGGGAATGTGGCCAAGAGCAGGGAACTGGCCTCGGTCGCCGTGCTGTGCGCATGCACCGTCTATCTCTTCTTCACGGCCAAGGGGCTCTCTTCAGAGCTTGGGCTGCTCATCGAGAGGACGTTTGCACAGATCCCTTCCCTGTCCGCATCGGACATGAGCCTGGTGGAGGTATCCTTTCAGAATCTCAGGAATTTTCTCAGGTTGATCATGCCGGTCATGATCCTCTCGTTTGTGGTGGCGGTCGGGGTCAACTACCTTCAGGTGGGCGCTCTGTGGAGTGTCGAACCGCTGGCGCCAAAGGCGTCAAAAATTGATCCGCTCCAGGGTTTTCGGAGGATCTTCTCCCTGCGTTCGCTCCAGGAGCTCTGCAAGTCCCTGGCCAAGCTGATGATTGTGGGATGGGTCGCTTTCTACACCTTGAAGGAGGAGTTCCCCCATTTCGTCCCTCTGATCTACCAGGATCGCTGGGCCATCCTGACCTGGCTGGGCATGATGTCCTGGAAGGTCACCATCCGGTGCTGCATGGTCATCGCCGTTCTGGCCATCCTCGATTACTTCTACCAGAGGTGGGAATACGAGCGGAACCTCCGGATGAGCAAACAGGAAATGAAGGACGAGTACAGGCAGACGGAAGGGGACCCCATGGTGAAGTCCCGGATCCGCTCCATCCAGCGGGATATGGCCAGGAGAAGGATGATGGAGGAGGTCCCCAAGGCGGACGTGGTGATCACCAACCCCGAACACCTGGCGGTCGCCCTCCGGTACGATGCTATAAAGATGAAGGCGCCCAAGCTCGTAGCCAAGGGGGCCGACAGAATCGCTTTTAGAATCAGAGAGGTGGCCGACCAGAGCGGCGTGCCCCTTGTCGAGAACCGGCCCCTGGCACAGAACTTGTATAAACTGGAGCTTGGCGAGGAAATCCCGAGCCGGTTCTATCAGGCGGTGGCGGAGATCCTGGCATACGTGTACAGGCTGAAGCAGAAAGGGTTCAAACGGGCATAAGGGATGGAAGCGATCAAACTGCCGGCTGCAAAACCGCTGCTGGGGGGGAACCTGGACGTAGGGGTGTCCCTGGGGGTGGTGGGGGTCCTCATGGTCATGATCATCCCCCTTCCCACGCCGCTGCTCGACATCCTGCTCGCGCTCAACATCACCCTGAGCATCCTGATCCTCCTCCTGACGCTCTATGCCGCGCGGCCCCTGGACTTCTCCGTGTTCCCCTCCCTCCTGCTCGTGACCACGCTCTTTCGGCTTTCGCTCAATATCGCTTCGACCCGTCTCATCCTCCTCGACGGCCACAGCGGCACCATGGCTGCCGGCAAGATCATCAAGAGCTTCGGAACCTTTGTGGTCGGCGGGAATCCTACGGTCGGCCTGGTCGTCTTCGTGATCCTGGTGGTCATCAACTTCGTGGTGATCACGAAGGGCTCCGGCCGGATCGCCGAGGTGGCCGCCCGCTTCACCCTGGACGCCATGCCGGGGAAGCAGATGAGCATCGATGCGGATCTGAATGCCGGCCTCATCGACGAGAAGGAGGCCCGGACGCGCAGGACCCTGATCTCCAAAGAGGCGGAGTTTTACGGGGCCATGGACGGGGCCAGCAAATTCGTTCGCGGAGACGCCATTGCAGGCATCATGATCACGCTGATCAACATCATCGGCGGCTTCGTGATCGGTGTCCTGCAGATGGGCCTGGACATGGCCACAGCCATACAGAACTACACCCTGCTCACGATCGGCGACGGGCTGGTCTCCCAGATCCCGGCCCTGGTCATATCCACGGCAGCGGGCATCCTCGTGACCAGGGCGGCCTCTGAAGGCAATATGGGCTTCGAGTTGATCCATCAGTTCGGGTTGCAGCCCAAGGCCCTGAAGATCGCCGCAGCCGTCATCTTCCTGTTCAGCCTGTTTCCCGGGATGCCGGCCGTCCCTTTCATGCTCCTGTCGGGGGCGGTATATGCCGTGGCGCGAACCAAGGGGTTGGGCAAGGCCGAGCCGGCCCCCGCAACCAAGGAAGAGAAGCCGGAAGCCGGTGACCTCAGTCCCGAACAGGTGGAGAGACTCCTTCCCCTCGATATGCTGGAGATGGAAATCGGCTACGGCCTCATTCCCCTGGTGGACAACAAGAAGCAGGGAAACCTCCTCGACCGGATTCGCGCCCTCCGCAAGCAACTCGCCCTGGAGCTGGGGATCATCATGCCCTCGCTCCATATCCGCGACAACCTTGAATTGAAGCCGAACGAGTACGGTTTCTCCATCAAGGGGAATACGGTGGCCAAGTCCGAGGTCATGGCGGATCATCTCCTGGCCATCGACCCGGGGGATGTGAAATCGCGGGTCGAAGGCATTACGACCAAAGATCCGGCTTTCGGCCTGCCGGCCCTCTGGATCTCCGACGAGAAGAAATCGGATGCCCAGCTGGCGGGGTACACCGTGGTGGATCTGCCGAGCGTGATCACCACCCACCTCGCCGAGGTGGCACGCCAGTACGGCCACGAGTTCCTGGGAAGGCAGGAGGTGCAGCGGCTCCTGGAGAACGTGGCCAAGACCCACCCCAAGGTGGTGGAGGAGCTGACGCCGGCGATCCTCAGTCTGGGGGCGGTCCAGAAGGTGCTCCAGAACCTGGTGCGGGAGCAGGTATCCATCAGGGATTTCCTGACGATCCTCGAGACCCTGGCCGACTATGCGGTCATGACCAAGGATACGGATCTCCTGACCGAGTACGTCCGGCAGAGACTCGCCCGCTCCCTGACCAAACCATTCGTTCACAACCGGACCTTGAAGGCCCTCACGGTCGGGGCGGATATCGAGGAACTGATCTCCAGGGGCGTCAATCCGACGGAATACGGGGCCTACCTGGCGCTGGAGCCCCAGCAGGCCAAGGGGGTCATCCATGCCATCCAGTCCGGACTGGAAAAGGCGGCCGTCAAGATCGAGCAGCCGGTGATCCTCTGCTCCACGACCGTCCGGAGGCATTTGAAGAAACTCTGTGAGAGATTTCAGGTCACCGCGACCGTCTTCTCGCACAGCGAGGTCCCGTCCGGACTGGAGGTGCAGTCCGTGGGAGACATCACCCTCAGAGAGGCGTAAGGCCCCACCATGAGAGGGGCGGGATTTTCATCAACCGTACCTTGAAGTGAGTCAGTCATGAATATCAAGAGGTATGTTGCGGGAACGGTGCAGGAAGCGCTTCAACTGGTCAAGAGGGATATGGGGCCTGAAGCGGTGATTCTCGAAACGAGGACCCTCCAGGGAGTCCGGGGGCCGTCCCAGAAGACGGGGAAGAAGGTCGAGGTGACCGCGGCGATCGACTACGACCCCAGGACGGGCGGGGCGGTCGGAGCCGTCGAGTCGGACCTGGGGGCGGTGCTCGAGAGGTATCGCGCGCTGGAAGCGGAGATGAAGGAGATCAAGGATGCCCTCCTGAGCGCCGAGGCGGGGAGCCTGCTGGGCGCCGATTACCGTTTCAACCGTCGCCTGAGGAGCCTGTACCTGAACCTGAGGCGGTTCGGACTGATGCCGGAGACCATTTCACGACTGATGGAAGAGAGGGGAGAAGAGCCGGGAAGGGGGAAGGATTCGGCCGCCGAGATCCTCCAGGACTCCCTCTACCGCGTGCTCGGGCACATCTCGGTCGGCGGTCGTGGAGAGGATGAACGGAGTCGCAGGATCGTCGCATTTGTCGGACCCACCGGGGTGGGAAAGACCACCACCCTCGCCAAGCTGGCGGCCCTGCGGGCCGTCAAACAGGGCAGGAAGGCGGCCCTGATCACCACGGACACCTTCAGGGTGGCTGCCGCCTCACAACTGGAGACCTATGCCAGGATCATGGGCATACCGGTGGAGACGACCTCGGGGAGGGGGGAGCTCCTGAAGGCGCTCCAGAAGCACAAGGAGTCCGACTTCATCCTGATCGATACGGCCGGAAGCAGTCCCAACCGGAAGGAATCGATCCTGGGACTCGCGAAGATGCTGGACATCCCGGAGGAGGTCCACAGTTACCTGGTCCTGAGTGCAACGACCCGCTACCAGGACCTGCTGCACGTCGACCGGCAGTTCGGGGGCCTTGCCTTCTCCAGCTATATCTTCACCAAGCTGGACGAGACCGAGGATCCCTCCTCGATGATCAATTTCCTCGTATCGAGTCAGAAGCCGGTATCCTATTTCTCCACGGGTCAACAGGTCCCCGAAGATATCGAGGCGGCCTCCAAGAAGAAAGTAGCTTCGCTCCTCCTGGCAAGGATGAGAAGAGGGGCCGAGAAACCGAGTGATGAGGTGAGCGTTTATGGATCAGGCGAGTCGACTGAGGGGCGCGGTCAGAGACCTCAAGGCCGAAGATTTGAACCCCGTGCTGCGGAATGAGCGAATGAGAAAAGGTACTCAGCCTCGCAATCCGATACGGGTCATATCCGTCACGAGCGGGAAGGGGGGAGTGGGCAAGACCAATGTGGTGGCCAACCTCGCCCTCGCCCTCTGCAGGATGAAGAAGAGGGTCCTCATCCTGGATGCCGATCTCGGGTTGGCCAACATGGATGTGATGCTCGGCCTCAACCCCCGCTATACCATCCAGAATGTCCTCAGCGGGGAAAAGAAGATCGAAGAGGTGATCGTCACCGCCCCTGGGGGATTCAAGCTCCTCCCTGCGGCATCCGGGATCCAGGAGCTGACCGAACTGGGGAACCACGACAGGCTCTTGCTCCTGAACGAGCTGGATTCGATTCAGGACCGTTTCGACGTGCTCCTCATCGACACGGCTGCAGGGATCTCCTCCAACGTGATGTACTTCAATTTTGCGGCGATGGAAAAGGTGGTCGTCGTCACGAACGAGCCTACTTCTCTGACCGATGCCTATGCGCTGATCAAGGTGCTGACGAACAAGTATCACCAGAAAAGGTTCAAGGTCCTCGTCAACTCCGCACGGAGCGCCTCGGAGGCCAGCAAGATCTATCGGAGCCTCGGCCTCGTGGCGGATCAGTACCTGGGCTCTCCTTCGCTGGACTACCTGGGGTGGATCCCTTACGACAAGATGGTGCCTGCAGCCATCCGAAAGCAGCAGATGGTGCTGCAGCGCTACCCGGACACGCCGGCGAGCAAGAGCTTCATGGAGCTCGCCCGCAGGCTGACCGGTAAGGAGGAGGAGCAGGCCGTGGTAGGAGACATCCGATTCTTCTGGCGGAAACTGCTCAAGGTCTAGAAGGGGAGGTGCAGGCCGCGTGGCTTCCATTGCAGTGAAACAGATCAAGAAATACATGCAAACATACCCGGCGGGGGACCCCGTGGTCGCGGCCGCCGCCGAAAGGGAGCGCCTCATCTGTGAGTATGCACCCCTGGTCAAGACGATTGCGGGCAGGCTCGGAGCAAGGCTTCCGTCCCACGTCTGCCAGGACGACCTCCTGAGCGCGGGAATCATGGGGCTCCTGGACGCCATCGACAAGTTCGACGCAGAGAAGGGCGTCGAGTTCAAATCCTATGCGGAATTCAGGATCCGCGGCGCCATGCTGGACGAGCTTCGATCCATGGACTGGGTGCCCAGGTCGGTGCGACGGAATGCAAAGCGGCTGCAGGAGGCCTACGTGCGTGTTGAAAAGGAGAAGATGCGTCCCGCCGAGGACCGGGAAGTGGCCACGGAGCTGGGGATGGACATGGACGCATTCTATCAGCTCCTCGATGAATCCAAGGGGATGACCCTCCTCAGCAAGGAAGAGCTGGGGGACCTGATCGGAATGCACGAGCTCTCGGAAAAATCGAGCATGGCAAGGAGCACGGGGGCCCTCGACCCCATGGACTCCCTGAACCTGCGCGAGATCCAGGAGGTAACGGCCAAGGCCATCCAGAGGCTGCCTGAACACGAAAGGACCGTGGTGGCCCTTTACTATTACGAGGAACTCACGATGAAGGAGATCGGAAGGGTGATGGGATACACGGAGTCGAGGGTCTCTCAGCTCCACACCAAGGCCGTGATCCGATTGCGCAACAGCCTGAAATCCTATTTTGATCAGTAGCCATGGAAAACGAGCAGGAGACAGGTACCGGTGGACTCGACCGGGCCGGAGGAGAGATCCCCGAAGAGTCCGATCAGAGGGAGCCCGGGCCGGGAGAGGGAGAAGGGAGTTCGTCCCGGCTGGCAAGGATCTCCGGAAGGGTCCCAAGGGTCCTGCTTCGCAAACCCGCCCTGTTCGCGATCGCCGGGCTGCTCCTCGGCAGCGCGGGCGCGTGGGGACTTATGAACGTTCCGGCCCGGAAAGGGGCCGAGGCTTCCAGGACCGCCCACTCCATGGAACCGGCCGCCAAGGACGGGCTCCGGGAGGAGGAGCTGGGCCGTTTCTATATCCCGATGCCGGAAGACGGACCCCACAGCGTCCTGGTGATCGACTGGTCGGTGGTCTGGGACGGGCTTTCGGCCGTACGATTCCGGAATGCGGAGGTGATGATCAGAAACGGAATCTACGATGCTCTGACCGGCCTTGCAGCCAGGCAGGAGGGGCTGAACGAGGATCTCCCTGCGCTGGAGGAGACCATGAGCAGGAGACTCAAGGAGTCCCTTCGAAGCGAAGGGGTGTCGGTGAGGGTCAAGCAGGTGAAGACCTACTGATTCTTTCTCACTGGTCATTCGTCATTGGTCCTTTGCTTGAATCTGGGGTGAATCGTCGGCAGGCGGTGCTCGATCTCGGACGGAGACGGCAGCGGTGGCTTTTCACAAATGACCAAGGACCAGTGACCAAGGACCATCGAAGAGGGGGTCGCCATGGAAGAGGATTCCAGGCTCAAGGGAGGGATACCTGCGACGTCCGTTGCCGAACGGGTCTGGGGCATGCCGAAGAAGAGGAGACCATCGGAGGACAAGTCCCGCCGCCCCGGCGGGTCCGGGAGGGAGAGCCCGGACAGGGAGCAGAGAGAAGAACCGGTTGCGGAGGCGGAGGAGCACCCGGAGCCGGAGGAACTGGGTTACAGCTCCGACGGCATGATGAAGAAGAGAACGGTACAGGTGGACGTCGTCATCTAGCACCGAACCGGACGGGGATCAAAGAGGTGCAGACCACCGGGGACGAACGGAAAGGTACTTCCTCCAACACTGAACGCTGTACACACTGATTATCACCCTCGTTCTGGAGCGATCATGTCACCCCATTTCTGGATCGGCGCCCAGGTCTTCCTCGACCTCCTCATGGTGGCCCTTCTCCTCTGGTTCTTGAGGGCCTTTTCCAGGCGGGACGGCTCCTTCCGCGAACATGAGCAGGCCGTCACCAGGGCCGAGGCCATCCTGGCGGAGATGAGAGAGATCGGTCGCGTCCTGGAGGCCAACCTCAACGAAAAGAAAGAGCTCAGCAGTCGGATCCTCACCCAGCTGGACCAGGCACTGAAACAGGCGGATGAGAGCTGCGGCCGGATCTCCGCCATCCTCCCGGAGATCGGCCGTGGTCTGTCCCCGGCTCCCACCGAACCCCGAGATCCGGAAAAGACCAGGACCTCGATCTATGCCTTGCTTGCCAAGGGCTTGCAGAAGGAGGAGATCGCCAGGCACCTGGGGATCTCCCAGGGTGAGATCGAATTGATGATGAAGCTGTGGCCGCCGGAACGTCCATGATCACGCGAATCGGTTCCACTGAAAACCCCACGTCCGCCGGAGGCAAATCCCCGGACAGGACGATTGCCGCCCTCAAGAGGGGGGAGGTGATTCGAGGCGAGGTTCTCCGCGATCTCGGCAGGGGGGAGGTCCTGGTCCGATCGGGAGGGGCCACTTTCCGCGCCGTCACCAGGGTGCCCGTCAGGGAAGGGGAGCGGTACGATTTCCTGGTGAAGATCGCCGCCGGCAAGGACCGGCCCGCCGTTCTGGGCAGGGCCGCGCCGCACCCTTGCAGGCCGAGCTATGCCGAAAAGGGAGCGGAAAGAATCCCGGCCCTCGTGTCCGAGCTGACCTCCGCATTGTCCGCCAAAGATCTTTCTGCGAACACCTCCGCCATCCTGAGAAACCTGACTCAGGCGCTCCCCTCCACGGTTTACGGCGGGCCGGGCCGTGATCC
Source organism: Deltaproteobacteria bacterium (assembly GCA_020060215.1). The sequence continues at coordinate 113,650 of JAGVAP010000053.1, read as the reverse complement.
GGCGTCGTGGCTCTCGCGGTTCGTTGCAGAGGGGGGCCTTTTCTGGGAGGGCAAGGTCGCCCGGTCCCTGCTGCAGGGGTTCAAGGCCGACTGGAGGAAGAGAGCGGGCAATGACCTCAAGGGAATGCTCCTGGATCTAAAGAAGTCCCTCAAGGCCGAGAGGCAGGAGATGCCGGAGATCGAGACGGCCGGCAGGAAGGTGGATGAAGCCCTTGATCTTATCCAGAAGATGCAGCTGGAGAACCGTGATCTGATCCGGGAGGAGGGATGCTGGTACCTCTTCGTTCCCGGGAGAACAGAGGAAGGATTTAACGGGGCCGAACTCTATCTCAGAAGGAACATGAAGGAGAAGGAGACCCGGTTTTCCATGCTCCTGGATTTCACCCATCTCGGTCCCACCAGAGTCACCGCCTCGATCCTGGAATCCACGATCACCGTCAGGTTCGAAGTCTCTGATGAGCAGAAGGCCGAGCGGGTGCGAACGAGCCTGCCTCTCCTGGAGCGTGGATTGAAAGACCAGGGGCTCTTGCCGGGCCCGCTGGTGTGCGTCGTCGGGGAAAACGATTCCGAGGGCATGACAGCCCCTTTGGATTCCATCAACCTGGTGGTTTGAGAGTCGTTCATGAAGGGGAGGGACGATCGATTCAGACGGGCGGTGGCGCTCAAATACGACCCCCACCGCGACCGGGCTCCCAAGGTAACCGCGAAAGGCGCCAGGGCGATCGCGGAGCGCATCATCGAGCTTGCCAGGAAGGAAGGAGTGCCGCTCCACGAGGATCCTGACCTGGTGGGCGCCCTGATGGAGCTGGACTTCCATGAAGAGATCCCGCCGCAGCTCTACAAGGCCGTCGCAGAGATCCTGGCCTTCGTCTATCGGTTGAACCGCAAGATGGGGAAGTAGACCGCTTCCCTCGCGGAAAGCGACCGCCGGGGGTCGCATGGCGCAAAGGGCATGTCGCATAGCGCAAACCCCGCTTTGCCCTGTGCCCTTTTCCCCATGCGTTCCCTATCCCATGGGGAGGAGATAGTCGGCCAGCCGGGACGAGGTCTTTCGCATGTTCATGCTCAGGAGCCGGGAGATCCCCTTGAGGATCTTGATGCCGACCCTGGGGTGCTCTTCGCAGATGAAGTCGAATCCCTCCAGTTTCAACCCCACCAGGATGGATCTCGTGCGGGCCTTTACCGTTGCCGATCGAGGAGTGCGGTCGATCACCGACATCTCACCGATGGATCTCCCCCTGGTCAGGGTCGTGATCCTGACCCGTTCGGCGCCCGCCCTGCCGGTGGACGCGGCCTCCTTGAAGACATCCAATTCTCCTTCCAGGACGAAGTAGACACAATCGCCCTTGTCTCCCTCCCTGAACACGACCTTGCCCGGATCGATCTCAAAGAGGTGAAGATGCCGGGAGACCAGCGTCAGGTCCCGCTCATCCAGGCTGTCGAAGAAAGAGAATGTCATGAGGAAATCCGTGATCGCTTCCTTCATCCTGCTCTGTGAAAGGGGACTGCCCTCCTTCATGCGACACCTCCTCTCCCGGGATTTTAGGCACAGGTTGGGACCTCTCTGGGTTCTGCGGAGAAGATCTGCCACGAAGGCACCAAGACACGAAGAAAACGAAATGACTTTCCGGTGTCTTCGTGTCTTCGCGGCCGGGTTTGCTTGCAGCCGTAGACCTGCATTGAGAAAGGATACCATTCTCCTCCCGCGGCCGCAAGTTTCACCGGCGCGCCATGAGAGCCTTACCGCCTCAAACCAGCAGTGGAGCGAAGCGGACGCCCCTCCAGCCTCCGCACCCTTCAGACAGGCAAAAATTTCCACGCCCGCCGGAAAACCGTTCACCTCGGGCCTAAGCGTCTGGTGGGGTCGAAGGGCGGGGGAAAAAACAGCGAGAAATTGCAGATGCTTAGCTCCAGGAAATCACGAACCCTCCTGGTACGGCTTTTGCTACTCCAAGTGGCCGTTGCGATGAACAGACGATCCGGTTGGAGGCATTATGGTCAACGGCATTCTCGATGTGGTCAGGGGCTGTCTCAAAGAAGAGATGAGAATGGACACCATCTCCAGCAACCTCGCGAACTCGTCGGTCTTCGGTTTCAAGAAGGACAGGATCTCTTTCCAGGAAGTCCTCGTCGGCGTCGAGGAGAGGAGGCGCAGGGGTCTGAGGAGCGAGCCTGCGGACCCGGCCCTGATCAGGATCAAGTCGGACCATACCCAGGGGGATTTCCGGAAGACCGGCAACACCCTGGATTTCGCCGTCCACGGGAAAGGGTTCTTCAAGGTCGATACCCCGGAGGGGATTCGGTACACACGCAGGGGAAACTTCATCCTGGATGGAGAGGGCGCCCTGACGACCCAGGAGGGGTACAGGGTCCTGGGTGGAGGCGGGCCGATCACCATCCAGGGGGGGGATATCAGCGTGGACGGCCAGGGGATCGTGTTCGTGGACGGTTCCCAGGCGGGACAGATCGAACTGGCCGATTTCGAAAGCTATGACGGGCTTTTCAAGGCGGGGAACGGCATGTTCCTGCAGACGTCCGACGAGCCGGAGATCGCACCCCAGCCCGAGACCAGGATCGAGCAGGGATATATCGAACTGTCGAACGTGAACATCGTCGAGGAGATGGTCGGGATGATCCATTCTCTTCGCGCATTTGAGAGTTATCAGAAGACGATCCAGGTGATCGACGGCCTCAATCAGCGGGCGGTCAACGAGGTCAGCCGATTGAGATAAGCCCGGCGACCGGTCGGCTTCTCGCCGCGTCCGGCTAAAGCGGAAGGGTCAAAGGAGGAAGAAGGGATGATAAGGAGTCTCTGGACATCGGCTTCCGGGATGGAGGCACAGAAACTGAACATGGATGTGATCGCCAATAACCTGGCCAACGTCAACACCGGGGGGTTCAAGAAAAGCCGCCCCGACTTCGTGGACCTCCTCTACCAGACGCTGAGGGCGCCGGGGGCCTCGACCAGCGCGGGGGGCCAGCTCCCCACCGGCATCCAGATCGGTATGGGGACGAAGCCGGTTTCGGTGCAGAAGATCTTCTCCCAGGGCGACTACGTGCAGACCAGGAACCCCCTGGATATCGCCATCGAGGGAAAGGGGTTCTTCAAGATCCTGAGCAATGGGGAAGAGCTGTACATGAGGGCGGGGGCCTTCAAGATGGACAAGGAGGGGTACATCGTGACCTCGGAAGGAGAGCGGCTGCAGCCGGAGTTCTCGATCCCGCCGGAGACCGTGACATTCACGATCGATTCCGGGGGAATGATGGAGGCGATGGGCGCCGACGGGCTCACCCCGCTGGCGAGCGGTCAGCTCACCCTCTACAGCTTTGCGAACGATGCGGGCCTCCTGAGCGTCGGGGGCAACAAGTTCCGCCCCACGGACGCCTCAGGCACGCCCGTGGAGGGAAATCCGAACGTGAACGGTCTTGGGTCCGTCGCGCAAGGTTACCTGGAGATGTCGAACGTGGATGTGGTGGAGGAGATGGTGAACATGATCGCAGGCCAGCGGGCCTACGAGATCTCCTCCAAATCCATACGGGCGGCGGACGAGATGATGCAGATGGCCAACAACATCAAAAGGTAGGTGAGGGAATGAGCCTTTCCAAGAGAAGACCGGCAACGCTCTTCGGATCCGCGGTTCTCCTCCTCCTCTTCGTCGCAGGGGCGTGGGCCGGGGAAGGGCTGGAGGTCAAGGTACGGGAGGATGTGACGGTAAGGGGGGGAACGGTCACCCTGGGGCATATCGCCACCTTCACACCGGAGTCGGATTCGCGCGTGGACGGTCTTTCCCGGATCGAGGTCGCCTCCGCCCCGTCTCCCGGCAACGCGGTCAGCCTGAACCGCAGTTTTCTCCAATACAAGATCGGGGCGGCCGTATCCGGAAAGGGGGATGACATCCGGCTCGAGATCCCCCCGGCCGTGAGCGTTCGCCGGAGCGCCAGCATCGTTTCTTCGGAGCAGCTGGAGCGGATCTTCAAGGAGCATGTCCGGACCCACTCCGCGTGGGATCCGGAAAAGATGGAATTCGAGAAGATGGATGTCCCCGAATCCGTCGCCCTCCCCGAAGGCAAGGTCCGATGGGAGATCTGGGACAGGGGGAGTGATCGGTACCTGGGCCACGTGGCCTTGACGATCAACTTCTTCGTGGACGGGAAACAGGTCCGGAATGTGCCGGTAAGCGGTAAGGTCACCCTGAGGCAGGCGGTGGTCAGGGCGGCCAGGAAGATCGGGTCCGGCCAGGTGGTCTCCAGAGAGGACGTCCAACTGGTCCATGAGCAGAGCGTTCAGCTGCAGAGGGATGTCCTGACCGTCCTGGAGGATGCGATCGGCAAAAAGGCGGTACGCAGCATCCAGGCGGGACAACCGATCGGCGCCCAGATGCTCGAGGATCCCCCGGTGGTCAAGAAGGGAAACCGCGTCCTGATCGTGGCCGCCAACGACCTGATACGGGTGAGCACCAGTGGGAAGGCGGTTGAAGACGGCCGCATGGGGGAGGAGGTCCGGGTGGTGAACCTGAGCAGCGGCAAGGAGATCTATGCGACGGTGACGGGGCCCGGGACGGTGGAGGTGAGCTTCTGATGCGGTCGCAAGGTCCCGGGCGTGCAATGGAGAGGAGAGAAGGAGCGATGAAGATCAGATCGAGGTTTGTGCGAATCACAGGGACGGTGGTCATGCTCGCTGCCGTGGCCGGGTGCGGGACCATCCCGTCGCTGGGGTCGGACCGGTCGGCGAAGTACATCCCGGAGGGGCCTCCCCTGGAGGTCGGGCTTCCCGTCATGGAGGCCCCCCTCGACGGGAGCCTCTGGAGGGGGAGCGGGCACAAAGGCCTTTTCAGGGACCTCCGCGCCCGTGAGGTGGGGGACCTCGTGACCGTGAACATTGCGGAATCCGCCAAGGCCAGCAAGAAGGCCAACACGAAGACCTCCAGATCCTCCTCCATCGATGCGGGGATCGGCAACTCCCTGGGGTGGGAGACCAAGATCAAGGAGATCGCTTCCCTGGGAAACAAGAAGGTCCGGGCCGCCCTGGACACCGACAGCCTTTTCAAGGCCAATATGGACAACGGGTTTGAAGGGGAGGGAGAGACCAAGCGGGACGAGAGCATGACCGCGTCGATCACCGCCAGGGTGACATCGGTGACCCCCGAGGGGAACCTCTTTATCATGGGCACCCGCGAAGTCCGGGTCAATATGGAGAACCAGGTCATCACCCTCACCGGGATGATACGGCCGGAGGATATCTCCCCGGACAACACCATCCTCTCCAGCTATATCGCCGATGCCCGGATCGCCTATTCCGGAAGCGGTTCCATCAGCGACAAACAGCGGCCGGGATGGTTGATGCGATTCGTCGATTATGTCTGGCCCTTCTAGGGGGGGGGAACCATGAAGCGTGCGATCAGAACGATGGTGTTATTCCTGACGACCCTGGCGGGCGTGTGGATGGTCTCCGCCGATGCCTTCGGCGCCAGGATCAAGGACATCGCCTCTCTCAAGGGCGCGAGGCGCAACGAGCTGATCGGTTACGGGCTGGTGGTGGGCCTCAACGGCACGGGTGACGGGACCGGCACCAAGTTCACGGTCCAGTCCCTGGTCAACATGCTGGAGCGTCTGGGGATCCACGCCCTGCCGGAGCAGGTGAAGGTGGCCAACGTGGCGGCGGTGATGGTCACGGCTCATCTGCCTCCGTTTGCAAGGGTGGGGAACAAGCTGGATGTGCTGGTCTCCTCCGTCGGGGATGCCAAGAGCCTGCAAGGCGGTACCCTGCTCATGACCATGCTCAAAGGGGTGGACAACCAGGTCTATGCGCTTGCGCAGGGTCCGATCCTGGTGGGGGGGTTTTCGGCCTCCGGGGAGGCGGGCGGAGGGGTCAAGAAGAACCACCCCACGGTGGCGAGAATCCCCGCAGGCGCGATCGTGGAAAGAGAGATCCCCTTCGACTTCAACATGATCGAGGATCTCGTCATCTCCTTGAACAACCCCGATTTCACCACGGCCAAGCGGATCTCGCAGGCGGTGAACAGCGCTTTTCCCGGGATATCGGCCCACGCCCCGGACGCCGGAACGGTTCGGGTCAACGTGCGTGAAGCCAAGAGAGGCAATCTCGTCAGCCTGGTCTCGGCCCTCGAACAGATCGAGATCCAGCCGGACGCAAAGGCGAAGATCATCCTGGACGAGCGCACAGGGACGGTCGTCCTGGGGGAAAACGTGCGGATCTCTTCGGTCGGTATCGCCCACGGGAACCTGAGCGTTCAGATCAAGGAGAGAAAGGATGTCAGCCAGCCCCTGCCTTTCGGCCAGGGTCAGACGGTCGTGACGAACGACAGCCAGGTCAATGTCTCGGAGGAGCACAACAAGCTCGTCCACCTGCCGGAGACGGTAAGCCTGGGGGATGTGGTCAAGGCGCTGAACGCAATCGGGGTCTCCCCGAGGGATCTGATCGCGGTCTTCCAGGCCATCAAGGCGAGCGGGGCCCTGCATGCGGAGCTGGAGATCATCTAGGAGGAAGAAATGAAGATCACCCCCCGCCAGACCGTTGCCGAGCTGAAACGTCCCCCCGACAGGGATGAACAGCTCAAGAAGGCCTGCAGGGAATTCGAGTCCGTCTTCACCAATGAGATGCTCAAGAGCATGAGGCGGACCGTGGAAAAATGCGACCTGTTCCATGGTGGGCAGGGAGAGGAGATCTACGAATCCATGCTCGACCAGGAGATGTCGAAGAAGATCGCCGGACTCGGGCCCCAAAGCCTTGCAGAGCGCCTTTACCGGCAGTTCCGGAGAGAGGAGCGTATCGAGCCGGGAGAGCTCGAGCCGCTGGACATGAGGGACCTCCGGGCTCCGTCGCTGATGAACCCCCTGCCCGGGGGGCGTCTCTCTTCCCCGTTCGGATGGAGAAAGGATCCGATCCACGGGGACGAGGAGTATCACCAGGGCATGGATCTCGCCGCCCCTGAAGGGACCCCCATACGCGCGCCGGCGCGGGGAAAGGTCGTCGAGAGCGGCTACAGGGAAGGATACGGCAACCTCGTCGTACTCGATCACGGAGGGGGGCTTACGACACTCTATGCACACAACCTGGAAAACAGGGTCAAGGAAGGGGAATGGGTCAGAAGGGGCGCCGTGCTGGCGACCGTAGGGTCCACCGGCCGGAGCACCGGACCCCACCTGCACTTCGAGGTGAGGAGAAAAGGGACCCGTCAGGATCCCAGAATCTTTGTTTCGGAGAACAAGCCGCGCATTTAGGTTGGCCCCGATTCGGGCCGATAAAGAAGGAAGGGCTATGGAATCCATGTCTGAGAGAATCGAAGAGGCGTACGGCAAGAAGGTCTCTCTGCTGCAGTCGCTGCTGGAGTGCCTCAATGTCGAAAGAGAAAACCTGATCCAGGTCGATGTAAAGGCCCTCTGGTCGGTGATGCAGGAGAAGGAGAAGATCCTCTCTTCCATCCAGGAGGCGGAAGAGGAGATCTCGGCCTGCAGGGCGGAGAGCCCCGAGGGTATTCCGGACCGCGGCGCCGTCCGGGGTTTCCTCCAGGAGATCCGCCGCCTGAAACAGGAGATCGGCGCAAGGGTCAGGGAGAACGTCTCCTTCATCGAGGAGAGCCTGCAGTTCTTCGATGAGGTCATTGCCATCTTCGCCTCGGGGAATACCCCGGAATGCGGGTACGGGCCGGTCCTTCAGAAGAAGAGGACCCCCACCAGCCTGATCTACGAAAGCGAGGCCTGATCATGAGCGGACTGGGACTCATCCTCGACATCGGCAAGGAAGCCCTGCTGGCGCAGAAGTATGCCATCGACGTGGTCAGCCACAACATCTCCAATGTCAACACGCCCGGTTACACCAGGCAGTCGGGCACCCTCACGGCCAAGGAGGCGGCCCCCCTGGGCGGGGTCATGCTCGGGCGGGGGGTGTGCATCGACGACGTCATCCAGAATGCGGACGCCTTTATCGAAACCAGGCTGAGGGACCGGAGGACGGAGCTGACCGCCATGAGCGAAAAGGAGGTCTACATGGCGGCGCTCGAGTCGATCTTCAACGAGAATTCCGGACGCAGCCTGAGCACCCAACTGGCCGATTTCTGGAACGCCTGGCAGGACCTCTCCAACAACCCCTCCGGCATGCCGGAGAGGAACATCCTGTACGAGAAAGGCGCTTTCCTGACCGAGACCTTTCAGGAGCTGTACAGCGACGTGAATGTCGTCGTGGAGGAGCTGAACAGCGTCGTCAACAAGAGCGTGGAAAGGGTCAACACCCTCCTCTCGAACATCGCGGATCTGAACCAGCAGATCATCCAGATCGAAGTGAGTGGAAACGCCAATGACCTTCGGGACCAGAGGAACTATGCCCTCACGCAGCTGGCGGAGTACATGGACGTCAAATCCTATGAGCATGAGGACGGGAATCTCACCGTGACGACCGGGAGGGGCTATGTCCTCGTGAGCAGATCCGACGCCTACCCCCTGGACTACGAAAACGAGGAGGTCATCTGGCAGGGCTCCGGCACCAGCACGGTCACCATCACGGACATGATTGCGGGGGGGAAACTCGGAGGCTGGCTGGACATCAGGGACGAGATCATCCCCGAGTACAAGGCCGATCTGGACTCCTTTGCGGAGGCCGTCATCTTCCAGGTCAACAGGGTCCACGCGCTGGGTGTCGGGACGGCAGGATTCAGCTCCGTGACCAGCACCTACGCTCCCACCAACACCGCCGAGGAACTGGGGACCGTGGACTCCGGCCTGAAGTATTACGATTCCATCACCGACGGGACATTCCACGTCTGGGTCTATGAAACGGCCACGGGCACTATCGTGGACAATGTCGTGACCATCGACGCGGATCCCGGCGGTACGACGCTAAACGGGGTGAACGGCCTCCGGGCGACGCTGGACGGTCTTGCCAACCTGAGCGCAACGGAGTCCGGCGGAAAGATCACCGTCTCGGCCGCGGCCGGCTACACCTTCGCCTTCTCCTCCGATACCAGCAATGTCCTGGCCGCGCTGGGCATCAATACCTTTTTCACCGGGAGCAGCGCAAACGACATCGGGATCAATTCGCAGCTCAACGCCAACAAGGAGTTCATTGCCGCGGGAAGGGTGAACGCATCGGGGGAGATCGCGGTCGGAGAGAACTCCAATGCCCTGGCCCTGTCGGAGCTCCAGGATGAAAGCTTCTCCGTGGCCCGATGGACCTACGAGAGGGGAAGTGCAGCGACCTCCACGAATGAGACCGGCACCCTGGAGGCCTACCTCCACTCGTTCATCGGCTCCATAGGGGTGGACAGCCAGAGCATCACGAGGTCCCGCCAGTTCAATGAGGTGATCGTTCAGAAGCTCAGCGAGACGAGGGACAACATCTCGGCGGTCTCCCTGGACGAGGAGATGACCAATCTCATCCGGTTCCAGCATGCCTACGCCGCCGCCGCCAAGCTGATCACCGCTGCAGAGGAGATGCTCGACACCCTGATCAATACCGTATAGGAGTCGGAGATGAGAGTAGCCAACAAGACGATCTACGACAACGTCACGATCAACCTGGGCAGGGTGACGGAAGCGATGTGGCAGGCGAACGAGGTGGTGAGCTCGGCCAAGAAGATCAACAAGCTCTCCGACGACCCCGTCGGACAGGTTACCCTGCTGGACCTGCGATCCTCCCTGGCGGGCGTGGAGCAGCTGGGCAGGAACATAGAGGTCGGAAGGTCCTGGCTGACCGCGGCCGAATCCAGCCTGACCCAGACCCAGGACCTTCTTTCCGAGATCAAGAACCTCTGTGTCCAGATGTCCAGCGCGACCGTGGGCTCCTCCGAGAGGAGCGCCGCATCGGTCCTGGTGGACGGCTACCTCCGCCAGCTCCTGTCCCTCGCCAACGAAGACGTCGGAGGGCGGTACATCTTCTCCGGAAGCAAGACGGACACCCAGCCGTTTGCCCTCGACAACGATCAAAATCCCACCGCGGTCGTCTACTCCGGGGACGACGCCCCATTCTCGATCCGCATCGGAAAGGGGCTGACCGTGGAGGTCGGCCGTGACGGAGAGGAGGCCTTCGGTCCGGCGGGGAGCGGTTTGTTCGATCTCATCATCGATCTGAAGGATTACCTCGCAACCAACGACGTACAAGGCGTCCAGCAGGTGATGGGCGACCTGGACTCCGAAATGGAAGAGATGCGTTCCCTGATCGCCAATACCGGGACCAAGATCCTCCGCCTCGAAACCAAGGAGAAGATCCTCGAGGATGTGGACCTGAACTATACGGAGCGCAAGTCCCAGGTCGAGGACGCGGATATCGTCGAGGCCATCATGGACCTGAAGGCGAGGGAGCTGGCCTACCAGGCGGCGCTCAGCTCCTCTTCAAAGGTGATGAAGTTGAGCCTGGTGGATTATCTGTAAATTCCAATATAGGTCCTATAGGACCTAGAGGACCTATATTTCTGGGGCCATGGAGGGTGCCAGTGCTTGTATTGACGAGAAAGGCCAAGGAAAGCATCACCATTGGAAACGATGTGCAGGTGACCGTGCTGGATATCCGCGGGAGCCAGGTCAGGCTCGGAATCAAGGCGCCCAAGGATATGCCGGTGAACCGGACGGAGATCTACGAACTTATCCTCGATGAAAACGTCAATGCGTCGAGGGCGCCCAGGGATCTGGACAGGCTGCCGCAACTGGCAAAAACCTCCAAATAGAAGGAACCGAGGAGATGAAAACCGTACAGACCAGCCGATTCGGAGGAATTGAGGTGGAAGAGACCCGGGTGATCCACTTCCCGGAGGGACTCCTGGGATTCCCGGAGCACAAGGAGTTCGCCCTGCTGGAAGACAAACCGGGCTCCCCGTTCTTCTGGTTGCAGTCCATGGACAGCCCCGACCTGGCCTTTGTCCTGACCAATCCGTTCTTCTTCAAAAAGGATTACCTCCAGGACCTCTCAGCGGATGAGCGGCGTCCCTTCGTCGGTGAGAAAGGGGAAGAAATGGTCCTCTTCACGCTGGTCTCCGTCCCTCTGGGACATCCGGAGCAGGCCTCTACAAACCTGCTGGGTCCTCTCGTGATCGACGCGGGATCCAGGAAGGGCAGACAGGTGGTCTTGCCGCACGCCGGATACAGCCATCGCCACCTCCTTTTTGACGCCCCCCCGAAACCCTCGGAATAGCCTGCAGCCCCCTTCCCCCGCTTTGCACTCGCAGATCCATCGAAGGCGACCGTCAGGCGGTCCTTCGCCCGCCAGAGATCACCACACCCGACCCTGCACCTGGCTCCCAGGGGGCCACGGGTCTGCAAAAAAATGACGATTGCGGTCCCCCGGGTGACAAAAAATTGTTGATCTTGCGCCAAATCGTGTTAGTATCTTGGCATTTTTTTCGAAGAGCCAAAATGCTGACGTTTCAAGTCCAATCTTGAGAGGTGCCGGAACATGGCGGAAACCAGGATCCTGGTCGTGGACGACGAATTGAAGGTGAGGGAGTACTTTTCCCAGTTCCTCAAGCGTGAAGGATTTGACGTGCATACGGCTGAAAACGGAGAGGTCGCCATCAACATGACCAGGCAGGGGATCTATGATGTCATCCTCATTGACCTGAACATGCCCAAGGTGGACGGGATGGCGGTCCTCAGACACCTGGTGGACCATCTCCAGGAGTCGATCGGGATCATCCTGACGGGCCACGCAACCATCAAGAATGCGGTGGAAGCGATGAAGATCGGGGCCTACGACTATCTGACCAAGCCCGTGAAGATGGAAGAGGTCCTGATGGTGATCAAGCGGGCCCTGGAGTTCAGGAACCTCCGGCGTGAGAATCTCGCGCTGAAGAAGCAGCTGAAGAACAAGTACAAGTTCGAGAATTTCATCGGGGACAGCCCTCCGATGAACAAGGTCTTCCGGATCATCGAAAAGGTGGCCGATACGGACAGCACCATTCTGATCCTCGGCGAATCGGGCACCGGCAAGGAGCTCGTCGCGAGGGCCATCCACTACCACAGCCGCAGGCGGGACAAACCCCTGGTTCCGGTCAACTGCGGCGCCATTCCGGAAGACCTCCTCGAGAGCGAGTTGTTCGGCCACGAAAAGGGCGCCTTCACCCATGCCATCAAGACGCGGATCGGAAGGTTCGAGCTTGCGGACGGAGGCACGATCTTCCTGGATGAAGTGGCGGAGATGAGCCCCCATCTTCAGGTCAAGCTCCTCCGGGTGCTCCAGGAACAGGAGTTCGAGAGACTCGGGGCCACCAAGACCATACGATGCGACGTCCGGATCCTGGCGGCCACCAACAAGGACCTTGACAAGCTCGTCCACGAAGGCTCCTTTCGGGAAGACCTCTACTACCGGCTCAAGGTCATCCCCATTGAAATCCCACCCCTCCGGGAGCGCAGGTCGGACATCCCCCTGCTGGTCCACCACTTCCTCGAGATCACGACAAGGAACAAGAAGAAAAAGATCAAGTCCATCGGTAAGGAAGTCATGCGCGCCTTCATGAACTATGAATGGCCCGGCAACGTGAGGGAGCTGGAGAACATCATCGAGAGGATGGTGATCCTCTCCGAGACCGGCCAGCTCACCCTGGACGACCTCCCGGAGAAGATCTCTCACAAGCAGGTCTCCGAACAGCCGATCAAGGCCGTCATTCCGGACGAAGGCATCTCTTTGAGCAATGCGATCAACGAATATGAACGGCAGCTCATCATCACGGCCCTCGAAAAGGCGGAATGGGTGAAAAACCGGGCGGCGAAGCTGCTGAACATGAACAGGACCACCCTGGTGGAAAAGATCAAGAAGCAGGGGATAGAGCGCGCCCAGCTGATGGGTTAACAGGGAAGATCTGCCACAAAGGCACGAAGACACAAAGGAAAAACATTGTTCTTCTTGTCTTTGCGTCTTCGTGGCGGGATTTCTGTTTCTTACTTTGCGTAAATACTCGGCTGGACATACCGGAAGGAATGAGCGATGCCGGTCAGGCTTTCGGAGTGGCCGATCAGGAAATATCCGTCCTTTGAGAGCACTTCGTAGAAGCGATTGACCAGCTTCTCCTGGGTTGGCTTGTCGAAATAGATCATCACGTTCCTGCAGAAGATGATCTCAAAGGTGGTGCCGAAGGAGAAAGGATCCACCAGATTGAACCGCCGGAATTCGACCGCCTCCCGCAGGGCGGGCTTTACCCGGTAATAGCCCTGCCAGTCCTTGACCCCCTTTTGAAAGTAGCGACGCCGCCATTCATAAGAGATCTTTTCTACCTTCTCCTCACTGTAGATCCCCCGCTCTGCGACGCTGAGCATCCGGGTGGAGATATCGGTGGCCAGGATGCTCACCTCCTGAAGCTTCAGGTTCTGAAGGGATTCGAGCATGGTCATGGCAATGGAATAGGCCTCCTCGCCGCTGGAGCAGCCGGCACACCAGACGTTCAGCTTCTGTCTGGAGCCCTTGCGGCCGTTCTTCATCAGCTTGGGAACCGCGACATTGGAGAGGAAGTCAAAGTGTTTCGGTTCTCTGAAGAAGAAGGTCAGATTGGTTGAGATGGAATCCAGGAGCTGGATCAGTTCCTTTCCGGTCTGATCGCTCACAAGATGTTTGTAGTAATCCCTGACGGAGGCAAAATCGTGCTTCCGGAGGACCTTTGCGAGGCGCGCCCTGAGAAGCTCTCTCTTGCCCTTGTGGAGATAAATGCCGCATTTTTCATAGATCAGATTGCTGAGATCGGCGTAATCTCTCTCAGATAGTTCAAGCTGCATTTCGAGGTCCTTTATCCTTCTTGAGGGAGGCTCCGAGTCTGGGGCCGAGAAAAGCCTGTACTCATCATCGGCCGAAAGCGTCTGATGTTGAAAAGAAAAATGACTTCGCCCGCAAGTATCCGTAACACAGGGGCTTAGGGCTGTTCACCTTCCCCCGGCGGTCTCCATCGAAAGTCGTGGAATCGACTGAGGAGACCCACCGCCCGCCTGTGCTACCCCTTGGCGGCATAACCTTAACAGAGTTCGTCTTCGTTCTTGAAAGGAGGCCCCCATGGCCCAACCCCTGCACCATTTTTCAGGGATCTCAATCTTTACGAAAAATTGTCCTAAAGTTTGTCGCCCCATGGTCGATATGAAGAGCGGAGGATAAAGGATTTGATTACAACCTACGAAGTCCGAAATGTTCTCCGCGTCTACGGGAACCAGCTCAAGAGAAGAAGCAGCCAGTACGAAGCCGCCGGCTCCTTGAATTACGGCTCTGTGGATCTCGTGGATATCTCCATGAGCGCCAGGCGCAGGCATCTCCTGAGCCAGATCTCGAATCAGCTCATTTCAAAGGTGCTTCCTGCGATCGAGAAGGAGACGGAGGACGAGCAGCATGCTCCGGCATCGAAACTGCTTACCAGTGAAGCAGGATAAACAAACGGCGAGGATAGAGAATGAAGATTAATGACATCCATCGGGACTTGAGCATCGCGAGCAATTCCACGGAATCCCTCCACAACCGGAAGATTGGGGGGCCCCCTCAGCAGGAAGAGGTCGCCCCTCTTGAAGGACAGGCAAAAAGCGAAGAGGTAAGCATCTCCCCTGCTTCGATCGAGATCAGCAAGATAGCGGAGATGCTGGAAAGGGAGTCCCCCGAAAGGGCGGAAAAGATCCAGGCCCTCCAAAAGGCCGTTCAAGAGGGAACCTATGAAGTCGATCCGGCCAGGGTGGCCGAGAAAATGATCCTGGGTATCCTCTCCGAATAGAAGAAAGGCCGGCCCCCACACCCGTGGGGGCCGAACCGGGAAGCCGATCCGTTCACATCCGCAGTCTAGTCGAAAAAGTAGCTCTCGAAAAACAGCCGGTTGACGGGTTTCCGGGTGTGCCGGTTGACCGTCCTGAGGACATGGTCCCGGATGGCATCGAAGTCCCTGATCTCCAGGTAGGGGATGAAGTCCGGGCGGTCGGCCGACATCAGGAGTTCGTTCTTGATCGCCGGTATTTTATTTAACAGATCGTCCCTTTGCTCCCGGTTCTCCACCCCCATCACCAGGTTCATTCGAAGGTGCCTGTCTCCCACCCTGGTCTCCAGAAGACATCCCACCTGGTTGTCGGCGCGGCCGGAGGGGCGAAAGGAGAACTCGGGCAGTTTGAAGTCCTTCCGGGTGTATAGAACAACGGAAGCCACCATCAGGAAGGTGACCACGATCAGGATGTGAAAAGTTGTTCTGCTCTTGGTCGACAAGCTCGTCACTCCGGGGGCAACCCCTTTTCTCCCCTTTTCTGCTTCGTCTTCTAGGTATCGGCCGCTGCGGGAAGAACTTGAACCCGCCCGGGAGATCACCGCTGCCGAGGGAGGCTCAAGAGAAAGCACGCCAGGCGAATCCTCCGCGAAATCCGATTTGACCCGGTATGGGAAACCCGTTATCCTGATTCCGGAGGGTTCGATGCTGGAAAAGATCAAGGTCGGGATCAGCTCATGCCTGCTCGGAGAACCGGTCCGATACGACGGCGGTCATAAGCTGGACAAGTACCTGGTGGAGACGCTGGGTGAATACGTGGAGTACGTGCCCGTATGCCCCGAAGCGGAGTGCGGCCTCGGCGTCCCCCGCGAGCCCATGCGCCTCGTCGGGGACCCCTTGTCCCCCCGGCTGGTGACCATCCGGACCGGGCGTGACCACACGGACAGGATGATCCGGTGGGCCCGGAAACGGGTCGTCCAGCTCGAAAGAGAGGACCTCTGCGGGTTCATCTTCAAGAGCAGGTCGCCGAGCAGCGGCATGGAGCGGGTCAAGGTATATACGAAGGACGGCAGCCCCCAGAAAAAAGGAGTCGGCCTCTTTGCCGGGGTGTTCATGGATCATTTCCCGCTGATCCCTGCAGAAGACGAGGGGCGGCTCCATGATCCCGTTCTGAGGGAGAACTTCATCGAGAGGGTTTTCGTGTTGAAGCGGTGGAGGGAGCTGTCCTGGGGGCAGGGCCTCGGACGGCTTGTGGCGTTCCATACCGCGCACAAGTTGCTGATCCTTTCCCACAGCGCGGTTCATTACCGCGAGATGGGGAGACTGGTGGCCGCTGCAAAGTCCATTCCCCGGAAGGATCTCTTTTCCAGGTACGAGACCATGCTCATGCAGGCCCTCAGGCTGAAAGCGACCGGAAAGAAGAACACCGACGTGCTGTTTCACATGCTGGGATACCTGAAGCGGGAGCTGTCACGGGATGAAAAGGAGGAGATGCTGGAGATCATCGAGCAGTATCGTTCCGGCCATCTCCCCTTGATCGTCCCTGTCACCCTGATCAAGCACTACGTCCGGAAGTATGATCAGCCCTATCTGAAGCAGCAGATCTACCTCGATCCCCATCCGATATCCCTGCTGCTGAGAAACCATGCCTAGCGCATCCATTGATCATTGACGGTCTCGTAAAAGGTCGTCATTCCAAAGAAAAACCGGAATCCAGTCTCTCTGCAAACGCTCTGGAGGTGGTGGGTCCCGGTTTTCAGCGGGATGGCGGAAAGAGGTGCGTTCAGCACTCTTCATGAGTCGTCCGGCGTTGATCTTTTGCATTGGTCATTTGACCTTTTTCCTTTATCATGGACGGCTCCGGGTATCAGAGACGAGGAAAGGAAGTGTTTGCGTGGATCGATCGCATGTCTCTCGCGAAACGGAGATCGGGATCGGGCAGTTGTTCATGTGCGGAATGCCGGGCCCCGCGCTGGATGAGGATACGGATTCCCTGATCCGGGACCACAACCCCGGAGGGGTCATCCTCTTTGCCAGGAACGTAGAGGACCCCCTCCAGGTGGCCCGACTGTGCAGGGACCTTCAGAGAAGGGCCTTGGAGTGTCACGGAACCCCCCTCTTTCTCGCAGTGGATCAGGAGGGGGGGAGGGTGGCCCGGCTGCGGGACCCTTTCACCCCCTTCCCGGGGAATGCGGCGATCGGGGCGTGTGAGCGGTCCGTCGAGGAGGCCCTGGAGTTCGGCCGAGTCACGGCCCTGGAGATGAGGCTGGTGGGGCTGAACATGGATCTGGCCCCTGTCGTGGATGTCCGGAGGGGAGAAATCGAAAAGCACCTGGACGGCCGCAGCTTCGGCGAGGATCCGGTCCAGGTGGGACTCCTGGGCAAGGCGGTGATCCGCGCGCTCCAGTCCAACGGGGTCATGGCGGTTGCCAAACACTTCCCCGGGCTTGGGAGGGCCTCTCTGGATCCCCATTTTCATCTGCCCAGGATTGAAATCGACAGGGATGAGCTCGAGTCGATCAACCTGCCCCCGTTCAGGGCAGCGGTCGAAGCGGGGGTCTCCGGCATCATGACCTCTCATGCCGTGTACCCCGCCCTGGGCAGCGACCTGCCCGCCACGCTCTCTTCCTCGATCCTCTCGGGTTTGTTGAGGACGGAGCTCAGGTTTCCAGGCCTTGTCCTCACGGACGACCTCGAGATGGGGGCCATAGCCGCGCACTGGACGGTGCCCGAGGGGGCGGCCGCGGCCTTTGCGGCAGGGGCGGATCTCCTCCTCATCTGCAAGGAACAGGATCTCGTGAAACAGTCGGCCCTGCTGATTGCAGAGAGACTCGCGTCGAATCAAATTCCTCACCGGCAACTCGCCGGCTCCCTCGAGAGGATCAGGTCCGCAAAGGAGAGGTTTCTGTCGAACTGGAAAGAGGTCTCGTTCGCCGACGTCGGGGAGTACTTCGGGATGAGTTCGTATTGATCCTTGAACATTGATGTTCCCGTAAAAAGAGCACCGTCGGGACATTCGACGAAAGTCCTTTTCCGCAAATGAAGAATGAGAAATGATGAAGAATGACTTCATAAAGAGTTTGGAGAGGGTGGAAGAGATCGTAAGGGAGGCGGGGAAGATCGTGAGAGAGTATCACGACAGACCCGACGAGATCGACTGGAAGGGCGTCAACGATCCGGTCACCGCGGCGGACCGCGCGGTGAATCAGTTCCTGGTCGCCGCAATGGAGGAGACCTTTCCCGGGGATGCGATCCTCTCCGAGGAGTCGAAAGATGACCCCGTCCGAATGAAGAACAGACGGGTCTGGTGCATCGACCCCCTTGACGGCACCAAGGAGTTCATTGCCCGGAACGGTGAATTCTCCATCATGGTCGGGCTCGCGGTGGCGGAGACCGCCCGTCTCGGCGTGGTTTATCAGCCCATGACGGATGTCATGTACAGCGGGATCCGTGGAGAAGGGAGCAGGGTCGCCTCAGGGGGGGAGATGGCTCCCCTTCGCGTGAGCACGGTGAAAGAACCCGAAAGCCTGCGTCTCCTGGTGAGCCGCTCCCATAGAAATCCGATCACGGACAGCATCAAGTCCGCCCTGGGGGTCTCCAGGGAGCGGATCTCCGGCTCGGTGGGGATCAAGTGCGGTCTCATCGCGGCCGGAGAGGCGGATCTCTACCTGCATCCTGCACCGGGGACAAAGGAGTGGGATACGTGTGCACCGGAGGCCGTCCTTGCCGGTGCGGGGGGCCGGATGACCGACTGCTGGGGGAGGCCGCTCGCATACAACCAGGCCGATGTCAGGCGCCGATACGGCCTGGTCGCCTCGAACGGGCAGTGTCATTCGCTCGTCGTGGATCGGATGATCCCGGCCCTTGCGGAGCTGGGGATCCGGCCGGATGCAGGTTGGTAGGCGGCCGGCATTAGTGCTCAGGGTTCCAGTGTTCAGAGTTCAGTAGTCCCGCGTGCCGCCGGGAGGGCCAGCTTGATCCGGCAGGAGACTTCTTGCGGCTTTCTCTGGATGAACACTGAAGGCTGAACACTATTTACCGAGAAATCCCAGCGCCCATTCGGGAGGGGGTGATTCGACGGTGACCTTCTCCGCACGGGTCGGGTGGACAAAGGTCAGAGAGCGGGCGGCCAGGCGAATTTCACGTCTGCCCAGGGCTGCGCCCCCGTACTTCGCGTCCCCTGCGATCGGGCATCCGGCGTCGGCAAGCTGTACGCGAATCTGGTGCTTGCGGCCGGTCTGAAGAAGAATCTCGACCAGAGAGAACCCTTTTTCCCTGGAGATGGTGCGGTAGGAAAGGGTTGCCTCCTGGACCGCCTCCTCTCTTTCGGTCCCTACGGCCACCTTCTTCTCCCCCCTCTTCAGGTACGATCTCAAAACCCCGTGTTCGGGTTGAAGAGTTCCATGCACGAGTGCCCAATAGACCTTTTCGATACTCCTGGAGCGCCACTGCGAAGAGAGCCGGGATGCCGCCTTGGAGGTCCGTGCAAAGAGCACGACCCCGGAAACCGGTCTGTCGAGACGATGAACGAGGCCGAGGAAGACCCTTCCGGGCTTTCGGTACCGGACCCTGAGATACTCCTTGACCACGTCCATGAGCGGCAGGTCTCCGGACCGATCACCCTGGACCGGAACCCCGGCCGGCTTGTGCACGGCGATGAGGTGGTTGTCCTCGTAGAGGACTTCAAGGTGCTCAGGGGTGAGCCCGGCGGATGGGTTCTCAGCCATATCGGGTCCGCAGTATGCAGGAGGGTCGGCTATGGGTGGACCTGAGAAGAGACGGACGAAGCACCTTCCCCCCGGCCTCCCTGCCCTCAGGCAATGGTTCGAGAGGAGCGGGCTTCCGCTCCAGTCGCATCAGTATGAACTTCTCTGGCAGTACCATCGCCTCCTGCGAAAGAGAAATGCCGAATATGATCTTACCCGGATCTACCAGTTCGACAATATGGTTCAGAAACATTATGTCGATTGCGTGCTGGTGGCGAAGATGATGGGGTGGAGCCTCCCCTCTCCGGTCCTGGATATCGGGACCGGGGCCGGATTGCCCGGTATTCCTCTGAAGATCGTCAGCCCGGAGACGGAATTCATCCTCTCCGAGGGGAGACAGAAAAGGGTTCAGTTCCTGCTCGAGGCGGTGGAGACCCTGGGTCTGCGGGGCATCGAGATCCACGGCCACAAGATCTATTCCTCTTTCAACCGGCCGGTCAGCGGGGTGATCACGAGGGCCCTGGAGATCATCCCGAAGACCCTGCTCCGGGTGAGCGGCTGTCTTGCCCGGAGGGGGCTCGCCATATTCATGAAGGGGCCTCGGTGCGACGAGGAGCTGGAAGCGGCACGAAGATCGTTCGGTGGAGAGTACCGGCTGGCCCTGGACAAGCCCTACACGATTCCACATTCGCCCCATCGCCGCAGGCTGGTCGTCTACGAACGGCTCTCTGACCCCAAGGCATGATGACGGCTCAATCCCGCCACGAAGACACAAAGCCACTCAGGAACAAACCCTATGGCTCTCTTTGTGTCTGGGTGTCTTTGTGGCTGAGTCTTCCCTCTTCCCCCCTTCCTTCCTACCTGAATTTGATCAAGACCTTGTCATGCTCTTGGATGACCTTCTTGACCTCCTCCAGCTTCTGGGCCGCCTCCACGAACTCCGGGTTGTAGTACAGGGCCTTCTCAAAGGCCGCCTGCGCTTCGAAGAGGCTTCCCGCCTGGTACTTCAGCAGCCCCTTGACGAAGTACAGGGACCACCGGATGATGTCTCCGTTGTAGTCGTGCGTCGCCCTCTCGATGTAGTCGCTGGCCTTTCCAAAGTCCTTCAGGAGGTTCATGTAGATCTGGCTGGCGTAGAAATTGTAGACCGTATTATGAGGGTCCCATGCAATGGCCTGGAGGAGGTATTTCTCCGCATCCTTTGCACTTCCCTGGGCCAGCGCCTTCTTGTACTTGAAGTGCTCCATCTCCGCCTTGAAGGGCCGGATCCCTTTGAACCAGACGATCCCGGCAAGAAGCAGGATGACCAGCGGGATCATCACCACCCTGGCATCGGACCGCGGCAGGCTGGCCGGAGAGACCAGCTTCCGGCTCCTCAGGTAAAAGGCCTCGACAAGGCCCATCATCAGCCCGGTCATGAACAGCGTGCTGTTGATCCTGAAGGGGAAGAAGAAGAAGGCGGCGAGCAGAATGGCGACCACGGAACTGGTGGTGGTGACGGTCATGATCCTGGCCCTGAGATCGATCCGGTCATCGCCGATCACCTTCCAGGCATGGCTGAAAAGAAGGATCAGGAACAGGAGGATCACGGAGGCTGCGACGATCCCCCCGTCATTGAGGACCTCCAGGTACTCGTTGTGGACCGACTCGGGCTTGGGCTCAGGATAATCCTTGAAGAAGCCCGGCTTGCCCTCCTTGATCTGGGCCTGGTTGATCTGGGCCTGTGCCTCGAAGACCTGGTTCCTGTAGGACCATAGACCGGTCCCGAAGAGGGGGTTCTGTTTGAAGAGCCACAAGGAGGCCTTGCCGTACTTCTGCATCCTCAGCTTGAGGGTGAGGGAGTTCGTGACGTTGCCGAAGTCCATCATGACATGAAAACGCTGCGGAGCGATGTACCACAGGGAAACCAGGATCGATAGGGAAACGAAGCCCCAGGTCGCGGACTGGAGGGCATGAGCCCTCAGGTAACCGAACAGATGGATCCCGTACACCCTCTTCATCAGGACCAGGAAGACCACCAGGGATATGAAGAATCCGAACCATCCGGCCCTTGCCCTCGTAAAGAGGAGGGCGCCGAGGACGAAGACGAAGAGGATCAGAGGGACCAGACGCAGTCTGCCCTTCAGGAGGAAGACCAGACCCGCCAGGGCGAAGAGCGGGAAGATGAGGTAGGCGCCGAGGTAATTGGAATTGCCGATGGTGCCCATCACCATGATGCCCGGATGGGCCCACTTGAAGATCATGAAGATGCTCAGAAACTGGAGATAGGTCTCGATGGAGACGAGGACCCCGCTTGCGGCGACCGCCACGAGGATGAGGAAGGCCCCGCCGGTCGTCACGTAGAGCGATGCAAAGTAGAAAAGGGCCAGGGCCGTGAGGTTCATCATCGCCGCATGGGTCGTATAGTATGGGTTCGCCGTGTAAAAAAAGGAGAAGGCGTTGAGCGCGATGAGGACCAGGAGGACCTTGGGGGTGGATGCGCGGGAGACGAGGATCTCGCGGCCCCGGAGCAGGCGGCAGGCATATACGGCGGCCATCAGGGATGCCCCGATCAGCGCCAGGGTGGTCTTCGGCGTGTTGAACGCGTTGTCCAGGACCATGGGAAGGACAAGGATGGGGACCACGAAGGCCAGGATGAGGAGGATGGCCGAAAAGACGTTGAATCTTGATTCCATGTGAAAAGACAGACCTCTTGGGAAAAACTGGATCCCTCCCCGAACCTTTCGAGGGTTTCTGGGGATCGCGATCACCAGGGACGTCGCGCAGGTTCCGCATAGCGGCACCCATGGGACAAGTGCAATTGCCTAGCACATCTGCGAGGATAGGGCAAGACAGAAAGAGGCGTGTGTGATCTCGACCCCTGGCCCTCCGGACCGGTTCAGGGGCGACCGGCTCCAGCCGGTAAGCCGTAATCCTGGAGAGTTGGATGGTGGAATGATGGGTATCGAAGCTACAAAGCCGGCTCTTGCGCCCTCATCACCCAGGCCCTGTAACTGACACCAGTAACTAATAGAAGAAGCTGAACAGGACCGAGAACCGCTGGTCCTCATAGGTCCTTTCCTGATGGGTCGGGTCGGAGAGAGTCTCGTATCGCTGGAGCCGCTCGCCCATAAGGGATACGGAGAGCGTTTCGGAAAGCCTCTTGCTGTAGGCCAGGGACATGTCGAACCCCTCCGGCGCGCGTTCCTCCTCGGAGGACCCTCGCGGTGGGATCAGGGTGAAGTAGCGGAAACCGGTGGATATGGTCCAGCCCTCCTCTTTGGAGCCCAGGGAGAGGTCGAGTCCGACGGAACGCCTGGGCAGACCGGTATCGTCCAAGCCGCCTTCATAGTTGAAGTAGGAGAGAGAGGGGGTTACCACCAGCCATGAGAACGGTCGAAGGTCTCTCTCGACCCTGAATCCCTGCACATAGGCGGATCTGGATCCTTCATCCAGCCCCGCAGGATCGGCATCGAGGGAATTCTCCGCGTCTGTTCTCAAGGAAGAGAGAAGGGCGTCCTGAAACACCGAGACGTGGAAGGCCCGCTCCATGCCAAGTTCCAGCCCCAGCGAATGGCTGAGAACGGAGACCTCCGGGCTGCGGTCCTGAGGGTCGAAGAGCGTGGTTGTGGAAGGGCTCAGAGCGCTGACCTGTATGGGTTCCGGTGGTTCATTGGCGAGGGCCGGCTGTCCGGGAATCCTTCTTGCGCCGGCAATCCTTTCATTCCAGTACTGCTCCTCCAGACCGGAGACGATGACACCCTTGCCCGACGCGGCGTGCACGAACCTGCCCTCGGAGAGGTAAATGCCTACATGACTGATGCGCTTGCTTTTCTTGGAGGAGGTGAAGAAGACAAGGTCGCCGGTCTTCAGATCGTCCATGGGGACTTTTTGGAGGCCCGATGAGATAAAGAGGGCTCCTGACTGGTGCGGCAACTTTAGTCCGTACACGTTCCGGTACACCAGCCCCACATACCCTGAACAATCCAAACCGTGCGGGCCTGTGCCACCCCGCCGATACTGGACCCCCAGGTGCCTGAGCATCTCCTTGGTCAGCTTGTTCTCGGAAGCGGGGAGGTTTTTCTTGGGGGAGGATTTCTTCTTCTGAGAGGATCGTTTCTTCCCGGCAAGAGCCGGGGCGGCCAGACACAGGACGAGAACGAAGGCACACAGGACCTGCACCATCCATCTGATCTGTCTCGGCCTCAGGACACACCGGATCTGACGAATATGACCACCCTGCAAAACAGCCTCCGGTCGTTCTGTCTGGTGAGATCAACTTCGAAATGATCGCACCGTATTGGACAACACGTGGATTGTCAAGGAAAACCCTGTCTCATTCTTCGCCGCTCGGCATTCTTGATCGGTCTTCGGCTATATTCGCTTGAATATCTCAATGAAACAATCTTGAGAGGTGCTGCAATATGCATGCCGCCGGTAGGGGATCGAGCTGGAAACGAACCGGGCGGTACTCCGGAAGGACGCACGGTAGGTAATC
The DNA here is from genome assembly GCA_020060215.1 of Deltaproteobacteria bacterium. Next base: position 89,810 of record JAGVAP010000053.1, on the reverse strand, counting down.
ACCCATGCCGTAAAAGGCAAGAGAGAAGATCGTTATTTTTATGCAAGTTTTTGGAAGGGTTGGAGTTTCTCATCATTTCTTTTTGGAAATCGTCTCAACTGTATCACGGCAAACGGTCCGTTCGGCGGGTCAGGCCGTCGTTGTGGTTGCTTTTTCCGCCGCAATAGGACTAGTCTTATGTAACCAATGTCGCCGCTCACGTTGTTGGAAATGACAGATCGAGCAAGGAATTTCGCTTACACGACACTGGCGGGGGTCAGATCAAAATCCAAGGGCATATCGCCCGTATTGGTGCCGGAGGGAACGCATGGATTGCCATAGCGCGGAAGAGGTCCAGAAGATCGTACGAGACAAGGAGATCAGCTTCATCCAGTTCTGGTTCACCGACGTGCTCGGTTTTCTCAAGAGCTTCGCCGTGACCCCTTCGGAGCTGGCGGAGGGGATGAGCGAAGGGATGGGGTTTGACGGCTCTTCCGTGGAAGGCTTTGCCAGGATCCAGGAGAGCGACATGATCGCCAAGCCCGATCCCACGACCTTTCAACTGGTGCCCTGGCGGGGCGAGGACAGGCCGGTCGCGCGGATGTTTTGCGATATCCTGAACCCCGACGGATCCCCTTATGAGGGGGATCCTCGATATGTGTTCAAGAGGCTCCTGCGCAGGATCGCCGAGAAGGGCTACAAGTTCTTTGTGGGGCCGGAGCTCGAGTACTTCTATTTCAAGGACAGCCGATGCACGGACGTCCTGGATGCGGGAGGGTACTTCGATGCACGGCCGCTGGATATGGCCAGCGATCTCCGCAGGGAGACGATCTTTGCCCTGCAGTCCATGGGTATCCAGGTCGAATACAGCCATCACGAGGTCGCCCCCAGCCAGCACGAGATCGATCTCCGCTATGACGAAGGGCTCAGGATGGCGGACAAGACCATGACCTACCGGCTGGTGGTCAAGGAGATTGCGAGGAAGAACGGGGTGTATGCGACCTTCATGCCCAAGCCGATCTTCGGTCAGAATGGAAGCGGCATGCACGTGCACCAGTCTCTGTTCATAGGAGATAAGAACGCCTTCTACGATCCAAAGGACCAGTACCACCTGTCGTCCGCGGCAAAGCACTATATCGCCGGCCTGATCCGCCACGCCCCGGAGCTCACGGCCATCACCAACCAGTGGGTGAATTCGTACAAACGACTTGTGCCCGGGTACGAGGCGCCCGTGTATGTCTCCTGGGCGCGCAGGAACCGCTCCACCATGATCCGGGTGCCCATGTACAAGCCGGGGAAGGAGATGGCCACGAGGATCGAACTCAGGTCTCCGGATCCGGCCTGCAACCCCTACCTGGCCTTTGCCGTCATGCTGGGGGCCGGGATGGACGGCATCGAGAAAGAGATGGAGATCCCCGCACCCATCGAGGAAGATATCTTCGAGATGAATCCTGCCGAGCGCAGGGCGCACGGGATCACGGATCTGCCCGGAAATCTCTACGCAGCCATCCTGGAGACGGAAAAGAGCACGCTGGTCAGGGAGATCCTGGGGGATCACATCTTCAACAAGTTCATCGAGAACAAGAAGATCGAGTGGGATCGCTACAGGACCCACGTGAGCGCGTTCGAGATCGAGCGCTATCTTCCAAAGCTCTAATGCGGCGCGACAGGCGGGAAGGCCTGCGTTTTCACGGAGCGGAGTATATCCGGATGGTCCTGCGGGCTCAAGCGGACCGGGGAGACGTTGCGGAAGTTTCCTCTCTTGCCCCCGTTCAGGAGCCGTCGTGGGTGAGGCCCAGTTTCTGCTGGATCAGGTCGCGCACCCGCTTGGGGTCCGCCTTGCCGCGCGTCTTCCGCATGACCTGCCCGACCAGGAAGTTGACCGGCTCCATCATGCCTTTGCCGATCTTGGCGACCGCTTCAGGATGACCGTCCACGACATCTTCCACCATGGCCAGGAGCGTATCCGCATCCCTGATGGGCCCCGTGTCTTCCTTTCCCAAGATCTCGCCCGGGCCGCACCCCTGATCGAACATCTTTTTCAGCATGGATCGTCCCATGCTGTCCGTGACCTTGCCCTCTTCCAGGAGGTTGATCAACTCGGCAAAGGCCTTCGGGCTCAGGGGGCAATCGGATATGCTGCGGCGCGTCTCTTTCAGGAGCTTGAAGAGATCGCGGATAGTCCAGCGGCTCAGACGGTTCCTGTCCCGGCAAAGGGTGGCGCATGCCAGAAAAAAGTCCGAGATCTCCCGCTCCCGGGTGAGGATGAGGACGTCCTCCCGCGGAATGCCGTACTCCTCGGTCAGGCGGATCACCTTCTGATCGGGCAGTTCGGGGAGAGAACCCCTGATCCTTCCGATCAACTCCTCGTCCACGACCACCTCGACCAGGTCGGGATCCGGGAAATAGCGATAGTCCGGAGCGTTCTCCTTGCTGCGCATGGGGAGGGTGATCTTCCGCTGTTCATCGAAGAGCCGCGTCTCCTGGGTGATCTCTCGCCCGGATTCCAGGATCTCGGACTGCCTCTTGACCTCATACTCCAGGGCATCGGCGATGAACCTGAAAGATCCCATGTTCTTGATCTCTGCGCGCGGCCCGAACCCCCGGACACCCCGCGGCCGCAGGGAGACGTTCACGTCGCACCGGAACTGGCCCTTTTCGATGGTGCAGTCGCTGACCCCGATATAGCGGAGGGTCTGCCTGAGCTTTTCCAGATAGGTCCGCGCCTCCTGGATCGAACGAATGGGATTTCGTTCGTGGTCCCCCACGATCTCCAGGAGGGGGACACCGGCCCTGTTGTAATCCACCAGGCTGAAATCGGAAGATCCCACCGAGCCCGAGGAGTGGACCAGCTTCCCGGCGTCCTCCTCCAGATGGATGCGCCTGATGCCCACCTCGTAGGGCCGCCCGTCGTCGCCGGAGATCTCCAGATAGCCGTTTTCACAAAAGGGGTTTTCGTATTGGGAGATCTGATACCCCTTGGGAAGGTCCGGATAGAAATAGTTTTTCCGGGCAAAACGCGAGACGGGGTTTGGACTACAGTGCAGGGCAAGGCCTGCCTTGACGGCGTATTCCACGGCCCTCTTGTTCAGGACAGGCAGGGAGCCGGGCTGGCCCGTGCAGACCGGGCAGATGCTGCTGTTCGGAGGAGCGTCGTAGAGGACGGCACAGTCGCAGAAGAGCTTGGTCTCGGTCTTCAGCTCGACGTGGGTTTCGAAAGCTATGATGATCTCGTATTCCATGTTCGGACGCTATCCAAAATCCAGTCTGCCACGAAGAGACAAAGGCGCTAGGAAAGGCTCAATGATGTTCTTTGTGTCTTTGCGTCTTGGTGGCGGGTTCCATTCTTCAGCTGTTCGTAGGCGTACCCGATCCTGAGCAGCGTCTCCTCGTCAAAGGGCCGGCCGATGATCTGCATCCCTGCGGGGAGGCCGTCCACCGCGCCGCAGGGGATGCTCATGGCCGGGAGGCCGGCAAGATTGACGGAGACCGTGTAGACATCCACCAGATACATCTGGAGCGGATCATCGGCCTTCTCTCCAAGCCTGAACGGGAGGGATGGAGAGACGGGCCCGATGAGCCCGTCCACCTGCTCGAATACCTTGTCGAAGTCCCTCCGGATCAGGGCTCGCGCCTCCTGGGCCTTGAGGTAGTATGCATCGTAGTACCCGGCGGAGAGGGCATAGGTCCCGAGCATGATGCGCCTCTTCACCTCCCGCCCGAAGCCGGCGCTCCTGGTGAGCTCGTACATCTGGATCGTTTCGCTCGCTTCCTCGGACCGGAACCCGTACTTGACCCCGTCGTAACGGGCCAGGTTGCTGCTGGCCTCGGCCGTCGCGATCAGGTAATAGGCGCTGATGGCGTGACGGGCATGGGGGAGCGAACACTCGACCACCCTTGCGCCGTTCCGCTCGAGGAGGGAGGCCGACTGCAGGATCAGCTCCTTGACCCTCGGATCCAGGCCTTCCACCAAGTACTCTTCAGGCAGACCGATCCGGATGCCATCGATCCCTTTTTTCAGGGAGGTCAGGAGGTCCCGGACCTCGACGGGAGAAGAGGTGCTGTCCTTCGGATCGTGACCGCAGATGAGCTTGAGGAGCAGTGCGCAGTCTTCCACGCTTCTCCCTATGGCGCCCACCTGATCGAGGGAGGAGGCATAGGAGACCAGCCCGTAGCGGGAGACCATCCCATAGGTGGGTTTGATCCCGACCACCCCGCAGTAGGCTGCCGGGAGGCGAATGGAGCCGCCTGTGTCCGTGCCCAGGGCAAGGATGCTCTCCCCCGCAGCCACGGCCGCAGCGGAGCCCCCGCTCGAACCTCCGGGAACCAGTTCCGGGTTCCAGGGGTTGCGCGTCGGGCCGAAACCGCTGGTCTCGGTCGAAGAGCCCATACCGAACTCATCCATGTTGGTCTTACCCGTCAACACGGCGCCCCCCTCCAACGTCCTGGTGACGGCCGTGGCATCGTATGGGGGGATGTAGTTCTCCAGGATCTTCGACCCGCAGGTGGTCCGAACACCCCTCGTGCAGATGTTGTCCTTCACCGCAACCGGAATGCCGTCCAGGATGGACGAAGGTGCTCCCCTTCCGAGACGAAGATCCGCCTGATCGGCCTGTTTCATGGCGATGTCGGCAGTCAGGCTGATATAGGCGTGGATGGTCTTTTCCTTCTCCTCGATCCTCCTGAAGACAGACTCGGCGATCTCCCTGGAACGGACCTCTCCCTTCCTGAGCATGAGGGCCAATTCGGCGGCCGTGCGGTCACAGAGTTCCATCTTCACCCTTCCAGGATCCTGGGGACCCTGTAAAAATCCTTCTCCCGCTCGGGCGCAGCCTCGAGCAGAGATGCGGTTTCCTTCTTCTCCCCGGGGCGATCCTCCCTCCAGACGTTGGAGGTCTTGAGGACCTGGCTCATGGGGGCTACCTCTTCGGAATGGAGGGACTGGAGGGTTTCGAAGTGATTCAGGACGGCGTTCAGCTCCCGCTGGTATGAGAGGGCCTCCTCGTGGGAGATCCTCATCCTGGCAAGCCGTGCCACGTGCTTGACCTCTTCGATCGAGATCCTTTGTCCGGTCCCCGCGGCGGAACCTCGTCGCTTCCCCGCTTCGGAGCCGTGCACGGATTCGGCCGCTCCCTCCTCAGGGCCGGTGCCCTGGAGGCCGAGTTCCTTCAGCTGACAGCTCTCCACCAGGGAGGGCGCCTCGGTCAGGGGGCATACCGCGCTCCGGTTCTTGGGAAAGGAGATCACGTCTCGTATGGAGTCCACCCTCAGGATCATGGCAACGACCCTGTCCAGTCCGAGCGCAAGGCCGCCGTGGGGAGGCGCCCCGTATTCCAGGGCCCTCAGGAAGAACCCGAACTTCGCCTCCACCTCCCGGGGTTCCAGTCCCAGGGCCTGGAAGATCTTCTGCTGGACGTCCATCCGGTGTATCCGGATGGACCCGCCCCCCAGTTCCTCCCCGTTCATCACGAGGTCATAGGCCCTGGAGCGCAGGCTGAGCAGCTCCTCCCTGTTCGATGGGTCGAAGTCGTCCCTGTCCGGCATCGTGAAGGGATGGTGCTGGGAGCCGAGCCCATCCTCCTTGGACTCGAAGAGCGGGAAGTCGGTCACCCACAGGGGGCTGAACCGGTCGGCCGGGACCAGCTTCAGCCGCTCGGCCATGTGGAGCCTCAACTGCGAGAGCACCCGGTTGACGAGGTCGCGGGACGTATCGGCGATCATCACCAGCACGTCCCCCTCCTCCGCCCTGAACCGGGCCATGATCCCTTCCAGCTCCGCACGGCTGAAAAACTGCGCAATGTTCGACTGGAGCCTGCCGTCCACCACCTTCATCCAGGTCATGCCCTTGGCGCCCATCTCGGGCGCGATCTTCATGGCGTATTCGTTCTGGAGGACGTTCTTGCTGAGCGCATCGCCCCGTCCCCTGACACAGAACCCCTTGACCAGCCCTCCCTGCCCGAGGATCTGCCTGAAGATGGCGTAACCCGTACCCTGGAGGAGATCCGTGATCTCCTCGAAGGCCATGTCGAACCGGACATCGGGCCGGTCGGATCCGTAGCGTTCCATGGCCTCCTGATAGGCCATCCGGGGGAACGGCCTCGGCAGTTGGATGGAGCCGATCGCGAAGATACGGGCGGTCAGGTCCTCCACAATCTCATAGATGAACTCCTCGTCGATGAAGGAAGCCTCCATGTCGAGCTGGGTGAACTCGGGCTGCCGGTTGGGTCGGAGGTCCTCGTCCCTGAAACACTTCACGATCTGAAAATAGCGATCCATGCCCGCCATCATGATCAGCTGTTTGAACAGCTGCGGGGACTGGGGCAGGGCATAGAACCTCCCGTGGTGGACCCTGCTGGGCACGAGGTAGTCCCTTGCGCCTTCGGGGGTGCTCTTGGTGAGGACGGGTGTCTCCACCTCGATGAAGTTCCGGGAATGGAGGTAGTCCCGGATGGTCCTGACGATTTCGTATCTCTTGAGGAAAAACTCCTGCATGGAGGGCCGCCGCAGGTCGAGGTATCTGTAGCGGAGCCTGAGGTCTTCGTCCACATTTGCAGGGTTGGACTTGAGCTCTTCTCCGAAGACCATGGCCTTTTCCGAGATGGGGAAGGGCAGGGTCCTGGACTCGGAGAGGATTTCGAGACGGCGGACAAACACCTCCACCTCGCCGGTGTGCAGGTTGGGGTTTTCAGTGCCAGGGGAGCGGACCGACACCTTGCCCCTGATCTCTACGACGTACTCCTCCCGGATGGAGGATGCGGCCGCACAAGCGGTGGATCCGAATGCCGGATCGAAAACCACCTGGACGATCCCCCGGACATCGCGCAGATGCACGAAAAGCAGGTTTCCGTGATCCCGGATGGCGTCTACCCACCCCATGAGCAGGACCTCTTGTCCTGCATGGGATCGACGCAGTTCACCGCAGTATACGCGTTCCTTCCAGTTCATGGAGAATGGCTCCCGACCCTTGTCTCTTGATCTTGTGTTCGCTCTTGACGTTCTCGTGGAGGAGGCTCCAAAGAGCGGGGGTGATTCAAAAGATGCCCTATTCAGTATCCCAAAAATGATCCGGAATCAAGCGCCTGTCCTCTTGAGGGAGTGCAAGTGCCCCTGAGTAGAAATATGCAAGTTGAGCGCCAGGGACAGAAATCCCCCTCCATCCCGCCGCCGGTGGACCGAAGATGAGAAGACAAGAAGTTTAGAGGTTGAGGAAAAACCATGGCATAATCCAGTCCATGTCCAGGGGAGCGGACTGTCCGGCAGGAGTCGCTCTGCAGAAAAAGGAATCATTCAGGGGGGGAGGGAAAAATGGTCTTCGGAAAGTTGTTTTCCATCAGGACCAGGGGATACTCCGACGTGAAGGATATCACCGGGGAAGTCGAGAAGATCGTATCCGAATCAGGGATCGGACAGGGGCTGGCCCACATTTTTGTCGTAGGGTCCACCGCCTCCGTCTCCACCATTGAGTTCGAACCTGCGCTGGTGGATGACCTGCGGGATGAGATGGAGAAGCTCATCCCGAGCACCCAGCCCAGCCGCCATTCCCAGACATGGGGGGATGACAACGGGTTTTCACACCTGCGCGCCACCCTGATGGGACCGGGCATGAGCGTGCCGGTGGTCCGGGGCAAACCGCTCCTCGGCACATGGCAGCAGATCGTGGTCATCGACCACGACCATCGGCCGAGAAACAGGAAGATCCATGTTCAGGTGATGGGGGAGCAGGGATAAGAAGTAACACCGGGTCCTGGACAGGACAGGATTCAGTATGTACAATCCTTACATAGTTCAATCACGACGGGGATGGTTAAGGTGGAGATCCTTGCAGGGACCAAAAGCGAAAAAGAGTACAAGAGACTGAAAAGTCGATTCGACGCTCTGAATCAGGTCGAGACGGGGGAGGAGCTGTGGGAAAGAGCCTGTGAATACGGCCTCCTGCTCAGGCGAAAGGGCCTTACCATCCGTTCCACGGATCTCCTGATCGCGGCATGCGCCCTGAAAACCGATGCTGTTCTTCTCCATGCCGATGCCCACTACGATCTCATGGCGAGGCCACCCGGTCTTCGGGTGGAAAGCCACGTTCATGTCCTGAAGGAAGCGTTCCCTGTAATGGTCTCCCTTATCTTCGAAAGGAATTGAATATGTTCCAGAACCATAACGACAGGGGCTACATTTCCCCGATCCCGGGGATCCGGCAGAAGACCCTCGTCCATGGAGAAAGGACGCTGATGGCCGAATTCCTGCTTGAGCAGGGCAAGGAGATCCCCAAACATTCCCACCCCCATGAACAGACCGGCTACCTGGTGAAAGGCCGACTGCGGCTTTCGATCGGCGCGGCGCAAAAGGAGATAGGTCCAGGAGACAGCTGGTGCATCCCGGGCGGGGTCGAACACGGGGCCGAGGTCATCGAGGATTCGGTCGCCCTGGAGGTCTTCTCCCCGGTGAGAGAGGATTACCTGCCCAAGATAAAATGACACCAGAGGGCGTCCATGTCATCACCGGGAAGGCCTCTCATCCTTGCGCTCGTCTGTCTCTTCTCCGGGTGCGCATATCCGTCTCCGAAAGTGGCCGGGAAGGCCGCAGAGGTCTATGCCGCGAATGGGCCGTATGAGCCCCATCCCCACAACCCCTTCAAGTCGGACGGATGTTCTCTATGGCCTGACGGCGACTGGGTCGATTGCTGCGTGGAGCACGATCTGGTGTATTGGATGGGCGGCACGAGCGAAGAGCGAAGGGCCGCCGACCTAGAGCTGACGAGATGCGTCGCCGAGCGTGGCCATCCGTATATCGCACGGCTCATGTACATCGGTGTCCGTATCGGGGGTGTCTGGTGGCTGCCCGCGCCGTTCCGGTGGGGGTTCGGATGGGACTACCCCCAAACCGGGCCGCCGGGAAAATCCTACTGCGGGGAGTGATCGAATGGTGGAGGGTGTCTGCAAACCATGAAAGGGAGGCACTGGAATACGAATGGATTCGACCCAGACGCGATATGAAGTGGAGAAAGGCATAGCCGCCATCACCCTGAATCGCCCGGAGCAAATGAATGCACTGACGCCGGTGATGAGGAAGGAACTGATCGCTCATCTACGGGAGGCGGATGAAGACGACGCGGTTCGGGTGGTGGTGGTGACGGGCGCGGGAAAGGCGTTCTGCGCAGGGGCGGATCTCTCTTCCGGCCCGTCGGCCTTTGAGCGTGCCGTGCAGGAAGGTCGGAAGGTCAATCTTGCACAGCACCGCGACGGGGGCGGGCAGATTTCCCTGGCGATCTTCAGGTGCCGGAAGCCGGTGATCGGGGCGATCAACGGCCACGCCGTGGGCGTGGGCATTACCATGACGCTGCCCATGGACATACGAGTCGTGTCCGAGGAGGCGAAGATCGGGTTTGTCTTCACGAGGCGCGGCGTGGTCCCGGAGGCCTGCTCGTCGTGGTTCCTGCCTCGGATCGTAGGGATCTCCAAGGCTGCCGAATGGATCTACACGGGCCGTGTGTTCCGGGCCTCCGAAGAAGCGGATTCGGGGCTCTTCAATCATGTCGTCCCGCAGGAGAAGGTGCTCGAGAGGTCGATGGCCGTCGCGGGTGAAATCGCTGAAAACACCTCTCCCGTTTGCGTGAGTCTCGGCAAGGCGCTGCTGTGGCACGGTCACACCGAGGTCGATCCCCAGTCCGCTCATCTCATCGATTCAAAGGTATTCTACTGGGCGGGCCTGCAGAAAGACGCCCGCGAAGGGGTTCAGAGCTTCCTGGAGAAGAGACCGCCCCGGTTCACCATGAAGGTCTCCTCCGACCTTCCTGATTTTTACCCCTGGTGGAAGGAGCCAAAGGTCTGAGGGGTAAAATACGCTTCATCCCTACCTTTCGGGGGATAGGGTGGATCATTAACTTATCCAACATCCTATCCAAGGAGGTAACGACATGCATAGATGCGGAATTTGTGGAAAAGAGCTGGAAAAAAGGCCCAAAGTCACCGACGATGGGAAGTGCAGCCAGTGCTGTGAAGACCTGAAGATGAAAGAGAAGAAGGAAGATTTCGGCGAATTCGCCGTTTGAGATCAGCGCAGGCTGGGACCTCATTCGGATGCGGGAGAGAGGACTTTCTCCCGCGTCCCTTTTTGGGGGTCCTCCCCCCTTTTGTTCAATCCGCCCTCAGGGCGCCGGCGGGGGAACACCCCTCGCGGGTTCGATCGCTTACCATTTTGTAATCTGTGAGTCCTCTAACCTACAAAAGTGTAGGACGCGGTACCGGCCCGCTCAACCCTTCCTGCGATATATCTTTTATGAATCAACAGCTTGCAGCTTCATCCCTCGTGGCATGTCTTTTGCCATACAGAGACATGACCAGTGAGAGAGAACGGCTGCTGACCGAAGAAGAGTGAGCGGACCCGCAACCGTATCCAATTCAGGGAGGGAAACCCATGGGTGACAAAATGGCGGCAAAGGATGTCCTCGGGATGATCAAACGGGAAGGCGTGGAGATCGTCGACCTCAGATTCATGGACTTTCCGGGGCTATGGCAGCATTTCTCCATTCCGGCCCGGGAAGTGGACGAGGAGACATTTGAAAGCGGTCTTGGATTCGATGGTTCGAGCATCAGGGGGTGGCAGGTGATCAATGAGTCGGACATGCTCGTAAAGCCCGTAGCCGAGACGGCCTTCATCGATCCTTTTCTGCAGGCCAAGACGATGGTGATCATCTGCAACATTGCAGACCCCGTGACCGGGGAGGACTATACCCGTGATCCGAGAAACATCACCAGAAAGGCGGAAAGCTATCTGCAGCGTTCGGGGATCGCGGAGATCGCCTATTTCGGGCCGGAAGCGGAATTCTTCATCTTCGACGACATCCGGTTCGACCAGAACGAGCATGAGGGGTACTACCACATCGACAGCGTGGAAGGCCGGTGGAATGCAGGCCGTGCGGAAAGCCCCAATCTTGGTTACAAGATCCGCTACAAGGAAGGGTACTTTCCTGTGCCGCCGGCGGACAGTCAGCAGGATCTCCGAAGCGAGATGCTGCTGAACCTGGAAAAGATCGGCATTCAGATCGAGGCTCAGCACCACGAGGTCGCCACGGCCGGCCAGGCGGAGATCGATATGCGGTTCGCGCCCCTGATCCAGATGGCGGACAACATGCTGAAGTACAAGTATGTCATCAAGAATACGGCCAGGAAGCACGGGAAGACCGTCACCTTCATGCCCAAGCCCCTTTACGGCGACAACGGAAGCGGCATGCACGTCCATGTCTCACTCTGGAGGGGCGGCCAGAATCTCTTTGCGGGAAACGGCTACGCGGGGCTGTCTGAAATGGCCCTTCATGCCATTGGAGGCATCCTGAAGCATGCGCCCTCCCTCCTGGCCTTCACCTCCCCGACCACGAACAGCTACAAGAGACTGGTTCCGGGTTTCGAGGCCCCGGTGAACCTCGCCTACTCCAGGAGGAACCGGAGCGCCGCGGTCAGGATACCCCTTTACTCGTCCTCACCCAAGGCCAAGCGGATCGAATTCCGCTGCCCGGACCCGAGCTGCAACCCCTATCTTGCCTTCTCCGCCATTCTGATGGCGGCGCTGGACGGGATACAGAAGAAGATCCATCCCGGCGAACCGCTGGACAAGGACATCTATGATCTTCCCCCGGAAGAGCTGGAGAGGGTCCCCCACACCCCCGGGTCTCTCAGGGAAGCATTGAAGGCCCTGGAGGCGGACCACGACTACCTCCTGAAAGGGGACGTCTTTACATCCGATGTGATCGAGACGTGGATCTCCTACAAGATGGAGAAAGAGGTCATCGCAGTGGACCTCCGGCCGCATCCCTGGGAGTTCGCGCTGTACTACGACATCTAAGAATATAGGTCCCAGGGCGTATGGGGACCTATATGGTGCTCCAGGATTTCGGGCGCAAGGGCGAATGTCCCTGCGCCTTTTTGCACCTGTACACATCCGGCGCTTGCCAAGGGGCCATGTATCGGGGATGATAGATCGAGGAGCCGAGCGATGAAGCCGGATATCGATGCATACAGGTCCGCCTGGTCGGAGATCGACGAGCGCCTGATCCGGGAGCATCTCTCCCGCCTGGGGGAGGAGTATTTCGACACCTTTGGACACCAGGAGATCTACCGTCACCTCCTCTCGCTCGGCCGCCTCAACGCGGAGCATCCGGTGGAGGTGCTCTCGACCAGGCTGGAGGGTGAGAAGGTCGAGTGCACGGTCCTGGCCTTCGACTACCCGGCGGAGTTCTCGCTGATCACCGGCGTGCTGACCGGCGCGGGCATGAATATCCTCACCGGCGACGTGTTCACTTACGAGAAGCCGCCGGAACGGGTATCCCGTCCGGGGACAAGAAGAAGACAGCCGAACAGGGAAACGATAGATCCGCTTCGGAGGAGGCGGATCGTCGACCGCTTCATCGGGACCCTGGAAACGGAGCTGGCCTTTCCCGAATGGGAGAAGGATCTCCGGAAAAAGCTGGAGCGGATCATCTCGCTCCTCGAGCGCGGGGGAGAAGCGGCTGCAACGGAGGCCAGGCAGAAGGTTCAGGAGATGGTTGCCCGCAGGCTGACGCGGCTGCAGGATCGGCCTGAGGAGATCCTCTATCCCATGCAGATCCGCATGGACGAAAGCCCCCGGGGGCGGACCCGCCTGAGGCTGGTCACGAGGGACACCCCCGGCTTTCTCCATGCGCTGAGTACGGCCCTTTCCCTGCACGATATCCTCATCGAGCACGTCAGGATACGAACCTACGGGGGCCATATCGAAGATGAGATCGAGCTGGCGGACGGCCGGGGCCGCAGGATCGACGATCCGGTCATGCTGGATCGGCTCAAGATGTCCGTCCTCGTCACCAAGCAGTTCGCCTTTTTCCTCGGAAAGGCCTCCGATCCCATCACCGCCCTCTCCCGCTTCGAGCACCTCCTGCAGGAAATCTTCCGGCAGCCCGGGAATGAAAGGTCCGTCGATCTCCTCACAAGCCCGGCCACGCTCAAGGCCATGGCGAGGGTCCTGGGTGCAAGCGACTTCCTGTGGGAGGATTTTATCCGCCTTCAGTACGAATCCCTGCTCCCCATGCTGCAGGGGAAATCCGGTCGCCGCTTTGAATGGCGCGGCGATACCCTGGACCGGAGGATGGCGGATGGACTGGCCGGCGCTTCCACACTGGAGGAGGAGCGGGAGCGGCTGAACGAATTCAAGGACCGGGAGATCTATCTGATCGACCTGGAGCATATCCTGAACCCGGAAGTGAATTTCCGGGTCTTCGCGGAGAGACTCACCCTGCTGGCCGAGAAGGTGATCTCCACGGCCGCAGATCTCGTCTACAGAGACCTTGCCCGGCAGTATGGGGCTCCGACCACGGTCGGCGGCCTGGAGGCGAAATTCGCGGTCCTCGGGCTGGGCAAGCTGGGGGGAGCCGCCCTGGGTTATGCCTCCGACATCGAGCTCCTCTTCGTCTACAGCGACAGCGGTCAGACCAGTGGGGAGAAACCCATCGCGAACATGGAGTTCTTCGATCGCATGGTCAGGGGGATCATCGGGTTCATCAGGGCGAAGAGGGAGGGCATCTTCCACGTGGATGTCCGCCTTCGCCCGTTTGGGAGCGCCGGGCCCCTCGCGAGCAGTCTGGAGGCCTTCTGCAGGTATTACGGGAAGGGGGGACAGGCCCATTCGTACGAGCGGCTGGCGCTGGTGAGGATGCGTCCGATCGCCGGCGACCCACAGCTGGGAAAGATGCTGGAGCGGCTCAGGGACGAGATGATCTACACCCCGGGATCGATCGACCTCGCCGAGCTCCGGGAACTGAGAGCGAGGCAATTCCAGGAGCATGCCAGGGGCCGCGGCCTCAACGCCAAATTCAGTCCGGGCGGGCTGGTGGACCTGGAATACGGCGTTCAGATGCTGCAGGTCCTCCATGGAAAAGGATCTCCTTCCATGCGGACCCCGCGCATTCACCACGCCCTGGAGGCCCTGAGCGACGCCAAAGTCATGTCCGAGGAGGAGATCCTCGTTCTGAACCGCGCCTACGATTTCCTGCGGCGCCTCATCAATGGAATGCGGATGCTGCGCGGCTCCGCAAAGGACCTCTTCCTGCCTCCCCAGGATGCCGAGGAGTTCGTTCATCTCGCCAGGCGGATGGGTTATGAGCAGGGCGGGCCCCTGGGGCCGGCCGGGCAGCTGCGGATCGATTTCGAGACCCATACGGCGGACGTGAGGGCATTCGCCGAGAGATACTTCGGGAGGGATGCCCTGCCCGGAAAGGACACGATCACGGTGGCGGACCTGGTCCTCTCGGAGGAGCTGTCGCCGGACCTCGTGAGCCGGTTCCTGAGGGGCTGCGGGTTCAGGGACCCCGAAGGGGCGGTCCGGAACCTCAAGGCGCTGGCGGGTTTCGGGACCCGGAGGACCGCCTTTGCGAGACTCGCTCTCCTGGCCTTTGATGTGCTGGAGCGGGTTCCGGACCCGGATATGGCCCTCAACAACTGGGAGCGGTTCATGCGCTCCATGGGGAGCGGTGAATACCACTACAGACTCCTCATCTCCCAGCCCATGAGGTTGGAGATCCTCCTCGGCATCTTCGCGGGCAGCCAGTTCCTGGCGGACACGCTGATCCGAAACCCGTTCTCCATGGAGTGGGTCATGATTCCCCACGTGCTCCACCAGGAGCGGACGAGGGAAGAGATGGAGGAGGAGCTGAGAAGCCTCGCTCGGAGCGCAGGGAGTCATGGCGAGTGGCTGAACCGGCTCAGGCGGTTCAGGCGCAGGGAGATCCTGAGGATCGGCACCCGCGACATCTGCCTCAAGGCCTCCCCCCAGGTGATCATGCAGGAGCTGACGAGCCTCGCCGAGGCGGTCGTGTCCGCGGCCCTCGGCAGGAGCCCGGCCTGGGGGAGCCCCCCGGGGTTTGGAGAACCGGGGGTGCAGCCCGGTGCGGCGGCGCGCTTCGGTGTGCTGGCGTTCGGGAAACTCGGGGGGCGGGAGCTCAACTACAGCTCGGATATCGACCTCCTGGGGATCATGGACGATACCGACGGCCCGGATTCGGCGGAAAAGGAGCTCTTCACCCGCGTGATGGAGACCTTGCGGGAAGACCTTTCGTCGCACAACGAAGAAGGGTATGCCTACCGCGTGGACCTTCGGTTGAGGCCCTTCGGGAGATCGGGCGAGCTGGTCCCCTCCTTATCCGGTCTGATCGGCTACTACCGCGAGAAGGCATCCCTGTGGGAGATCCAGGCGCTCCTCAAGATCAGACCCGTCGCCGGGAACCGTGCCCTCGGTCACCGATTCCTGGACGCCATCAGGCCGTTGCTGCTGACGAGGCGCGATCGCGCTTCGGTCGTGAACTCCATCGAGAAGATGCGCAACCGCGCAATCCACTCCCGCAAACCCGGGGCTGCCGTGGACGTCAAGAGCGGGGCCGGCGGCATTCGCGACGTGGAGTTCATGGCCCAGGGGCTGCAGCTCATCCACGGGCCGGAAAACCCCGCTCTCCTGGAAGGGAACACCCTGACCGCGCTCGGTCTCCTTCGGGAAGCTCGTATCCTCAAGGCCGAGGTGGCGGGGCAACTTCAGGAAGATTACCTGTTCCTGCGGCGAGTGGAGCATTACCTTCAACTGATGGACGATCGCCAGATCCATTCGCTGCCGCGCGATGCGGCCGAGGTGCAGGCCCTGGGCAGAAGGGTCCTTGGCCCCGGAGACGGAGACTTCATGGCGCGTCTCACCGAATGTCTGCAGAGGGTCAGAAGGGCGTACGGGCTCTCCTTCCTCTTGGACGGACAGGCCCATCCGGGGGAAGGTCTTGCATGAGAACCAGGGGCAATGGCTCTTCCGCAAATGCGGAGGCTGCGTTACCCGGCGAGCGGCTCAAGGAGCCTGATCATGCTGGGGGGCGGAATCCCGAACAAACCCTAACCCGGCAGGAGGGGATTCCCCCTCGTCTGAACCTGCTTGCCGACACCGGACCTGTTTTTCTGAACAGCAGGGTCGGAAATGGCTTGACAAAAAATAAGAACGCGATATTTTGTCTCTGTGTTCCGCACGAAGAAGTGCGGCGGCACGTGAAAAATAAACGGCATGACGACGGCGTCTCTCTTCCAGCAGGAAGAAGGCGCTTTTTTTTGGCACTCTTCGAGGTCACCCATGCAAAAGCCCAGATTTACAATGGCGTTGTTCTACTGCCGGAACACCCCGGGCAGCAGTGAACAGGAGCGGCAGGCGCTGGAAGAGGAGTACCCTACGGAACTCCGGCTCTTTCCCCTGCCCTGCGGCGGAAGGCTGGACCCGATCCACCTGATGAAGGCCCTCGAAGGGTTTGCGGATGCCGCTTACCTGATCGCCTGCCCCGAAGGTGGCTGCAGGTATCATGAGGGCAACACGAGGGCCAGGAAGAGGGTGGAGAGGACAGCGGAGATCCTGGCGCAGATCGGGTTGGAGAAGGAGCGGGTCGGCATAGTGGTCCGGGCCGGCAAGGAGTCCGAATCCCTCGGTGAGATCGCCCGGCGCATCCTGGCAGGAGTCCGGAAGCTGGGGCCTTCTGCGGTACGCAGGCCTTTTCCAAAGCGAGCGGGACCAAAGGTTTCCGGGAGAGGGGTGAACGATGTCCCCGCAAAGAGAGCGCGTGGTCTGAAGATCGGCGGGCCCGAGACGGGAGAAACCGCCCGAATGGAGCAGAGATGATTACAGGAGAACAGAAACCCATCCAGGAAATCAGGGAGATGATCGCGCCGTACGAACGGATCCTCGTGCTGGGATGCAACTCCTGCGTGGCGGAATGCGCGGCGGGGGGTGAAAAGGAGGCTGGGATGCTCGCATCGGCCCTGCGCATGGCCGCCAGGATGGAAGGACGCGCGGTGGTGATCGAGGAGCGAAGTCTGGATCGTCAGTGCGTCAAGGAGTTCGTCGTCCAGATCGATAAGTCCGTCGGCCAATACGATGCGATCCTCTCCCTCGCCTGCGGCGCCGGGGTCCAGGCGGTCGGCGACATGTATCCGGAGATCCCCGTCATTCCGGCCCTGAACACCGAGTTTCTCGGGGAGACCAGGGATCAGGGCCACTGGGTGGAGAACTGCCTGGGCTGCGGGGACTGCATGCTCTACCACTTCGGGGGGGTCTGCCCCCTCGCCCGATGTTCCAAGCATCTCCTGAACGGACCTTGCGGCGGCTCCAAATCCGGGGTCTGCGAGATCCGGCCGGATGTGCCTTGTGCATGGCAGCAGATCATTGACCGGCTGGAAAGCTTCGGCGACCTGGAAAGGCTGGAGAAGATCGTGCCTCCCAAGGACTGGTCCAAGAAGAACGGGGGCGGACCCAGAAGCATCACGAGGGAGGATCAGAAGAGGTGAACGGTATGAGTCGATTGAGGTCGGTGCTGGAGAAGGGCGCATTTGCGGTGACTGCGGAATGCGGGCCCCCGAAAGGGGCGGAGCCCGAGGCGGTGCTTCGGAAAGGCGGTCTGTTGAAGGGCAGGGTGGACGCGGTGAACGTGACGGACAATCAGACCGCCATTGTCCGGATGTCCAGCATGGCTGCCTGTACGCTTCTCCAATCCGAAGGGCTGGAGCCGGTGCTCCAGATGGTGGTGAGGGACAGGAACAGGATCGCCCTTCAGTCCGATATCCTGGGCGCGGCATCCCTGGGGATCCGCAATGTGCTCTGCCTCTCGGGGGATCATCAGAGCTTCGGGAATCAGCCCCAGGCCTCCGGGGTCTTTGACCTGGACTCCATCCAGTTCGTCCAGACGGTCAGGACCATGAGGGACCAGGGAGTCATCCTCGGCGGCGACAAGCTGAGCAAACCGCCGGACCTGTTCATCGGCGCAGCGGCCAACCCCTTCGCCGACCCCCTGCCCTTCCGCGTGGTGAGGCTGGCCAAGAAGATCGCGGCGGGTGCGGAGTTTATCCAGACCCAGTGCATCTACAACATGGACCGGTTCGAGAAGTGGATGCAGATGGTCAGAGATCGAGGCCTCGATGGCAAGTCCTTCATCATGGGCGGGGTGACCCCCCTCAAATCGGCCGGCATGGCCAGATACATGAGGGACAGGGTCGCCGGCATGGACATCCCCGAGGAGATCGTCCGGAGGATGGAGCAGGCTGGCGCCGGCAAGGCCAGGGAGGAAGGGGTCCGGATCTGTGTCGAGACCATCGAGAGACTGAAGGAGACCCCCGGCGTAAAAGGGGTGCACATCATGGCCATCGAGTGGGAAGAGGCGGTCGGGGAGATCGTCGAGAGGGCGGGGCTGCTGCCGAGACCGGAGTAGGCGGGCCGCGCGCGGCCCTTGGCGGTGGGTCTTTGACCAAGGCCGAGGGGTTCGCCGTAGCTCCATGGGCCGCCCCCCCCGCCGAGAAATCCGGGTTCGGGGGGTTTGCAGGATGGGTGGAGCGAAGCGGAACCGATCTGCTCCGGGGCATGGGAACGGGTGTAAAACGATGGGTTTCGCTCCGATCCACCCATCCTACGGGCTGCGTAGATGATGCCGGATGTCAAAGCCCAAAGGAGACAGCCCATCTGCCGCGGCTTCGATGTTGAGGGTCCGAGGTGTTGTGCATTCGTGCTTTGGCATTCATTTGGAGTTTGAAATTCCGGCCTTGACCTTTTCATGTCAGCCCCTCGTGGAAAGAGGGGGTAAGAGAATCGAGATGCCGTCCAAATACATGATCCATACACGGCCCGTCGCATCGCGAGTGAAACCCATGACCAAGTCGGGGATCGTCGCATGGGAGGAAGGGTGTTTGAAGTGCGCCCAGTGCGTAAAAAAGAGCTGCGTATACAAGGTCTATGAGAGGCGCGGACTGGACGCCAAACAGATGCTGGACTCGATCGACCACGAGTGCATGAACTGCCTGCGGTGCGTTCAGGGGTGTCCGAGGGAGTTGATCCACAAGACCATCAACCCCGAGTACCGGGAGATGGGCGATTCCTACTGGACGCCGGAGATCGTCTCCAAGCTCTGGTACCAGGCGGAGACAGGGAAGATCCCTGTTTCAGGGGCCGGCTATCCAGGCCGCTTCAGCGGACCGGGGTTCGACTCCATGTGGACCGACATGTCCGAGATCGTGCGGCCCACCCGGGACGGGATCCACGGCCGCGAATACATCAGCACGGCGATCGATCTCGGAGGGACCCCTCATCACCTCGACGGGGGGAAGGCCGGAGAAGGCGGTATGCTGCTCGAACTCCCCATTCCCATCCTGCTCAGGGTCCCGGACTTTGGTGCATACGGCAGGAACACCCTGAAAGGCTGGGCCATGGCCGCAGAGCATCTGGGAACATTGCTGGCCGTAGGGGGCCCGAAACCGAAGGGCGCGGCCGGTCTTCAATCGTGTCTGGTTCCCCAGGTGAACGGGAATTCCCCGGACCCGAGATCTCTCCGGGGGCACAGGATGATCGAGGCGGCATGGACACCGGAAATCATGAAGGGGTACCCTCCCGAGTCCGGGGGAACCCTGGTCTCCATCCGTGTTCCGGCCTCTCAAGGGGTCGAGGAGAAGATCGTTTCGCTGGCCAAGAGGGGTTTCCCTGTGATTCACATCGCCGCGGGCCGTAGCGGGGAATCGTCGGACACGCCGCCGGTCTTCCTCAAGGACGTGATCCGCAGGTGCCATTCGGCCCTTCTGGACGCAGGGATCCGGGATGGAGTGTCGCTCCTTGCAAGCGGCGGGTTTTCCATGGCGGAGCACGTCACCAAGGCGATCCTGTGCGGGGTGGACGGGGTCTTTGTGGACATCCCCCTGCTCGTATCGCTCGGGTGCAGGATGTGCGGACGCTGCACCCGTGGTCTTCCGTGCCCCGGCGACATCGAGGGGGCCCCTTCCCCCTGGGTGGCCGGAAGGGTCATCAACATGATCGGCGCCTGGCATAACCAGCTCCTGGAGATGATGGGGGCCATGGGCATTCGAGATGTCCGCCGCCTCCGGGGGGAGACCGGCCGGGCCATCTTCTTCGACGACCTGGACCGGGCTGCGTTCGGGGACTTGGGCAGAATGCAGGAGGGCTGGGAGCTTGAATAGAGAGCTGAGAAACAGGAGACCGCCGGTCGTCGTCCATACCCCTTCCCGCTTCCGCAACCCGGTCGC
Organism: Deltaproteobacteria bacterium; assembly: GCA_020060215.1. The sequence goes on along the minus strand of JAGVAP010000053.1, from coordinate 69,774 downwards.
CAAGTATCGCCTGGTACGCTCCGGCGGTTGCACGGCCTGCGGTCATTGCGTGGAGGTCTGCCCTCATGAGGTCCATGAATTCCGGAGGGGCAGGGTCGTCACAGCCCATCACTACCGATGCACGGGTCCGGACTGTGCGAATCCATGCCATCGCAACTGCCCGGCTCAAGCCCTCACGATCAAAAGCAATCCCACCTTTGAGACCCTCGGGGACTTCCGGTGGACCCCGGACCTGCTGGCCAGCACCTGGTATATGGCGGAATACGGGCGGACGCCGCCCGGGGGGCTGGAATACAAGACGGGCGCTTCGGAAGGGGGCTTCGACAAGCTGCGGATCCTCCTTCCCCCAAAGGGAAACGACGGTCCCGGGCAGGACGACGTGGACATGGGGGTCGAGCTCAACCGCCGGGAAGATCATGCCCACCGGGTGAGGATCAATGTCCCTTTTTACGGAGGGGGCATGTCCTACGGTTCCGTCAGCATCACCACCATGCTGAGCAGGATCAAGGCGGCCGCGTCGCTCGGGACCTTCTGCTGCACGGGCGAAGGGGGGTATCCCGATGAACTGAAACCCTACGACGACCATGTGATCACGCAGGTGGCCACCGGACTCTTCGGCGTGCGGGAAGAGACCATCCAGAGGGTGAAGATCGTGGAATTCAAATACGCACAGGGTGCAAAGCCGGGGCTGGGGGGACACCTCCTCGGCGACAAGGTCACCCCGGGCGTTGCGAGGATGCGCGAGGCCGTGGTCGGATTTCCCCTGTTCTCCCCTTTTCCGTTCCACAGCGTCTACAGCGTGGAGGATCACAAGAAGCACGTGGACTGGATCAAGGCCATCAATCCCCGGGCCCTGGTATCCGTGAAGGTGTCTACGCCGAACGACGTCGATATGGTCGCGGTGGGGAGCTACTATGCAGGGGCCCACATCATCCACCTGGACGGGAGCTACGGGGGGACGGGCGCGGCCCCGGACATCGCCAAGAAGAACATCGCCATGCCCATCGAGTATGCGGTCCCCAAGGTCCATCGCTTCCTGGTCGAGGAAGGGGTGCGGGACAAGATCACGGTGATCGCCGGCGGGGGGGTGAGGACACCCCACGATGTGGCCAAGATCATCGCCCTGGGTGCGGACGGGGTCTGCACCGGCACGGCCGACCTGGTCGCCCTGGAGTGCATCCGTTGCCATAACTGTGAAAGCGGCCGGGGGTGCGCCAGGGGGATCGCCACGACCGACCCGGAGCTGATGAACCTGATCGACCAGGAGTGGGGGACGCGCAGGGTCGTCAACATGTTCCTCGCCTGGAGGAACGAACTGGCCCGCATCCTGAAACGGCTCGGGATGAAGAGCGTCCGGGAACTGGTGGGCCGCGCCGATTGCCTGGTGCACCTGGATTACATGGATCAGCGAAGCGAGGCCCATCGATGAGGCACGGCCGGAAAACCGATGGGTTTCGCTTCGCTCCACCCAACCTACCAGAGGTGCAACGGGGTGACAGCACGGCCGAGCCACCAATGACAAGTCACACATGACAGTGACCAATGACAAACGAAGAATGACAAATGACAAATAATATGGATGCTATTAGAAAGATCATAGAATCGAGGAAACCGCTCGTCGAAGGCCTTCGAACGGCGCCTCCCTCGGGAACCGAAGGAGAAGGGGGCTGCGGCGTCACCGGTTTCGCGTGCAGCATCCCCGTTCGTGGAAGGCACATCTTCGAGCCGTCCCGGCAGATGCATAACCGCGGCAACGGCCGCGGCGGCGGAATCGCGGCCATGGGCTTTGACCACCGCATGCTCGGCGTCTCGCGGGAGACGCTCGAGGAGGATTACTGCCTGCAGGTCGCGGTCCTGGAGAAGGGGGTCATCCGGGAGGTCGAGCATCAATTCGTCACCCCCTACCTCGACGTCGGCTTCTCGGAGCAGATCCCCTGCATCGACGACTACAGGGATATCCAGGGGCTGGAAGTGAGGCCTCCGGACGTGTGGAGGTATTTCGTCCGGGTGAAGCCGGACGTGCTGGCCTCCTTCATCAACAGGAAAGGCCTGGAAGGGCTTACGAAACGACAGGCCGAGGATGAATTCATCTACCAGAACACCTACCGGCTCAATAGGACGTTCTACGACGCATACGGAAAGCAGAGGGCGTTTGTCCTCTCTCACGGCAGGAACTTCTTCATCCTCAAGATCGTGGGCTATGCCGAGCAGGTGGTGCAGTACTACAAACTGGATGATTTCAAGGCCCACATCTGGATCGCCCATCAGCGCTATCCCACCAAGGGGAGGGTATGGCATCCGGCGGGGGCCCACCCTTTTATCGGCCTGAATGAAGCGCTGGTCCATAACGGCGACTTCGCCAATTACCACTCCGTCACCGAATACCTGCGGCAGCGGAACATCTATCCCCTCTTCCTGACGGATACGGAGGTCTCGGCCCTCCTCTTCGATCTCTACAGCCGGACCTACGGGTATCCCCTGGAGCTGGTCATCGAGGCGCTTGCGCCCACCATGGAGAGGGACTTCGACCGGCTTCCCAGAGAGAAGCAGAGACTCTACCGGGCCATTCAGGCGACCCACATCCACGGGTCCCCCGACGGCCCCTGGTTCTTCATCGTCGCCCGGAACGATACGGAGCAGAAGAGGCTCCAGCTCGTCGGCATTACCGATACGGCGATGCTGCGGCCTCAGGTGTTCGCGCTGCATGAAGGGCAGGTTCAGGTGGGCCTCATCTGCTCGGAGAAGCAGGCCATCGATGCAACCCTGAAGAGCCTCTCCGACGAGGATCCCAGGGTGGGGACCGTTGCGGACCGCTACTGGAACGCACGGGGCGGCAGCCATACGGACGGCGGCGCCTTCATCTTCAACCTGGAAGAAAAATCCAGAGGGACCCTTGAGAGGCAACTCACCTGCACGGACAAGTTCGGCAAGGAGATTCGTGTGAACACCGGACAGGTCCCCTATCTTCCGGGCCATGTATACTATCGATGGGAAGGCGACACAAAGCCGCGCTTCGATATCACGGGATTTTTTGAGCTCCAGCGCTCCGACCTTCTTTTCGAGTATGTCAGGGACAGGATCAGAGAGTGGGACTACTCGGACCTGATGGACTGCCTCAGGGACATTCGGAGGTATGGCCTCCGGGGGGACGCGGATTTCGAAGTGGCGCTCGCGGCACTGACCCGGCTGCTGGACCATCGCTATCCAACCTATGACAAGAAGAGACGATCGATCCTCCAGATGGTCTCCCACACCCTGGACATCATGTTTCGCCACTTTCCAACGCTGGAGAGGGAGGATGGGAAGGGGTCCTACAGGCTCATCGACTGGGAAAGCAGACAGTTCTTCAGAGGCCCCTCCTATCCGGAGAAGGTCCTGATCATCGACGCCGCCCTGTTCCCTCCGGAGGGAGACCACTGTGACAGCCGGCTCATGGCGGAGGCCTTTTTCAGGGGGTGGCGGCGCTTCATTGTCTTCGGCTTGAGGGGACAGCGGTTCCATGGCTGCGGACTTGGTCCGGACACGGGGGGTGTGAGGATCGACATCTACGGGAGCTCCGGAGACTACCTCGCTTCCGGGATCGACGGGCTCTCCATCTCCGTGCACGGGAATGCGCAGGACCAGCTGGGCCAGATCATGAAATCGGGCAAGCTGGTGGTCTACGGCGACGTGGGCCAAACCTTCCTCTATGGGGCCAAGGGAGGAGATGTCTACGTCATGGGCAACGCGGCCGGGAGGCCTCTCATCAATGCGGTGGGAAGGCCCAGGGTGGTGATCAACGGGACCTGCCTGGACTATCTTGCCGAATCCTTCATGGCGGGAGACCCCCTGAACGGCGGCGGGTTTGTGATCCTCAATGGGCTGCAATACGACGACGAAGGGAGACCGCTACCCCAGGCGACCCCCTACCCGGGCTCCAATCTCTTTTCCCTGGCGTCCGGGGGCGCCATCTATGTCCGGGATCCTTTGAGGAAGGTGGAGGAGGATCAATTGAACGGTGGTGAGATTGTCCTCCTCTCGGAAAAGGATTGGGACCTGATCCTGCCCTATCTCCGGGAAAACGAGAGGCTCTTCGGGATCTCGGTGGAAAAGGATCTTCTGACAATTGAGGGTGTTCAGAGGAGTCCCCTTGAGGTATACTGCAAGGTGCGGCCCAGAAGCGCGGCCCGCGTCGTCGAGGAAAGCCTGGAAGAATGGATCGAGCACAGGGAAGCGGTCAACCCTCCTTCGTCAAGACTCCGGAGGGCAGGCCCCCCCTTCGTCGAGACTTCGGAAGGCAGACCTCCCAGGCCAGGGAGACCGAAGGCAGGCCTTCCCGGGTCGGGAAAACCGAAGACAACCCGCGTCCGCTCGGAGGTGAGACGGCGAAAGGCAGCGGGAAAACAAACGGGATGAATAGAGGACATCGGGGATCGAAGGCTGAACTGCAGCAGGACGGCTTTGATCCTATGTCGCGCACCCCTTGTGAATTCACCCGAGAGACCTCAAATCCAGACACCGAGACATGATGAATTCATTCGACAAAGGCTACCTGCCCGCCGTGCTGGCCCTGGAGGACGGGACCGTCTTTTCGGGCCGCTCCTTCACCGGCGAAGGGGAGACCACGGGAGAGGTGGTCTTCAATACCGGGATGTCCGGTTACCAGGAGATCCTGACCGACCCTTCCTACTGCGGTCAGATGGTCACCATGACCTACCCCCTCATCGGAAACTACGGCATCAACGACGCGGACGTGGAGTCCGAGCGCATCCAGGTTCGATGCCTGATCCTCAAGGAGTACCAGGAGGGCCCGAGCAACTGGCGCTCGCAAAAGAGCCTGGCCGAGTACCTGAAGGCCGGCCGGGTCCTGGGAATCGAGGGGATCGACACCCGGGCGCTCACCCGGCACATCCGGCTGACGGGCGCCATGAGGGCGGTCGCCTCGACGCTCGATCTCGACCACGGTTCCCTGATCCGGAAGGCCCGGTCCTTTCCCAGGATGGAAGGGCGAGATCTGGTCATGGAGGTGACTTGCAGGGAGCCGATGTTGTGGCAGGACGGGAAAGCGGTCAGGCTGCAGTCCGGCCTCGATCAGTTTCGTTGGCCCGAGAGGCCCGGCGGCTGGAGGGTCGTGGCCATGGATTTCGGCGTGAAGTACAACATCCTCCGGTCCCTGGAGCAAAGGAAGTGCACCGTCCTGATGGTGCCTGCGGATACTCCGCCCGGATCCATAGAACGGTTGAACCCGGACGGCCTCTTTCTGAGCAACGGCCCCGGCGATCCCGCGGCCGTCGGGTATGCGGTGGAGACGATCCGGGACCAGATCGGCCGAAGACCTGTCTTCGGCATCTGCCTGGGCCATCAACTGATCGGCCTGGCCCTCGGCGGGAAGACATTCAAGTTGAAGTTCGGGCATCGCGGCGCGAATCAGCCGGTGAAGGACCTGACCACCGACAGGGTGGAAATCACCTCCCAGAATCATGGGTTCTGTGTGGACATCGACTCCCTGAAGGATCCGGACGTGCAGATCAGCCACCTCAACCTGAACGACCGCACCGTGGAAGGGCTGGCGCACAAGAGGATCCCCCTGTTCTCGGTCCAGTATCACCCCGAGGCCTCCCCGGGCCCCCACGACGCAGGGTATCTTTTTGACCGGTTCGTCTCCATGATGGAGACAGGCCGATGAAAAACAGTCATCCACGGCGTTGCCCTCGTTCCGCGTCGTTGCGGCGTACTAGCCTGTACGCCTCGCTCCTCGGAACTTCTTTGTATCATGACAAAGCCACTTACGTGGTGGTCCTTTATATTGAACTCTGATGCCCAAGCGCAAAGACATTCATAAGATCCTCATCATCGGCTCAGGCCCGATCGTCATCGGCCAGGCCTGTGAATTCGACTACTCCGGAACCCAGGCCTGCAAGGCCCTGAAGGAAGAGGGCTACGAGGTGGTGCTGATCAACAGCAACCCGGCCACCATCATGACCGATCCCGACATGGCCCACAGGACCTACATTGAACCCATCACACCGGAGTTTGTAGCCAAGGTGATCGAGCGGGAGCGGCCCCAGGCCATCCTCCCCACGCTGGGCGGTCAGACCGGGCTCAATACGGCCGTCAAGATGGCGGAGAGCGGAATCCTGGAGCGATTGGGTGTGGAGATGATCGGCGCCTCCCTCCCCGTGATCAAGAAGGCGGAGGACCGCGAGCTCTTCAGAGACGCCATGCTGCGCATCGGACTGCGGGTCCCCAGGAACGGCATTGCAAGGAACCTGGCCCAGGCGAGGGAGATCGCGGAATGGATCGGATACCCCATCATCCTCCGGGCAAGCTTCACCCTGGGCGGGCTGGGAAGCGGCATCGCCTACAACCGGGAAGAGATGGAGACGCTCGCCGGCGACGGGCTGGAGGCGAGCATGATCTCCGAGATCATCATGGAGGAGTCCCTCATCGGCTGGAAGGAGTACGAGCTGGAGGTGATGAGGGATTTCAAAGACAATGTCGTGATCATCTGCTCCATCGAGAACTTCGATCCCATGGGGGTACACACCGGCGACAGCATCACCGTGGCCCCTGCGCAGACCCTCACGGACCGCGAATACCAGAAGATGAGGGACAGCGCGATCGACATCATCCGGGAGATCGGGGTGGAGACCGGCGGATCCAATATCCAGTTCGCCATTCATCCCGAAAACGGCGAGATGATGGTGATCGAGATGAATCCGAGGGTCTCCAGAAGTTCGGCCCTCGCCTCCAAGGCCACCGGTTTTCCGATCGCGAAGATCGCGGCCAAACTGGCGGTCGGATACACCCTGGACGAGATCTCGAACGACATCACCCGGGAGACCCTCGCCTCCTTTGAACCGACCATCGACTACTGCGTGGTCAAGATCCCCCGATGGACCTTCGAAAAGTTTCCAGGCGCCCAGGATCGGCTGAGCACCTCCATGAAGTCCGTAGGCGAGACCATGGCCATAGGGAGGACCTTCAAGGAGGCCCTTCAGAAAGCGGTCCGCTCCCTGGAAATCGGCCGATTCGGTCTGGGGTCCGCGGGGAAGGGGAATGGTTCCCGGCCTCTCGACCCCCGTGAGATCGAGGCCCATCTTCTCGAACCCAATTCCAGGAGGCTCTTCTACATCCGCGACGCGCTGGAGTGCGGCATGTCTCTGGAGCGGATCTACGAGCTCACCCGCATCGATCGCTGGTTCCTCTACCACATCCGCGAGATCCATGAGGCGGAGAAACACCTCCTGGATCTCGCGGAAAAGGGCATTTCCCCGGATCGATGGGAGCCTGAGTTCCTGAAGCGGGTCAAGGAGTACGGATTCTCGGACGTGCGGCTGGCCGAGCTCTTCCGAACCCAGGAGGAGGGGATCCGAAAGACGCGCAGGGAAAAGGGAGTCTGTCCTGTCTACAAGCTGGTCGACACCTGTGCCGCGGAGTTCGAGGCTTACACCCCTTATTACTACTCCACCTATGAGAAGGAGAACGAGATCCGCAGCACCCCCCGGAAGAAGGTGATCATCCTGGGGGGCGGCCCCAACCGGATCGGACAGGGGATCGAGTTCGATTATTGCTGCGTGCAGGCCTCCTTTGCGCTCCGGGAGATGGGCATCGAGAGCATCATGGTCAACAGCAACCCCGAGACGGTGAGCACGGACTACGATACCTCCGACAGACTCTACTTCGAGCCCCTGACCAGGGAGGACGTGCTCCACATCGTGGAGCAGGAGAACCCCGAAGGGGTGATCGTGCAGTTCGGGGGGCAGACGCCGCTGAATCTGTCCGTGCCGCTGTCCGAGGCGGGCGTCACCATCCTGGGGACCAGCCCCGACAGCATCTACCAGGCGGAGGACAGGGACCGCTTTCAGCGGATGCTGAAGAAGCTGGACATCCTCCAGCCTCCGAACGGGACCGCCACCAACGAGGAGGATGCCCTGAAGATCGCAGCGGAGATCGGGTACCCCGTCGTGGTGAGGCCCTCCTTCGTCCTTGGGGGTCGGGCCATGGAGATCGTCTACGACCGTGCGGACTTGGAGCGTTACATCCGGAACGCGGTCCAGGTCTCGCCGGGTAAGCCGGTCCTCATCGACCGCTTTCTGGAGCATGCGGTGGAGATCGATGTGGACGCCATTTCCGACGGAGAGGTGACGGTGATCGGCGGGATCATGGAGCACATCGAGGAAGCCGGGATTCACAGCGGGGACAGCGCCTGCGTGCTCCCTCCGATCTCCCTGAAGTCCCGCATCATCGAAGAAGTCAGGGTGCACACCAAGGCCATGGCACGCGAGTTGAGCGTGGTCGGCCTGATGAATGTCCAGTATGCGGTCAAGGACGGCCGCATCTATGTGCTGGAGGTCAACCCCAGGGCCTCCAGGACCATTCCCTTTGTGAGCAAGGCCACGGGGATCCCCCTCGCAAAGATGGCCACCAAGGTGATCATGGGGATGAGGTTGAAGGATCTGGGGCTCACGGACGAGGTGACGCCCTCTTACATATCGGTGAAGGAGTCGGTCTTCCCCTTTGCCCGGTTCCCGGGTGTGGACACGATCCTCGGGCCGGAGATGAGATCGACCGGCGAGGTCATGGGCATCGACCAGGGTTTCGGCCTCGCCTTTGCGAAGTCCCAGATCGCGGCCGGCCAGAGGCTCCCCCTCTCGGGGACCGTATTCATCAGCGTCAAGGATGAGGATAAGCCGGCCATCCTGAAGACGGCCGCCCTCTTCCGGGAGATCGGATTCGGGATTGCGGCCACCAGGGGAACCTCCGCCTTTCTGCTGAGTCACGGAATCCACAATCAGGCCTTGAAGAAAGTGGGAGAAGGGAGGCCGCACATCGTGGACGTGATGAAGAACGGCGGGATCCAGCTGGTCATCAACACGACCGCTCACAAAAAGGCGGTCTCCGAGTCCTATCAGATCAGGCGAACCGCTTTGACGCTGGGCATCCCGTATACAACCACGCTTGCCGCAGCACATGCAACCGTCCTCGCCATTCAATCCCTCCGGGAAGGCCGGGTGCATGTCAGGACTCTCCAGGAGTACCATCGGGTGGATTCCTTGATCCACAGGTTCAGGGACTGAGGAAGAAAGGCGGAAGTGGGAAAGTGGAAGGGTGAAGGATCGGCCGCAAGAACACCGAGACACAAAGAAAGGCATATGGGTAATTCCTCAGTGACTTTTTGCCTTCGTGGCGGGATTTATGAGTTCGACCAAACTGGATAACGAGCCGTCTGTTTGGCCAGAGGGATGAAAATGGAAAAGTCAGAGACAGGGTTCTTCCGTCAAGATGAATCCACCCGCTCCAGGGAGGCGTAAGGGGATGCATTCAAGATTTGGTGCTCATACCGAATTTCGCCTTCCGCCTTCCGACTTTCTTGAAGATCGTCCCCGTGATGAATGCGGGCTGTTTGCGGTTTACGGGAACGACGATGCGGCGAAGCTCACCTATTTCGGCCTCTATGCCCTGCAGCACAGGGGACAGGAGAGCGCCGGAATGGTCGTCTCCGACGGCAGCACGGTCACGGAGCACAAGGCGATGGGGCTCGTTCCGGAGGTCTTCAACGAGGGGGTTCTGCAAGGACTGAAGGGGAGCATGGCCCTCGGCCATGTCCGGTACTCGACCACCGGATCCAGCCTCCTGGTGAATGCACAGCCCCTCATGGTTCACCACTCCGGAAGGAGCCTTGCCATTGCACACAACGGCAACCTGGTGAATGCGCGGAAGATCAGGGTCCAGCTCGAAAGGGCGGGGTCGATCTTTCAGACCACGATGGACAGCGAGGTGGTGCTCCACGTCATTGCCAAGGCCATCCGAAAAGGGTTGGAGCATGCCATGAAGGAGGCCGTTGCCCGCCTCCATGGCGCCTACTCCATGGTCGTGATGACCGAAGACTCCCTGATCGCCGTCCGGGACACCCATGGATTCCGGCCCCTCTGCCTCGGCCGGTTGAAGGACAGCCATGTCATTGCCTCGGAGACCTGCGCCCTCGACCTGGTGGAGGCGGAGTACGTGAGGGAGATCGAGCCCGGAGAGATCCTGATCATCGACCGGCACGGGCTGAAGAGCATCCGGAGCGAGCGGGTTGACCGAAAGTCCCACTGCATCTTCGAACTCATCTACTTTGCCCGCCCGGACAGCGACGTGTTCGGCCAGAATGTATACCTCTTCCGCAAGCGACAGGGGGAGTTGCTGGCCCGGCAGTTCCCACGCCAGCTGGACTTTGTCATGCCTTTCCCCGACTCAGGCAACTATGCGGCCATCGGGTATTCCCACGCATCCGGCATCCCGCTGGAAATGGGGGTGATCCGGAATCACTACGTGGGCCGTACCTTTATCCAGCCCTCTCAGAACATGAGGGATTTCGGTGTAAAGGTGAAACTCAATCCCGTGAAACAGGTGCTGAAGGACCGAACCGTGCTGGTGATCGAGGATTCCATCATCCGCGGGACGACGGCCCGTACCAGGATCAAGAACCTGCGCAAGATCGGCGCCCGGGAGATCCACATGCTGGTCAGCTGTCCGCCGCACCGGTTCCCCTGCCATTACGGGATCGATTTTTCGACCAAGGGTGAGTTGATTGCCGCCCAGAAGAGCGTATCGGAGATCCGGGATTTCATCGGCCTCGACAGCCTGGCCTATCTTGGAGTCGACCAGCTGGTGAAGGCCTCACAGATCCCCAGGGAAGACCTCTGCCTGGCCTGCTTCGACGGCCACTATCCCGTGCCGGTGGACGAGAGCTTCCATAAGGGGTGTTTCGAATAGCGTGGCGCCAGGGGCCGGGGAACCAAGGAGATGTCTCCCAACTGGAGCGCCAAATGGATCGAGAACCCTCACTCCGAACCAAGAACCGGCGGACAAGCTTCAATATGAATGAATATCGTTGAAGCGCTCTTCCTGTAGGAGCAAGCTCCTGCTTGCGATTCCTTCATTTCCGAGAAGATCGATAAGCAGGAGCTTTCTCCTACGGGAAACCACCAGGGAGTCACTGTTCGATCGAACCACAAAGGGTCATGGCGGGGCTTCGCTGTCGCTGCCGCAGATCGTGATGAATTGTCTCAGGAGCCGCATCTTCTTCTCTTCGGAATCGATGAATTGAATTCCGGTCTCATGCCTGCCGCCCGCGCGCTCCTTTGCGTAGGCGACTCTTCCCTTGAGTTCCATCAGTTCATCCTCGAGGGCGATCATCAGGGTGATGGTGCACGAGGGATCGAAGGGTTCCCGGGTCTCCAGCAGGATCCCCCCCTCGCTTACGTTCAATGTCCTCCCTATCCCTTCGCTTTTCACATGGGCGCCCTCATCCAGGCAAACATAGGAGACCAGATTATGAGAACCGGTCCTGGGGTGTCTTCTCTTGTCCTGTTTCATTGGAGTACCCTGAGCAAGCATTCCAGTCTGCGCGCACAGCCCGGGTTTCTCGACACCGGACGGTGAACTCCGGTCGAATATAGATCATGAACCTTTTCGAATCAACTCAAAGGGACCCGGGGGGGGCCAGGCTCTACCCTGGCGTTGCATAGCACACTTCGGGTCAAGAAGGGGGCCACGCAAAAAGAGATTGCGCTCGCTTCTACATTTTTGTAGTTTCTGGAACAACGGGGCAGGGAGGTCCCGAACCCATGGCGCACCAGCAGACCGGGAAGGACCCGGAGAGGATCTCGTGCCTGTACGAGATTACCAAGGCGATCCACGCGACGTTTGACTTGAGGAAGGCCCTCTACGATGTGCTCGACCTTCTCTCCCGTCACATGGAGATGAACAGGGGATCCATTACCCTGCTGGATTCCGACACGCAGGAGATACGAATCACGGTTGCGCACGGCATCTCTCCCGCGGCCAAGACCAGGGGGAGGTACAAGCTGGGTGAAGGGATTACAGGCCGTGTCATCGAATCAGGGCGTCCCATGGCCGTTCCCCACCTGGACGAAGAGCCGCTCTTTCTGGATCGAACAGGGGCCAGGAGCCAGATCGACAAGTCCAGCATGTCCTTCTTCTGCGTCCCCATCAAAGAAGGTCCGAAGGTCATCGGTGCGCTGAGCGTGGACCGTCTCTTCAAGGCGCCCGCCGCCATCGACGACGATCTGCGGTTTCTGGCCATCATCAGCAGCCTCATAGCCCAGAAGGTCCTCCTCCTGCATGAGATCGAAAAGGAGCGGGAACTGCTCAATGCGGAAAACCTGAGACTGAGGCGGGAGCTGGGGAAGAAATACAGCTTCAGCAACATCCTCGGGAACAGCAGGAAGATGCAGGAGGTCTTCTACCTGATCACCCAGGTGGCCAAGAGCAATGCGACCGTCCTGCTCCTAGGCGAGAGCGGAACAGGGAAGGAACTGGCCGCCAATGCCATACACTACAACAGCCTCCGCGCGGGAAAGCCCTTCGTCAAGGTGAATTGCGCCGCCATTCCCGCCAATCTCGTGGAGGCGGAGCTCTTCGGGTATGAAAAAGGGGCATTCACCGGTGCGAACCGCCAGAAGGAAGGCAAGTTCGAGCTCGCGAACGGAGGAACCATGTTCCTGGACGAGATCGGATCCCTTGCCCTGGAGAGCCAGGGGAAACTGCTGAGGGTGCTGCAGGAAAGGGAGCTGGAAAGACTGGGGGGGACGAAGACCATCAAGGTCAATGTCCGCCTGATCGCGGCGACGAACAGGAACCTGGCCGGTGAGGTGGAAGCCGGTACGTTCCGAGAGGATCTCTTCTACCGCCTCAATGTGTACCCCATCTTCCTTCCCCCCCTGAGGGACCGGGAGGCGGATATCCTGCTGCTGTCGGACTACTTCCTGGAGAAGTATGCCGGAGAGTACGGGAAGGACATCAAGCGGATTTCAACGCCCGCCATAGACGCACTGGTCCAGTATCACTGGCCCGGCAACGTGAGGGAACTCGAGAACTGCATCGAGAGGGCGGTGCTCCTCTGCGATGACCAGGTGATCCATGCATACCACTTGCCCCCCACGCTTCAGACGGCCGAGCAGACGGGCACACAGCAGGCCCAGTCCCTCGGAGATGCCGTGGAGAGATACGAGAAGGAGTTGCTGATCGATGCGCTCAAGAGCAGTCGGGGCAACATGAGGCAGGCTGCCGGTTCCCTCCGGACCACGGAAAGGATTTTCGGCTACAAGATCAAGAAGTACAGTATCGACCCGAGACAGTATCGGTAGTGGAAAGACGGTGGTCCACTTCTGGTGAAACGTTCCAGGGTAGGAAGAATGGCTTGAAATCCAGATGTCAAAGCCCGAATGATCAATCCAGTCCAAATGAAGAAGTTCTGGACGACTCACGCTCCGGTGTACGACGTCCGCCTCCTGTCTTTCGGTTTTCCCTGCACTTCGACCTTCGATTTCTCCCTGCGGTCGAAATGACAGATGCGCGTAACGGGACTTTTTACGACAGCGTCAATACTCGTTCTTCGATGTTCTCATTGGATGTTGGATGTTGGACGTTCGATGTTCGTTTGGGTCTCTCCCCATTACAAATTGGTAGAAACTCCGCCATCCCGTAACATTTCTGTGGGTTCATCCCTCTCCCCTGTTCCCTGCCATTATTCGGGAAACACCGCTTTGACAAGGAGTTATCCTCGCCTACCCCTTTCGGCACGGCTCTTGCCTGAAATCATGCAAACAGGCCTGAGACAGCCTGCTAAATCACCGGTCCCGTGGCGGGGCTGATTTGCCCTGCTCCGGGCCAGGCAAGGGAGAAGAGAATGAAACGGGTATTCACAGTGATTCTGGTTGGTCTTATGAGCATCACCTTCTCGCATGCAATGGCCGAAGAGGACAAGCCTGCGGCCAGTGCAGCTGTCGGTGCCTTCAACAAGTACATCTGGCGGGGATACGAGCTGAGTGACGACAGCATCGTTGTGCAACCATCCATGACCGTGGGCTACAAGGGTTTCACCGTGAACCTCTGGGGGAACCTGGATACGGAGTTCGACGACAGGGACCCGGCCACCCCCGACGAGAAGGAGTGGTCGGAGACGGACTTCACCCTCGAGTACGCCCGGGTGTTCGGGCCGGCCCGGCTGGCCTTCGGGTACATCTATTACGATCTGGACGGGGTCGATGACTCGGAGGAACTCTATCTGAGCGGAACCTTCAATGTGGCTCTAGCCCCCACCCTCACCGTGTACAGGGAGATCGCCCACGCGCCGCAGTGGTATGTCCGACTGGGGATCGGCCACTCCTTCGATCTGGGAAGGGGAATGAGCCTCGACCTTGCCGGCGGCGTGGCCTACAGCTATTCGGATGATGACGCCTTCACGAAGGAGAATTCAACGGAGAAGTACCGCGCCTTTCATGACGGGAACGTCTCTGCCGGTCTGAAGGTCCCCCTGGGGAGATACCTGGTCGTCAATCCCATTATCGCCTATTCGTTCCCCTTGTCGGGAGCAGCGGAGGACAAGATCAGGGCCACCAGCTTCAGCGACGACTCGGACTTTCTCTACGGAGGAGTGAGCGTCGTCCTGAGTTTCTGATTCAATCGTTTTTCACCCTGTCCTCATCTGAAACCAATGGATGCAAAATTCAGGATGCAGCATCTTGGATCCTGAGTCCGTCGAATCGGCCGAGGACCGGCTCACCCTCTGAGCAAGCTCCTGGTTGCGATTCATTCAATCCCGAGATGATCGCAAGCAGGAGCTTGCTCCTCCTACAGAAGAGAAACCGCAGGAAGTCTCCCTGCCCGAGCCATTCTGCCCCATCTCAAACGGCCCTGCCGACCTCTGCCGACGAGGGAGAGCGGGTCCCACGCAAGGGAAGTCAGATGCGTAGGAAGAGACGGTGCGGGAGTTCGTAAGACTTCAGCCCTTTGAAAATGGAAAAGGGTTGGCCACTCGCCCGAATACGCTCGTTGACTCTCCCCCCGAGGTTTTCTATAAAGGCACAGTTGGAATGAATTCATCTCGTGTGCGGTCAGGCGCACTGAGATTGCCGGGGGGGATGGCTGATGGACGGTATCGTCGGGGTATACGGCGCAGGGGACAGGGAACTGGTCAACAAGGCGTTCCTTGCAACGGGCGCCTGCCAGCACCGGGGCAAGGCAAGCACCGGCCTGGCGGTGGGAACACGGAAAGGGATCTATGTCCACAAAGGTCTGGGGAGGATTGCCGAGGTCATCGGATACAACCTGATCAAGGTCTTCCAGGACCTTGAGCCTGTGGCTGCGATCGGGAACATCGGGTACACGAAAAGGCAAACGGCCGAGCGGGTGAATGTGGAACCCATCGAGATCCGTCCGAAGAAGGTGTCGAACTACGCTGCGGCCGTGACCATGGATGGATACCTCCTCAAAGAGGAGGATCTGAGGCAGGAACTGGAGCCGGATTATGCGCTGGAGACCGAGAACAAGACCGAGATCGTGGGCGCTTTGCTCCACAAGTACATCACGGAAGAGGGGGTCACCTTCAATGCCGGGAGGAGGCTTATCGAAAAGCTGAGCGGAAGAGCGACTTTCGCGCTGGTCGCTCTCGTGCACGACGGCCAGGAGACCTATCTGCTGTGCCTGAACGACGAGCGGGCCTTTGAGCCCTTCTGCTACGCCATCATCGACGGGACGTTTGTGGCGAGCTCGGAGTCATGCTCTCACAGGAGGCTGAGCGGGCAGACCGGCAAGGAGTATGAAGGGGCCGAGATGACCATCTGCTCCTCCAAGGGGTGCGAAACCATGAGGTTGAAGAGCGGCCCCAGCATGCCCGATATCTTCCAGGGAGTGTACTACGGGAACGTGGCCTCTCTCTTCCAGGGAAAGGAGATCTTCCAGCTGCGGAGAGAGCTGGGTCTCAGTCTCGTCGATCACTACAGGAGCTCCAAGGCCGACATCGTCATCCCCAACCCGGAATCCGGATGGGGGGTGACGGTCGGAGTGGCCGAGGGGCTGGAAAAACAGCTCCTCCCCGCCCTGATCAAGCTCCCGCAGGCGGTGAGGACGTTCCAGGAGGGGGAGCGGAAGACGCGCCATCAGGAGGTCGGTCTCAAATTCGGGGGGGTGGACTCCCTGCTCCAGGGCAGGAACATCGCCATGGGAGACGACAGCATCGTCAGGGGGAGTGTGAGCGAGGGCGGCTCGGTCTGGGTCGTCTACAATGCCGGGGCGAAGTACATCGAATTCTGGGTTTCTTACGGTCCCATGTTCTTCCCGTCCTTCAAGGAATGGCATCGCGGCCGGGAGTGTCTGACCGAGCTGGCCGTGCAGAGGGCCTTCATGGGCGCAAATCCCTATGACAAATCCCTGGAAGAGATCAACCGCGCGGTCGCCAGACTGATCGGCGTGGATGAAGTGAAGTTCAATCAGAAGGAGAGGATCGAGCAGGTGACCGGGAGCGGGTCTTTCCAGGCGCTGGATGCGAGCTACCCGATCGATGAATCTTACTGGCCCGACTGGCTCAGGAAAGAGGTGGAGACCTACAGGCGCTACCGAAACGGTTGAGTGAAAGGAGGGAACATCGTGTCCGACTACATCAGCGTGGAAGAGGTAAAGAGGGTCTGCAAAGAGCTCAAGATCAGGGACTGGACAAAGTTGAAGAAGGCCGAAGTTCTTCCCAAGGAAGGGAAGGTCATCCTGGCAAAGGTGAATACCGCCAGGATGAAGATCGCCCTTTCGGATTTCTGCACGGGCCTCGAGGTGGAGCTGGAGCACGGGATGCGCTTTGCGGATGCCAATGTCACGAACAACCATCCCATCGTGACCGGCAAGATCGTACTGGCCCACCTGAAGGAGTCCCTGGACTATTATCAGCGGCTCGAGGTCGCGGAACTCGAGGGGGATCTCTTCAAGGCCGTCTCTTCCGGTGATATGAAAAAGGTGAAGGGGTACTATGCCAGGCTTGCCCGGGCCAGAATGGTCCTGGCCAAGTCCGAGCTGGACCGGCTGTAGCGCTTTGTGCCCGAGCGTAATGGTCGCCATGGTTTTAGGTTCCGCCTCTACGAAGCTGCCCGGACCTCTGCAAGCTGGGGGTGTTGGCCGTGAAGAATCTGCCCGTAGTCGACGACATCCGGATCGCTCATGAGAGGATCCGCAAGTTCATTCATAGAACCCCCGTACTGACCTGCAGCGCCATCGATGCGATGGCCGGGGCACGGCTCTTTTTCAAGTGCGAGAACCTCCAGAAGGTGGGGGCATTCAAGATCCGGGGGGCCTGCAATGCGGTCTTTTCCCTCACCGAAGAAGAGGGGGCCAGGGGGGTTGCCACCCATTCTTCCGGGAATCATGCCGCGGCCCTTGCCCTGGCCGCCTCGTGGCGGGGAATCCGGAGCCATGTAGTCATGCCCGAGAGCGCCCCCCCGGTCAAGGTCAGGGCCGTGGCCGGGTACGGGGCGAAAATCACCTTCTGCAGACCCACGCTCGAGGCTCGTGAAGAAACCCTCGGCGAGGTCCTCAAGGCGACCGGGGCCGCATTCATTCATCCCTACAACGACCTTCGCGTCGTTTGCGGCCAGGGCACGGCCGCACTGGAGCTCTGCGAGGAGGTTCCTGCGCTGGATGCCGTCATGACGCCGGTCGGCGGAGGGGGGCTGCTCAGCGGGACGGCCGTTGCCGTGTCCTCGGTCTCACCGGGAACCCTGATCGTCGGGGCCGAGCCGAAGGGAGCGGACGATGCATTCAGATCCCTCCACGCAGGACGGATTATCCCCATGCGCAATCCGGAGACCATCGCGGACGGCCTCAGGACCTCCCTTGGGGATATCACGTTTGCCGTTATCAGCGGGCTGGTCAAGGAGATCTACACTGCTTCTGAAGATGCCATCGTAAGTGCGATGCGCACCATCTGGGAACGGATGAAGATCATCGTGGAGCCTTCTTCGGCAGTCCCCCTGGCCGCAGTGCTGGAGCACAAGGCCGCATTTTCGGGAAAACGGGTTGGGATCGTCGTCTCGGGGGGGAACGTGGATTTCGACCGCCTCCCGTGGTCGGCGGCGGGTTCCTGACCGTACCACGCGTCGGTTCCTTGGAGGAAGGAAGCGCCGCAACCAAAGCCCGCCACTAAGACACGAAGACGCCAGGAAAGATATGGTGGTTTTCTTGGTGTCTTAGTGCCTTCGTGGCAGATCTTCTCTGCAAATTGCAGGGAAGTTACCGAGGCCAAATAAGGGGGCCCCCATGGATTTCCTGCTGAAGCTTCTCCTCAGCAACGCCGTCATCATCCTCTCCGTTCAGCTGGGGAAGAGGATTCCCAGCCTTGCCGGACTCATCGCCACCATGCCCCTTGCCGGTCTGATCGTGCTCATATGGCTCTATGCGGACAAACAAGGCGACGCAGACTTCATGGTCCTGTATACCAAAGGCGCTTTGTGGGGCATTCTTCCGAGTATCGCCTTTTATCTGACCGCCCTTTTCTGCTTCAGCAGGCATCTCTCCCTACCGGCGGTTCTTGCGGCAAGCTTCGGGGTGTGGTTTCTGGGAGCACTGATCCACCAGAGGTTCCTGCATTGAGGGGCTCCTCCTCAGCGCCAGAACAACGGGGTGGACTGCTGCAAGGCCGTTTGACTCCTCACTCCTTCCTCCCTGCTACATACGGTCTATTGCCCGCTCCATACTGCTGTTCACTGTCTATCTCCTTCAGCCGTTCGGTAAGCGCTTTCCTGATCTCCTCGACCTGGGCAAAGTCCTCCACCTTCTGCCCCTCCAGGTCCCGCACATAAAAGATGTCCGCGATCTGGTCCCCCCTGGTGGCGATCTTCGCAACGCTGATATTCAGCCCGAGCCGGAACAGGGTATGCGTGATCTCGTGGAGGAGACCCACCCGGTCGTCGGCGAAGACCTCCATGACCGTGAAGAAGTCGGAAGAGACATTGTCGATCCGCACCTCCGGAGGACGAGGGGACATCCTGGGGAGGGTGCAGAGGCCGTTCGCCTTCTCCAGCAGCCGCGCAGACAGGTCCAGCTTCCCTGAAAAGGTGTTCGAGAGATCCCCCCTTACCTTATCCCAGAGCTGATCGGTATGGAGCGGGTCCAGGGGACTGCTGACCCTGAAGATGTCCACGGCCGTTCCGTCGAGCCAGGTATAGATGTGGGCCGAGAGGATGTTGATGTTGTTGAGGGCAAGGACGCCCGCCATGTCGGCAAAGAGCCCCGGCCTGTCCTTGGCGACAAAGAGGATCTCCCATATCGTCCCGGAAGGCTCCTTGCGTGTCTCCAAGGCGAAGGTCGTGCTCGGGTGGCGCAGGAGGTCCCGGCGGATGGACTGGTACATGCAGACATGCCGGACCATGTCCCTGGGCTCCGTCTCCAGCGGGTAGCGGGGGGACATGGCGTCGAAAATGGAATCCAGCTCTCCCGACTCCACCTGCCCGGCCATGGCCCTGCGGACATGCTGCAGCGCGGCCTTGATCCTCCTGGAGGCATCGGCGGTGGCCAGCTCTCCCTTCTCCATCGTATGGAGGACCTTGAAGAACAGCTCGGTCACAAGGTTCTCGGTCCACTCATTCCAGGCGCGGGGACCGGTCGCCTTGGAGTCGGCCCAGGTCAGGAGATAGAGCATCTTCAGCCGCTCGATCGTCCCGACGGTGCGGGCGCATTGGACCACGACCTTCTCGTCGTTGAGGTCCCTGCGGGTGGCCACCTCGGCCAGGAGGAGATGGTTGGAGATCAGGAAGAGCACATCGTCGGCAGGCTTCCTGCCGTATCCCATGCGGTCGAGGATCCCGTGGGCGATCATGGCGCCCCTGCGGGCATGGCTCCTCCCGACCTTCCCGATGTCGTGGAGCAGGCTGGCGAGCAGGAGGGGCTCCGTGTCCGGGAGATCGGAAAGGATGTCCAGAAGGAGGATGTTCTTTTCCAGCCTCAACCCCTTCAGGTTCTTCAGCGTCTGGAGAAGATGCGCCCCCACCGGGTAGATGTGGTAACTGTCGAACTGCACCCTCCCCCTCACGTGCTCGAACTCGGGGACCAGGGCCCCCAAAAATCCCACCTCATCCATCTGGTCCAGGGCCTCGAAGGCGTAAGCCGCTCTCAGGATCGACAGGAACCCGCTGCGGATCCTTTCAGATCCCCTGAACTCGTCGTCGACCAGGTAGAGAAATTCCCGGATCAGTCTCTTCGTCTCGAGCGATAACGGATAGTTCAGGCTTGCCGTCCATTCGAAAGGCTCCATCAGCAGGTGCGGGTTGGGCATGATGGAGGTTGCGCTCGTGAACCGGATTTCGCCCTGGTGTGCATCGATGAATGCGGAGAGCTTCCGGGTCCTGGTATTGGCCCTGGATCGGCGCCTGCTGGGGCTGTGGGTGAGGACGAAAGAGCGATACAGGGACTTGATGGAGGCCATGGCCGCATGGAGCCTGGCGAGGAACTGCTCGACGGCGAGCAGGTCGTCCTTCGCCTGGAAGTGCAGAACCGTTGCGATCCTCTCCTGGAAATCGAAGGTGAGTCGATCGTTCTTCCTCCCGGACAGGCGGTGGAGGTGGTTGCGCACGAGACCGATGAACTCCACGTCTCTTCTCAACTGTCCGTACTCCCGGTGTGACAGGATCCCCGTATATTCCAGATCCCTCGGTACGGAAAGCTCGAAAAAGACCTTGGAAAGCCAGAGGATATGATGATAATCCCTCAGCCCCCCGATCCCCTCCTTCAGGTTGGGCTCCAGCAGATAGCTTGCATCGCCGAAGGTGGCCATACGGACACGGTTCATCTCTTCAAGCCATCTGCTGAAACGCTCCGGCTTCTTGGACAGGACCTTTCTCTGGATGGACTCCATCAGGGAGAAGTAAAGACCGGGATCCCCGCAGACGAAACGGGAATCCAGAAGAGAGGTCAGGACCTCGAATTTCTGCCCCGCGAGACCGATGCAATCCCTGATGGTGCGGATTCCGTGGCCGAGGTCCAGGCCGATGTCCCACATGGGGTAGAAGATCTTCTCCACAAGGGTCTTGGCATTGCCGGGGATCCTGGACTTGAAAAGGATGATGATGTCGACATCCGAGTGGAGGGACAGATCCCTTCGCCCGTATCCCCCGACCGCGACAAAGGAGCATGGGCTTCCCGGAGCGCCGTCCACGAAACAGCTTCTGAAATAGTGATCTACGAGTTCCGTGTAGCCCTCCTGAAGCGCTGTCGAGACCGCTCCCGTGGAGAAACCGGAGAACAAGTCGTCTCTGGAGCGCTTCAGTTCATCGATGGCGGAAACCATGTTGATCCTATATGGCGTCTTTGCCCCGTTCGCCGGTCCTGATCCGGATCGCCTCCTCCACGGGCAGGATGAAGATCTTGCCGTCACCGATCTGGCCGGTCTTGGCCCTTTCCTGGATCACCCTGACCGCCTCAGGCACCATCTCGTCTTCCATGACCACCTCGATCTTGAGTTTGGATACGAAATCCACCTGATACTCGGCGCCCCTGTAGATCTCCCGATGGCCGCGCTGCCTTCCGAAGCCCCTGACTTCGGTCACCGTCAGACCCTTGATGCCGATCGACGAGAGGCCTTCTTTCAAATCGTCCAGTTTGAAGGGTTTGATGATCGCCTCTACCTTTTTCATAGCTTGGCTCCTTTGTGCGCATCAGGAAATGGTAAGTGGGTTCAGAAGGTATACCCTTTTTCGTTGTGGAGGCTGATGTCCAGACCGCGCTCCTCGTCTTCCGAGTCTACACGGATCCCTATGAGGAGGTCCACCACCTTGAGAAGGATCAAGGTCATGACGAATGCGAAGACCATGGTCACGATCACGGAGACAAACTGGACGAAAAGCTGGCCTCCATTCCCGAAGAACAGCCCGTCGGCGCCGGCGGGGTTCACGGCCTTGCTCGCAAAGAGGCCCGTGGCCAAGGCACCCCAGGTGCCTCCGAACCCGTGCACGCCGACCACATCCAGGGAGTCGTCGTAGCCGAGTTTTCCCTTCAGCACCACCCCCCCGTAGCAGATAAACCCTGCGAGTCCTCCGATGATGACGGCGGACACGGGGCCGACGAACCCGGAACCCGGAGTGATGGCGACGAGGCCTGCCACCGCACCGCTGGCCGCCCCCAGGGTGGTGGGCTTCCCCCTGTGGATGTATTCCACGAGAATCCACGAAAGGGCGCCTACTGCGGAAGCCACATGGGTCACCACAAATGCGCTTGCTGCGAGCCCGTTGGCGGCGAGGGCGCTTCCCGCGTTGAACCCGAACCATCCGAACCAGAGAAGGGCGGCTCCTGTAAGGGTCATGGGGAGATTGTGCGGGATATACGCGGTGCTGCCGTATCCCATCCTCCTGCCGATGACCAGGGCGGCCGCCAGTGCGGAGACGCCCGAGCTGATATGGACGACCGTGCCTCCCGCAAAATCCAGTGCACCCAGCCCGGCCATCCAACCGCCGCTGCCCCAGACCCAATGGGCAAGAGGGTTGTACACGAATGTGGCCCAGAGAAGCGTGAAGAGCAGAAAGGCGCCGAACTTCATCCTTTCGGCGAAGGCGCCCGTGATGAGGGCAGGGGTGATCACTGCAAACATGCACTGAAAGACCATGAATGCGAGGTGCGGAATCGTGGGTCCATAGGTGGGGTGCGGTTCCAGACCGACGCCCACCAGGCCCAGCCAGTCGAGGCCGCCGATGATGCCGCCGTGATCGGGGCCGAAGGCCAGGGAATAACCCCAGAGCACCCATTGCAGGGTGACGACCCCCAGGATGATGAAACTCTGCATAACCGTTCCGAGTACATTCTTTCCGCGAACCATCCCGCCGTAGAAAAGGGCCAACCCCGGCGTCATCAACATGACCAGGGCCGCCGATACCAGTACAAAGCTCGTGTCGCCAGCGTTCATGTCCCACCTCCTTTTGAGCGGGGATTAGGGCAATGATCGTGCCACTGAGGTATGCGAGCGTAAAAGCAAAGGAAATGAAGTGCTTGGCTTCGAACTGGTTCCCGGGATCCTCAGGCCGACGAAGACAATTACGTATTTACTTCGCGCTCTACCGACAAAATTGTCGAACCGGCGGGACCAGCATCGGCGTCCAATGCGAGAACTGTAGGAGCAAGCTCTGCTTGCGAGGGCGCGCGGGTTTCCAGGGCAGGCATGGGCATCGCAACCGGGAGGTTGCTCCAGAGTGCGCAGGTTCTGTTGTCGTCGAACCCTCCACCTCTGCTAATGAGGACCCGGAGAGGTTCGACCGATCCGGGGTGAAAACCATCTCGCTTCCCTTCCTTGAGGAAGGGGTTAGGGGAGGGGTTCCTGGCGGATCACAACAATACGTAGCGTTTGTAGGGCAGATATCGCTCCGCGATCATGTTCAGCGGTTTTTTCGCCTTCTCGAAATGCCCGTGAAGGGTCATGAAGGTATCCGAGAGCTCCAGCTCCCTGGCCGCATGGTGCTCGGCCGCCAGTTTGTAGAACCTGCGGCCCTCCTTTTCATACTCCTCGGGGCTGATCCGCATCCTACTGGGTATAGGGGCCCTCAATTCGCCGGAGGAGGGGTACCTGTACTCCCGCTCCGCATGGCCGGGAAAAATCCCGAGTACGAAGAGGCACACGTCGGCGATCCTCTTGTAGAACCCGAACCTGTAGGGATCTTCCACTTTTTCAGCCATGTTCAACAGGCTCTCCAGATCGAGATCGTTGAAATGGATCTTCTTCCATACCCCCTTTCTGACCCGGAAGGACATGCTGTAGCTCTCGATCTTGGTAAAGGACGAGAGCATATCGGCCAGATAGATGACGAGAGACTCCTTGGTCAGGATCTCCACCACATCCTTTGAGTCGAATACGGGGATTCGCATGGTCTTCGTCTTTTCGAGGGTGTAGGGCCTCTTTTCAAGATCGCTGCAGGCCCTCCTGAGCAGGACCTCGAAAAAGAGCCGCGGCGAGACCTTGAGAAAGATCTCCTCGTCATCCATGACCCTGTTAAAGACCTTCTCGGACCCTACAAAGGTGGACCTGAAATCGGTGTCGTGCTGGATGATCTGCTTCAGGCGGTGTCTGTCCGTGACTTCCGGTGAGACCGTGTCTACCAGGAAGTCCAGATCGTTTTCAGTCAGGATCATACGCTTTACACCCGCATGCGCCATCCCTTCCAACCTCCTTTCTCTTTCGGTTCCTAATTGATTCTAGGGACCAAGGCATGGAAATGAAAGACCTTTTATCTAAAAGATCTCCCTGATGGACTGGGATTGATCTGCACGTCCTCGAAGTAGCCCAGGCTGTTGAGTCTCTCGAGGCTCTTCCTCAAGGCCTTTCCGCTGAAGTAGTCCCCCTCCTGCAGCCTGAGCTCGCGCCTGATCACCTTGTCCCGTGTCGAGGTGTTGCCCGTAATCCTGATCCGATCGATGCGTACCTTTCTGCCGGGAGCTATGGAATAGGTGATGTCCACCAGGTGGGCCTGATCATCCTCTTTGAGCAGAGGGGTCACCTCGGCATGGGCGTAGCCCTCATCCGCATAGAAATCCTTCAGGATCAGGGCATCCTTTCTTACCGCCTCCCTGCTGAAATAAGGCTGTTCGTCCACACGGACCTTGGTAAGCAGTTTTTCAGGATCGGCAATGAGACCGGATTCTCCGGTCTCCTCGGCGTTGACCCTGTTGACCTTGTACCGGGGGCCTTCGAACACTTCAATCGTCAGGATCAGCCCCTTCTCTTTCTCGAAGAGGATGTCCGGCTTCCCCACCCTTGCCTCGATGAAGCCGTGGTCATGGTAATGGGTGGAAAGCTTCTGGAGGTCGAATTCAAGCGTCTTCTCCTCCAGGAGCCCGGATCCGGTGAACCAGGATAAAACCCCTTTCTCGCGGGTCTCCATGACCCTTTTCAGATCCCGACTCCGAAACTGCGAGTTCCCTGTAAATCGGATCTCCCTGACGTATACCTTCTCCCCTTCCTGTATCTCATAAACCAGGGCGACCTGATCATCGGGAAGATCCTCCAGCCTTTCCATCACCACCGCATGGTAGAAGCCCTTCCGCTTGTAGCATTCCGCGATACGCCCAACGCTCTGCTTGATCTCATGGGGGTCGGGGATGGTGTAGAGCCTGATCTCCACCTCTTTTTGCAGTTCATCTTCACGGATGCGGCGATTTCCCTCGAAGGTGATCCTGGAAACGGCGGGTTTTTCCCGCACTTCGAAGACGATGATCTTGCCTCCGCTACCGTTTTCCGTTCGGACCTGTACCTCCTTGAAAAAGCCCATCTTATATATGGCGCGAAGATCCTCGTCGATTTTCGCCCGATCGAATCTCGCCCCCCTTTGGGTCTGGACCACGGCCAGGATGGCCTCCCCCTCGATTCGCCTGTTTCCGACCACGCGGAGAGATTCGATCGGAATGGTGGACGCAATATGATCGTGTACGCTGACCGCTGCGTCCTGGATCATGCGGTCGAGTTCCTCCAGGGCGCAGTCAGAGGAAAACACGACTGCGGGCTGTACCTCCTCAGAGATATCGAGGAGCTTGACGCCGAGGCTCGCCTTCTGCCCGACCATGGTCAGGGTTCCTGAGATCAGCCATTTCGCACCCAGCCTTTCTCCGAGGGCGGTCAGGTCCGAAGATTCGAAGCCTCGGAATCTGGCGGGCATTTCCGTCACATCCGGGGCCGCAGCGTCGATGCCCTTTTCCGCCAGCATGGCGCCCAGCATCTTCTGAAGGGCCGTCCCGAAGGTTCCCATCGGCTCGGAGGCATGAACCTGAAAGGGGAGAACGGCCGCGATCCCACGGCTCCCGGCCGCCGCTGCGGAGCGCAGGAAGACCCCCTCGGCGATGGAGAAGATCAGAAGGAGTCCGATACAGGCGAACCACACCCTTTTCAAAGATCCAGACATTTGTTCTTTCCCTCACTCATGCCGGTCATGGGCAGCGGCCTTTCCTTTTGAAAAGAGACCCCCCCAATGGCCTGCACCTGGACGTTCTTCAGAGAGCCAAAGTGTACGACTCGAAAGATCGGGGGTTTTGAGAGCGGGTGGTCGAGGGCGAGTTCCGTTCAGGTGACGGGAGTGCAGAGGCAATCAGTCGAGGCGGAGTAAACCCGATCTCGGCGGGGCGAAGTATAGATGACTCCGGGCGGAAAGGTCAAGGAAAAGCCCGGAAATGTCATCGAAGACACCAGGACACCGGGATCCATTTTTCGTTATTCTTCGTCTTTCTGTGTGTTTGTGGCGTCCCTCATATCCGGACCTTTTCCTGAACATGCAGCTTTGCCCAGTCGAAGAGATCAAGGCCCGCAACCGCAGGGATTCCTTTCCCCAGGACGCGATCCAGCCAGTTGGTGGTCTTTGCAAATACCTGCTGCCACATCTCGGCATCGCTCTTAAAATGGGCCTCCAGCACCGAGTAGATGAGGGCGGTGTGAACCAGCACGGTCCTGCTCCCCTTCGGCACCGTCTTGATCTTGCGGGAGACCCTCCTGATCTCTCGGAGATCAAGACCGAGGCCGGCTGCGACCTTCTCGTTTAACTCGATCCCGCCTTCCTCTCTCTGCAATGCGAAGATCTCCACAAGGAGTATCGTTTTCTCCTGCATCGAGAACCGTCGCACTGGACGGGGCGGCCCGTATTCCTGGTCGGGGGACTTTACATAATGGAGAGTCTCTGATGCCGATCCATAATTCACTTCTTCCAGACCCAGGGGACCAGTTCCTTCTGGATGAGTCATCCGTTTGCCCTCCTCAGAAGAATGAATGGACAAGCATGGGTAGCATTTTGCCGCAGGTTTGGCAAGCGCACATTTCGGGCGCCGGCCAATCACGAGGTGAGAGAGAACATGCGCTCCTTCTCAGCCCTGCGCACAAGGAAATAAGCTCTTATCCGAGGCCGATTACAAGAGAGTCCGAATTGGATCCTGTGTCCGACCGGGCTTAACTTGCTCCCATCTTCAGAAGAGGAGGGGGTCCAGGAATGAAGAGGATTTTTTTAGCGCTCCTGCTTCTCGTGTTGACCGTTCCGGTTGCATCGGCGCAACAATATGGAGGATCCAGCAGCAGCATCGGGCGGCAGGACTTTGGGAGCAGCCGCTTCGGCAGCGGTCTGGGTCAGGATCGCTTCGGCAGCGGTCTCGGTCAGGATCGCTTCGGGGAAAGTGATCGTCAGTTTGGCACATCCAGGCCGCCGGAGTACGGCTTCGGATCGCAGCAGTACGGATATTATGGTCCTCAGCAATATGGGTTCGGGCAGCAATATGGACCGCAGCAGTACGGTTCGGGTCAGCAGTATGGCCTGGAGCAGTATGGCTATAGAACACAGCCGTACGGGTCGGGTTCGCCGTTCGGGTACGGCGGGGGAACGGGACAGCCGCCTTATTCCAGCGATCTCGGAAGACAGCAGTTCGGAGGGGGTCTGGGAATGCAGGACGGTACCGATCTGGGCGTCCCCGATCTCGGTTCATCCGGACGGCGTTTTGGCAGATTCGATGACCGCCTGAGCGACCCGTTGGGATCGAGCCTCGGGACACAGGAGTTTGGAACCCAATCGTTCGGCTCCGGCTCTACCTTCGGAAGCTCTCGGTTCGGCAGCGGAACCGGGTCTCAGTTCGGAGGGACGAGCCAGTTCGGGGGGTCGGGGGGATTGGGAGGCCGATCAGGGGGGATGAGTCGCTGACCGGTGCTCATCCGGAAACTGATGGGGATACTCGGGAGAAGCCGGAAGCGCCGAGCCACTGCGGGTGCGGGGTGCCGGGTTTTCCGTGTATCTCATGGTCGCTGGATCCTGGGAACGATTTCGGTATGTTCCCTTAGGCGGGAAGACGGCCTGGTTGTCGACCAACCGGTTTGAATCGATGTCCACAAAGAATATGGATCCCCACCATGCCTCCTTGAACTGGGGAACAGGATACCAGCTCATGCTCAGATAGGAGCCCTTGTCCGTACCGGGGTCATTTACATGGACCTCGTCCACCTCACCGTCCGAATTGCGGTCCCTCAAACCGGTCAGGACCATCCAGTGGTGCTGCCCCTTGGAATCCATCCTGCTCTTCACGCCTACGATGACCGGGTAGTTCAGTTGCAGTGAGTGTGCGATCAGCCGAAGCTGGGTGTCCTTGTCCATACCCCAGAACTTGGTCGAATAGTAACGGGTGTTCCACAGTCCGTAAAGGGACGCGGCCGCCTTTCTCAGTTCGGACTGTCCGGTGCCGGGCTCGGGCAGGTTGTACTCGCAGAGATCACTGACAAATCCCTTTTCGACCAGCCATTCGTCCACCTTCTTGACATGGTTCGTGGAGGGATGAAAATCCCTGAGATAGGCCGCGGACATGACGAGCGCCGTAGGGCCGCAGTTCATGGAGCGGGCCCAGTCCGTGCCGAGCCCGTTCTTCACGTCCAGCTGGGAAAGCCAGGGCACGTCCAGATGGATCTCATAGGCAAAGGCCTCTGCAATCAGCAAGACAAAGGTGACGGCCAGCAGCAGCGCCCTTCTCATCTTCTCCTCCCGCATCCTGTTGATTGATGCCTCCCGCTTCCGGACCCGGAGCCCGGGGGCGTTGAAGCAGGGGGCACCAATAGCAGATCCTGCACGCTCAGCACAAGGGAAAAATACAGGATCTCCTGTATTGACAAAAGAGGCCGTTTTCATTCCTCGGTGGCCGTTTTTGCTTGACTCGCACGGAAGAGTGACGATAGAAGGACCTTTCCCCGAAGGGGGATTTTTTTTGCCCGGAGGAATTCCAAAGGACGTATGGCTGAAAGCGCAATCTCCCTGGCCAGGAAGACCGTTCCATTCCTGGCCCCATGTGGTTGGACGATATCGGTGGTCGTGGTCCTGACGGCGGTCCTCTCTGCGATGGAGGCGGTTGAGCCCCTGCTCATGAAGTATCTTTTCGACTCCTTCAGCCAGGCATCGGTGATGGAAAACTTCGCCAAAGCCGCTCTGGGCCTGCTGCTGCTCGGGATCGGCAATCAGGCGCTGGGGGGAGTTCTCAACTGGCTTACATGGCGGGTGCGGATCAACGTGCAGTTCAATCTCCAGAAGGCCGTGGTCGACCGGCTCTTTTCTCTGCCGATCTCTTTTTTCAGAAAGAGGAGCGTCGGCGGACTCGTGGTTCAGATGAACCGCGGCATCGACGGCTACATGAACGCCTTCTCGGAGGTCACCACGAGGATCCTCCCCAACCTTCTTTATCTCTCCATATCTCTGGTCAGCATGTATCTCCTGAACTGGCATCTGTTCCTGCTGGCCCTCGCCTTTGCCCCCCTTCCCACGCTCATAGGGATCTGGGCGGCGAAAGAGCAGCAGGAGCGGGAGCAGAAACTCCTTACCTCCTGGACCCGGGTCTTTTCCCGCTTCAACGAGGCCCTGTCCGGGATCTCCCTTGTGAAATGCTTCGGGAAGGAGTCTTCAGAGGGCAACTGGTTCATGAACCGCGTGGCCGAGACCAACCGGATCGTCATGAAGGGGGTCCAGAGGGACACCTCGGTCGGCTCGGTCTCGGGCCTCATTACGAGACTCGGCCGGATCGCGACCGCTCTGCTCGGGGGATATCTGGTACTCGAGGGGAAGATCTCGGTCGGGACCGTCGTCGCCTTTATGGGGTATATGGGCGGGCTCTTCGGCCCCGTTCAGGGGCTGACGGGGACCTACCAGACGTTCAGGCGCACCTCGGTGTTCCTCCGCTCCATCTTCGAGATCCTCGGTGAGCCCGATCCGCTCAAGGACAGCCCCGACGCCAAATGCCTCCCTGGCATCCATGGGGACGTGAAGTTCGACCGTGTCCTGTTCGGCTATGATGATTCCCGCGCGGTCATTCAGAACTTCGACCTGGACGTGAGGGCGGGAGAGGTCGTGGCCCTGGTGGGCCCGAGCGGCGCAGGCAAAACGACCATCGCCAGCCTCCTTCAGCGCCTCTACGATCCTCAGCAGGGGGTCATCACGATCGACGGCGTGGATCTGAGGTCCATACGAAGGGACTCGCTCCGGAGCCAGGTCGGGTGTGTTCTCCAGGAGAACGTCCTTTTCAACGACACCGTCCGCAACAACATCAGTTACGGACGGCCGGAGGCCGCCCAGGACGAGATCGAGGCCGCCGCCAGGGCCGCCAACGCCCATGATTTCATCATGGCTCTCCCCCAGAAATATGACACCTGTGCGGGCGAGGCAGGATCGCTCCTGTCACAGGGGCAGCGCCAGAGGATCTGCATCGCCCGGGCGCTTCTCAAGAATGCACCCATCCTGATCCTCGACGAGGTCACCTCGGCCATGGACATGGAATGCGAAGCCCTCGTCCAGGATGCCCTGGACAAGCTGATCCACGGGCGGACGACCTTTGTCATCGCCCATCGCCTTCACACCATCCGGAAGGCGGACAAGATCGTCCTGATCAGAAACGGCAAGATTGAAAGGGTGGGCACTCACAAGGAACTGATGCTCAGCAGCCCTTACTACTCCTCGCTGGTGAGAAGGGAGATGTACGGGGCGCGCAGGTCGCAAAGACTGGCGGCGTAAGATGCAGAGCGCCTAGGGCATGGCGCATAGCGTCACGGAGCCGGATGCAGGTGGTTGTGAGTGAGCCTGCATTCCGGCTCCCGCTTTTCCGCTACGCTCCATGGTCCATGCGCTTTGCGCCATGCCTTAGATTTCGATCGATTGCCCCGGCTGGAGCACAACGACCCTGACCCCCGTCTGCCTCTCGGCTGCCGCGGCCCACTGATGGGGATCCTGTCTGATCACGTCGAAGGTGTTGTAGTGGATGGGGACCGCCTTTTTGGGCTCGATGAGTTTCAATGCCCGCAGGGCATCCTCCGGCCCCATGGTGAAGTTGTCCCCGATGGGCAGGATGGCGAGATCGATCCCCTCCTCTCCGATCAGCTTCATGTCATAGAAGAGACCGGTATCGCAGGCATGATAGATCTTCTTCCCCTCCAGATAGACGAGGAACCCGCAGGGGCTTCCACCGTAGCTCCCGTCGGGCAGCCCTGATCCGTGGTGCGCGATCGTCAGCTTCACCCGTCCCCAGGGGTGGTTCACGCCCCCGCCGATATGCAGGGGATGGACCTTCTCGAGCCCCTGACCGAGGAGCCAGTTGTGGATCTCATAATTGGAGATGACGGTCGCTTCCGTCCGCTTTGCAATATCGACCGTGTCGCCGAGGTGATCCCCATGACCATGAGAGACCAGGATGTAGTCCGTGGAGAGATCCTGCGGCTGCACAGGGGAGTTGGGGTTGCCGGTGACAAAGGGATCGATGAGGATCCTCACGTCCCCCGTCTCCACCAGAAAGCATGCATGTCCAAACCATGTCGCCTTGACGGGCATTTCGAACCTCCTTAGAAAAAGAGAGAGACCATGACCCCCGCTTCAATGGTCTCGTTTTCCGGTTCGACCAAAGCCGCATCCAGAACGCCTGCCCGCCTTACCTCCACCACCTCCGAGTCGTCGATCCACCAGTAGCGCACAAAACCCCCGAAACCCAGGGTCCATTGCTGGAATCTCTTCTTGAAGCCGATCGTTCCCCTGAGGCCGTGACCATCGTCCTGGTCGTTTTCTATGTCAGGCAATGACGCGAAGGCCCCGCTCAGTTTGCTCTCCTGGTTCCCTGACCAGAAGAGGTCGTATTCTCCGGTGATCGTCATGGACCAGCGGTTCTGCAGAGGGATCCCCAGCTCGACCCCTATGGGAGAGTAATAGTAATTCGATTCCCGTTCATATCCCCGCGCCCCGGTGGTGGTGATCGTGCCTTCGGAATCGTCCTTGAGGTATCGATATCCGAACCCGACGTAAGGGGTAAGCAGTACCCTCCCTTGTCGAAAATCATACCCCAGGAGACCCCGAGTCTCAAAGGCCGTATCCGTGATGTCGTCGGCTGACCCGGTATTGGTCGAGGTGTAGTCCACCTCACCGGTCGCAAGACGCGCCTCTATTCGAGCCATGATGGTCCTGCGGTAGGTGTAAGAGCCGATCACGCCGTACATCCACCCCTCGTTCTCCATGATGCCGGGCTCTTCGTAGTTCATGTAATAGGTCTCCGCCCCGACCTCGAAGGCGTGGGTCTTCACGGGGAACTGTGTCTGGGCAGAGCAAGGGACCGCAAGGAGACACAAAGACATGAGGAAAGGTAAGAGAACTTTTCGAGCCATGATCACCTCCTCGGTACGGGAATAGAGTCCAGGATCGCAGCAGCAGGAAGTCAGGGAAACCACTCGCCCAAATATATATCGAAGGGAAATGCAGGGGAAGAAAAATGATCTCGCTCAGGGCACAAGTATCCGAAATGACCAAACAAAGCAGAAAAGGGGACATTTGTCCCGCTCCGCGCCTCTTGCATTCTCACGGCTTCTGCAATAGACTTCCGGTAAAATCCTCTTGAAAGGACATGACCGAAACCCCCGCCTCCAGGGGGTTTCGCTTTGGGTGCACGCGCGTTGGTCAGGGTATTCTACGGCTGGTGGGTGGTCGTCGCCTGCTTTGCGATCAGTCTGTACGTCGGGGGCGTGGTCTTCTTCGGGTTCACGGCCTTTTTCCAGCCCATCCGGGATGAACTGGGCTGGAGCTACACCCAGATCTCCCTGGCCTCCAGCCTGCGGGGGCTGGAGATGGGCTTTTTCGCTCCCCTGGTCGGGTTCCTGGTGACCCGATACGGACCCCGGAAGCTTATGCTTGCCGGGGTATTCACGATCGGGATCGGCCTTGTGCTCCTGAGCCAGGTGGAATCGCTCCTGAGTTTCTATGGGGCCTTCTTCCTCATCGCCTTTGGGGCCGGTGGATGTACGAGCGTGGTCACCATGACCGCAGTGGCCAACTGGTTCCACAAGAATATCGGGATCGCGCTCGGGATCGTGGCCTCCGGTTTCGGGGCGAGCGGCCTGATCGTTCCGGTGATCGTGAAGCTCGTCGGGACCTGGGGGTGGAGACCCGCCCTGATCATCCTTGGGGGCGGGGCGTGGCTGATCGGGATTCCGCTCTCGATGGTCATACGGGACAAGCCCGAGACTTACGGGTTTCTGCCAGACGGCGAGCGCGCGTACCCATCCGAGGGCAAGGTGTCCCGGCCAGGAGAGAGGCCGTCCGTCGGGTTCAGGGAGGCGATCAGAAACACGTCCTTCCTCTATCTGAATCTGGCGGAGGCCGTACGCCTCCTGTGCGTCACGGCGGTCGTGATCCACATCATGCCCTATCTTCAAGACCAGGGCATCGAAAGGGGGACCGCGGGAATAGTGGCCGCATCCATCCCTCTGGTCAGCATCGTGGGTCGGTTCGGATTCGGCTGGCTGAGCGATCGCCGTTCCAAGAGGGCGGTACTGGCGATTGCCTTCCTGATTATGAGTGGAGGGCTTCTGGCCTTCTGTTTCGTAGAGTCCCTGTGGCTGTTGCCGCTCTTCGTCCTGCTGTTCTCGCCCGGCTTCGGCGGGAGCATGGTGCTGCGTGGGGCGATCCTGAGGGACTATTTCGGAAAGGAGTCTTTCGGCAAGCTCCTGGGAGTGATCCTGGGATCCAGCTCGATTGGGGGTATTTTCGGGCCAACGCTGGCGGGCTGGGCCTTCGACCACATCGGGAGCTACAGACCGATCTGGGCGATCCTCGCAGGCGTTACTCTCCTGACCTCCTTGCTGGTGCTGAAGATCAGGCCGGGGGAAGGGGGAAGTAGGGAGTAAGCAGTAGAGGCTTTCTTGTCTTTTGCTGCTTACTGCTCCTTACTGCCTACTGCTTCTCCACCAGGTATTCCAGAAATCCCTTGACGGAGCTGACCAGGAAGAATCTCTCCCTTTCCTGCTCTTCGATCCCCATTCTCTGAAAGTTCTTCAGCTCCGGGTCCCGCTCCAGGAGCTCCTGCGTGCAGCTCACGGCGTCCAGCCCTCGGGAGAGCCCCCCTTCCAGGATCGCTTTCCACCGGAGGACCTGATCTCTCGCCCGTTCGAGCATGATCCTGGAGCTCGGGTTCCCCGCGGCATGTGCGAAGCAGATCGGCTGATCCTCGAGGTCGTGCAGCCGATCGATGCTGTTGAGGGTCTCCTGCATGAAAAAGGGAGGGGGCGTGGCTGCCCTGAGGTAGTCCCAATCCCCCCTTCGGTAATACACGCCTGCGGCCTCCCCGACCAAGAGGTTCCCCTGATAGACGAAGCTGAGATGGTGCGCTGCGTGTCCCGGTGTCTCGAACACCCTCAACCCCTGTACGGCGGCCCGCGTGTGAGGGATGAAGCTCTGCTCTGATACCGGTCTTACGGTCCCGTAGATTCGGGCCATGTCGCCCAGGGTCCTCAGGCTCGCCTCCCAGAGTCTGGCGGGGTCGACCAGGTGTCGTATGCCTCTGGAGTGGCATATGACCTTGGCCATGGGGAAACGATCGAGGAATTCGGCCAGGCCGCCGGCGTGGTCCAGGTGGATGTGACTGAGGAGGACGAGATCGACCCGCTCCACCTTCAGCTCCGAGAGGGCTTCTGCAAGAGACTGCACCGAACAGGCGGGGCCGACATCCGTGATCATGTTGGGTTCCCGTCCGCAGAGCCAGCAGCCGATGAATCCCGCGAGACCGGGAATCTCCTGTTGGACAGGCACCAGGATGGGTTCCATTTCAAATGCCGCCTTTCCTTCTTCATCTTTAAAGATGCCGGATGCTACGCCGCTCTTCAACCGTTGAGCATCGAGGATCCAGCATCTGATCGGATGTCACGATTTCTCGGGTATCCCCTTGAGGGCATCGTAGACATCCATGATGACCCTTGCGGAGAGATCGGCCATGGCCTGGCTCATGGCATCGGCCAGGCTCCTCGGGTTCTTCTGTCTGCACTCCTTTTTTGCGTGGTAGCTCTTCTGGAAGAGCACCCTCTTCGAAATATCCGGCTGGTTGGACTCGAGCAGGGTGACGCTGAAGGTGAGGACCGCCTCCCAGGTTTCATCCAGACTGGACTCCAGGAATTCATCGACGGACCCTTCCAGTTCATAAAGCCCGACCTGCCCGGAATCGTGCTGCAGAACACCGGAAAAGAGACCGGAGAGCCTGAGGTCCCTGGAGAGGAAATAGGTCACCAGGTCGGCCGGGCTGCTTCTCCAGCGGTGGTACACATAAACGTCTCGTGAGAAGGGCTTCTCCCGGTAGACGATCTGCCTGGTGTCGTAAAGGGGCGCGGCGCTGAACCGTTCCACCTTGATGACCAAGGGCAGCGGATCCAGTCTC
Source organism: Deltaproteobacteria bacterium (assembly GCA_020060215.1). The sequence goes on along the minus strand of JAGVAP010000053.1, from coordinate 34,818 downwards.
CCCAAGGAGGGCGCGGCATACTCCAGGGAGTAGTGTTCGATCTTGGGGCTGGGGCGGCTGAAGCTGCTGCAGGAGGTCATGAGAACACAGGCAATGATCAGGACAGCTGGTTTGTTGAGCACCATCAGGTTCTCCCTTGTCCACGATGTTGAATCTCGGTACCCCACTTGTATGATACCTCCCTGGAGCAGGCTCCCGTTTGCCATCCGTTCAGCTCCGAGAAGATCGCAAGCAGGGCTTGCTCCTTGCAGAAGAGAAAAACCGCAGGAAATTTCCCGCTGATCGATCTTGCCGCCGCGGCAAGCGGCCGGAGCCTCCTAGTTCCGCTTCCCGGAATCGGAGTCGATCTTCCTCGGCACAGGCGGGTCTCCGAGGAGGAGCTGAGACGGTTGATCGAGGAGGAGATCGATCAGACGGTTCAGGCCCTCGCTCGCATGGGCCAGGTTCTGCGAAGTGATCATCAGGTTCCTCTTCAGGTAGGAGATGGTTTCATCCGTGGAAGAGATCAGGGAGGCCCCCTTCTCCATCATCGCGTTCGCATTCTCCACCGCCCTGCTGAATTCGTCCAGGGTGGATCGAATCGTCCGCTGTTTGTCCGCAAGGATCCCGTCCACATCCGTAAAGACTTTCTCTGCGGCGGCGGCGGCATGGTTTCCCCTCTCCAGGAGCGTGTTCAGGGAACCGGTGGCCTGCTCCGCGGAAGTCAGGATTCTCTGCCATCTCTCATCGGCCAGGAGGCGCTGGATGGCGGCGAGACCGGTCTCGACGCTCCGGGAGAGCGCCTTCACGTTGGCATCGGCGATCGTCTGGTCGATCCTGTCGAGGTTCCCCTTGATCTTGGACGCGATGCCCTCGAAGTCCACGCGGTTGATCTTGTGGAGCACATCGTCGATCCCCTGCAGGAGCTGGCTGATATCGGAAGGCTTGGAGGCCACGATGGGGTATTCCGACGGAAAACTGAGGGGTGGGGATCGATCCGGTTCCCCCGTCTTTCTCTGATCCAGCTCGATGAACATCGCCCCTGTGATGCCCACCGACTTGAGCTGGGCCACGATGTCCCTTCCCAACGCCTGGCCGGTTTCGATCTTCAGGACCACCTTGATCAGCTTCGAATCCGGTGCTACCTCGATCCGGTCGACCCGGCCGACCGGGACCCCGCGGTACTTCACCGAAGAGTCGATGTCGAGGCCCTGCACGGACTCGTTGAAGTAGGTCACGTAAAACTGGCCCTTCTGCAGGAAACGGGACATGCCCAGCCAGACGAAGGCAATGACGGCAATGCCTATGCCGCTGGCCAGAAACAGACCGACCGTGAACTTGGTCCTTTGAGAAGCCATTCAGTACATCCTCTGATTCCGCCACAAAGACACGAAGTCACGAAGGTGATCCATCCACGCTTCGTGTCTTTGTGTCTTGGTGGCTATATAGCCTCCTCCGGCAGACGGTTGAAGAACTGCCGGACAAAACGGTTCTGGCTGTGATCTCGCAGGAATCCGGGATCCCCTTCCGCGATGATCCCCTGGGTGTTCTTGTCCAGCATGATGACCCGGTGGGCCACGGCAAAGATGCTCTGCAGCTCATGGGTGACGATGACCATGGTGGTGCCGAAGCTCCTGTTGAGCTGGATGATCAGATTGTCCAGCCCGGCGGAGGTGATCGGATCCAGCCCCGCGGAGGGTTCGTCGAAGAAGAGGATCTTGGGATTGAGCGCCATGGCCCTTGCAAGGCCGGCCCTCTTCTTCATGCCGCCGCTGATTTCGGAGGGGAGATAATGCTCGTACCCCCCGAGATTCACCAGGTTCAACTTCATCTTGACCAGAGTCGCCACATGGGCGGGCGACAGGGTCGTGTACTCCAGGATGGGGAGTGCCACGTTCTCCGCAAGGGTCATGGAGCCCATGAGCGCACCGCTCTGGTACAGGATCCCGATCTTCCGGAGGACCTGCTTGTAGGCCAGGTCATCGCCGTCTGCAATCTCGATGCCGTCGATGATCACCTTTCCGGCGATCGGCGGGTTCAGGCCGATCAGGTGTTTCAGGAGGGTGCTCTTCCCGCAGCCGCTGCCGCCGAGAATGACGAAGATCTCCCCCTCATACACCTCGAAGGTGAGGTCTCGCAGGATCACCTTATCTCCGTAGCCCGCAACAAGATCCTTGACCTGAATGATTGCGTTCCGCGCCATGCGTCTATCCTAGCCAGAAGGGATTCCTGCCACGAAGGCACGAAGCCCCAAAGATAGATTCACGGCCCTGTGTCCTGACGGGGCGGCCCGTCTGTTTCATCAAACGTTCTCCTCATCCCCAGTAACGCAGGATCACCGCAAAGACCGAGTCGGTCAGGATGATCAGGAAGATGCTGCTCACCACCGCAGAGGTCGTGGCCTGACCGACGGAGGCCGCACCCCCTCGCACCTGGAAACCACGCAGACAGCCGATCCAGGCGATCAGCATGGCAAAGACGGCGCTCTTGACGAGACCCAGGGTGATGTCGAAAGCGCTCAGGGTCTTCATGGTCTGCGCCATGTACGAGCTGGTGGTCAGGTCCAGCATGGAGACCCCTACCAACAGGCCGCCCAGGATGGCGAAGACGTCCGAGAAGAGGGTGAGCATCGGCACCACGACGACGGAAGCGATCAGCTTGGGCAGCACCAGGAAGCGTGTGGGATCGAAACCCATGGTAAAGAGCGCGTCCACCTCTTCGGAGATCTTCATGGTCCCGATCTCCGCGGCGAAGGACGACCCGGACCTGCCCGCCACGATGATCGCCGTCATGATGGGCCCCAGCTCGCGCACCATGGAGAGGCTGACCAGGGAGGCCACATAGATGTTGGCTCCGAACTGCTTCAACTGCACCGAGGACATGAAGGCCATGATCAGCCCCAGGAGAAAGCTGATCAGGCAAACGATGGGCAATGCATCCACCCCGGTCCTCTGCATGTACGAGAAGGTGTCGTCGGTCCGAAGCGACTTCGGGTGGCGACAAACATAAAGGAGGGCCAGAAAGACCGACCCGATGAAGGAAACGAGGAACCGGAGATCCTTTGCGTGCGCGATGGCCGCATCTCCCAACCGCACCAGGAGCCCGGGACGGTGTTTCTTCAGAAGGGCGGCTTCCTTGCCGAGACGTTCGAACTGAAAGGTCTTGAGGACCTGTTGAACCGCTTCTCCCGGGTTTTCGATGGTGAACGTGCCCCTGTTCCGCATCATCATGCGCTTCATCTCGACGAGGACCAGTGCACCGAAATCATCCAGAAAAGTCACCCTGGACAACTCCGCCGTGAGGGAGCGCACCGCCTTCTTCGCAAAAAAGCCGTCCAGTTCACGGAGCAGCATGGATGCCCGATCGGCATCCAGTCTGCCCCACAGGCGGATGACCATGCCCCCGTCCGCGCTCTCGGCCGCTTCGAAGAAACTGGAACGATGGCTCCTCGCCGGCCTCATGACTGGATTTTCCTTACGTGGAGCTTTCTCAGGTCCTCCTCCGTCACACTGTAGTTCTTCTTCAGAAAATCCATGTTCATCTGGAAGATGAGCCATCCGAGCGGCTGGTTCGCTCTCTCCATCTCAAAGGCAAGCTCGACGGCGCGGTGCCCCATGGGGTGCCCTTCGTCCGCCCTGTAGAGAACCAGGAGCCTCAATGCCGATCGATCGCTCCCCTGGAAATCCAGCCCTGCATAGCTGCTGCCCACCATGGCACCGGCATCCGCAGCTCCTTTACCCGAAAAGGCGTCGAAGACCCTCTTCTCCCTGTCCAGCAACACCACTCCACGATACGGCGTCTGCCCGGAATCCATGGTCTTGAAGAACTCCTCAAGGAGCGGGCGGCTCTTGGCCCGGTCGGCGGTCGCAAAGGCCTCCAGGAGGAGGGACCGGAGCAGGAGGTAGTCTTTTGAGAAGAGGTTCCTCAGCTCCTCTTTTTTTACGTCCACACTCTCGAGGCCTCTCGAGATGTAAGGAGAGACCGCGAAGAGAGAGCCGCCGAGGATCGCGAGAAGGATGAGCGACGGGATCAGCCAGTTCCTGATGCGCCGGTATCTGCGCTCCAGGCTCTGCACCGAGGTCACATCGCGGCCCAGGGAGAGCACGCCCTGGAAGTTGTGGTGGCCGTCGTAGAGGATCGTGGTGCTGGTGGAGATGTAGAGGGTCCCTCTCTCCGGATGCCTGATCTTCAATATCTTCTCCCGGACCGAGTAGCGGGACTGGACCTCTTCGAGGAAACTCTTGTAGGTCTCGGGCTCTTCATAGATCTCTTCCATGCGCCGGTCGTGCATCTGTGGCCAGCCCCTGCCATAGAGTTTCTCGGCAGCGCTGTTCCACATCAGGATCCTGCCCTCCCTGTCGGTGAGGACCACGGCATCCGGCAGCTGGTCGCAGAACTCCCTCATCCCGAAAAGGATCTGGCTGGTCTCATCGAGGCGCTGCGCCAGGATCCTGGTGATCTTGGCTCCTACCGAGGGGAATTCGCTGAGGAAGCCGGTGATGTTTTCCTTTGGAATCCGGAAGGTACGGACATCGTCCACGGCCTTGGCCGTTGCCGTCCTGTGGCCGCCGAGGAGAAAGGAGATCTCCCCGAAAAGGGAGCCCGGCTCGTTGATCTCCGAGATCTTCTTGCTTCCCTTCAGGATGTCCAGGCGGCCCGATACCAGGATGTACAAGTCCTGGGAGGCGTCCCCTTCCAGGAAGAGGATTTCTCCCTCCTTGTAAAAGGTCATGTACTTGGCCAGGTCGGAATTTTTCGTGATCTCTTCCAGCATGGTCTTCGCCTGCAGGACATGGAAACTCCTGCACGTTTGGACTGTGAGAATTGAGTGCGAAGTATAGGTCAGCCATGATAGTGAGTCAAGTGTCCCCGTACCCCCGAATTGCAGGGGTGTGCTGAGGGGTCCGTGAGCATTCAGGGAGCGTCTCAGACCACGACCACTCGCCGCAAGAGCGACCCGCCCTTCGGGATTCCGCGATACCACTCCGGACGTGAACGTGTTATAGTCGCCGCGACCAATACCGGCCAGCCCATCTCGAGACCCCAGGAGCCGTCCATGGAGAACATTATCCAATACCTTTATTTTGCGGCAGGCCTGCTCATAGGCGGCGTGGTCGTCTTGGTGATCTCCCGGGGGAAGATCCAGCAGATGCGGGTTCAGGGGGAATCGGAGCGCGCGGTCCTGGGCGAGCGACTTCAGGGTCGGGAGCAGCAGATCGAGGAGCTGAGGAGGTCCTGTGAAACGGTTTCCGCGGAGCTTGGACGGGAAAGGGAGATCCTGAAAGGAGAATCGGAGAAGAGGTCTGCAGCCGAGGAGAGAAATCTACGGATCCCGGAGCTCGAATCCAGCCTGAAGTCCAAAGAGGAGCAACTGATCAAGATTCAGCGAGAGTGCTCGGAGCTCAAAGAGAAGATCTCGGAACTGGGGACGAAGCTGGAAGAAGAGCGCAAGGGTTCCGAGGAGAAGATGGCCGTGCTGAACGACGCGCAGCAGAAGCTCTCGGATGCATTCAAGGCGCTTTCCGCAGAGGCCTTGAGGTGCAACAACCAGTCTTTCCTTGACCTGGCCAGGGCCACCCTGGAGAAGTTCCAGGAAGGCGCGCGGGGAGACCTGGAGATGCGGCAGAAGGCCATCGACGGACTGGTCCGGCCGCTGAAGGAATCCCTCGAGAAGGTGGACGGCAAGATCCAGGAGATCGAGAAGGTCCGCACCAATGCCTACGCCACCCTGACCGAGCAGATCCGGACCCTGGCCGGCACCCAGGCCCGGCTCCAGTGCGAGACGGCCAATCTGGTGAAAGCCCTCCGAAGCCCCACCGTGAGAGGCAGGTGGGGGGAGATCCAGCTCAAGAGGGTCGTGGAGATCGCGGGCATGGTCGAGTACTGTGACTTTGCCCAGCAGGAGTCCGTCACCACGGAGGACGGGCGTTTGCGTCCGGACATGGTGGTCAAGCTCCCCAACTCCAAGAACGTCGTGGTGGATTCGAAGGCGCCGCTGCAGGCCTACCTGGAGGCCCTGGAATCCACCGAGGAAGAGACCAGGCTTAGGAAGCTCAAGGAACATGCCAGGCAGATCCGAAACCATCTTACGAAATTGAGCGCCAAAGGGTACTGGGACCAGTTCCAGCCCACACCGGAGTTCGTCATCCTCTTCCTGCCGGGGGAGATCTTCTTCAGCGCGGCCCTCGAGCAGGACCCCGGGCTGATCGAGTTCGGCGTGGAACAGCGGGTTATCCTCGCCACCCCCACGACCCTGATCGCCCTCCTTCGTGCGGTCGCATACGGGTGGAGACAGGAGCAGATCGCGGCGAATGCCCAGGCCATCAGCGAACTCGGGAAGACCCTCTACGAAAGGCTGCGGACCCTCTCCGCTCATTTTGCGGATATCCGGAAGGGGCTGGATCGCGCCATCGAGTCCTACAACAAGGCGGTCGGCTCCTATGAATCCAGGGTCCTCGTGTCGGCGCGGAGGTTCAAGGAACTGGGCGCCTCGACCGGAGAAGAGATCGAGGTGCTGGAGTTGGTGGAAAAATCTCCCCGGTCGGTCTCCGATGACCCTGGCCTTACCGCCGAATTCCCGGAAGGCGACGCCGCGGCCAAGGTCGGCAAGGCATGAACGATAAGGTCTTACTCTTTGTAGGCTGCGCGTGATCGAGGAGCCGCCGGCGCCTGCGCATAATTGGAGGCAGCTTGTCAGCTGATGAACGCAAAGGGCGGGAAATTCCCGCCCTTTGAATGGACCGTGTCCACACCGTCCGAGAGGAGCCTCAGGACCCCTCGAGCTTCTATTTGGGCAGTGGGAAGATCATATCGGCCGTCTTCTTGATCTCGGGGTGCTTCCGGTTGCTGGTGATCTCCAATTCCCATGGCCACCGCTTCCCCTTGACCCACTGGCCCCCCACCAACGGGGTTTCCGAGAAATTTTCCTGGTTGTACCTGATGGGGCCTACGAGCGTGTCCATGGCCGTGGCGGCAATCGTTTCCCGGAGCTTGTTCTTGTCCAGGGTCTCGGCCCGCTTGAGGACATCCGCTGCAATCTCATAGGCCGCGTACTTGAAGCCGATGGGCTGGGTCCACGGCTTGTTCGTCTCCTTGGTCCAGGCGTCGCAGAGGTCCTTCGCCGATTCGCCTGTCAGGGACGATTTGAAGGGGTGGTACGGGGTCCACCAGATCTCCGTCGTGATCCCCTGGGGCAGATCCCCGCCTAGGGCGGCCACATCCGAAGGGAAGAGACAAGCCTTGGCAATGGTCGCGATCTTGGGGACGAATCCCTGCTGGTGGAACTGTCTCCATGCGGTGATCCAGTCCGGGGGAATGGGGCAACCGCTCACGATCTCCACCTTTTCTTTCTTGAAGAGGTTGATCATGCTGGTGAAGTCCTTGTTGAAAAAGGGGAACCGCCCCGGATCGATCACCTTGTAGCCGCGATTCTGCAGGATCGGCGGGAATACTTTTGCAAAAGTGACGCCGTCCGGATCGTTCGGCCACAACACCCCCACCACATGGTTGGTCTTGTCTTTCGCCTCATCCCACATGTCGCAGAACAGGTTGGCCATGGTGGTATCGGTCCAGAACGCATGGAAAGACCACTTGTAAGGCCCGCCCGTCAGCCAGGCGTCGACCGGGGCGTCCAGCGAGATGCAGGGCATCTGGTATCTCTCGCACATGGCCGTGACGGGGTTCACCGTGTCCGGGGTATGCATGACCACCATGAGGTCGACCTTGTCTGAGAGGATCAGCTTGGCAGCCAGTTCGGCCGCCTTGGTCGGGTCGCTCTCCGTATCGACCATCTTCAGCCTGACCGGGACCTTTTTCCCGTACTCCTTGACATAGAGACCTCCCGCCTTGTTGATGGCGTCGATGGCCCTGTGGTCGGCCCATGGGGAAGCCTCTCCAAAACCGGCCAGGGGACCAGTGGAAGGGTTGGGATGGCCGATGAGGATATAGTCCCGTTGCGCTGCGAAGGTCTTCCCGGCAAGAGAAGGCGCCAGAGCCAACCCGGCCCCTGCAACCCCTGCCTTCTTCATGAACTCCCGTCGGGTCATCCCCTTTTTTGCCTTTCCTTTCATGATCACTTCCTCCTTGAGTCCTAAATATCGGTCACGGAACGGAACTTGAGGGTTCGGGCAAGGCCAACTTAGCAGCAAACGGTGGAAAAAGCAAAGAAGCCGGGCTCAGGTCAGGTGCAACAGGGTCACCTCAGGCCGTGCGTTCAGCCGGACCGGGGTAAAGGTGGTGCCGATCCCGCGGCTGACATAAAGTGTTGAATGGCCTATCCGGTACATCCCCTCCGGATAAGGGGTTCTCATATGGGCCAGGCTGATATCGCCCCCGGGGAGCGTCAGCTTGACCTGCCCGCCATGATAGTGACCGGACAGGGTGAGTGAAACACCGAGTGCAGCGGCCCGGGGAAAGATCTCCGGACGGTGCGAAAGGAGAAGGGTCGGGGCAGAGGGCTCCAGACCTTTGATCGCACCTGCGAGGTCAGGCCTCCCCGAACGAAGGTCGTCGATGCCCGCGATCGCGAAGGATCCCATTTCGGTCCGGATCACCTGATTCGTGTTCAGAAGAAGACGGATCCCGTGCTTCCGGAACACGGATTCGTAATACCCAGCCTCGCCGTACCAGTTCTCGTGGTTGCCGAGAGCGGCGAAGGAGCCGTAAGTGCCGGCGACTCGGGACATCTCCTCAGCAAATCCAGGGAAAAACAGCGTCGAGTTCGAGATGTAGTCGCCGGTGAGGACGAAGAGCTCCGGCTTCAAAGCGATGACGAGATCGACATAGAGGCGCATCATCTCTCGCGTCATGAAAACGCCTGCATGGATATCGCTCAGCTGGACCACCCGCAGGGGCAGCCCGAACGGGAGGGTGATCTCTTCGATTACGGGGTCCTTGCCGGCGAAGACCGCGCCGTATCCGGAAAGCAGAAAAGGCGACGCGGCAACGGTACCCACCCCTGCCCGGAGAAAGCGGCGGCGGCCGAGGCTGATCGTCCGGGGGTTTGCCTGCCCGGCCGGGCCGGGATGGATCCATCGGCCTATCCGCCACACCCAGGAGAGGATCTGTGTGAGGAACAGGAGCAACGCGGAGAAGATGGACCCGAAAGTCCATACCGCCGGCAGATAGAACAGGAATGTCCGGGCGGCCGGCGGCGGGTCTACCCAGGGGATGGGCCTGAACATCACATGCCAGTTCATGACAAAGAGCCCGATGATGACCGCTCCCGCCACGATGACGGGTGCGGATGTGAAACGGCCGTGCCGGCGCGAAGAACGGAAGGCATGCCGGATGCGCAGGAAGAGGTAAACTTGCGCCAGCACCGCGAAGGCGACGACGTAGGTGCGGAAAGAGCCGTGAGGCAGTCCTATGGGCATCAGTTCACCGGTTCCTTCCCGGTTTCCTTCCCCTTGAAAAAATCCCTGAGATCCCGTCCCGCCTTCCTGAAAGCCTCTCCAGTCTTTCTCCCGGCCTCTGAGAACCACTCGCCGACGGACCTGCCCGCTTTCTTTGCCTCCCTGCCCGTATGCTTTCCCATTTTGGCGAAGCCTCGGCCGACCTCCTTTCCCCCCTCCTTGACAGCATGACCGGTCTCCGTTCCCATCTTCTTGAAACCCTGGCCCACGTCCTTTGCACCCTCTTTGAGTCCGTCACCGGCCCCGCAGGGGAGCGCCAGCAAGAACAGCACCGACAAGGCAAGCACGATGGCCTTCATGGTTCACCCCCCACCCCTCTCGAATGAAACGATCCTTCCATCGCGGGCGTCCTTCGATCTCTTCGGATGCGCCCCCGATCAGCCCTTCACGAGGAGCTTCCAGTACAGAGACAGCGAACAGACACAACTCCGCTGCGGTTCTTTGGCCGGACACTGGAAGACCCCCTTTTCACAGCCCTCCTTCCAGTGGTCCGAGATAGTGCAAATCGAACAATAGCCATGAGTCTCGAGTATTCTCTTGCCGTTGATGGTGTCTCCCTGCTTCCACGCGGGGACCACGACTCCATTCTCCCTGGCGTCCATACACTTGGCCTCCGCGAAACGGAACAGGCTTGTCCCTATCCCGCGGCGCTGAAATCTCGGATCGATCGCGAGCGTCTTGAATGATCTGACGAGACCCAGTCTGTCGCACTCCTGCAGCGCAAAGGGGAGCGTGTGCGTTTCGACCTGCGGGAAGACCTTGGTCAACTGGCCGGCTCTATAGACCTCGATCGCGGCAAAACCTGCGATCCCTTCTTTCCTGTATCTGGCGACATAGAATCGCAAGGCATCGCGATCCAGTAGATCGATGTACCCCTCGCCCAATACCTCACTGCAGATGCGAACGATCGCGGGCCAGTCACCCGGTCCGGGCTCTTCTATCTTCAAATCGGCCAATTTCCATACCTTCTCCTGCTGTTCCCCTCATTGTTGCACCAAAAGCACCGGCGATCAGGGCACCGCGATTGAAGAGACCGCATAAAGGCCTGCCTCGATCTCACCGCAATGGAAGTTCAGCAGGCTTGGGGGTTCATCCTGCGGTGTGATACGATGCGTATCGAACCGGACGGCGGGCTTCCCGTCGTGCCCCGTGGAGAGCGGGAGGCGCGGTTGATTATAGCATGTGGACGATTGACACACCACATACCGTCACCTACATTTTGATGGAGAACCGAAACCCGATCCCCCTGGCAGGAGGCACTATCATTGAAACTGGACATCCCCGTGCCGCACGAGAGACTGGCATGGTTTCGAAAAAGACTCGGCCTGAACAATGAGGAGCTGAAGGAGATCGGCCGTAACCGCGAACTGTTCCTGCCCCGAAAGGAGGAGTTTGCCGAACGTCTCTTCACGTATTTTCACGAGATCCCGGAAACGAGGGCCATCCTGGACCACGAAAAGCGGAGCGAGGGTCTCAAGAAGATATGGGCGCACTGGTACACCCTCATCTTCAGAGGAAGCTTCGACGATGAGGTCCTGAGTTCCCTCTGGAGGAGCGGTCTGCGGCACGTCGAGATCAATCTCGACAAGCGCTTCATCAATCTCTCCTACGCCTTTGCCCGGCAATTCTTTCATGAAGTTGCCCGGGGTGCGGCACCCAGGAACCCGGCCCTCCTCGCCGCCCTGGACAAGGTGGTGGACTTCTGCCTTCTGATCGAGACCCATGCCTACGTGACCGCCACATCCCAGTGCGATATGGAGGTGGTCAGGGGCATGTCCCATCAGGTGAGAAACCCTCTGACCGTGATCGGCGGGAGCATCGTGCGCCTTCAGCGGGACGTGGAACCGGGGAGTGCAGCCGAAAGGACCTACAAGACGATCCTGATGGAAAACAGGCGTCTCGAACACCTGGTCAAAGATGCCGTGGAGTACACCGAGCTCCTGCAGGCGGAGCCTGTGCTCAGGGTAGTCCCGCTCCAGGGGATCCTCCTGAATGCACTCCGCAGGGTGGAAGAAATGCCGGAGGCAAAGATTGCCCGGATCGAGATGAGCCTCGACCCGGAATCCCCGGATGTTCAGGGAGACGCAACGGCTCTCGAGACCATGTTCGATCATCTCCTTCGAAACAGCCTGGAGGCCGTGGATCCCGCCAGTCCCCTCGTCCGGATCTCGTCCGGCGTGTCGCTCGCGGACAGGGGCTTCGTTCGGGTGGAGATCTACAACACGGGCAGGTGGCCGACCCCCCGGGAACTGGAAAATGTCTTTGTTCCGTTCTACTCGACCAAACCCTACGGCACGGGGTTCGGGCTTCCCATCGCCCGGATCGTGGCCAGAAAAAGCCTTGGCGATGTCGCGCTCGAGCCCCTTCCCGGAGAAGGCACGCGCTGCATCGTCATGCTGCAGATCCCAGGGCGATGAGGTTATTCCTGTCGAGCATGGCTCTCAGAGAACGAGAATGAGAAGGCCCTGGACGGATGATCCCGTAAAGGACCATCCATCCAAAAAAGTGCGGGGGTTGCCTGCGAAGCCTGCAAGCATCCCCCGCCTTTGAATCCGAATGCGCAGTCTGTTTACTGGATAATACAAGTGAAATTTGAGTCATCCTCAATGTCACCGGACCCGGTGTAAACGGGAACTGCCGGATAAGCACACAAGGGTCGCGTGCGGTACTTTTCCCATGTGGAGGGCAAGTCCCTGTTGGCTGGGTTAACTTTCGACTCTACTTGGGCAGGAGCAATGCCCTTTTCAACCCAGTCCACCAGAGCGTCAAATAGTCCTTGCTGGTCGCATGCCGGACCCCCGCCACAGTGGCCCATACCGGGCACTATAAACAGACGGGCAAAGTCTTTTGTATGTTTCTTGTAATGGGCGGTGAGGGAATCATACCAGTTGACGGTATCTTGCACAGAGAAGACCGGATCGGCCGAACCATGCACCACGATGAGTTTGCCGCCCTTGGCGTGCAGTTTCTTCATGAGCGGATCAGGAGGCGTCATGAACGACATGGCGGACTCAGTGTAGGTCTCGTTTATCGCGTAGATTTTAGGCGCATCTCTGTCCACATCGAAGCCAGTGCCGTTCCAATTGAGGGCGTAGTCTAGTAATGTAGTTCCCAATCCAGTCAGAACTATTGGATCCTGTGGTGGCGTGGTAAAGATAAAACCTACAGCAACAGGGTCGCGATTGGTAATCGATGCGCTGAATTTCCAACTTCTCCATCCGCCGGTTCTTTCACCGGGATCCCAAATGAAATGGGTATAAAGAGGATACCCTTTGCTGTCCATTGCCCCAGCATGTATCCTTGCGAGGACCGATTTCTGGCCGTAGGTTAGGCACCCTGTGTCATCAAAACTCTCGCAGGTGGGAACATCGGTTTGAATATTAAAAACGTCCTGGCAGCCCAATGGGTCACTGACCATATCGTCAATAGCACCATCAAGCTCATCGCATTTGGCTATAATAGCATCTGCTACCAGTGCTTGATCTTCTACTGAAAAACTGGTCGATATATCAGGCCTTCCTTTAACATGATCATAATCGGAAATGGTTGCATACTGCTGTACTCCCCAGAGTTGAGCCACGGCTGCCTGTGGAAGGTTGAACCCCGGAGCGCCGGCATAAAAACCATCATACTCGTCTGCATAACGGGAGGCCGCAACCATGGCGTGCCTTCCGCCGTTGGAACATCCTCCGAAATAAGACTTGCCAGGGAATTTGCCATAGTAAGTTTGAATCAATTTTTTTGCCATGGGCGTAAGTTCGGCTACTGCGTTGTAGCCATAGTCCAGCCGTGCCTGCGGATCAAGCCCAAATGTTGATCCGCCGAGCGGGTCGCTGATATCGGTGCCATCATGGCCCGCATCAGAGCTGATAACCGCAAACCCTTTGGCAAGGGCGGATCCGCCACCGGTGAGATTTCCATAAGCAGATGCGACCCGGCCGTCAATACCTCCATTGGCCTGGTAATAATAACGGCCGTACCATTCCGTGGGCAGACGCATCTCAAAACCAATGGCATAGGTCTTACCATCCACGGGGCTTACCCGCCGGTTCATATAGCCCTTAACAATACAGTGCTCCGGATATCGTCCTACAGGTTCCAGCACCACACTCGTGATCACTGTCTCGGAATAACCGAAGACGCTTTGAATATCTTGGTAATCGATCACCGGATTTACCATTACCCCCGGCACAGCCGCGGTTGCACGCCCATGGTCCTTACCCTTAGCGCTGACATCATACACAGCAGTTGTGAGCAGAAGCATGCAAACAATCATACCAATCGAGAATAAACGGCCTTTCGAATTCATATCCCCTCCCCTCGGTCTAAGAATGTCCGTAACGGATAATCCCCTCCCATTCCGTTCGAGCGCCGTTCCGAAGTTCACCTCCTTTCCCCTCGTCCGGAACTCCTTTCGTTCCTGTCCTGCATCCGGCGGCGATGCACAACGAGGCGAGTGAATGTACTACTATTTATCCCTTTATTCGGCCGCCCTGTCCATTCCGTTGTGGGATAAGATATCCAGGCAAGGCAAAAAGATGCGTAAATCCAGTCCCGTACAGTTCCAGCGAAGTGGTAGAGCAGCTGGATACCCGGCTGCTGAGCCTTCCAACGGTTCCCCTATCCCGGCCGGAAAGGCCTGCCGGCGAGTCTTGCCCCAACGGGCACAAAAAGGCGGGTTTTCCGCTAGCGGTCTTTTCATGCAAAATGAACAGTCGGAATCGCACTCCACAATCGGTTCTTCGACCTCACCCCCCGTAAAGATCTTTTGGTTAATTGGTGCAGCGGAGCCATGGTGATCCGAATATTAAGGTAAGTCCACGGATACGAAAGGGCGTAAAAAGAAGAGGCTCAACAGCCATGGTATTCCCCCTTCCTTCCGCAGGTTTTCACCTCTCTTCCTTCGAGAACTCCGTCCACAGTGCACAGGATCTCCGAAGTGCCGCTCCTAGGCAACCCTAATCTCCATCGACTTCTCTCGCATCTCAGACCCCCTTCAACGGAGCTGCTGCAATTGGCAGACTTTTTACATTTTGTTTTGAAGATGAGAGAACTGCTGCTCAGAGGCATTTTTTCGCTTGACATCCATTTGGGAAAAAGATAGCCCACTGTGTATACTTGTAGACAAATAGACAAGAGGGCAAGGAATTGTTAGAGAACAAAAGCCTGACACAGAGCATTCTTGAACATCTGAGAACTCAGATCATCACTTCCAAGCTTAACCCCGGGCAGAGACTGAATGAAAAGAACCTCGCTTCGGAGCTTTCAGTAAGTCGGCCTCCGCTGCGAGAGGCACTTCAAATTCTTGAACAGGAAAACTTCGTGGTCTGTATCCCACGCAAAGGGAGGTATGTCGCTGCGCTCACATGGGGTAGCTACGAGAAGATTCACGAGGCCAGACTGATGATGGAATGTCATGTGATCGATGTCTTGAAGGAAAGGAACCAGAGGAAGTTGCCGAGAGTCGAAAGGGCACTCGAAAAAATTCCCCAGAAGCGACTGGCTACGGATGATCCATCCGAAACATTCAGTTACTTCCAGGCGACGAATGAGTTTCACCCGAAATTGGTCGAATCGATAGAGAACGAGATCCTCGATCGATTTTACGGCGTAATCAGATCCAACATTTATCGGTATCATTACTGGCTTCGAGTACTGCGCTCCCCTGATTCAATGCATAACGGCACACTGTCGTCCGTTACGCAACAGCACTACCGGATCTTGGACCTGATCCATAGAGGGAAGTTTGGAGAAGCGAAAGAATCGCTGAAGCAGCATATGGATGGTACACGTGAGTTGCTCAGGGAAAAGTTGCTCGCGGAACCTGTTACATCCAAAGGAAGACACTCGTAAAGGTCCTCTTTAGAATCTCCGTAATTGAAATACGACAAAAACAAGAGACCACAGCATCCGCTCGTTTAAAGTCAAGTCTCAGAAAGGGGGCATCAGGTGGAAACGATACTTGATTTTACACAACCATACAGAGAAGGAATGCCGCATGTTCCCGTCCAGCCGGATTATCGAGTAAAGACGATTTTAGAGGCCGAAAAGGACATTGCCAACGTCATGGAGTTTTCCTTTACCACGCATACCGGAACACATCTGGACGCTCCCCTTCACCTTTTTAAGGACGGAAAGACCATTGATGAGATCCAATTGGATAGGCTAATCGGAAGTGGTGTAATTCTCGATTTCTCGTGGAAGAAGCGTTGCGAGAGCATCACTGCAGAGGACTTGAGGCAGGCGAAGCCGGATGTCGAAAAGAATGATATCGTCCTGGTATATACAGGGTGGGGGGAAAAAACCTACAGCGAAGAGTACCACGATCACCCGTACTTCACGGAAGACGCCGCAGAGTGGATGGTTGAAAAAAGGATGAATATCATAGGAATGGACACACTGACTCCCGACAAACCATACTGCCTAAGAGGACCCGGATTCAATTTGCCGATTCATCGAATACTCTTGTCTAAAGAAATCCTCATCATCGAAAACCTGATGAACCTGCACAAGGCGAAAGGCCAGAGAATCAAGCTCATGGTGATTCCCATAAAGATACAAAAAGGCGATGCGGCGCCGGTGAGGGTTTTCGGAATCAAAGACTAAAACAGAACAGGAGAGAACCGAAGATCTTGATCCTCCTCACCCTTGTTATGAACCCGTTCGTGAGATCAGTATTCGAAATGCCTGCGGCAATCCAACGGGATCACTGATGGCGCAGGCACCCCCTCCAGCCTGAAGGAGCCTGCTTCAGCTCCTGCTCCTCTTCGGAGAGTCTGAATGTCTGTCCACAGATTACATTCGAGCCTTCATCCTTATAACGCAAACCTTGGGCCAAAACTTCCCTTCCTAACCGATTGTGCCTTTCAACGCCTTCGCAGAAAAGCCGGGCTGAGGCGACGCATCCCGGCGAAGGCTTCGTAAATGTATAAATGCGCCGGTTCTCGTCATGCGACCGGCGAAGGATACGCCAACCCCCAGCGAAGAACCAACAGGCTCGTGTTCATGTGTTGAGAAATCGGCCCAACTCCGTTGCCTGAATCCGATCTCCATGATCCATCTTGCGCGCGGAAAAGGGGAAAAACACCCCTAAGAGGCGACACCAGCAATCGCCATGAGGATGCACGACCATGTGGAAACAGTCTGGCCCCCGGCATCTTCAGAGGGGGGCGACGATCAGCGCACTCCTGCAGGACGGCCCGCTTGGGAGACAGGTCGCGCCTGACAAGGAATGAACATGGCAGAGTATGGAAGCGTTATTCCCCACAAAGCTCATTACAAGCCGAGGTGGTCAATGAAAAAGCTGAAGCCATTTTCCTATTTCCAGTCAAGTTCTGTTGAGGAGGCACATGAGTTATTGGACAGGTATGGAGAGGAGGCAAGGGTTTTCGCCGGAGGAACGGACGCTCTGGTGCTGATGAAGCAGGGATTGTTGTCCCCCAAAGTTCTGGTGGACATCAAAAGCATACCGGGCTTGGGGAAAATAGAGGACGATGATGGATCCATAGAAATCGGTGCCCTGGCAAAGATCAATCATGTTGCTGCATCGAGCCTAGTGAAAAGGGAGATCCCCCTGTTGCAGCAGGCGGCGGAAAGCCTGGGAACGTATCAAATACGAAACCTCGCGACCATAGGAGGCAATATCTGCAACGCATCCCCTGCGGCCGACATGATCCCTGCCCTGCTATGCTTGGATGCTTCCGCCACCTTCTCGCAGGACGGAGAGAAAAGAACATTACCCGTCGAAAACCTCTTTGTCGGCCCTCGAGAAACGGTCCTTGTGAACAAGGGTATATTGACCAAGATCACCATCCCCAAACACGGGGGAAAGATGCAGGGCGTTTATCTGAAGCACACATTCAGAAAAGCACTGGATCTGGCGATCGTGGGAGTGGCTGTTCAAATTGAAAAACGGCGGGACGAGGTCGCCCGCATAAGGATCGGACTTGGCGGAGTATCACCGACGCCCATCAGAGCGAGGCGGACAGAGGAGTTCCTGGAGAAATCAGGTTTCACGGACAAGACCATTTCGGAGGCTTCCAGAATGATCCTGAAGGAAATATCACCCATATCGGACGTTCGCGCCAGTGCGGAATACTGATCTGCTATGACCAGTCTGCTTTTTAGGAGAGGCTGTCTGTCCTTGCAGTAAAACTTCATGGCCCTATCTATGTGGAGGTATTCCCCATGAGTAGAGTAATCAAATTCCGACTCAACACCCAAACCATGGAAATGCAGGTGGAAGATCATCTGCTACTGGTCGATCTAATCCGGAACAGGATCGGGATGACCGGTACGAAGGAGGCATGCGGTACAGGGGACTGCGGCGCATGCACTGTCCTGGTGGACGGTGAGCCAGTCAATTCATGCCTTGTATTGGCTGCTGATGTACAGGGTAGATCGGTCACCACGATCGAAGGAGTGGCCAAGGGGAGGGAACTGGATCCTATCCAGGAATCCTTCGTAAGAAACGGTGCTGTGCAGTGCGGGTTCTGCACGCCAGGGATGATCTTGTCTGGGAAGGCACTGCTTGCAAGAAACCAGAAGCCCTCAGAGCAGGAAGTGAGGCATGCGATAGCCGGAAATCTTTGCAGGTGTACGGGCTATCAGAAAATTGTAGCGGCAATCCGGGACGTAAAAGAAAGCGAGGAGTGATCTATGGAAGGCGAACTCTCCTACATCGGCAAGTCTGTCCCAAGGGTGGACGCTCGCACCAAGGCATGCGGGGGGGCCATATACGCGGGAGATCTGAAGTTCCATGAACTGTTGTACGGGAAGGTGGTTCGGAGCAAACTGGCGCATGCACGTATACTCGACATTGACACAAGTAAAGCCAAACGAGTTGGGGGCGTGAAGGCGGTCTTGACTGGCAGGGACTTTCCTTCTGTCTACTATGGATACGTCATAAAGGACCAGCCGATCTTCTGCCTGGACAGGGTTCGGTCGGTCCATGATCCAGTCGCTGGTGTGGTTGCAGCATCTGAAGAGGCCGCCCAGGAAGCTTGCGAGCTGATTCGGGTGGAATATGAGCCTCTGGAAATTGTTCTGGATCCCCTTAAGGCGATGGAGCCGGGGTCGCCGATCTTGCATGATCGAATGATGACATACGATCGTATGCCCATCGCCTTTCCGAAGGAGGGGACCAATATCTGTCAGCATGCGAAGCTGCGCAAGGGTGACGTTTCACGAGGGTTTCAAGAGTCGGATTACATTTTCGAGGATACGTTTTCTACGGCGATGGTCCAGCACTGCAGCCTCGAACCACATGTCGCCGTTTGCCAAATCGATGCAGAAGGAAAAATTTCACTTTGGACGAGCACGCAATCCCCCTCATTCAGCGCGGCTGAGATTGCCCGCGCGCTCCGAGTTCCACTCAACCGAGTCAGGATCGTCGTTCCCTATGTCGGTGGTGGATTTGGTGGGAAACATGGCATCAAGATCGAGATGATCGCCTACGCTATGGCGGTGAAGGCTTCAGGAAAACCGGTTCGGGTTTCTCTCACCAGGGAGGAGGAGTTCACTGAGACCGGCCGGCATCCGTGTATCATGAGAATGAAAACCGGAGTCAAGAGGGACGGCACCATAACGGCGAGAGCGATCAAGATGGTTTGGGACACGGGGTGTTACTCTGAAGCAGGGCCTCTCGTGAGTCGGAACGCTGCGTATATGGCCGCGGGGCCCTACAAAATACCCAACCTTCAGGTCGACTCCTATTGCGTCTATACCAACAAGCAGAATGTGGGGGCCTTTCGTGGGTACGGGACGGCTCAGTACTGTTGGGCGTACGAGAGCCAAATGGATATGATCGCGGAGAAAATTGGGATCGATCCGGTTGAGATGAGGATGAAGAACTTCGTCGAGGAAGGAAGCCTTTCACACACGGGCGAGAGGTTGCACAGCGTAGGCATAAAGCAGACGTTGCTGGAGGCGCTCAAGGCAATAGAATGGGACAAGAAGGCGAAGGAAAGGAATCGAGGAAAGGGGTTTGCGTGCATGTGGAGGGCGAGCCATGCACCCACAAGCTCTTCTGCCATTGTAAAGATCAATGACGATTATAGTGCGTGTATCTACAGCGGTACAACCGAGCTGGGGCAGGGGAAAGAAACGGTGCTTTCGCAAATCGTCGCAGAGGTCTTGAAAGTACCCTTGGAAAAGATCTCCGTGAATATTCCAGACACCGATGTAACGCCTCCTGACAGATCTACGACGTCCAGTAGATCGACCTTTCATATGGGAAATGCCGTAAAGTATGCCTGCGAGGACATAAAGGCGCAGCTCTTCACAATGGCTTCTGCAATGTTGAAGACGAGTCCTGAAGATCTGGAAATCGAAAACGAAAGGGTTGTGGTTAGAGGGGCGGCTTCTCAAGGAGTGCCGATCAGGCAGCTTCTTGCCACGAGACCAGTCGTCGGCAGGGGAAGCTTCTACCTGCCGGATGCTACCGGAGTTGATCCTGAGACGGGCCAGGGTGAAAGGCCGACTGCCTTCTGGATGTTTGCCACGCAGGCCGCAGAGCTCGAGGTCGACGCTGAAACGGGGAAGGTCGAAATCCTCAAGCTGGTTGCCGCCCACGACGTGGGTAAGGCCATCCATCCACAAAATTGCGAGCAGCAGATAGAAGGTGCGCTGGCAACGGGAATTGGAACTGCGCTTCTCGAGGAGATCGTCCACAACGAAAAGGGGGAAACCCTCAATACCACATTCGCCGATTATCGAATGCCCACATCGCTGGATGTTCCTTCCATGGTCCCCATTATCGTCGAGGAACGGCACCGGGAAGGTCCCTATGGCGCGAAAGGGCTGGGGGAACCGGGGTTGACACCGACCGCCCCATGTATCGCCAATGCGATATACAATGCGGTAGGTGTTCGATTCAACGACATACCGATCACGCCGGAGAAGATCTGGAAACGGATGCAGGAAAAAAAGTGAGCGATTAACGGTTCGACGCGGCGCTAATGCAGAGTAATTCCTCTGGTCGTCCGTACACCTTCGCGAGTTGATGCGCAGCATATGGATCAAATAGGAGCAGGGTATGTCTATACTGGTTGCGGGTGGTGCCGGGTTCATTGGATCCCATTTGGTGAAAGCGCTGGTGGAAAAGGGGGAAAAGGTAGTGGTTTTCGACCTTCATCCCCATTTGGAGCTTAAGGCCGATTTAACTGAAGGAGTGAGGTTCATCCAGGGTGATGCTACGGACATCACCGATGTTCTTCACGCCGTCAAGCAATTTGAAGTCAAGGAGGTCTATCATTTTATCGCCCTCTTGGCCGATGTGAGCCAGAAGAAGCCGCTCCTCGCCCAGAGGGTAAACGTCGAAAGCACCCTCAACTTTCTTGAAACTGCACGAATACTGAATCTCAGGAGGATCATATTCGCAAGTTCAGTAGCCGTTTACGATCCCAAAGTGCCATCTCCGGTCAAGGAGGATGCCCCCCTCAGACCCGCCTCAGTCTATGGGGCGACCAAGGTCTTGAGCGAGTTCTATGGAATGCATTATCACAGGATGTTCGGCATCGACTTTCGGGCATTGAGGTTTACCACCGTTTACGGCCTAGGGAAGTCCGGAGGATCCACCGGTCCCTGCAGCAAGATGATCGAGAATGCCGCTGCGGGCTTGCCGACGCTGATCGAAGCCGCCGATGCAGTGACGGACTGGATCTATGTCAAGGATGCCGTCGACAGCCTTCTGAGGATTCGGAAGGTACAGAATCCCAATGAGCGGATTTACAATATCGGCGGGCAGACGTTAAGTGTGCGTGAGTTGGCGGGTGTGGTCAAACGGTTCATTCCTAATGCGGCGATTGATCTGGAAGAGAAATACACGTTCCCTTGGCCCCCTTCTTACGACTGCAGCAAGGCTCTTGATGAACTAGGCTACAGTCCTTCTTTCAATATCGAGGAGGGAATAAAGGACTTTGTACAGGAGGTGAGGATCCAATCCGGGTTGCCGCTTTAGGTAAATAGGGGAGTGTTTCGCAACAGAACTTCAGGGGGAGTCGGTTCTCCAAAGCTTCTGCAAGAGGGAGAGACAGATGAGAAATAACGCATTTAAGGATGGGCTCATGATGCGCAAGAAAGTGCTTGGCGCCGAGCACGTCGAAGAAACCATGAAAAGGACGGATCGGTCAATGATGCCGTTTCAAGAGTTCCTGACGGTATTTGGATGGGGAGGCGTCTGGAGAAGACCCGGGCTGAGCCTGCGTACGCGGAGCCTGCTGACCTTGGCGATGTGTATCGCCTTGAATCGCCCAAACGAGATCAAGCTGCATCTGCGCGGGGCGATACGCAACGGCTGTACGAAGACGGAAATACGTGAGTTGCTGTTGCACTCCTTCATCTATTGCGGCGGACCCGCTGCCGTCGATGCGTTCAATGTGGTGGTGGAAGCCTTTCCGGAAATCGAGGCGCAGGAAAGGGGAAACGGAAGATCACAAAAGACCAAGGCTTCAGCGAGGAAGCAAAAGAAACGATCGGGCTAGACGCTGCGCCGGACCGCTTCGTTTGTGGGGTACCCTGAGGCTGCTGAGTTTGCGGCGAGGCCGGTATGGGTGGCGACCAAAAGACGGAAACCTTCAGACTTCATGCTTTTTCTTCAACCTGGGTTGAGCGGGTTGTCAACTGAGCGAACTGGAAAAATATGGTGTACCTGTTCTCCTCCTGAGGATCGGAATAGAGGCTCCTTCGGCGGCTCGTCGATTTTCCTGTGAGGAGGTGGACTTCCCCTCAACCAATCTCCTTCAAAAGGTTTTTTGGACCGGTGTGGCCGAGTGTTAACCTAAAAAGGGAGGTGAAATGTCATGAACGTCGTAGAAAGGAGCAAATTGGGTCAAAGCGGCACGGGGGGTTCTTTTCTGTTTCGCGTTTCAGACTCTATTGCCAGGGGCTACCAAAGATACATGCCCGACTCGTTCTTGTTCGCCATTCTATTAACCTTCCTTGTGATGATTCTTTCGTTCACCTTGGCCGGTGCGAAAACGACTGCCGTGATCAATGGATGGTATAATGGGGTGAAATCCCTCATGGAGTTCGCTTTCATGGTTGCGTGGGGCTTCGCTCTGGGAATGACTTTCGTAAAGGCTCCTTCCATACGAAGGGCGATCTCTCGTTTGGCAAAAAACGTGAAAACGCCTGGAGGTGCCTATGCGTTCACGATCATTGCCGGCGGAGTCCTGACCTGGGTCAATATATATGTCGGAGTATTTGTTGCAGCGACCTTGGCAAGGATTTTCAGCCGTGAAGTGAAGGGCACCGACATGAGGATTCTGGCGGCGTCTGCATATGCAACTCTCTTGACTTGGCATGGGGGACTGGCCGGAAGTATACCTCTCGTACTCAATACTCCAGGAAATCCATTCGAAAAAATGGTGGGAGGTCTGATATCCACGGATGAGACCATCTTCACGGCGATGAACCTCATCACCATTGCGGCAATCATTATCGTTCTGCTAGTCGTGTTTCGATTCCTGGTCCCAAAGGAAGGCCAGTTCGTCCAGACTTATGAATATTTCTCGGATGGGAATGAACCTGCGGGACAGCCGAAAGCTTCCGGAGAATCGCTGCCAAAGACGACAACCTCCCTTGCCGACCGTATCGAAAACAATCTCCTCATCTCGGTTTTGCTGGGTCTCCCCCTTCTCATCACAGCGACCTACTTTTTCGTCCTGAAAGGATTGGGAGCGCTGAATCTTCTGACGGTTGGATTCGTCCTCTTTGGCCTGGCAATCCTGGCGTGGGGGTCCCCGATCAAGTTTGCGGTTGATTTCGCTGATAACGTACGAAATATGGCCGGTATAATTCTTCAGTTCCCGTTGTATGGGGGGATCATGGGAATTATGATGGCCACAGGTCTTGCAAAGATAATCTCAGATTGGTTTATCAGCATCTCCACCCCTACCTCTTTGCCCATTTGGACTTTCCTCAGCGCCGGGTTGGTCAACATGTTTGTTCCTTCAGGGGGATCCCAGTGGGCCGCACAAGCACCTTTCGTCGTGCCGGCCGCTCAGGCGCTCGGGGTCTCTGTACCTAAGACGGCGATGGCGGTGGCCTACGGAGATGCATGGACCAACATGATACAACCGTTTTGGACGCTGCTCTACTTGCCTATAATCGCCGCCGGGACAAGATTGACGGCCAGGCATTTCATGGGATTCTCCTTGGTGATCCTCATCATTTCTGGTGTGGTGTTTGCTTTGGGGCTGTGGCTGTTGCCTTGACGGATCGTTAGGGCGGCTTCAACCTGCATGCCGAGGCGGAGGGTTTTCGGGAGCGAGGAGCAGCTCTTCCATGTTCGCCGGGGACAGGCTGCGGCTGCCCTGCTCGATCTCCTTGATCATGCTCGTCAGGGCCTCATTGAACGGGGTCCTCACGCCCACCTTCCGGGCCTGCTCGACCACGTAGCCGTTCAGAAAATCGATTTCCGTCCTCCGGCCCCTCTCCAGGCTCTGGAGGCTGGAGGATTTGAGTCTCCCGTGCCTTCTTGCCGCCGCGCGCAGGAGGAGGTCCTTGAGGAGGCGGGTCACCGGGCCGGCGCTCGCAGGGACATAAAGCAGCATGGGGTTCACCGCGATCCGCTCCGGGCGGATGCCCAGGGCCAGTGCCGTGTCGATGACCTCCCGGTATGTGTCCATGAAGGCAAGCCGCGCTCTTCTATCCCGGAGCATGTCGCCGAGGGTCTCGCCGGTGAGGGCCCCGATGGTGGTGATGGTGCAGTTGATGGCCAGCTTGCCCCATTGGGCACCCCTGATGTTGGCGCTTGTCTCTACCGGTGTCACGGCCCTCAGGACGTCAGCAAGCTTCTGAATCCTTTCGCTCCTGCTTCCGTCCGGCTCCCCGATGTGGATGGCCCCCGGTCCCGTGCGCTCGTAGACACCGGGTCCGTGCATGGTGCCGCCCCAGCCGATGATCCCGGCCGCAACCCGTGCGGCGCCGATCTCCCCGGCTACAACATCCTGGACGATGCCGTTCTGGCAGGTCAGCACAAACCCATGTTCCGGATCGAGGAGGGGCAGGGTATCCCGAGCCGCATCGACGACCCGATAGGCCTTCATGATCAGAAGAGCGACGTCGAAGCATCCATCGGGGTCGAGCTCGGCCAGCGAAGTGAGGGCGCGAGCGCGGACCGTGAACTGCTCTTCGGGGGTGATCACGCGGATGCCGTTGCGGTTGATTGCCTCGCTGATCGCCGCATTGCCGGTCACCAGCGTCGGCGCATACCCCGCCCGGATCAGCTTCCCGGCCACCACCCCGCCGATGCTTCCTATTCCTTCAATGAGAATGCGGGTGATCTCCATGGTGCCCTCCCGGTGGATTTCAGGTGATTTCTCAGCGGTGATTCCGTGAAATCATCGTCTGCGATCGGAACCACCGGGCAAAGAGGGGATCCGTCAACCTGTAGAGGCCCTCTTCGTCCTGTTCGACGATGTCTTTTTCCTGCAGGGATCTCATGCTCTTTTGTATGCCCCCAGGAGAGAGATTGTGGGTCTTGAGGTATTCCATGGCATACGGCTTGCCTGTAGGCTCGTTGGCCAATGCCATGGCAAGCTTCTTCTCCCCCAGCAACAGACCTGCGAAGACCCCTTGGAGTCCCAGGTTTTCCAGCACGAGAAGCTCCGCCTTCGATGCCTCCAGCAATTCCGGTGTGACCGCCTTCTCTGTCATGTCCCATAAAAGGTGGGAAAGTTTCCGGACATAGTAGGTATTGCCTTCAACGTAGTCATAGAGGTCCTCCGCCGAAGTCAAAGGGCAGACCTTTTCGGTTTGCCTGAACAGTTTCACAATATGGCCCGCCAGGTCCTCTCGGGATATCTTCTTCAGCGGGTAATTGAAGGCGAGTTTGAAGAAAGGCCTTTTCCGGTCATTGAACATGGCCTGAAGAATCCGCCTTCTGCTTCCCACGAAAAAGCACCCGATGTCCTTTGCCGTTTGCACCTGCTCCCTCAGGAGCCCCTCCACCTGCTTGCTTTCCTTCAGCTCCGATATCTCCTGGAATTCATCAAAGACGATGAGACACTTGGTCTTCTCCGCACGGGTATGTCTTGCAATGCCGTTGAAGATGTCCTCAATCAGATAGGGAAAGGCGGTGGATTGTTCATACCTGGCGGAAATGGAGACACCGTCGGGTCTTACGTCAACGATGGAATGATGCGCTTGAACACCTTTACCGTGTTCTGCAGGAGGTCGCCTTCGACCACGTTCTTGCCCATGGAAGCAATGACGGCCGAGGTGATTTTCTGGATCAGGTCTTCCTTCGTAATGACCGAAAAGCAATCGACATAGACGGGGAAGTACCCTTGGGTAGAGAGCCTTGCCGTCACCTGTCTGACGAGAGAGGTCTTTCCATATCGTCTGGGTGAGAAGAGGACCACATGCGTGCAGTTCAGAGCATGCCGGGTCAACTCCTCGATCTCCCTCTCGCGGTTGCAAAACTCTTGCTCCGGGGAGATAATGCCCAGCGAGAACGGATTTAGAGACTTTCTGTTGGACATGCCCGTGCCCTCCCGGTCGGGATTATTCCGGAAGAATTGTTCTACCAGAATAATCCATCGAGGCAAGGGGAATGAGATTCCAAGCAAGCTCCTGCCTGCGAATTCAAAAGGGAATCGCAAGCAGGAGCTTGCTCCTAGAGAAGAGAAAACCGCAAGAAATTTCTTACTCGATCGGAGAAAGGACGGAGATCATCGTATGTACGAACAGGGTGTCATCAGACCGCCGAGCGAGGCGCACAGTCTGCTTGTGAGGGTGAGCAGGAACTGCCCCTGGAACAAGTGCCTCTTCTGCCCGGCCTTCAAGGGCGTGAAGTTCTCACGCCGTACCGTGGAGGAGGTGAAGCAGGACATCGACGCCATGGCCGGGGAATACGGCAGGCATGCGGCCACGGTCCAATCGGCGTTCCTCCAGGATGCGGACAGCCTGATCCTGAAGACGGAGGACGTGATCAAGATCCTCCGCCACATCAGGACCAGGTTTCCCGGCCTGGAGCGGATCACCACCTATGCGCGGGCCACGACGCTGAGGCGAAAGAGCGTCGAGGAGCTTGTGCAACTCAAGGAGGCCGGCCTCTCCAGGATCCACACGGGGTTGGAGAGCGGTTCCGAAAAGGTCCTCAGGATGATCAGGAAGGGGATCACCCCCGAGGACATCATCGAAGGGGGATCCAGGGTCATGGCCGCGGGGATCTCCCTTTCAGAGTACATCATGCCCGGTGTGGGGGGCCGCACCATGAGCGATGAGCACGCCGGGGAGACGGCACGGCTTCTGAACATCGTGAAACCGGATTTCATCCGGGTCCGCACCTTTGCCCTCCACCCCCGATCACCCATGGTGAAGCTGGTGGAGGAGGGCTCCTTCGTGCCCATGACCGACGAAGAGATCGTGGCGGAGATCCGGCTCCTCGTCTCGCGCCTGGACCCGATCCGCAGCTATTTCTCCTGCGGCGATTACGGCCCCAACCTCATCATGCAGGTGAACGGGACCCTGGATCAGCGAAAGGAGGCGATGCTGGCTGAGCTCGACAAGTTCCTCGCCCTTTCGCCGGAGCAGAAAAAGGTGTATTCGTATATCCGGCGGTCTTCCTCCGCGAATTACCCGGTCGAGGTGGTGATCGAGAAAGGGGTCATGGAAAAGGTGCTACCTGAAGTCGAAAGGCTGGAGAGGAGCGCCCCCGACGGGTTCAACCGCTATATCGCCGAATGCATGGCATGCATGATCCCCCAGCCGCAGACGGAAGAGGAATGGGGATAGCCGCAACGGATCGCAACCCCGGAGGTTGCTCCGACGGAATCATACCCCGAGATGCTCGAGCTGGACCTTCCGGTTTTCGGACAGCTCCTGGGGGCCTGATGAGTACACGACCCTCCCCTTGCTCAAAATGTGAATGTGGTCGGCCGTTTTCAGGGCGAAGTGCAGGTTCTGTTCTACCAGGAGGATGGCCATGCCCTGAACCTTCAAGGTCTGGATGGCGCCGCCGACCACCTGTACAAACAGTGGAGACAGCCCTTCGGTCGGTTCATCCATCAGCATCACGGTAGGGTTGGTCATCAGACTTCGGCCGACGGCGAGCATCTGCTGCTCCCCGCCGCTCAGCCGGTCGCCCGGGTGGCGGGCGCGCTCGGCCAGGGGAGGAAAGAGATCGAAGACCGCGTCCACGCTCCACCCCTGGCCGCGTGCCGCAACCAGAAGGTTCTCGGTCACATTCAAAGAAGGGAAGATCTGTCTCCCCTGAGGGACCAGGCTAATGCCGTAGCGGGCGATGTCATAGGGCTTTTTTCGGGTGATCTCCATTTCCTTGTGGAATATCCGGCCTCGGCGGGGCGGTGTGAAGCTCATGACGGAACGCATCAGGGTCGTTTTGCCCATGCCGTTGCGGCCGAGGATCCCGATGACCTGCGCCGGCTCCACCTTGAGGGACACGCCCTGCAGGATGTAGCTGGGCCCGTAGTACGTGTGGATGTCCTGAACCTCGAGCGCAGCAGGCATTATCCCTCTCCGAAATAGATCTTCTGGACGTCCTCGTTTGCCCGCACATCCTCCGGCGATCCTTGACAGAACAGCGCCCCCTGGTGCAGGACGCAGATGTGATCTGCGATCCGGAAAGCGGCATGCATGTCGTGCTCGATCAACAGGATGGTCATGCTTCGGTCCAGCTTCAGGGTCATGTCGGTCATCCGTTTCGACTCGGCCATGGACAGCCCGGCCATGGGCTCGTCCAGGAGCAGCACCCGCGGGTTCGACGCCAGTGCCATGGCGATCTCGATCTGCCGGTGCTCGCCGTGACTCAGGTTCGACACCAGGCTCCGGCGCTTTTCGGCCATTCCGACCTTCTCGAGCACCTCCTCCGCCTTTTCAAACAGGTCGCGCTTGGTGCGGAGCGGCCGAAGCATGGAATATTTACTCCTTTCCAGCCCCATCACCGCCAGCACCAGGTTCTCCAGAACCGTGAGATGGGGGAAGAGGTTGGTCACCTGGAATGTGCGGCCGAGCCCGAGACCGGTTCGGCGATGGCAGGCCATGCGGGTGATGTCCCGATCGAAAAGGACGACTCGGCCTGCACTGACGGGAAGCTCACCGCTGATCAAGCGGAAGAACGTCGTCTTGCCCGCCCCGTTCGGGCCGATGATGGCCTGCCGGTCGCCGACCTTCACATCGATCCAGACGTTGCTCACGGCGGTGAGACCGCCGAAGCGCTTGGTCACGCCTTCACATTTCAGCGCCATAGGTGTGTTCTGCGTTCCCGCCATCATGCCGCCTGTTTGGATCGCGTCAGGCGCCGAAACAACCCCATAATCCCATCCGGCGCGAATAGGGCCGTGATCACGTACACCGCGGAGAGCACCATGACCCACCGCTCGGTGTAGATGCTGACCAGGTTCTCCAGCAGGACGATGATCAATGTGCCGATCACCGCCCCGACCATGGTCCCCGGCCCTCCAATGATCACCATCAGCACCAGGGCCATGGAATGGGCCAGGCCGGAAAGGCTCGGGCTGACAAATCCGTTGTAGTAGGAATAAAGTCCCCCGGCGAGTCCTGCAAACATCCCGGCGATGACGAAGATCAGGTACTTGTGGAGCCAGGTGTTGTATCCCAGCACCCTCATGCGGGATTCGCTGTTCTTGATGCCCACCAGGGTCTTCCCGAAAGGGGAATGGATCAGGAGGAGCATCAGGAAGAGAGACGCCGCGAAAAAGGCGAAGATGAAGTAGTAGAAGTTGTACGTGTCCATGAGATCGAAGCCGAAGTCCGGGCGAAAGATGCCGGAAATGCCATTGTCCCCGCCCGTCATGGAGGCCCACCGGAAGATCAGCCCCCAGATAATCATGGCGATGGCCAGGGTGATCATCAGGAAGTAGACTCCTGCCGCACGAAGGGCCAAGAGGCCTAGAACGGCCGAAGCCGCGGTGGACAGGCCGACCGCCGCCAAAAGGGCCCACACAAACCCCACCTGGTACTTGGTGGCCAGGATCGCGACGGTGTAGGCGCCCACGGCGAGGAATCCGGCCTGGCCCAGGGAGGGCAGATCCGTGTAGCCCAGCAGCATGTCCAGTGCCATGGCTGCAATGGCATAGATCAGGGTCTGGGTGAGCAGCATCACCCAGAACGGGGAGAGGAAAAGCGGCGCCGCCAGGGCGGCCGCCAGGAGCGTTCCGATCACGATCAGATTGAACCTGGTACTGCCCA
Organism: Deltaproteobacteria bacterium; assembly: GCA_020060215.1. The sequence goes on along the minus strand of JAGVAP010000053.1, from coordinate 5,248 downwards.
TCAGGTCGATTTCCCCATCAGGCCGGTCGGTTTGAGGGCCAGGACGACCGCCATTGGTGCGAACAGGGTGAAATAGGCGACTTCCGGGAACAGGGCCTTGCCGAAGTTATCGATGAGCGCAACGATGACCGCACCAAGGAGGGCGCCGGTCAGATTTCCCATCCCCCCCACGATGACCACGACGAATGCGAACGGAAGGAGTTCGAAATCCAGCCCCGGATAGATCCCCATGAATGCGCAACCGACCACCCCCCCGAACCCGGCCAGGAGAGCGCCCAGGGCGAAGACCCCCATAATGACCAGGGGAACGCGGATCCCTAACCCGCCGGCCATCTCCGGGTTGTCCACCGATGCGCGGACCATGGCGCCCATGCGGGTTTTCTTCTGAAAGACCCACAGGACAAAATAGAGGATCGCCGCGGAAACGATCATGAAGACGCGGATCTTGGGAAAGAAATACCCGCCTGCCTCAAAGGACCCGGCCAGGTGATCCGGCACGGTCAGGTTTTTGGGGTCTCCGCCCCACACCAGGAGGGAGAGGTCCTGCAGGAACAGCGCAATGCCGGTGGTCACCAGCATTTGCCTGAGATCCTGGCCGGCCAGGGTGCGCAGAAAAACCCTCTCCATGACGAGCCCCATCAGCGCCATCGCCAGGGCGCTCGCGAAGAGGGCGAAGTAAAAGCTGCCGGTCAGCGAGACTACCGTCAGGCCGATGTAGCCGCCTACGAGGTAGAATGAGCCATGCGCGATATTGACGATCTTCATGATGCCGAAGATCAGGGTGAACCCGCCGCCCAGAAGAAACAATAGCGCGGCGTAAGATAATCCATTGAAGGTCTGATTGATCCAGAATTCCATGAGAAGTCGGGTTCCCCGGCGGCCTCGGCATTGGTGAAGGGCCGGCAGTCTCCCGAGAGTCGGGTGCAACTGCCGGCCTTTGTGACGGTTACTTCAGGGGCGGATAATCCCGAGTATTCGGAGGCGTCTTCAGGTATTCTTCGGGATTGAAGCCGTTGAACTGTGTGGCCTTGGGATAGGTCTTGACGACGGTGTTCTTGTACCCGGATGGGCTTTCCGCCGACTTTTCGACCTTGCGGACGTAGATATCCTGAACAGGATGCCCGTATTTGTCCATGGAAAAGGGGCCCCGGAGCGATTCTTTCAACTCGACTCCACGCAGGGCTTTCATCAACGCCTGCTTGTCCTCAGCCTTCCCTCTCACCTGATCCAGCGCCGCAACGATCCAGCGGGCCCCGTCATAGCAGAGCGCAGCGCCCATGGGGGCCTCCTTTTTCATCTTCTCCCGGACTTGGGCGACCCACTTCTTGTTCTGCGCATTTTCCAGGGCCGCGCTCCAGTTGAAGACCGTGATGACCCCCAGTCCCGAATCGCCAAGGGCGGGCAGGAGAGACTCGTCCGTACTGGTGCCGGTGGCGAGGATAGGCATCTTCTGCTTGAGGCCGGAGGATTCCATGTCCTTGATGAATCGAATGCTGGCCGCACCCGTGATCACGTCGAAAACACCGTCGGCCTCGCGGTTGATATTGGCCACATAAGGCCCAAAATCGGTGGTGTTGACCGGGGTCCAGATCTTCTGGATCACCTTGCCCCCCAGGGCCTCAAACTTGCGCTGAAAGGCGCCGATGTTCTCGTGGCCCCACGCGTAGTCCATGGCGACGCACGCCACCTTTTTCAAGCCCAGCTCACGAAAGGCGTAATCGGCGGCCACGAAACCGAACTCGCTTGCGGTGAAGGAGGTGCGGACCACCCAGTTGCTTCGCCGCCTCTGCGTCAGGTCGTCGCCGGCAGACAGGGTGATCACCAGCGGCGTCTGGTTCTGCGTGGCCACGGGCGCGACCGCGTATGCCGAACTGGTGACAAAGATGCCCGCCAGCAAGTCGACGTTATCCCGGGTGATGAGCTTCCGCGCTTTGTTCACAGCGATGCTTGGGTCCGCTCCCTCGTCCTCGTAGATGAGCTCGATCTTTCTTCCTCCGGCTTTGTAGCCGACTTCCTGCAGGTACATCTCGAAACCGGAGAGCATATCTTTCCCCATCTGGGCCCAGTTGCCCGTCGCCGGCGAGATGAAACCGATCTTGATCGGACCCTTGTCTTGCGCAGAAGCCGACTGAACCGCGACTGAACACAAGACCAGGACGATGACCGCAAGAAACCCAAAAGAACACTTCCAGCTGCAGCTTTTCCATCCAATCATGACTCCCCTCCTTTTTCCGCAAATAAATTAGCCGCTAGTGTCGTAACAGAAGTGATTAGAATCATTCCAGCCGTGCCACCCCTACCTGGACTCCCCCATTCAAGCATACTTCCCCTCCCTGGGCCGGCAGGGGTTTAGGGGAGGGGGGACATGCGGTCAGAGGTGTTTTTCCTCGACCAGTTCCAACACAATCCCGTCAGGATCCCGAAAATAACACCATTTCCATTCAAGGTTTTCCCTTTCCATGAAGCTCTGAATGGGCGCGTGAAACTCGACTCCTGCGGCTTTCAGCCGATCACAGGTTGCTTCGATATCCTCGACCTTGAACGCGATGTGTGCCGATCCGGCAAAAGAAGGATTCTTGTGAAAGGGCATGGCAGGAGGATCCAAGTACTGGATCAGCTCGATTCGCACCCCGCCAGCTTGCATGACCGCGAGCCGAAGGGCGGCGTCTTCCTGATCCATCCCCCATTTGGTGCCGAAAAGAGCCCTCCCGAGACCTGGCGGATCGTTGAGTTTGGTCAACTGGTGATCGAGACCCAAGACCCTGGAGTAGAATTCGATGGAACGTTCCAGATTCGTGACGGACATGCTGAAATGATGAACGCCTGAGATCATGTTGAAGCCTCCCCTGCGATGATTCTGTGCGCATTTAGGCCGGAAGGTTTACGTCTCTTGATTCATGAGATCATCCTCCACAACCGCTACCGCGCGGATCGGCGAGCCGCTGCCCTTTCGAATCCTGAGCGGGAATCCGATGAATTGGAAACGCCTCCCCACCACGGGCCGAAGATCGCCGAGGTTTTCTAGGTTGAGGGTCTGTTTTTCCCGGCAGACCTGGTGAGCCGGATAATGGGTGGTTCCGGCTGCGTCATGGCTCGGGGCGTCGACGCCGATGTTGACCGCACCCTGGTCGTACACCCATGCGGCCGAAGCGCGGCCGAAACCGGGATAGTCGGTCAACCAGGCCGGCGTGCCGTAGGTGCGGGTGTAATGGCCGGAATACACCAGGACGGTGTCGCCGCGCCGGATCTTCAAGTCGTGCCGGGCCAGCGCCTGCCTGATGTCGTCCACCGTATACTCGGTTCGTGGCGGTACGTGCGAGAGATCGATGCAGATGGAGCCGGTGTAGAACCACTCCAGGGGGATCTGATCGATACTCGGTGCGTCCGGAGCGGGGTCGATGTGGCTGAGGGAGTCCACGTGGGTAGTCCCGTGGGTGCTCATGGTGATGGTCTCGGCAGTGAATCCGTAATCTTCCGTAAACCGCCCGGAAGCGCGGGTGCTCTCGTGGGTGTCGACCACTTGGACCCTGGTCTCCGGGTGGCCGGGCCATACCGGTGCGCCCGTGAAGATTTCCTGACTCAGATCGATCAAACGATATCCCATGCGACGACCTGCGTGCCTCGAAATCCGTCTGTTCCGGTCGGTTCGTTCGTTGCCCAAATATACCTGCAGCACGGGTCTCGGTCAAACAATTCCTGAACCACTGAAGGCCGTTGTCGCGACGGAGCGGGGGTCATGGGACCGGCAATCCCCGGCCCTGAGCAGAAAAGGAGTGGAAATCCCGAGGGGAGCATGAAATAGTATTTGGCGCACCCGCATGAGTGAAACGGCAAGGGGCAGAGCAAATGTTCGCAAGGAGGAACGTCACATGAAAGCGATGGTTCTGAGGCAGTATCACCAGCCCATGGAGTGGGTGGACGTGGAGACGCCCTCCGTGCGGGAGGATGAAATCCTGCTGGAGGTAAAGGCGTGCGGCCTCTGCTACACGGACCTCAAGATCTACAGGGGAGAGATCCCTCCTCCCATCGTGACCCTGCCCCACACACCCGGCCACGAGGTGGCCGGGGTCGTTGTGGATGTGGGCAAGGGTGTCCAGTCCATCAGGAAAGGGGATGCGGGTTTGCTCTATATCTACGTCACCTGTCGGCAATGCGAGCCTTGCCTGACCGGTTTCGAGAACCTCTGCCCCAACCTGAAGCGCGTCGGATTCGAACTGCCCGGCGGGTATGCCCAGTACGTGAAGGTCCCGGCCTACGCCTTCTGCCCATTCGACCGGCGCCGCTCCTTTGAGGAGATGTCGATCCTGACCGATGCGGTCGCCACTTCCTACCATGCCGTCGTCGCCCTTGCGAAGGTCCAAGTGGGTCAGACCGTGCTCATCGTCGGGGCGGGGGGCCTCGGCATCCATGGCGTTCAGATCGCGAAGCTCTGCGGCGCGAGAGTCGTCGTGGCGGACAGGAAGGAGAAGGCCCTGCGGCTCGCGCAGGAGCACGGCGCGGACTTCCTCGTCGGTCCGGACAATTCACCGGGGGACGCGGTTCGGGAAATCACGGGCGGGAAGGGCGTGGACGCGGTCCTGGAGTTCGTGGGGTCGAAGGAGACCCTGGCGTGGTCGCTCCCGAGCCTGAGGAAAGGAGGGAAGCTGATCGTCGTCGGCTATGCCCCGGGCCAGCCGTTCCCCCTGGACACCATGGCCATGCACTACAACGAGTGGGAGATCAAGGGCTCCCGCCTCTGCACAAAAACCGAGCTGCTTCAGGTGATCCGTCTTGTGGAGGAGGGGAAGATCAAGCCCGTCGTTTCAAAGACGTTCCCGATGGAAAAGGCCAACGAGGCCCTCATGGAGCTGCCGAAGGAAGGGACCGCAGGGAGGATCGTCCTGAAGATTTGAAAGGAGAGCAGACATGGCGCTTCAATTCAGATCCGCGGTGGAGTTGGTGAGACTCATCAAGACCCGGGAGTGGTCTCCTGCCGATCTCATGGAACAGACGCTGAGGAGGATCGAGGGGGTCAATCCGGCGGTCAATGCCGTCATCGCGCTCCGGGCTGAAGAGGCCATGAAAGAGGCCAGGCTCATGGCCGAGCGCATCGCGGCCGGGGAGGATCCGGGGCCGCTGGCGGGGGTCCCGGTGGTCGTCAAGGACATGGAGGATGTCCAGGGGATGGCGACCACCTACGGTTCAGTGCCCTACAAGGACCATGTTGCGCGGGGGGATTCGATCCAGGTGTCAAGGCTCAGGGCGGCGG
>JAGVAP010000130.1 GCA_020060215.1 Deltaproteobacteria bacterium | reverse complement strand
TTCCATGTGATGGCGATGAACCACGTGACCAGGGCGAGCATCCGCACGCTCCGTGATGGGGTAATGGGGCTCAGGAAGGGTGTTACGGGATACGGCGCCACGCTCTTTCAGGCGAGATTCAGGCCGGGGCTCTTCTACATGAAGAACGCCCAGATGCTCTGCCGGGAAGCGGCGCGGGAACAGCATTTCGAAATCCTGTTCATTGAGTCTATGAGAGGGGCCGACCAGGTCCATGTGCTCTGTCCCCGCTGCGGCGAGTACTGGACCTGGGCGGAGAACCTCGAAAACGATCTCAGGCAGGAATCCGGCCGTCTTTGCCCGGATTGCGCTAAAGGGTCTTCTTCGGCCTGGGATGGGCGAAACAAGGGCGGGCGTTGAGACCAAGGCTTCGGGAGGCGACTGCCGGGTTGACAATCGCACCCAACCTGGCCTACATACCTGATCAAAACCAAGGAGGAGCGGATTCTTCCGTGAACTGGATCTTTTTCTCCCACAGGCTGCCGCCGAAACCCTCCAAGCTCAGGGTCCATGTCTGGCGCCAGTTGAAGAAGATTGGGGCGGTGAATTACCAGTCCGTGTGGGTCGTTCCCTACAAGAAGAGTCTCATCTCGGATCTCCAATCCCTGGCATCCCACATAGAGACCTACGGAGGGGGCAGCCTTTTGATCGAAGGCAAACCTCTCAACCAGGCGGAAGAGGAGCGGATCCTCAACGCCTTCCTGGAGGCCAGCTCCGAGGAATACCAGGAGATCTCCAACAAGTGCGACGACTTTCTGAAGGAGATCGCCTCGGAGATCGCCAGGAAGAATTTCATCTTTGCCGAGATCGAGGAAAACGAGGAGGATCTCGACAAGCTGAAGAAGTGGCTCAAGAAGGTCGACGACCGGCACCCGGTCAAGAATCCCCTGCGCAAAACGGCGGCGGAGAAGCTGAAGAGGTGCGAGAAGGCCCTGGAGGATTTCTCCATGCGGGTATACAGGCATGTTCAGGAGAAGAAGACCAAAGCAGGGAAGGCTTGATCCCCAGGCGGAAAAGGGACATCCTCACCCCGCGATGGAAAGCAGGGTCCGCCATCCGCTGCACCATCCCACGGCGCTGAGCAGCGCAGCCAATCCCTCATCCGTCCTGGTCTCATGGTATCCGAAACGAAAGGAGCGGGCGTAGAGCTCCGCCTGACCGGCAATGGAATTCACCAAAGAGATATGCGGAGAAAGATCCGTGATCGCTCCCTGTGAAATCCCCTCGATCAGGTGTTTGCGGCATCTCTGAGGCGAGTCATTCCCGGCGCATCGGCCGCATAGGGCCTTCCGCCAGTAGCGGGCGGTCCTCAGGGCCAGGGTTCGGAGCGCGGCCGGGTTTCGGCCTATCCGAAAGCGTTCCTCGTCCATCTTTCCCGCGCTGTTCGGACCGTAATTCATCTCGCACATGTGGCATGGCCCTCTCGCCCGAACATTTCTCACGACCCTCCATGTCTGCATGGGACCGCAGAGGTCGAAAGAGGCTCGCGCCCTGGACATGAGATCTTCGTAGAGGACCGCCGGGCCGTGCATGTACCCTTGACGGTAGGCCGCCTCCACCGAAAGAAAGGCCCAGGCGTGCCGATCGCACATGCCCCAGCCGTCTCGCAGCGCCTGCCGGGTCGGCGGGGACATGATGGCGCCATCGATAAACCACCAAAGGAAATGGACCTCCCCGTTGGAGAGCGGGAAGGGAAGATCGGCTGAAGATCCTTTCCTCGGATCGGGGTGGCGCTTCCTCATGTTGCTTTTCCTGCTTGGCCTTGTTCGTCGCCTCTTACCGCTCTCTCAAGCTCCCTGGTCACGGCCTCTCTCATGGCCAAAGGATAGCCGCCTGTTCCCAGGGTGAGCATGCGGATATCGCTTTCGGTCCATGGAAGACGATGTTTGGCTGCGTAGAAGCGGAAATACCCTGCGCTCTTTTCCCCGCTGAGATTTCGCAGAGCCACGAGCACCGAGGGGTAGAGAGACACCCGCAAATGGAAGAGGCCCTCTTCCGGCAGGAAGCGCTCGGCTACGGCGATGAAAAGGGAATGCTTATCCCGCTCCAGGTACCGGATCAGATCCATTTTTTGGGGCGTAAGCTTTTCAATGTTGTCGAGCACGATCACGCATCGGCGCTTTCCTTTCTCTCTTGACGCGAGATCGACGAACATGGATCGGTCTCGTTTGTAGTCCTGGTGTCTGCTATGGCGCGATCCTTTCGCCTCCAGGCCCTTCAGCAGTTCAGTGCAGGCCTCTGCCGGGGTACGGGAGAAATCCGCAAAGAGGAATCGCCACTCATCGGCGAATAGTTTGGCGATTCTCCTTATCAGGCTCGTTCGGCCGACCCCGTATTTCCCGGTGAGCACCACATTTGATCCAATCGCCATCGCCTTCCTGATCCTGGCTATTTCTCTTTCGCGACCTACGAAATACACTTCTTCTCCACCTTTCAGGCGGATCATGCCGACGCATTAGAGGATCCGCATTTCATGCAACCCGAGAACTGCTGAAGCGCCCGCAACGGCGCGCTCTGCTCCATCCCTTTGGGCTCCGGACGCCCACCCCAGGATGATTTGCGCGAATATTCCTCGGTCTCCCAATGGACGAGGCTCAGCTTGGTTTTCTGCGCCCTGCACAAGAAATCGAGAAGCCATGGCTCAGGATTCAAGGCGAGGGCGGAGCGGAAATGTGTAAGACAAAGGCCTGCCCCCTCTTCGAAGTTATCCCGCTGCCTGCGTCTTCCAAGCAATGTGAACAACAGGAGCAGCACCCGATCTCTCATCGTCCTCAAATGGCCGCAAACCGGGCAAAGGAGATCCTGCGCCAAGGCTTCGCGACCCGTCCGGATGAGCGCCTTCTTTGAAATCATCCGCGTCGGCTCTCCCTGCAGCTTCGAGAGCGCCAAACCGATCTGCGCCAGCGCTCCGTCCAACGCCTTTTTCGCTGTGCGATAGACAAGGGGGGGACCTGCGAACCTCAACATGGACCACACATGCTCCCCGCACGTTGGGAGAAGGTCCTCGGTGTTCTCTCCCTTTTTCGCCGCTGCTTCAAGCCACGCGGTCCTGATGAGCCAGGCCTGGCCGAGGGCGAGGCAAACCGGGCAAAAATCGGGGCGAAGGATGTTCTGAGAAAGGCTTTCGAGCATATCCGGGGATGAGGGTTCCGGAAGGCCGCCCGGAAGAGGCAGAAAATTTCCCAGACCCCTATCGTGCCCCACCGTTTGACGGAGTGCGGTTATGATCCGCGGCTCCAAACGGGAAGCTTCTCCGACCGGAAGTTGTTCGAGATCGGATGTCGAGCGCTTCAGTGCGCCTTCATTGACGCTCAGCACATTCACCAGGGAGGCATCGCTGAGATTCGCCGCAACCATCCGGAGATGCGGAACGCAGAGCACGCCCGGGGCGCCATATTGCCGGCTCGCGCTCGGGTCATCGATGAGCTTGGAGAGGAAGAAGGCGGTGCGCTCCGCCCGATCGTCACGGGAGCGACAAGCCGGGCATGGCCCGACCTTCCCGAGAATTCTCTCGGGATCGACCTCTCGATTTCGCCGCCCCAAGCGACCGGCCAAGATCGACCCGATCTCACGCGCCAGGTAATGGTGGACCGATGCGATCTCGGCGCCTACTGCCCGGGTTTCTATCAGGTACTCCGCATGGGCGGCGCAAAACCCCAGGGAGCGGGTGAGCTCGCGGAGCACGGTCGGCTCCAAATGACTCTCGTTCAAGAACCAGAAAAAGTACCGCTGGTCGCTTTCGGTCAGGATGGCGCATACCGGGCAGCCTTCTTTAGAAAGGGCCTCCAGGATTTCCAGCTCGTTGTATCCCACCGATGCGGCATCCGTTCGCTTCCGACGGATCCCCCCGAGAACGAGCCTGAGCTTCTCCCAAAATACGAACTCCGCGTGAACTGAAGCTTTCAGAGACAAAAATCCCGCCTCCGTTCTGGATGGCGGGATCATGAATTCCCCGAAACCCTTGCGAACCCGACTCCCGCCAGAGAACCAGTCTGGTAGGAGTCATCAGCCTTTTCCGGCGATTTTGCGGGGGGACTCCATCCCCCTTACAGATGATCTCTAGCAGGACCTTTAATCCCAGTCAAGTGAGACACTCCTCTATCCCGGGAAAGAGATGAAAGCTTTCTTTAGGAAGAAAGTAGCATGCCCGGGAGGATGACGAGAATACAGGTGCAGGTGTATTTCTGAAAACGCAAGCGAGTATATTCACTCCTGTCCAGCTCTTATGGGGCGGCTGCTACGGAATAGTCGCCGACCCGAAGCTTGCCGGGACGGAACCGACTCCATGGCTCCAGTGAAGCGCGTCATGTCGGATGCACCTTTACCCGTGGATCACCATGTAGCCGGCGATCACAACCAGCAAGACGGCCACGAACCGCTGAAAGGCCTCCCGAGGCAAACGCTCGATCACCCGCTTGGCCGACCAGGTACCTAAGATCATGGCGACCCCCATGAGGGCTGCCAGGAACCAGAACTCCCGGCCCAGGGTGATGTAGCGCTGGTAGACCACGGTCTTTACCCCGTGCATCGCAAGCGCGGTGGTCGCCTCGCTCGCGATGTAGGAAACGGGGGGCAATCCCAGCGAAAGAAAGACGGCGGCTCCAAGCGGCCCGGCGCTCCCCACCAACCCTGACAGGAATCCGACCACTGCTCCGCCGGCGACCAACAACGCGCGACTGCCCTGAAGTTTCAACACGCCGAAATACTTCAGCGCGACGAACACCATAATGGCCGCCCCTATCGAGCGGGTAACCAGCTCTTTGGGCAACTGGACGAATGAAAGGGCTCCCAGGATGCTGAGAGGTATTGCTCCGAGGAGAAAGAGCCCTACCGGCCTCCACCGGATCTCCAGGAAGCCGAAAGCGGCCCTGGAGAGGTTGCCGATGAGTTGGGCAATGGTCAGCAATGGGACCGCATGGGTTAGGCCTACTGTGGCTACAAGGAGCGGCAAGAGCAGCAGGGCGCCGCCGAAACCCGCGGCCCCGGATACGGCCGCTGCGGCATAGGAGGCGAGAAAGAGTAATACATGATCAAGCATCCGGCACTTTCCAGTCTACCGGTTATCGAGGAGCGGCTTCGCGCGACCGGCGCGGTTGCATGCCGGCATTCACCACGGCGGCCTATTCGGTTCCAGGCACAGGCTTCCGGCCGGCAATACCGAGCGCCATGAATTTCGAGAGCGCCGACTTGAACTTGCTGTAATAGGGCTCCCCCATGCGCGGGTCCGAAGAGGGAAGCTCCAGCGTCACCACAAAGATATTCTTTTCCACTCCCGCGTAGCTTCCCAGGGAACCGGGGTACATCCCAAGGCGTTTCATGGGGTGGTTGGTCTCCCTGCTTATCCTTTCCAGCCATTTCTCGAAGTCGTCCAGTCCAACAGACGGCCCGTCATAGTCATACATATTGAGCGGAGAATGCAGGCTCAGGATCTTCTGTGGTTTGAACCTCTGGATAAGCGCCATCTGAAACCTGGTCTCGTTTTCGCTTCCGGGTTTCTGCCCCGGGTAGTATCTCTTGATGCCATTGGCCGGGCCGTTCCAGTGCTTCAGGGCGCTTTTTCCCCAATCTTTGGTTGGTAAATTCCGATTGAGATCCACCCCCTTTGGATTGACCCTCCTGGGAGGCGATGAAAGGAAGCCGTCGGGATTGACAAGAGGCGCTATCACCAGGTGTCGTCCCTTATAGTCCTCGGGATTTTCTCTCAGATAGTCGGCCAGCTTGAAGAGGACGTAGGCTGTCGGGATCTCATCGCCGTGAACGGCGGCCATAAGGAGGGTGCAATTGCGGGAGTTGTCGCCGAATTCGGCAAAGAAAAGCGGCCGTCCCTGGTTCGTCGTCCGATGGTACTCCCAGGAAACGATCTCCGGCTTCAGATCGCTCCAGCCGTATTCGGAAAAACGTTTCTTCAGTTCCTGGAGAAGGGTCTGAAATTCTTTGGTGGACCGATCCGATGCGAAAACCGCCCCTTTGGGCGCCAGGAGAGATATAGCAAGCAACAGGAGCATTCCCGCCCTTCTTATCGGTAATCGACTAAAGTCTGACATCGACCGGAGGATGTTCTTCTCCTTTCTATGCGCAAGGACCGCCCGGGCTAATGAGAGAGACAAAAGCCCCAGGCGAGCAGCCCTGAAATTCGATGTTCCGGCTTTTAGCTTACTCCGCGTTCAAGCACAAGAACAACAGTCGCAGCCCTGAAAGAAAGAGCCGGGCGTTCACGATCGTTGCAACTATGTCTGAGAATCATTGTGTATCCCACTATATGCCTCTTTATCCTTGATATTCACGAAGGAATATATATCATTTGGTATCCGGCGATGGAGTTCGCCGCAACCGCCCCTTCAGGAGGGCTGATGACTCCTACGAATCTGCCCCTGTGGGGAGCGGTGGAAAAAAAGATGGATGCTCCCCCAAAAGGGTTCGTTGGAGGAGCGTCATGGAATGGAAACCTGTCCAATCCCTCCCCGTTGAGTCGAACGGACGCCTGATCCTCGAAAAAGTCCTTGAAACCTCGCGTCGTTTCAATCTCCATTCTCTCGATCGCCAGATAGAGGCCTGCCAAAGTCTATTCGGCCAGGAAAAGATCATCGATGTCGCTATCCTGGGCCAGTTCAAGGCAGGGAAGAGCTCGTTCATCAATAGCCTGATCGAGCAAGAAGTCCTGCCTGTCGGGGTCACGCCCGTAACGACCGTGGTTACCCGCCTCCGCTATGGAAGAGAGCCCAAGGCGATCGTAACCCATTTCGACGGCCGAAGGGTCGACGTGTCCCTTACGGATGTCGAGCAGTTCATATCCGAAGAGAAGAACCCGGCAAATGAGAAGCAGGTGGAGATCGTAGATCTTGAGCTGCCCGGCCTGAAACGCTACCCGGGGCTTCGCCTGGTCGACACGCCGGGGCTGGGGAGTGTGTTCAAATACAACACGGATACCTCGGAGGAGTGGCTGCCGGAGGTGGGGGCCGCGATCGTGGCGGTCAGCGCCGATCGCCCCCTCTCCGAAAATGACCTGAACCTCATCCGTGAGCTCGCCAAATATACCCCAAGGATCATCCTCCTCCTCACCAAGGTCGACCTCCTTTCCGAGGCCCAGCAGACAGAGGTGATCCGGTTCCTGAAAAACGCTCTTCAGCGCGGAATCAACCGGCAGCTCCCGGTCTATCCCTATTCGACGAGAGTAGGCACCGATCTCCTCAAAGCCCGCATGGACAGCCTCCTGGTCGGCCTCTCCCGAAACCGCGATACGGAATTCAGGAACATCCTTCACCACAAGCTCGCATCCATTACAAAGAGCTGCCTCGGCTATCTTGAGCTTGCCCTCAAGACCTCCCTCAAGGCCGATTCGGAGCGGGATTCCCTGAAGAAACTGATCCTGACGGAAAAACTCAATTTTGACCTCATCCGCTCCGAGCTCTTCTCCATGGCCAGGGACAACATGCTCCAGACGAGGACGCTCATCGCAGCGCGTCTCGAGACCAAAAGGCCGGAATTTACCCGGAGGCTCATGGCCCGTCTCAGGGAGGAGATGCCCGCATGGAAGGGGAACCTCTGGCGATTGACAAGGAGATACGAGGAGTGGCTTGAAGAAAATCTGACCAAAGAGTTGAACGAACTCTCCAGGAGCGAGCACCGGCACTTCTTCGGGACCCTCAGCAGGGCGTCCTTATCCATCTCCCGCTCGCTCGAGCTTTTCAGAAACATGCTCGATCGGAACATCGAGACCGTCCTCGGGGTGAAGCTCTCTTCACCTTCCTGGGACCTCGATGTCCCCGAGCCTTCCCATCCCGACGTTGCCTTCACCAAGGTCTTCGATATTCATCTCGATCTTCTCTGGTTCCTCATCCCCATGTTCATCTTCAGGGGCGCCTTTGAAAGACATTTCCTCAACCAGATGCCACGCACTGCGGAGACCCATCTTTCCCGCCTCGCCTATCAGTGGGAGGTGAGGATCAACAAGGCGATCGAGAGGATTCGAAACCAGGCCATCGACTATGTGCGGAAGGAGCTTTCAACCATAGACGCGCTCCTCTCGCAATCCGTAGAAAGAAGCGCGGAGATCCGCACCACCATCCGGGATCTCCATGAAAACCTTGAAACCCTGGAGCATGACAATCAGTGAGCTGCCATGACTCAACCAATTACATCTCTTCCTGTCATCCTCGTGGAGACGGGAATTTCGCGGCCCATGGGCCACATAACCGATGGATGGCCCTGAGCCAGGCTTCAGGAGAGAAAGGAGGCTGCCATGTATATTACACAATCGGACCTTCTTCGCGGGTTGAGCAAGGGCTTCCTTGAGCAGGTCATGGGGTTGGCGAAAGAGGAGTCGCATGAGAAGGGTTATACCCTCTACAGAGAAGGGGACCGGGCTGAGAATCTGTACATCCTTCTCGAGGGGAGAGTGAGGATAAGCATAGGCGAGACCGGGCACACGGTCTACACCGTTGATCACCCCGAGGAGATCTTCGGGTGGTCCAGCCTCCTCGAACGCGACACGTACTCGGCCTCTGCGGAGTGCAGAGAGCGGACGAGGCTCCTCAAGCTCAACGCCGGAGAGCTGAAAAGACTAGCGGAAGGAGATCAAACCAACGGATTCATCCTGTACAGGCGGCTTGCCAACGCCCTGGGGGCTCGTCTTCTTGGGAGTTATAGGCTGATCTCAGGGGTGGCCCAAGCGGACACATCCCTCTCTTTCGGCACCGGCCAAGTTCAGGAGTACGAGGCAAACGCTTCCCAGACATGAAACGAAAGCGAATCATCCGGAAAGGAGAACACACCATATGAACTGCAAGATCGTCTCGGTACGCGCATTGGAAATCCTGGATTCACGCGGCAACCCTACTGTACGGGTATTCGTCAACCTGGATAACGGAGTGAGCGCTTCTGCATCGGTCCCCTCCGGCGCCTCCACCGGCGAGAATGAGGCCGTGGAGTTGCGGGACGGAGACAAGAAGCGTTACGGAGGGAAGGGGGTTCTCAAGGCCGTAGCCAACGTCAACGGCGTACTGGCCCCCCAAGTCATCGGTATGGACCCGAAGCATCAGGCGGAAATCGACCGGCTGATGATCGAGCTTGACGACACCCCCAACAAAGGGAAGCTCGGGGCCAACGCCATACTGGGGGTTTCGATGGCGGTGGCCAGGGCCGCGGCGACCTCTTCGGGTCTTCCGCTTTACCTTTATCTCGGCGGCCCCGGAGCCGTCCGCATCCCCATGCCGATGATGAACATCCTCAACGGCGGGAAGCACGCGGACAACAGCGTGGACTTTCAGGAGTTCATGGCCATGCCGATCGGCGCGCCCACCTTTGCCGAGGCGTTGCGCTATTGCGCAGAGACCTTCCAGGCCCTCAAGGGAATCCTCAAAAAGAGAGGCTACAGCACAAGCGTCGGGGACGAGGGCGGGTTTGCCCCGAATCTCAAGAGCAACGATGAGGCATGCGAGGTCATCCTCGAGGCCATGAAGGGGGCAGGCTACACCCCGGGGAAGGATCTGGCCATTGCGCTCGATCCTGCGGCAAGCTCATTTTTCGAAGACGGGGCTTATCAGTTGAGCAAATCCGGTCAGGGAAAGAAGACGAGCGCCGATCTGACGGATCTCTACAGGTCATGGGTCGAGAAATACCACGTCGTATCCATCGAAGACGGTCTTGCCGAAAACGACTGGGAAGGGTTTAAGGCACAGACTGGGGCCTTGGGTGAAAAGATCCAGATCGTGGGCGACGACCTCTATGTGACGAACACCGCATTCATTGAACGAGGCGTTCGGGAGAAGGCCACCAATGCGGTTCTGATCAAACTGAACCAGATCGGCACGGTCACAGAAACCATCCAGGCCATCCAGCTCTGCAGAAAGGCGGGCTGGGGTTTTGTCATCTCTCACCGCTCGGGCGAGACGGAGGATTCGTTCATCGCGGATTTCGCTGTGGCGATGGGCGGAGGTCAGCTCAAAACCGGTTCCGTCTGCCGAAGCGAGCGCATTGTAAAGTATAACCGCCTGCTAGAAATCGAAGCGGAACTCGGCAAGGCCGCGGTCTTTGAAAACCCGCTCCGGAATGAATAGCTTGGTGAGGTAAGGCTTGGAGTAACAGAAAGGGTGATGGAGTTCACCGGAGAACCGCTCCCGCGTCCAGGGGCTGATAACTCCTTGAGAAGGATAATGCCTTGGAAGGAGCCGTTCCGGCGTCTCATCGGTTGAAAGGCTCCTCCAGGGGATGCGGAGGAGTCTTTTTATTGAGAGTCGAATCATTGAACGAATCCCATCGGCGCCATCTTCTTACGAGCGTCGAGTATGTAGACGATCTCCTTTCCGAGATCGAGAAGATTGTCAATGCCGCCGATTCAAGATCGCCCTTCCCCAAGTACCGGGCGGACCTTACCCCAGCGTTGGGCAAGACGGTCCGGGACTACATCGACCGCACTCGGGCACTGATGCTGCAGTTCCTGGAAAGTCAGGGCATCGGCCCCAGGGATCCGCAGGTCGGCGCCCTCCATTCCATCCGGGTCCACCTGACATTCATCCGCATTGCCCTCACTGAGATCGGCCCCAAATACATGAGGGGCTTCGGAGAAGTCCCGGAAGCGGTGGCCGCCGAGCTTAACGGGTTCATCAACGAGGGCAATACCCTTGTCGAGAAGCTCGATTCCTATCTATCACAAGGGCTCGAACAGGATCCAGGCGTCTCCGTAGAGAATGATGCGGGCGGAAGAGGAGCGGAGGAGGG
This sequence comes from Deltaproteobacteria bacterium, assembly GCA_020060215.1. Next base: position 24,435 of record JAGVAP010000130.1, on the reverse strand, counting down.
CATTTGATGAGCAATTCCCTGAGGAGTAGCGCCCGGTGAAAGGAGACATGGCGATAGTTGTCGGGAGAGACGGGATCGTCCCCATCCCCGCAGATGATCTCCGGGCAGGCGACATGGTATTGATACAGACCGGCGATGTCGTGCCGGCCGACCTGAAGCTCCTGGATGCGGTCGACTTGGAGTTGGACGAGTTCGAGCTCACCGGCGAGATCATGCCGCAGGAGAAACATCTCACGCCCGGGGCCGACCTCCTCGCGTTTCAGGGGACCGTCGTGGTGCGGGGCCACGGAAAAGGAATCGTGCTCGCCGCCGGCGAGAATACCGAGTATGGGAAGATATTGAGGCAGTCCATCTCGCGCCGGAAGGGGGAAAGGATCCCAGCGATCCGGAAGGGGCACGTTGAGCTCCTGCTTTTCCTGATAATCGCGCTGCCGGTAAGCATTAGGCTCTATCCTGGGTATGCCCCGGCTTCCGTTCTTCTTTGCGTGCTGCTTGCATCCTCGCTCTTGCTCCTCCCGAAGGACGGGATGCTCAGGCTCATCGCCAGGCGGTGCAGACAAAAAAAATTGCTGATGCAGGACATCGTCCTGCAGGACGAGGGGATCCTGGAGGCCGTAGGGGATCTGGACGTCTTCTGCTTCGACAAGACCGGAGTGTTGACGACCCGAGAGATGGAGGTGAAGGGGATTTGGCTCGGGGGGAGGGATTTTTTCGAGGGAGAGTTCTCGGCCGTCGGCGCACGGGAGATCCTCATGACCGGCTCCGCCCTCTGCCATGACCTCGCATATGCGCAGACGCACGCGCTCGCCAATCCCCTGGATCACGCGTTGATGAGCTTTGCGGAGAGGCACGGTTTCAGCATGACTGGGCTCGAGCGGAGCCACCGCCGGATCTGGCAGAAGCCCTTCAGTTCGCAACAGAGATACATGGCCTGCGGGTTCCAATACGGCGACAGCGGGAAGAGGATCTACTTCGCCAAGGGAGACCCGGACGTGATCCTGCGGCAGTGCCGCGGCTACCTGACCCCGACGGGTGAAACCAGGCCCCTGGATTTCGAGCTCCTGTCGGCAATTCGCGCCCGGCTGGACGGGAGGAGACAAAAAGGCGGGGTCATCATTGCCATGGCCTTTGCCGAAGGGCCCTTCGAAGGACCTCCCCCAGGCTACACCTTTCTCAGCCTGTTCGAATTTGAAAACCGCATCAAACCGGATGCGAAAGCGGTCCTGCAGGGACTCGGGGGGATGGGGATCAGGAGCGTCCTCCTGACCGGCGACAGGGCGGAAACGGCCCTGAGGGTCGGGGTGGAAGCCGGGATCGATGCCCCAGATGGGTTTTGCCTGACGGGAGGCAGCATCGGGCGCATGCCCCTGTCCGAGGTCGCCAGGCAGGCTGAATACGTCTCCGTCTTTGCAAGGGTATCCCCCTCCCAGAAGGGGATCGTCGTCAGGAGTCTCCAGCAGAGAGGCCACCGGGTAGCCATGGTCGGCGACGGCGCCAACGATGTGATCGCCCTCCGGTCGGCCGACGTGGGGATATCCTTCTTCAACAAGAGCTCCCCCCTGGCCAAGAGGACGGCCATGGTTCTCGTCAACGACCTGGGCGACATCCTCCGGATCGTAGAAACGGCCCGCGGCGCTCGTCGCGCCATCCTTTCAGGCCTGGACACGGCCTGCTTAAAGTCGCACGCCCAAGGGGACGCTCGCCAATGACCTTTCACAGCATACTGTTTGGAAACGGAGAACAGATTCAAGACGAGAGACCTCAGCCGGAGTTTTTCGTCGACCTGAATCTCGACCAGATCGTGAACGCGATCACCGCCGGGAAGGAGCAATACGATCTCAAACCCTATTTCTACACACCCTTGCGCAGTGTTGATGCCATCCGGTACCGCCAGGAGATATCCCAGGATCTTGAAAAGGGGACTCTGTTGGACGGCGTAAAGGCCTTTGCGGAACGGATGATCGTCGCCAGACGCTATCTCGCGCTCTCGGAAAAGCTCTACAACAAGAGCCACAGGGAAGGGTGGTTTCTGGAGGCGGTACTCGTTTATTGCGATGCGGTGAAGCGCCTGGCCGGCGAGCTATCCCTTGCAAGCATAGGCTCGCGCGGGCTTCGGGAGTTTTGCGATTACCTCGCGGGCTATATCGATTCCGAGCGGTTTAAGGCCTTGCTCTCCGAGACAAAGAAGCTCAAGGCCGATCTCTCTACCGTCCGCTATTGCGTCATCATCAACGGGTTGAAGGTCAAGGTGCGCAGGTACGAGCAGGAAATCGATTACAGCCCCGAGGTGGAGGAGACGTTCGAAAAATTCCAACAGGGGGCGGTGGAAGATTATAGATCCAAGCTGCCCGATTACTCGGGCATGAGCCACGTCGAAGAGCAGATACTGGACATGGTGGCGAAACTCTACCCGGACCTCTTTTCGAGTCTCGATCGTTTTTGTGAGAAAAGCGGCGATTTTCAGGATGGAACCATCACTCTCTTCGACCGCGAAATCCAATTCTACGTGGCCTGCCAGGAGTATATCGCAAGATTCAAGCGGGCGGGGCTGAAGTTCTGCTACCCGCAAATTGCCGACCGAAACAAGGAGGTCCATGATTACGTGGGATTCGATCTCGCCCTGGCCCATAAGCTCGTTGGAGAAAAATCGAATGTTGTCTGCAATGACTTCTTCCTGAAAGACAAGGAACGCATCATTGTCGTCTCGGGTCCCAACCAGGGGGGGAAAACCACCTTCGCCCGCACCTTCGGGCAGCTGCATTACCTGGCGGCCCTGGGCTGTCCCGTTCCGGGGACGGAAGCGAGGCTCTTTCTATTCGACGCCATATTTACGCACTTCGAGAAAGAAGAGGATATCCAGAATCTCCGCGGCAAACTGGAGGACGACCTGGTTCGGGTCCACCAGATCATGAGCCGTGCTACCTCCCGGAGCATCGTCATCATCAATGAGATCTTCACCTCCACCACTCTGAAGGATGCCATCTTCTTGAGCAGGAAGATCATGGAAGAGATCATCGCCCTGGATCTCTTGTGCGTATGCGTATCGTTCATCGATGAATTGGCATCGCTAAGCGAGAAGACCGTGAGCATGGTCAGCACGGTCGTTCCAGAGAACCCGGCGTTGCGAACCTTCAAGATTCTGAGAAGGCCGGCCGACGGGCTTGCCTATGCCATATCGATCGCCGAAAAATACGGCCTCACTTACAAACGATTAAGGGAGCGCTTAAGTTCATGAAGGTTTTTCTAATGTACAGGGATCGCGATTTTGACCCGGGGCGGGAGCTGACGGATCGTGGGCGAAGGCAGAGGGATCGAAAGCCCCAGGAGGAAACGCATGCCGTGCATGAACAAGCGCTTGCGCAAGATCTGGAATTGAACACACTCCTGAGCGCCATGGCCGCCGGCGACTCATTCCTGTTTGAGGTGGCAAAGAAGGCCGTTTTTTCCCCATCGAGCGACCCCGACACCATCCTCTATCGCCAAGGCGTGCTGAGGGACTGTCTGAAAAACCCGTCCGTCGTCAGGGATATCTACAGCATCGCCGTGGAATTGATCGAACACAAGAGCAAGCACTACTTCGGCTTTTTCACTCGGTTCCCGAGTTCCATCCTTTCCGGCTCAAGGGAAATGATGCGGGTGTTCGTGAGGCTCTTGAAGAAACTCAGGAACGTTGCAGAGGAGCACGCCGACAGCTTCGCGTCGGAGGGATTCACGACGTTTTTCTCGATGATCAGGAGAGAGCTTGACGATGAGTATCTGGCGATCATCCAGGATCACCTCACCAGGCTGAATTTCCGTGACGGAGTCTTGATCAGCGCCGGGCTGGGAAAGGGCAATGAAGCCATCGATTACGTGCTCCGCAAGCCTCGGGCCGACGGCCGGAGTTGGACTGAGCGGATCTTTGTGAGGAAACCGGTGTACGCCTTTTCCGTCCATCCGCGCGACGAGGCAGGTGGCAGGGCGCTCTCGGAGTTGAAGGACAGGGGAATCAATCTTGTCGCCAACGCCCTCGCCCAGTCCGCCGATCATATCGACAGCTTCTTTGAAATGCTGCGGATCGAGTTGGCCTTTTACGTCGGTTGCCTGAATCTGCATGAACAGCTTGTACAAATGGGAGAACCGGTTTCTCTGCCACAGCCCTTTGCCTCCGGCGAGCGGAGGCACTCCTTTCGCGGTTTGTATGATGTCTGCCTTGCCCTGACCATGAAACAGAAGGTCGTAGGCAACGACGTGAATGCGGACGGCAAACGGCTCGTGGTTATCACGGGCGCAAACCAGGGGGGCAAATCGACTTTTCTCCGAAGCATCGGCCTCGCTCAGTTGATGATGCAATGCGGCATGTTTGTGCCTGCCGAGTCGTTCTCCTCCAATGTCTGCGAGGGGCTCTTCACACACTACAAGAGAGAAGAGGACGTCTCTATGAAGAGCGGGAAACTGGACGAGGAGCTCAGCAGAATGGCCGGCATAGCGGCCCATATCGGACCGAACTCGATGGCGCTTTTCAATGAATCCTTCGCCGCGACCAATGAAAGGGAAGGCTCGGAGATCGCGAGGCAGATCGTAACTGCGTTGCTGGAAAACGGAATCAAGGTCTTCTTCGTCACGCACCTTTTTGAATTTGCCCACGGTTTTCTGGAAAGGGGAGTGGAAAAAGTCATTTTCCTGCGGGCCGAGAGGCAGGAGGATGGAGGGCGGACGTTTAAGCTGATCGAAGGGGAACCGCTGCAGACCAGTTTTGCAGAAGATTTATATCGCACGATTTGGTCCGGCGGCGTTCGGCCCGGGGTCGGCGCCTACGGCGCTGAAGCACAGACCTCGGGCACGGGTCCGACTCAACTATCAGATTCGGGCGGGTCTTGAGTGCTTTCCAACCTGGACGAGCAAAGGGATGGAGGCCGCTTGAGCCGCCATGGAAAAGGCTATGAGATAGGGAATGGAGATATCGTAGAGAAGCCCTATCAGCGTGCTCCCCGCAAACCAGAAGAGCCCATACCCGGTGTTGAAGAGCCCGTAGGCGGTGGCGCGCCTGGCTGCAGGCACCAACCCAGCTATAGCGGCGCGCATGACGGATTCCTGCGCGCCCATTCCCACACCCCATAGGGCCATTCCCACAAGGGACCAGTAAAAGCCCCCAAGGAATACCAGGGGCGCAAAAAACATCGAGATGAGAACGGCCATAATGAGAATGGGGATCCCCTTGCGATCGAAATAGCGGCCGAATACCAGGGCCGCCAGCGCATCCACGCCCATCGCGATCGAATAGAAGATGGGTACCCAGTCTTTAGAGACGACGGAGGCCTTTTGAAAGTGGTAGGCGATGATCGGAAAATCCGCAAAGCCGGCGGCGTTGAGGGCCATGGCGGCAAGGTAGATCCAGTAGACGCGAGGAAGACCTTTCGCCTCCAGCTCGGGCGCAGTCGGCTCCAGGTCCTGCGGCCGTGGGTAGAGCCTTCGCGCCGCAAGGAGCACCCCGATCGTCAGGAGCGCCGGTATCACGAGGAGGGCGAATCCCGTCTGGTAGGTCCCTTGGAAATAGAGCACCGCCGCCACGATGAGTGGGCCGAGCATCGCCCCGATCTGGTCCATGGCCTCGTGCAGCCCGAACCCCCAGCCCCGGCCCACCTCGATGGTCGCATGGGAAATCATCGCATCGCGGACCGGGTTTCGGATCCCCTTTCCTATGCGTTCCGCGATCATGAGCAGGGCCGCAATCTCCCAACGCCCGGCCAGGGCCAGAAGAGGCACGGCAACCATGTTGACGAAGTATCCCAGAATGGTGATCGCCCAATACTTCCCGGTCCGATCCGTGATGTACCCGGAGATGAGACGAATCCCGTATCCGAGGAGTTCCCCGAACCCGGCTACAAACCCTACCGCCGTGGCGCTCGCGCCGAGGAGGGCCAGAAACGGTCCCGTGATGCTGCGAGCCCCCTCGTGGGTCATGTCCGCGAAGAGACTCACCACGCCCATGAGGATGACAAACTTCATTGCAGGTCGATAGGTTTCCCTATTCATGGAGGCGCCCTCCGTCAAGCATGGTTCAGGTAAAGGACTTTCCGTAGCGGGAAGCAGAATCGGGCACAAAAAAAGCTCCTCCCGGTTTACACCCGGGCAAGAGCTCTCGTCTTGGAATCAAAACTCCTGCCCGGGCTTTAATCTGCCTCGGCAGGAGTTATCAGCCTTGTCAATCGACAGGCGGTCAACGGTGAACTCCATCACCTTTCGTCAATGCTTATATATCCTCAAGGACTTCAAGGCAAGTGGGCTCAAGAGAGCTTATCGCGGCCTCGCTGCTCAATCCTGTATTTCGCCTTGCGGAGAGTAATCTGAATACGATCGAGATTCTGCCTTGCCTCTGGGGTTTGACCGCGACGAACAATTTCTTCCTCTATGATAGCCCTTACCGTCTCGAATCGTTCGACGAGGGCCTCTTCGATCTCGCCTTGCAGGTACCAGTCGGCACTCTGGAGAATATCGATCAACCGGCGGAAGGCCCTCGCCTTGTCCTTTGCTCCCCCCATCATTCCCGCGATTCTGAACATGGAAACCAGAATCCTTTCATCATCCTCCTCTAAAAGGGGGCGCAGAAAGCTCCACTCTTCTTCCGAAACGCCGATCTCCGCAAGCAGACCGGCCGCGCTCCGTCGCTTCAGCAAACTCGAAGGCTTCTCCGATTCGCGGCTTGGATAAGGAGTAATTGCGGCCTGGATCAAAGCCCCTGACGCATGAGCCCCTATTTTCCGAAGGGCCTCTTCGGCGGTGGGCCTACAGACGTCGTCTTCCAGGGCCTTCACCAAGGCTGGGACCGCCTCGGGTCTCCGGAGTTCACCCAAGGCTTCCAGCGCGCCCGGCAAACACCTTTCCTCCGCGATCGTGATCAGGATTCGATAGACCTCTTCAGAAGGCCATCTGACCAACTGCAGGGCCGCAGCGCTTTCAACGGCTTCCTCCGACAACCGTATGGCTGGATCCGAGATGTCCTTCCTTTGTGTCAGGTATTCGATGAGCACCGCCCTGGCGCCCAGTCCCGCGAGGGCCGTTACGGCAAAGCGGCGGGTGTGGTACACGATGCCGGGCTTCCCTTCGAGCAAGAACCGTCGCAACGGTTCGACGGCAGAGGGTCCGCAAGAGACCAATTTCGATACTGCACCCTCGCCATCTTTCAGGGAATCCAACTCTTCCAAGTAGCGGCTGATTTGAGCAGATGGACCTTGAGCCTTCTCGATCTCTCCGTGGTTCGCCATCTCCTGCAACCTTCATATCTCATTACCGGAACGGTAACGCTCTTCTCCTGAAACCATAAATCTCGGGAATTTGTTCTGCAAGCAACCCAGCCGCTTGAAAAGGCCAGGACCGGCGAGAGGGAAGACGGCGAAGCCGCTGGATCCTGGAGCATCTTTCCGAAGGGATAGATGATCCGGCGCCCTCTCATCTCCAGAAGGGTCTCGCTCGTTCGGCGGTTTGCTCAGGGGGAGTGAATGTAGCCATGTCTCCCAGAACGACTTCGAAGCCGGTAAAGTCGCTTCGCACCCAGGGCGCGTAATTTGACCGGACAATGAGGGTCGCCCGGAGATCCAGGATGTCCGAACCGTCTTCGTTCAACAGGATGCCAAGGTTATAGGCATTTCTGAAGAGGCTCCGGTAGAATTTCTGAGCGCAGAGCACACCGCGGGCCAGATCGAACCAGTGTTCCGGTGTGGCCTTGCGGATCGAGGTGATTCCGGGGAGGATGCCCCATATCTCGAAAAACCCTTCCGGGGCGAAGGCGGCCATCCATTCCCATGGACCCGTGGAGCCGATGTATCGGCTGCCCTCCCGTTTTTCATGGTCTAAATAGTCAAGAAAAATACGGGAGCGGCTCTCCTGAAGATATTCTTTCCCGCGTCGGCTGAGGAAGCGGTGATGATTGGACGGCACCCGATCCGCCTGTACTTGGAGGTGCGGGTGAATGAGGGACCCGCCCGCTGAGGGCAGGTGATTCTGGGTAATGGCCATGTAGATTGCGTCATGGTCATAGGAGAGGATCCGCGACAGGTAGTCGCCGGCGTTGAGGAAGCTGTTTCCATAGGCATCCAGGGAGGCCGTCCCGATCTCCACGAAGTGATGGTCATCGAAGAGACTCACTGCAGAGTAGCTGCCGTAGGGAAGCAGGTTTGGAAAGAGACAGGACGATCCCTTTCTCATCCGCCCCTCCGGGCAGAGAGCGGAGACGATCTGCGGGGTATTCGTGTCGACCCTGGATGAGCAGAAGGGGCAGTTCGACCGGTCCTCCGCAAACGGGGGCGGGTCGGGCAGCAAGACCGTTGCCGGCTCTCGTTCCTCGGCCCTGCTGATGGTGATTCGGCAGGTCCGCCCGGTAATGGGGTTCGTTCTGATCTCAACCGGCTTTTCCACAACCTCTCCCGACAGCGACAGCAACCGCGAATGGATCGTCTGCTTTTCAAAAAGGAGCACCGGGTAGTCCCTCCTCTATCAATCGGATCAAGACTCGGCAAACATATCACATTTCCGATGAAAGCCGAAGCACGCACACCTTTTGGAAAACCGATTTGACATCACATTGGAACTGCCATCGAGGCTAACGACCCCTGCCAGGACTCAGTTCTGGTGCTGCCGTCTTGATTATGATGTCCCCATCAGGACGAACAAGGGAGTCGCTACCGGGACGAAATTGGCGATCCCATTGGAGCCGCTGAAGTTATGATGCCGAGGGCCGGCCAGCTGTGGTAAGAAAGGTAGAGACAGGTGATGTTCGACAGCCCGAAACGGAATAGATCATTCATCTATGTCGGACTATTTCCAAGCCTGATAAGCCGTAGTGAGTTGAGAGCTCAGCCAATTGCTCTGGCTCTGAATTCTGGAAAGGGCCATTTCCATCTGCACAAAGCGGTCAATCATCGCCTGCTGTTTTCGTTCGAGTCGATCCTGCACCTGGTCGATACTACTTTGCATGCGGCTGATGCTGTCCTGAATAGATTTCTGCTTGAAGGGCACATAACCTTCGATCGGGTCTATGATGTTGAAGAGGCTTCTTGTATGGAGCTCTGCAACCCCGAGGGTTAGGGTAATACTTCCGGCATCCACGTTGTTGTCACAACCGGAGTACTTGACAGCTAGTCCTGACGTGCTGGAGTTCCCGCTATTGCCCTTGAGCACCTGCCCGGACCCGGTTGCCGCTTCTCCGTTGATAGTTCCGGCAACGTTCTGGCCCGATACGGTGCCGTTGATAAGCCCAAAATCGAGGTTTCTCTCGGTCGTCTGATCGAATGTGCCGAGGTTGAGACTGCCCCCGCCTTCATTGTTGGAAGTAAGGGTAAGAGCGATGGAGGATGCCCCGGGCGCGGTGTCTTCCACATAAATTTTCCCGTCTCTTAAGACCGCATTCACGGTCGTCCCTTGAGCGCTGTAAGCATTTTGAATAACCGTGAGCAGGTCTTGTACCGTGTCGCCTGTTCTGTTCGAGATGGTATAGGTGCCGCTGATATCCGTGAGGCCATCCCTGGCTTTCCCGGAGATGGTGATCGTATCACCATTAGAGACATTGGCGCCGGAGAGGTCGGACCAGGTGGTGGAGGAATCGATGAAGACGGCGCCGTCCGTGGAGGCGGTTGTGTTCCCGGTCGTGGTGTGGATGATGCAATCGTAATTGTTGTCCGAGGTGTCCTGGGAGATCGTGAAGCTCGTGCTTCCGTAATCGTTGCTCCTGAGCACAAGATGGTTGCTGCCGTCATCCGTTGCGGTCAGAGACATGGCATAGCGGCCCACTTGGCTGCCGTCGCCTGCTCCTGCTGTGACATCCACAGCACCGAAGTCCAAACCCTTTCCAACAGGACCGGCGATGGAGATGGAGATCTGGCTGGACCCAATCGATTTGTCCGTCAGCACAATCCTTCCGGAGGTGTCTATGCTGGCGGTTACATCGTTTGAGTAGGCCGACTGGATTGCGGAAAGGAGGCCCTCGATGGTACCGGTGTTGACGTCCCTGATTGTGTAGGTTCCCGAGACCGTAGTTCCCTTTCTATTGGTCCCCGAGAAGGAAATCGAATCGTCATCGGCCAGTATTACCCCGTCAATGTCGGCCCATTTTGTCTGGGCTGTTATTGCAGCCCCTCCGGTCCTGAGGTGTTGATCGCCCACCAAGGTTTGGGCGTATTCGGAACTCAGTTCGGTATTGATGGCGTTCTCTATGTCCGACAAGGTCATACCGCTCGTAATCGTAACTGTAGCGGTACTATTGCTTTGTGTGATGGTCAAGGTACCGGCAGCGCCGCCAGCAGAGAGGTCGACACTGCCGGTCTCGGAAGCCTGAGTCGCAGCGCGGCCGATATGAACGGCATAGGTTCCCGCGGCCGAGTCCCTTGCGTGACTGATATAACAGAGGGTGCTGCTTGAGGTGGTGCCCATCCCGGAAAAGAGAGACACGATATCGTTGAAATTGCTGTTCAGATAACGGTCCAGGGTGCTCCCCTCCATGCTGAGCTGCAGGTTTTTATCCGAGGTGATTCCAACCATGCTGAGCATTGAGAAGCTGCTGTTCACGCCACGGATAAACTGCGTGAGGATGGAGGTCAGGTCCGACTTTACTGAGGATAGGGTCCCGTCCCCGAAGAGCACGCCTCCGGTCTTTTTATTATCGGTGTCGTAGGCAAACTGAGAGTTGATATAAGACATAACGTCGTTGCGCTTGGATATGAAGTCCTGGATCTTTGCCTTCACGGCCTCTATGTCCTGATCGATCTTCAGGGTGACCGTTGTGTCTTGATCCTCTTTGAGAAGGTTCAGCGTCACGCCCTCAAGAACGTCACTGATGGTGTTGGAGGATCTGGTCACTGTCATCCCGTCCACCTGAAGGGATGCATCTTTTCCTGCCACGATTTCCCTCTGGCGAGCGGATGCATCCCCAAAAGCGGCATTACCGGCAACAAATTCGAGCTGTCCATTGGTAATGCCGGCCGCAAGCGTCACGGAAAGGCTTCCTCCACCTGCCATATCGTCCACCCGTATCTTCCCGTCGGCGGTAAGACAGGCTACGACGTCGCCATCGTTGGCGGCATATTGTGTTTCGATCGCGCTCAGGAGATCGGAAACTCTGGTGGAACCCGAGATGGAGAACACGGAGTCCACGGTCTCCCCTCCTGTTTTCGTGCCCGTAAAATGAATATTGTCGCCCTCAACGTGGGAGATATAGCCGTCGATATCGGTGAGCAATGTATCTGCGGTGATATATTTCCCGTTGACGGTCATGGAATTGGCGGAGATTTTGCCCGTGACGGTTGTACTATTGTGGTCGAGGATGCCCAGGGTGTTCAGGACGTTCTTTTCGTCGGTGAATGCCTGTGTCCCTTCGATCTGAAGCCGGTAACGCGTAGAGCCGCTTACGGTTTCAGGAACCACCGACGCTACAATTCGGTTCCCCTTCCCAGCCGCGACCATGGCCGAATTGATGGCATCCTTGATTCCGCTGAGCGATTGCGATGAAAGGTCGATGCTGACGGCCGTGCCGTCGATGGTAAGGGAGCCTGTAGACGCCTCTCCTGTGGTCAAACCGAGAAGAGACTTGATGATCAAGCTGCTGTTGCTGAATATATCGCTTTGGGCTCCATTCGTTATGGAATTTTTTATATTGGGTATCTGATTGTCTTTCCACCCGAATTTCTGAACCAAGTTTGCCGACGATCCATTCAGAAGGCTTATCCCGGCGGCTCCCGTGGTCTCACTGGTGAGGATGAGTCGGTAATCGTTTGCTCCGTAACTGATCACCGTGGCCGTCACGCCGATCGGGTCCGTGCCGCTGTTGAGAGCGTTGATGTTGCGAGCCACATTGGCCAGCGTGTCGTTTTCGCTGATGCTTAATGCTTTGCCGTTAATAATGATCTTGCCGGCATAAGCGCTCCCCAGTTTCTGGGTCTGGGAAGAAAAGGGATTCGAGGAAAGCTTCTGGGCAGAGGCAAGATTCGTCACCTTGATCGTATAGCTTCCTACATTGGCCGTTTCGGTGGTGGAAACCGAAAGGAGATCCCTCCCCTGCACCGTACTGCTGTTGGTGTTTAGAGAAGGGGTGTAGACGTAGAAGTTCTCAGGGCGTGTCAGAGCTTCCGACGCCGTCTTGAGGGCTAGTAGCTTGGTATTGAGGGTTTGCCACTCTTTAAGTTTGTTTTCGGAGTCCGTCTTTTGGCTCGTTACGAGGTTGACAGGCCTGCGGTCTACTGCAATCAACTGATCGACCATGCTTCTCCAGTCGATACCGCTTGCAACGCCGCTTATTAAAATGGTGCTCGTTGGCATGAGCCGAACTCCATAAGACTGGATTTGCGGAGCAGCTGAAAAGTCTTTCCGACTATGCAATCAAAATCGTCATATTGGCCATGAACTTAAAGACTTTCTTCCTTCCCCTTTTGCAGCTATGCCATATGAAATGCGTGGAAGTTTTTTCCCGTTTTCTTTCCGGGGAGGCAGAGTTTGCCCACCCTGGAATTCAAACGGGTGCTACGCATGTGTAAGTAATTGATAACTTTCCCATCGATTCTGCGGCACAGACATTGCACACCACTCGACAGCACGGAAGTCAATGAGTGGACATCTTGAAAGAGGAATAGATGAAAGAAAGGAGGGGCACCTCATTTCCTCGGAAAGAACTTGGCTCCGAGGGGGTGTGTGTCTCTGAGGTCGCCCACAGGTATCTCACAGCTGAGCCATTTTGCGGAAGTTATAGCCCATACTTATGAAAGGATAAGAAATGGCACTTTCGAGCGCACTTTTCTCTGGGATCAGCGGGTTGAGCACACTGGGAAATGCCATGCAGATCATCGGCGACAACATCGCCAACCTGAACACTGTCGGATTCAAGGGCAGCACGTTCACATTTCAGGATCTGATCAGTCAATCCACTTCCACGATGTCCGGAACATCTCAGGTGGGAAGGGGAACCGCCCTAGGCGACATCTACAGCTCCTTTGAGCAGGGCTCTTTTGAATCCACCGGCAGAACCACCGACCTCGCGATCGGAGGAAAAGGCTTTTTTGTCATGAGGGAAGCGGATAGCGACAATCTTTTCTATACCAGGGCCGGGAATTTCCGGTTCAGCAGCGACGGTCATCTCATTAATCCGGAGGGGTATGTAGTTCAGGGCTGGGCTTTGGATCAAGAGGGCCAAGATGTGGGCTCTGTGCGTGATATCGTACTCAGTTCCTTCACCTCTCCCCCTCAGGAAACCTCAAAGGTGGAGGTTATTGTCAACTTGAACTCTAATGGAAAGGATGCCTCCGCAGGAAGCGATACTTCCCTTTCCGAGGCATGGAACGGCACTGCGAGTCCGCCCCTAGGAGAGACCGCCTATGAGTACCAGACCTGCCTCAAGGTATACGATTCGTTAGGAAGCACCCATGACATCACCATCTATTTCGATAAGGCGGCTACTGGGTCTTGCTACGAGTACATCGTAACCTGCAATCCTGACGAGGACAAAAGGACGGTGACGGATCTTTTACGTACAGGACTGCTTGCCAGAGGACTGATTCAGTTCAACAGCGGTTCGGGAGTCATCACCGATATTGACATGAGTATCAATAACGGGGACGGAACATGGACACTCAGGAATGAAGGCACCGATCTCACGGACGGATACTTCACATTTTCCTCGGCGTTCATCAGCGGCAGCCCAATGTCCATCGGGATCGACTTCGGGTCACGCTACAGCGGCTCAAGCTGGGTGCACGGGTCTCTTTCCACCTCTCAATTTTCACGGGCCTCCACAACCACCTTTCAGTCGGCCAACGGATACGGGGCAGGGGACCTGCAGGGAGTCAACGTGAACGTGGATGGGGTGGTCACAGGGGCCTACTCCAACGGTCAGCTCCTTCCCCTCTTTAGGGTGGCACTCGCCAAATTCACCAATGAACAAGGGCTCTATAAAGTCGGAGGAAACCTCTTCAAAGCCACCCGAGAGAGCGGAGATGCAATCACCAACCGCCCGGGGACTAATGGGCTAGGAAGCATTGCCCCGAACTCCCTGGAGCAGTCGAACGTGGATATAGCGACGGAGTTCGTCAAAATGATCTCGACCCAGCGGGGTTTTCAGGCCAACTCCAAGATCATCACGGTCGTCGATCAGATGTTGCAGGAACTGATCAATCTCAAAAGGTAGAAGCGATAGGGTTTGAGGTTGGAGACTCCATGACACCTTATCCTTTCCTAAGGTCTACCTGGAGATTTTGGAGCGGGAAGACCCGTCCGCGCACCGGTGGCTGAAAGAGAGTCTCTCCGCCCTGGGTCCTTACCCCTGTTCAAAACAGCCTGGGGTTCCTGGACTGGCTGCTCCCCACAGGAAACACTTAGGAGAAAGACAGGACTTAGGCAAACATTTTCAAGGCCGATGAAGAAAGAGGAAAATGCCATGGAAGCGTCCATCCAAAAAGAAATCGAAGAGCCAGTCTAGGAAAAGGTGTCCCTCCTTCGTTCGTTGCTCGATTGTTTGAATCTCGAAAGGGAAAATCTCATCCATCTGGATGTCAGGGGCCTCTGGACCATGGTGGAGGAGAAGCAGCGGCTCCTTGTCTGCATTCAGGAGACGGATGAAGAGATCTCCAGGTGCGATGCGGAGTTTGCCGATAGGCAGGAACCCGATTCCCCCGTGCTCCGACGTCTGGGCCTGGAGATCCACAGCCTGAAGCGCGAGATCGGAAGAAGTGTTCGGGAAAACGTCTCCTTCATCGAGGAAACCCTCCCTTTCATTGACGAGATCATCTCCGTATTTACTTCGAACGCCAGGCCGCAATGCTCCTATGAGTCGATCGTGAAAAGGCAAAGGCCTGCTTCAAACCTGATTTTCGAGAGCGAGGTTTGGCCATGAGCGGACTCGGCCTTGTCCTGGAAATCGCCAAGGAAGCCCTGCTGACTCAGAAGTACGCCATCGATGTGGCGAGCCACAACATCGCCAACGTGAACACTCCGGGCTATACCCGGCAGACGGCGGTTCTGCAAGCAAAAGACGCCGCCCCGCTCGGAGGGGTCATGCTCGGAAGGGGCGTCACCATCCAAAGCGTCATTCAGATTACAGACTCCTTTATCGAAATCAGTCTCAGAGACCGAAACTCGAATTTGTCGGCACTGACCGAAAAGGAGACTTACATGAGCTCCATGGAAGCGATTTTCAACGAGAGCTCCGACCAAAGCCTCAGCACTCAGCTCACCCATTTCTGGAACGCATGGCAGGATCTCGCCAACAATCCCTCGGGTATGTCGGAGAGAAGCATCCTTTTCGAAAGGGGATCCCTCCTGACCGAGCGCCTTCAGAGCGTTTACTCCGACATGAATCAGATGTTGGACCAGATTGGGAATACGATCACGGCAGGCATCGACCGGATCAACGCCCTGCTCTCCAACATTGCCGACCTGAACCAGCAGATCGTCCAGACCCAGGGCGTCGGAAATCCCAACGATCTCCGAGACCAGAGGAGTCAAGCGCTCAACCAGTTGGCACAATACATCGATGTCAAATCCTTTGAGAGTGGTGACGGGAGCATAACGGTCACCACCGGGAGGGGCTATGTCCTCATCAGCAAAGCCGATGCATATTCTCTTAAATTGGAGGGAAATGACATCAAATGGATCGGCTCCGGTACGTCCAAGGTCAACATCACCGATACAATCACGGGGGGCAAGCTGGGTGGCTGGCTCGATATGCGGGACAAGATCATCCCCGAGTACAAGGCGGATATGGATTCCTTCGCAAATGAGCTGATCTGGCAAATCAACTCGTTCCACAGCCAGGGCGCAGGGACCGAGGGCTTCAGCGCGGTCACGAGCGCTTACACGGTTGCGGACCCTGCCCAGCCGTTGGGGACCGCCGCCTCCGGGCTGGCCTACTCTGGTCACGTATCAAACGGGTCCTTGAATGTAGTGGTTTATGATCTATCGAATCCCCTGAATCCTCCGACGGTGACCAATATCCCCGTCAACGCAGCCGGAACAACCCTAAACAACCTGACGGATGCTCTGAGTGCCGTACTCGGTGTGGCCCTTCCAATTCCACCCGTATCCGGCGGAAAGCTGACCATCTCGGCAGCGGCAGGGTACAGTTTTGCATTCTCCTCGGATACAAGCAATGTTCTTGCCGCGCTCGGCATCAATACCTTTTTCACCGGCAGCGGCGCAAACGATATTGGCATGAATTCGCTCTTAGGGACGAACAAAGGCTTGATTGCAGCCGGAAGGCTGGGTGCCGCTGGTGAAATGGCGGCCGGAGACAACTCCAACGCCCTTGCGATCGACGCCCTGCAGAGCAAGAGTGTCGGAATCCACCAATGGACGTATAATAGAGGATCGTCTCCCGTCAACTCGGTCCAGACCGGAACATTGGATTCCTATCTTCATTCATTCATCGGCTCGGTCGGTATCGACAGCCAAACCATCTCAAGATCCAAGGATTTTGATCAGACAATCGTTGAAGCACTCAGAACAAGGAGGGACAATATTTCGGCGGTTTCTCTGGATGAAGAAATGACCAGCCTGATCCAGTATCAGCAAGCCTACTCGGCGGCTGCGAAGCTCGTGAGCATGGCTTCTGAAATGTTCCAAACCCTTCTAGACGCCGTATAAGAAATGCCCATATGAGAGTCGCTAATAAGACGATATTCGACAATATCACTGTAGCATCAAAATAAGAGCCCAGATAGATGCGGACATTACGAGGAGAGACACGCTATATTTCTTCCAGTGAGCCATTGTCGCCACTTGGCCGTCAACGGTGCTTCCCTGAAAATGGCGAATGTCGAGATAGCGTACAACCACCATGCAAACGGTATTCAGCCAAAACACAGCGCTCGCTGCAGTCAGGCTTTGAAAAGATCCCAAAGCTGTCGTCAGGGCTGTAAGAAGAAGAATGATATTCCCGAAAAGCATCCAGTAGATACGGGGAAGAACTGCGGAAAAAGGGGTATGTTCTATTTCACGGTGATCATTCATGCCGATCCTCCATTTGTTGGATGGCGGCCCGACCACCCCGTTCCTGTAGCGGATTAGATCCGACTACACCCTTGCTTTTGAATAATTCCTCGATCCTTTCATGTTTCGAAATGAAAAGCCGCCACCGAGGTGCTTTACACCCGGGTGGCGGCCCGACCACTCCATGCTTTGACCTCCAGACAGGCCTAACGCCTGCTGGACCCTGAGTCCATTTCTTCGCGCGTGCTTATTAGATCAAGTCTACACCACTCTCCTCATGCTGTAAACCAACAATCTGGTCTAAAAACACCTTGAAGGCGCAGTTCCGTCAGGATCTCTTCTCTCCTTCCTTGCGTTTCGTCAACGGATATCGAAAATCTGGTTGTGATCGAGCACGCATAGGGCACGAAAGAGGGACTTCCGGGACTCCTTCACCATCGAGAGATCGAAGGTAACTGGGGAACTCAGTATGTCTCTTTTCATCTCGTCCACCACCGATTTTTCGCAAAGCCGGACACCGGACGAATGGGCGGCCCTGCTGATCAGGTGGGCGGAGATGGGGGAAGTAATGGCAAAAAAGAGGATGACCACCAGGCATCGGACCGTGCCCACATCAAGAAGAGGCATCGCCCATCCTACGCGTCCGGTTGAACGCATGGATCCATGCTGTTGTTATCTCTTCCTTCCCGAACCCCAGAGCCATAAGAAGCCGAAGATTCCTGCCATCAGCGAGGCGGAAATGATCACCATTTTTGAACTATTAATTGCCTCGGCGTTTCCTGCAAAAGCCAGACTGGTAATGAAGATAGACATGGTAAATCCAATGCCGCCAAGAATGCCGGCGCCGAAAATGTGGCGCCAGTTCAAATCGGAGGGCAAACGGGAGACACGGCTAGCAACGGCGGCGAGGCAAAGGAGCGTCACTCCCAGGGACTTGCCCACAAGCAACCCGGCAATGATCCCGAGACTGTTCCTGTTGGTCAGGTCTTGCATCCACTGCCCGCCCACCAGAACGCCCGTATTGGCGAGCGCGAATACAGGTAAGATGATGAACGCAACAGGCTTTTGCAGGAAATGTTCGAGCCTGTGAGACGGAGATGCCTTGTCGCCATTTCTGGTGGAAAATGGGATGGAAAAAGCAAGCAGAACGCCGGCAATGGTCGCGTGAACGCCCGACCGAAGCATGAAAAACCACATCAGCCCGCCGCCAAGCAGGTAGGGAATGAGGGACATGAGGCGAAGTCGATTCAACAGAACGAGCAAACCCCATACCGATAAGGCGCCGACAAGATGCACGGCCGAGAGTTGCGCGGTGTAAAAGACGGCAATCACGATTATCGCACCTAAGTCGTCGATGACGGCAAAGGCCACGACAAACACTTTCAGCGAAGCGGGAATGCGGTTCCCGAGAATGGACAAAGCGCCAAGGGCAAACGCGATGTCGGTTGCCATCGGAATCCCCACACCGGGTTGTGTCGGCGTTCCCGCGTTCAGTTAATAATGAATCAGGGCAGGAGTGAGCATCCCACCGATGGCTGCAAAAATCGGAAGAAGAGCGTCCTTCAGGTTTGACAGCTCGCCTATGTAAAGCTCCCGTTCGAGCTCCAGGCCGACGAGCAGGAAGAAGACCGCCATCAGCGCCTCATTTACCCAGTGCTCAATGCTGAGACCTCCGAGATGCATTTGCCAAAAACTTAGGTATCGTTCGCCAAGTGATGAATTCGCGATCGAAAGGGAGGTTGCGGTGCAGATGATCAGAAGAATTCCACTCGACTTCTCCGATTCGAAAAAGTCTTTGAAAGCATCGGATAGCTTTTGCTGTCTTAGGTTCATGGGTTCTAACTAATGAACTCAGGAGAAATTCTGTTCCTCAATGGTCTCCCTTGGCATCCCAAAACACCCCCTATAGACTCTAGGGTTCCTTTTCACTATTTGTGCAGATAGACACGCCATTCAGGAAGTCAAATACCGCCCTATAGGAAAGGTTGGTCTTAGCCTGCGAACGGCGACAGTCAACGATTTTTGGAGGTACCTGCTAACTCTCCGGCATTGTGCAAACCCTTATATGCTCCTTTGCGACATCGGAGTTCGGAAAGAGGGAGAATTCGTTGAGGGCGCTCCTGTGATCACGAAGGTTCAAGTAGCTTACGCCCAGAAAGGGATGCAGGGCTTCACTCTCCTGAAAATGCGCGATGCTCTCGCTGATCCTTGATTAGTCCTGGAAAAGCGCTTGACTTCACCTCGGATATTGATTATCTGCTTATAAAGTTTGGGTGATGGAGTTCACCGGAACCGCCCCCAGAGGCTGATGACTCCTACCATGAGTTTCAGGTCTGGCGGGGGCGTTTTTTGACTCTAACTATAGACTCCTGCCGGAGTGAAATCGGCAGGAGTTTTTTTATTGGAGCAAAGCGGAACCAGCATGTCAGCCGGGAACATGGGAATACTCCCGAAAGATTTCCGGAGCTGGGGCGCATCGCAAATTATGCCGAGATCGGAGCCGGGACCGGGGAAGAAAGTAAATCCATGAACCAGAAGCATCGAAAGTACCGGGCGATCTGTTCCTCGGATTGGAACGAATGTCTTGCCCCCTGCGGCCCTTTCGATTTCATCTCTTTCACACACCCCCACCTGGAGCCGGCACTGTCGAAGATATTCAAGGACTACACGGGGAACGCGATCACCCTTTCCGAAGCTACCCATAGGATCGGTGCCATCCTGCCGGGGCCGATCACGCAGGACCGGATGGATGCCTATCTCGATCGGCGCTTCGAGACCTATAGCGGTGTGCCGGAGCTCATCGAATGGTGCAAAGAGAGGGACATTCTTTTCATGATCAACACGACGGGCGCACAAGGCTATTTCCAGCGGGTCTTAGCGAGACATCTCATGCCGGCAGTGCCCCTTGTCTCGGCAAACCCGATGGTGCGTTACCCCGGCCGGAACACCGATTCTACATTTTATGACCTCATCGAGATTGAGGATAAGTCGAAGAATACCGAAGCGGCGATGAAGCAATTCGGCATTCGGCCCGGCAGGATCGTCCTCATTGGCGACAGCGGCGGGGACGGCCCCCATTTTGAATGGGGCGCAAAGGCAGGGGCCTTCCTCATCGGGAGCATGACGAAGAGCTCATTGGATCGGTATTGCAGCGAAAGAGCGATAGAGATCGATCTCCACTTCGGCCCTTCTTACTCAGAGGACGAGAAAAGGAGTGAAGAGATGGAGAGGAAGGTCGACTTCAGGGAGCTGACGGAGCACATGGAATCGGTGCTGGCGCGGTGAAGTGATGAACGCCACGGATTATTCTCGGATCCTTCATTTCAGATCCGACAGGGTCCCGGGGGGTATCCGTGAAATCAGCGATGAGGTTCTAAAGGAGTCTGAATGGAAAACCTTTGGTTTCAGTCCGCTCTCTGGATCGGTCTTGCACTGGTCGCGTCGCTTATATCCATAAGAATAAAGATCTCGGTAACCCTGGTCGAAATCGTGATCGGCGCCTTGGCAGGAAATTCACTGGGATTGTTTCCAACCCCCTGGGTCAACTACCTGGCCGGAGTCGGGGCGATCCTTCTCACCTTTCTTGCTGGAGCGGAGATCGATCCGGCCGTCATCCGAAAGCACTTCTGGTCGAGCACGACAATCGGTGCGGTCGGCTTTCTTGCGCCTTATCTAGGCGTCCTTGCGTTCGCTCGTTATGTTCTTGACTGGCCCTGGCCCCAGGCCCAGATTGCGGGCATTGCCCTGTCAACCACCTCCGTGGCGGTCGTTTACGCGGTGATGGTGGAGACCGGTTTCAATCGGACCGATATGGGAAAGATCATCCTGGCAGCGTGCTTCATCAATGACATCGGAACAGTACTCGCCCTGGGAATTGTTTTCGCGAACTACAATATGTGGCTCGTCCTGTTCATGGTGGTGACGGCACTGGCCATGTGGTTGCTTCCCAAATTCGTACCGTGGTATTTTGCCAAGGTGGGGAGCCGGATCAACGAACCGGAAACGAAATTCATCCTGCTCGTTTTATTCTTTCTGGGAGGGCTTGGGAACATGGCCAAGAGTGAGGCGGTTCTCCCCGCCTACCTCGTGGGCATGGTGCTGGCGCCGTTCTTCCTCAGGGAAAGGGTTCTCGCCCAGAGGATGAGGGTGATAGCCTTTGCTCTTCTCACCCCTTTCTATTTTCTCAAGGCCGGCTCCCTCGTCAAGTTTGAGACGGTGATTTCAGCCCTTGGGCTAATTGCGGTGTTGCTGGGCGTGAAGATGCTCACAAAATTTGTCGGCATCCTGCCCCTGACGAAGGCATTCAGATTCGAGAAGAAGGAAGGGATGTACACCACCCTCATGATGTGTACGGGACTTACGTTTGGGACCATTTCGGCCCTGTTCGGGCTCACCAATGGAATCATCGACCAGGATCAATACACGATTCTTGTGACCGCGGTGATCGGTAGCGCGGTCGTGCCCACGCTGATCGCCCAGAAGTTTTTCCAACCGGAGTTCAAAGAAGAGGAGGAAAACCATGTATAAAAAGATACTCCATGGACTGGACGGCTCTGAAGGCTCATTCAAGGCGCTGGCACAAGCGGTTGATCTGTCGAAGGCTTATGCGGTGCCGCTCCACACGATATCGGTTGAAGAAGTGCCGCACTATGCGGGAACGATCGGAGAAGTCATAGAAGAGAAGGCTGCGGCGAACGGTCGATTCGGGGATGCGATCCGGAAGGCAAGGGAATTGGCGGCAAAGGCGGGCGTTGAAATTACGCCCCACATGATCGTCGGCCATGAAGTGAAGAGTATTGTCGAGTTCATCAAGAGGCATGGTTTTGACGTACTGGTGATAGGCTTCATGGGTCACTCCGCCCTTTACGAGCGCGTCATGGGCGGCACTTGCCAGGGACTCGTCAGACTTGCGCCCTGCTCCGTGCTCGTGGTGAAGTGATGCCTGGGGTGCGACATAGTTTGATCGGGGTGGTGTGGAAAAGCGGCAATCGAAGGTTGCATCCATGGGTGGGTATCAGGGGCATTTCTGCTTGTCGAACTCACGTTGGCCACATGAATGTGCTGAAGGTTTCTCTGCCTGATCTCGTTCATCCATATCTCCCTCTCCTGATCTCCCAACCACCGGAGATGCCCCGGTTCATGACACGATTCTACCTGCCTCGGGCATCTTAGAACCGGTAAATTGCTGCCGCACCCGTCCGCGTCGGCATCCGCTCAGCGGGGACCACCACGACATGCCCTCCAGACTTCAAGACTCTTTCGCCCAGGTCGTCCAGCAGGTCGTCCACTTCCGGGTGGTCCAGATCGTCAGTTTTCAATCCTCCGGCTGGTGCGGCGATCCGGCCGGGGATCACCCTGCCGGCTTCGATCAGAAGCGTATCGACTCGTCCGGCCCCCGCTGCTGCGGCGATCTCAGGCAGATCGTCCGATCCAAGCCCTCTGGATCTTCCGGTCCCGAACTCCTCGACCAGCCCGTTCAGCCTCTGAAGAAAGAACGGTTCCAGAACACCCCAACTCTTCTTGCGAAGCTCGTCGGCTCCTGCCTCGAAATGAATGTCGATTCCACCTGCCAGGTTCGGGTTGCGGCTGACCTTGCGATAGAGATGGTGGTATTCAGGCAGGGTCGCCAGGAGCAAGGGCAGACCGGAGGGTTTCGAGTGGTGTTCCCAGACGGCGCGATCCACGGCGCGAAAGAAGCGCTCGGCATCGATATCCAATTCTTCCTTCCTCCCTCCATGGCCGTGGTGCATTGCCGCCCCTTTCACCCCATCCCCGTAGGAGGCCACCGTCAGGTGCGGCTCGGTTAACTCCGACCCCAACGCTTCTTCGATGGTTCGTGGAACGCCCTTTGCCGGATCGATCTGGTCGATGACATCACGATTGCCCTCAAATAGTTTCACTTCGCGCCTGTTCAGGAGGAGAACCTGATAGCGATCGACGGATTGAAGGATCCGGATCAGGGGTTTGGCATGGAAACTTTCGGCCACGATCGAGAGTTCGGGGACCTGCCGATGGAGCCGGTGGACCCGGAAGAAACCGGGCGCCCCCAGGACAGCGAGACCATCCAATGTGTGGTTCCAGAATTCGCGATCCCTGCCTAAACGATGGAACGGCTCCAACAGGGCCTGGATCTGCCGGTCCGGGTACTTCTGCTGCAGCGATCCCTCCAGTGCCTTGACCAGATTCCGGAAACGAATGGGATCCTGCTGGTTGTCCGGATGATGTCGATGGGTGGGTTGGTAAAGCGAGAGGCAAGGAGATTCGCGAGGCTCCAAGATCTCCTTCAGGAATTCATTCATGGGTACGTTCATCGCATCCCTCCTTATAGTTTTCTCATCAGGCACTCCGCTTGACCATGGTGAGGCTTGAGGAACCATGGCCGATGCCGCGCCTTGATTACCCTAAACGACCGCGGTCTTCCGCTCCTGACGCTCTGCTTTGTTCCGCCTGCCGGTGAAACCATTTCGGCGCTACCCCTTTGCCCGGGTCATTGCCCTTTCGTTCGTGTCGGTAAACATAACGTCAACGTCACATGGTAGGGAAACCCATGAGGGTTTGCTATTAGGGGGAAAGAGTATTATTGGAGGCCGATCATCGCATCCGATTTAGACTCGCCAGGCACTAATGATGGCTTTAGTGGTCAGATCAAGTCCTTCATCCCGCTTTCAAGCTCCTTCTCATATCTCTCGATCTCCCACAGCGGTATCCTCAAGCACCCCCGGATCTTGGTCCGCTTGAGCTCCCCCTCATCGATGAGGCGGTAGACGGTCCTGACCGAGACGGCGAAGTACTCGGCCACCTCGTCGACTCGGAAGTACTGCTTCAGATGGTTGGCGTCCGCCATGGGTCTGTTTTCCGTCATCTGTCAGTTGCAGTCAGGCGTTTTTCAATGGACCACTCAAAAGGGGATGTCTTCATCGGCAACCGCGGGCGTCTCTTCCTTCCTCCTGTCCAGCATGGTCAGGTTCCGGACGACGATCTCCACCATGGAGCGGGTCTCCCCTGCATCGGTTTGCCAGGTCTTCTGCCGGAGGGATCCGGAGATGCCTATCTGGGAGCCCTTGGAGAGATACTTCTCAGCAACCTCGGCCAGGTTCTTCCAGGCGATGCAGGAGAACCAGTGAGTCCTCTCCTGCTTTTCCCCGTTCTGGCCGGTCCAGAATTCGTTGACGGCGATCCTGAAATTGGCGATCGGTACCCCGGAGGGGGTGTAGCGGATCTCGGGGTCGGCGCCGAGCCGGCCGATTATGGCCACGGTATTGAGCATGGTTTTTCCTCCTCGTGATCTCAGGTGATCAAAAAACGGTTTCCGGCGACCTGTCGCAATGGTTTTTCTCCCCCCTCTCCTCCGGTCCATAGTCTCCTATGGGCTGAGGTCGGATACCCCCGTTCGAGCATTGTCTGGGGCTGAATGAATCTCGTTCAGCCCCAGTCTCAGGGGGGGTAAAATTCGGGTCACGGACTTGGTGCCGGGGGGTGCGAGGTCGACCCCTC
>JAGVAP010000138.1 GCA_020060215.1 Deltaproteobacteria bacterium | reverse complement strand
GTAGGATGGGTGGAGCGCAGCGAAACCCATCCATTCGAGCGATTGAACATGCCGCAAACCTCAAAACCGATGGGTTTCGCTGCGCTCCACCCATCCTACCGGAATCCACCGGCAGTGAGATCGAGAGGGGCAATGCTGGGGTATTCATGACGGACCATATTCCTCCACAATCCATGTAGCCTCCCCATTCGCGAAGACGACATTGCCCTTTTTTAATGCAACGATGAGGTGTATTTGGCAATGCGCCGAAGATGCGATCAGAGACATCGAGTATCCGCACACCTCCTTCATGGGACGGTGACTGAAAAAAGCGCGTGCGTAGGGGTTTTACGTGTTGGCGGCTATACCACAATGTGGTATAGCCACTGCACAATCCGGTCCGGAGGACCATGTGAGCGGGCGAACTTCCAGGATGGAGTTACTTGAACGAATCAGGGTGAAAGACGCCATCATCCACGGCATTTCCGATGGCCTCATGCTCCTGAACGCACGGACCCTGGAGATTCTGGAGGTGAACCAGTCTTTTCTTGAGATCTATGGCCTGAAGAGAGAGGAGGCGGTGGGGAAGACCTGCCACCAGCTCACCCACCGCCTGGATCGACCCTGCCATGAGATCGACATCGACTGCCCGGTAGCCGCAACCCTCTCAAGCGGCGAGATCTCCACGGCGGAACACATCCATTTCGATCGCGACGGCAGACCGATGTACTTCGAGATCACCACGTACCCCGTCAAGAATGCCAAGGGGGAGGTCCAACGGATCATCCACCTGTCCAGGGACATCACGGATCGCAAGTCGGCGGCGGAGGCGCTGCGGGAGAGCGAAGAGAAGTACCGTACCCTGTTCGACAAGTCCGTCGACGCCATCTATCTGCACGACCTCGAGGGCAGGATCATCGATGCCAACGGAGCGGCGGTCTTGTATTCGGGGTATTCCAAGGATGAGCTGCTCGCGCTGAGCGTCTTTGACCTCCACCCGTCCAAGGTTGGTAAGGATGAGATCCTGCGGAAATGGGGGCAGTGGCCTCTGGGACGGAGGTTCATCATCGAGACGACGCACCGGCGAAAAGACAACACCGTGTATCCGGTGGAGGTAACGACCGGCAGGGTCAGCTTCGGGAATCGCCAGCTGATTCTGGCCAGCGTTCGCGACATCACCGAGCGGAGGCGGGCGGAGGAGGCGCTGCGCCGATCTCACGACGAGATGGAGACGAGGGTACAGGAGCGTACCGCAGAGCTGGAGCGCAAGAACGAGGAGCTTGAGGAGTTCACCTTTGTCGCCGCCCATGACCTGTGCGAGCCGCTCAGGAAGATCCGGGCCTTCGGGTCTCTCCTCGAAGAAAGGGGCGGGAGTCGCCTGAGTGAGAGAGAAAAGGACTATATCTCCAGGATGACCGGCGCCGCCGCCCGGATGCAGGAGCTCCTCGGTGCCATCCTCGAGTATTCGCGTGTCGACACGGAGGCCCGGCGGTTCAGGACCGCCCGTTTGAACGACATTGTGGGGGTGGCCGTCCTCGACTTCGAAGGGGTGATTGAAGAGGTCGGCGCTCAGGTGGAGGTTGGACCCCTGCCTTGCGTAACCGGCGAGCCGAACCAGCTGCGGCAGCTCTTTCAGAATCTCCTTTCGAACTCCCTCAAGTACCACCGTCCAGAGGTGAAGCCGTTTGTCCGGATCCACGGGGAGGAGCGCAACGGCCATTGCCGTATCTTTTTGGAGGACAACGGGATCGGATTCGACGAGAAGTACCTCGAAAAGCTGTTCAAGCCTTTTCAACGCCTCCACGCAAGGGATGCGTATGCGGGGACGGGCATCGGTCTGGCCATCTGCAGGAAGATCGTCATGCGCCACGGGGGGACGATCACCGCAAAGAGTACCCCGGGCAGGGGATCGACCTTCATCGTGACCTTCCCGGAGAGCCACCCCGTACAGGATTCCTCAACCCTCCGGCGAAAGAGCGGACCGGACACCCCTGACCGAGCATAGGGTCCAAAGACCTTGCGAATACGTTCCGTGATTCCATAGACCCCGCCAACCTCTCCATCGTCCTTATCCGTCCCCGTTATCCCCCGCACCGGATCATCTGCAAAGCTTGCCTTCAAATTCTTGTCTTGCTAAGGTTATTTGAGCGAGTGGCCGAGAAAGGACGGAGTTCACCCATGCCCTCAAACGGACAGACTCGAATAAGACCTGCCGGGAGTAACGGCCGTTCTCTCGACACCGCCCAGTTGGAAATGCTGGAGCGGTCCTTCCGGTCGTGGGCGCAGGCCTCCCTTCGCTCGGACACGAGGAGGTCAAGGGAGCGCATCCTCGCCATCTTCCTCCTGATACGAAATACCGGGGCCAGACTGAACGAGGTGCTCAGTCTCAGGCCCTCGGAGATCGACTTCGAGAACCACATGGTCCGCTTATGTAAAGGGGGCCCGGACAAGCGCCGGCAGTGCCGTGACGTGGAGATCTCGGCTGCGCTTTCATCCGAGCTCTACAGGATCCTGCACGACCCTGCGTTTGCGAACGGTGCCGATCATCTCTTTCAGGTCGATCCGGGCCATGTTCGACGGAAATTCTATGAACGGGCCGAGGCCGTCGGCATACCCAGCGAGTTGGGCACACCCGACGCCATACGACGGTCCAGGGCGGTCGAACTGCTCCAGGGCGATGTGCCGCTGCCTGTCGTTCAGAAGATGCTTGGTCACGGGACTCCGAACCTGGCGGCCTCTTACGTGGAGTTCTCGGACGATGAGATCAGGCAGGCGGCCAGGTACTTCGTCGACAAGGAGACCAGCAGAAAGACAAGCGCCCGCAACGGTTTTTTTGGCAAGATCAGCCGACTCCGCAAAGGGGATGTCCAGACCGCGGTGGAGATCGCATCCCTCTCGGGGATCACGGTGGCGGCCGTCATCACGAACGACAGCGTCTCCCGGCTTGGGCTGAAGGCAGGGCTCACGATCGTCGCGGAAGTGAAGGCCCCCTGGGTGACGGTCTACAAGAACGACAAGGAGCCGGTTTCAACGGTGGAAAACCTTTTTCGCGGTGTGGTGCACCATATCGCTCGCGGCAGGGTTTCCAGTGAGGCGGTGGTGGGTGTAGCGGATGGTCTCGAGCTGTGCTCGATCATGACGGAAGAGAGCAGGAAGAGGATGGACCTCCGCGAAGGAGACGAGGTTTGGGTGGGATTCAACGCCTTCTCCGTCGTGCTGCACGTGGATTAGTTCTCCTGGGAGATGATTGATGACCCGTTTCGAGCAGAAATCCATGCCCGCCATGTACGCTGCGATCGGCCTGCTCATGGCGGCGGTCTTCATCGCCGACCTGTACACGCCGATCGGCATGGTCGTCTGGGTGACATACCTTCTTCCGATCGTCCTTTGTCTCTATGTTTGGCGGCCGGTGGTGCCGCTCGCCGCTGCGGGGCTGACGACCGTCCTCCTCCTGTTCGGGTTCCTGATCAGCCCCCCGAGAGAATCCTTTGAGCTGGCCCGCATCAACCGAGGGTTCGGCGGAATCACCATCTGGGTGATCGCCGCGATCAGCTACCAGTTCATCCGCAACAAGATCCTGGTCCGCAAAGAGGACTGGCTGCGGTCCGGGCAAATGAGGCTGAGCGAGGTCATGCGGGGCGACCAGCTTCTCGATCACCTGGGTGAAAACGTGCTGCGTTTCCTCTCGGAATACCTCGATGCGCATGCAGGGGCCTTCTTCATCGAAGAGGGCGGCCGGTTCCGCCGTTTCGCCGGCTATGCCCTGGTGCCGCAGACCGCCGTTCCCGAGCAGTTCAGCCGGGGGGAAGGGCTCCTGGGCCAGGCGGCCAAGGACGGGCGGGCATTCCTGGTGGAAGACCTCCCCGAAGGGTATTTTTCGATCGGATCCGCATTGGGGCGGAGCCGGCCCCGCCACCTGCTCATCGCCCCGGTCCAGGCGGACGGAAAGGTGAAGGCCGTCCTGGAGTTCGGCTTCGTGCACCCGGTCTACGGGGACGACCGGGAGCTGCTTGAACGCGTTTCCGAATCGATCGGGATCGCCATTCAGACTTCCGAGTACCGCACGCGTCAGCAGGAGCTCCTGGAAGAGACGCAGCGGCAGGCGGAGGAGCTCCAGGCCCAGGGCGAGGAGCTTCGCGTGTCGAATGAGGAACTCGCCGAACAGGGCCGCGCCCTCAAGGAGTCGCAGGCCCGGCTGGAGAGCCAGCAGGAAGAGCTCGAGGAGACGAATGCGCAGCTCGAGGAACAGGCCCAGATCCTGGAAGCGCAGAAGGACGAACTGGCCGGGGCGAAGAGTGCGCTCGAGATCAAGGCGCGCGAGCTGGAGCAGGCGAGCCGGTACAAATCGGATTTTCTGGCCAACATGTCGCACGAGCTCCGGACGCCTCTCAACTCCTCCCTGATCCTTTCCAAACTCCTGGCGGACAACCCGGAGGGGAACCTGACCGGAGAACAGGTGAAGTACGCCCGGACGATCCAGTCGAGCGGGAACGACCTCCTGGCCCTCATCAACGACATCCTCGACCTCTCCAAGATCGAAGCGGGGCGGATGGAGGTGAACCCGGTGGAAGTTGCGCTTCGCCGGCTCCTGGAAGGGCTCGACCGGACTTTCCGGCCTCTTGCGGAGCAGAAGGGGCTCGTGCTGCGGATGGTCGTCGAGCCGGACGCCCCCGAGGTCCTGGAGACAGACCCCCAGCGGCTCGAACAGGTATTGAAAAACCTGCTGTCCAACGCGATCAAGTTCACGGAGAAGGGGGCGGTCACCCTGCAGGCGGGCCGGTTCTCAGACGGGCGGGTGGCCCTTTCCGTCCGGGACACCGGCATCGGCATCCCCGAGGATCAGCAGGAGACGATCTTCGAGCCCTTCCGCCAGGCGGACGGGACGACCAACCGCAAGTACGGCGGCACGGGTCTCGGGCTCTCCATCTCGCGTCAGCTTGCCCACATGCTGGGCGGCAGCATCCGGGTGGCGAGCGAGGCGGGAAGAGGCAGTACCTTCACGGTGGTGATCCCCGAGATCTTCGACGCGGCCTCGGTCCTGCAGCGGCGGCTCGAGCTGCAGCGCGTGCCGCCGTCCGACGGCAGGGGAGATCCACCCGCCCC
>JAGVAP010000021.1 GCA_020060215.1 Deltaproteobacteria bacterium | reverse complement strand
GGCGACGGGCGTCCTGTGCGGACCGGGGTCGGACCTGCGCAGCCGGACACCAAAACCAGGATCATCAGCAATGCCGCCACACAGGAGGCGGAGATCGCGTGTTTGTTGATGCCCATTTCTGACCTCCGAAAATGATCTCCTTGGAAGGATGGAACAATGGAATGATGGAAGAATGGGTTCAAACGAATGAGGCCAGTTTTGGGGCAGTGGTCTGTGGTCCCTGCCAACATTCCAATATTCCATCATTCCAATATTCCGGTCTGCCGGCGCTGTATGCTGCATCCCTCTGAGATGCAATCAAAGCAGGCTCCATTAGACACAGCCTATGCTCTATCTGATTCCGAAGAACTTCTTCACATCCCGAAAAAACCCCTTGAAGCTCTCCGGGCCGGCATCACGTTCCATGGAACCATGGAGCCGGCACGGTTCACCGGGCGCATTCTCGGCCAGGAAGAACTCCTGCACGGGAGCAGGGCAGCGGCCTTCAACGGCCAGTTCACCGGTCGAGGGGCAGACCGGTCGGGTCACCACCCCGGCGGGGACCCGGAACCACTCCCCCGATGCATACTGCGGGAGGGACTTCATCAGGTCCGCGAAGATCGGCAGCGCGGCTGCAGAACCGGATGCCTTTACGGGGGTCCCGTCGTCAAACCCTACCCAGACGAGGGCCAGGATATCGGGAGTATACCCGACGAACCATGCATCCTTGAAGTCGTTGGTGGTCCCTGTCTTGCCGGCGACCGGGATCGAAACCCCCATGGACTTGAGGGATGCGGCAGTGCCCGTCTCGGTTACGCTTCGAAGCATGGACGTCATGAGGAACGCCTTCTGGGGCGAGGTGGCATCGCCGATGGTGAGCTGTCGCCTCTCCAGGACCTCTCCCTTCTCGTCGGCCACTTCCTTCAGGGAGATGGGATGGGGGAGAAGCCCATCGGCGGCAAAGGCGCAGTATGCCCGCGCCAGTTCCATGGGGATCACCTCGGCCGAACCCAGGCAGATCGAGGGGTACGGAGGAAGAGGGGTGGAGAAGCCGAAGGACGATGCTGCGGCGAGGATCCGGTCCACGCCGATCTTCATGGTGAGATCTGCAGCGGCCCGGTTCACGGATTTGGCCAGCGCCATCCTCATGGAGATCCGGGGATCGGGGACAGGCGAGTAGTTCTCGGGCCGCCATTCCTGGTCGTTGATCGTATAGACCTGCTCCTCGTTCGAGAGGATGGCCGCAGGGGTATACTGATCCAGGGCGGCCAGGAAGACGAAGGGCTTGAAGGCGCTCCCCGGCTGCCGCCGCGCCTGGATCACGCGGTTGAACTGCGTCTCACCGTAGTTGCGGCCTCCCACCATGGCGAGGATATAGCCGGTCCTCGGTTGAAGCACGACCACGGCCCCCTGCAGCTTCTTTTCCGGCCCTTGCCTTCGGAGGGCCGGATTGGCCTTCTCCAGCCGGGTGAGCCCCTTTTGCAGGGCCTCCTCGGCCGCCCTCTGGACCTCAGGGTCCAGACTGGTGTAGATGGACAGGCCCAGGGACGAGAGCGCTTCCGGGGAGTAGAGTGTCTGCAGCTGCTGCGAGAGATAATCCATGAAGTAGGGCGCACGTTTGGCATAGGTCTCGTATTCGACGGGTCTGACCGGTTGTGCAAGGGCGGAGTCGAGATCGTGCCTGGAGATCCAGCCGTGGGAGAACATGTTGTGGAGTACGATATTTCTTCTCTGGAGGGAGCGCTCCTTGTCCGCAAAAGGAGAATAATGATTCGGCGCCTTGATCAGCCCGGCGATGACTGCGGCCTCAGCCAGGGAGAGGTCGTTTACGGGTTTTCCGAAATAGAAGAAGGATGCCTCTCCAACCCCGTTTACGGAGACCGACCCCTTGTTGCCGAGGTATATCTCGTTGAGATAGATCTCCAGGATCTCCCTCTTGGAGTACTTCGCCTCCATGGCCAGGGAGATCATCAGCTCCTTCAGCTTGCGGGAGAGCGTCCTCCTGTGGGTAAGAAAGTAGTTCTTGGCAAGCTGCTGGGTGATGGTGGAGCCGCCCTCTCTGACGGCCCCGTGGCGGAGATTGCTTGCGAAGGCCCGGATGATTCCGAGGGGATCCATTCCGGGGTGTTGGAAGAAACGCGCGTCCTCCGCCGCCAGCACCGCATGGATCATGTGCTCCGGGACGTCGTCGAGGGAGACGAGCCTCCGCTCCTCTCTTTCACGACCAAAGAAGAGCATCAGCTCTTCCGGTTCCAGCTCCAGGAGGGGAACGGCATCCCCGGTGTCGGCGCGGGTGATGGACTCGACCGTGTCGCCCTGAAACCGGATTTGAAGCGGGAATCCGCCCCTGGACTGGTGAGGGGTGTTCAGGTCTCTCAGATAGATCTCCAGGAGGGATCCGACCGATCGAATCTCCCCCTTTCGGCTGGGCTCATGAGAGACCGGTCTGTAGCCGAGGCGGGCAAGCTTGGCCTCGAGCCGAACCCTGGAGAAGTCCTGGCCCGGATAAAACATGGCCGTGTCCGACAGCACCCTGGAAGGGATGGACCAGCGCCTACCCGAGAACCGCTTTTGAACCTCATGGGAGAGATACCAGATGAAGAGAGCCGCTCCGACCAACGAGAGGAGAAGAACAAAACCCCCCAGCTTCAGGAGGCGGTTGCTCATGCATTTGCCCGGTTTGCGCCTTGGTTTGCTCATCGATGCGGCCGAAATACAGCGCCTTCTCTCGTTCTTTGGGTTTGTCTTCGGATTGTCTGCGTCGGAAATCGGCCCCAGCATATCTTATGGCCGCCGGTAAGTCACCCCATAAACCTGCGAAGAGGCTCCCAAAAAGTGCCTTTTTTACACCGAGTCAGGCACCGCTTTTGCAGTTGTCAACGTATAGGGTTCATGTTAATGGAAGAACAAACGGCGTTAAGTCCCCCACGTATATCACGCTATCCGTGAGGGAAGAGTGGATCCGACGGTGAGCTTCGGTGCGGGAGGACGTCTTTGGCCAAGGCGAATATGAACTGGGCGGAACGGGTCGCCAGGATGTTCGGGGCGGAAGGGATCAGGCTCATCCTCAGAATGGGCAGGATGGGGATCTTTCTTGCAAGGATGTTCATCTATTCCGTGACGCCCCCCGTCAAATTCTCACTGGTCGTCAAACAGGTCCAGTTCATCGGCTTTCAGTCCATCTCCGTGATCTTTTTGACAGGGGCCTTTACCGGCATGGTCCTGGGTTATCAGGGGTACAATACCCTCACACGCTTCGGCTCAGAGGCGTTCCTGGGGCCGATGGTCGGTCTGTCCCTGATCAAGGAGATGGGCCCCGTGATCTCCGCGCTCATGGTCACCGGCAGGGCGGGATCCTCGGTCACCGCCGAGATCGGGATCATGCGGATCAGCGAGCAGATCGATGCCCTGCAGCTCATGGGGCTCAACCCCTACAGGTATCTGATCGCCCCCAACTTCCTGGCGGCGATCATCTCCCTGCCCCTGCTGACGGCGATCTTCGACGTGGTGGGGATATTCGGGGGCTATCTCATCGGGGTGCGGCTCCTCGGGGTCGGGTCCGGGGTCTATTTCGGTGAGATGATCAGCTATGTGCAGATGAAGGACATTGTGGAGGGGATTTTCAAGTCCTTCAATTTCGGCATCATCATCGCGTGGGTATGCTGTTTCAAGGGGTACTATACGGGTTTTTACACGGGGTTCGGGGCTGAGGGGGTGAGCAAGTCCACCACGCAGGCGGTGGTTCTTTCCTCTGTGCTGATTCTGGTGTGGGATTATTTCATCACCTCCACTCACCTGCTCTTTTGAAGGGATCCAGCATAGGGGATCGTAACAGGGAACACGTGGAAGGCAACACGATCGTACCAGGTCACTCGTCGAACGTAAGCGCAAAGGAACGCGGAACACGTGGAACGTAACACGAAGAGCGGCTCGGGTCCGCCGTGTTACCTGTCACCTGTGACGTTTCACGCGTGCCTTTTGTATTGGTGCTTGAATGATCCGATTGGAAGACATCCACAAATCCTTTGACGGCACCAGGGTGCTGAAGGGGATCTCCTTCGAAGTGAAGAAAGGGGAGATCCTCGCCCTCATCGGCCGCAGCGGATATGGCAAGAGCGTTCTCCTGAAGCACGTGGCCGGCCTCATGAGACCTGACAAGGGGCGCGTCCTCGTGGACGGCATGGACATCTGCGCGCTGAAGGGGAGACGACTCTCCGAGCTGCGTGCGAGGCTCGGGTTTCTCTTCCAGAGCGGTGCATTGTTCGACTCCATGACTATATTTGACAACGTGGCCTTTCCCCTGAGGGAAAAGGCAAGAATGGGTGAAGAAGAGCTGAGAGGGCGGGTGAATTCACAGCTGGAGCAGGTGGGTCTGACCGGTTCGGAAGACAAATTCCCGTCCCAGATCAGCGGCGGCATGGTCAAGAGGGCCTCCCTGGCAAGGGCCCTGATCGAACAGCCGGAGATCATGCTCTTTGACGAGCCTACCACCGGCCTCGACCCCATCACCGGCAGGACCATCCTGAACCTCATCCAGTCCTGTCACCGGAATCTGAAGTTTACGGGCATTATCGTCACCCACGAGATCCCCAGGGTGCTCGAAATCGTGGACAAGGTCGCGATGCTGCACGAGGGAGTGGTCGTTTTCCTGGGGACGCCGGAGGAGATCGTGAACTCGGAAGATCCGCTCGTAAAGCCGTTTCTCTGCGCCGGAGAGGGACTGGACGAGGACGAATGCCATCTCGAGATCATCGAGAAGTACCGGCGGAGGAAGGAGATCCACCTCAGCTGAATCTCGGGCGGGATCAAGGAGACGCAAGGAGATGAGAAGATTCGATTTGGAGCTGACCGTAGGGCTTTTTTTGATTGCGGGCATCGTCTGCCTGGGGTATCTATCCATCCGCCTGGGCAGGATGGAACTTCTGGGGACCGAAGGGTATGAGGTGTATGGCCTGTTCTCCAACACCGGCGGGCTCAGGAGCGGGTCGAGCGTGGCCATTGCCGGGGTGCAGGTCGGGCGCGTAAAGGAGATCAGCCTGCAGGAGTACCAAGCCAGGGTGGTGATGAGCCTTCCCTACCAGGTCAAGGTGCAGGAAGACGCCATCGCAGCCATCAAGACGCGGGGACTGATCGGGGAAAAATATGTCGAGATCACCCCGGGGGCATCCGACGACCTCCTGGCGCAGGGGGACCGGATCCGGGAGACCCAACCGCCGGTGGATTTCGAGCAGGTGATATCGAACTATGTCTTTGGGAAGATCTGATGCCGCAGCTCAGCCGGTGTTTCAGCTGTTCCCCCTTTCGAGTTTCGGATTTCGATCTTCGGATCTTCCAGCGAGTTGGAGGCAGAATGAGAATACTATGCAGCATTATGGGAGCGATCCTGCTCCTTTTCCTGATTGCCTTCTCCCATGAGAGGGCAATGGCCGGAGAGCCGACGGTGAAGATCAAGGAGACCACGAACAAGATCCTTTCGATTGTCACGAACCGGGATCTGAAGAGCCCGGCCAAGGCCGAGGAAAGGAGGAAGTTGATCCGGAAGGCGGTGGACGAACGGTTCGACTGGGAAGAGATGGCCCGCCGCTCCCTGGGTACCCACTGGGCGGCGAGAACCCCGGAGGAGAAGAAGAGATTCGTTGCGCTTTTCGGGGATCTTCTCGAGAGGACGTACCTCGACAGGGTGGAGGGGTATGCGGGCGAGAAGGTATTCTACCTGGGCGAGAACCAGGACGGGGATTATGCCGAGGTGGATGTGAAGATCGTGACCACGCAGAACGCCGAGGTGCCCGTCAAGTACCGATTGAGAAAAAAGGATAACGACTGGCGGGTCTACGATATCAGTATCGCCGGGGTGAGCCTCGTCAACAACTACAGGGTCCAGTTTTCCGGGATCCTCGCGAAATCGTCTTATCAGGAACTCGTGAAGCTCCTGGAGCGGAAGGTGGCGGAAGGGAATTGAATCCTTTGGGATTTCTCCCTCTCCCCAAACCCTCCACCACTCCATTACTCCGGTCGGGCCGAAAGGGCAGGGCCCTTTGTCTCTGACCGGGCTCAGAGAACCCGGTTTGCGCCGTTGAGATCAAAAGGGGGTTATGGTTACATGATGAAGCGTCACGCTCCGCTGATTCTGGGGTTGAGCCTTTGCGTTCTGGTTGTGCCGCTCTCGGCGGGCCTTGCCTTTGAGGGAGGTGTCCTGAGACAGTCGTCTCCCGGATCCTCTGCCTATAAAGATCCGGGACCGATCTCGCCCCTGATCCGGATCGCGGGCCCAACCGCGGTCTCGGACGGACGCGACCTGATCCTGGCACAGTCCCCTGTGTCTCCGGGGACCCCGCTAGGCGTGGAGCCGTTCGACTCAGAGCCGGAGGAGCTGTCGGATGTGCTGGAGCCTGTGAACCGCTTCTTCTTCCAGTTCAACGACCGGCTCTATTTCTGGTTCCTGAAGCCTGTGGCAAGAGGGTACAAGGCAGTGGTGCCCGAACCTGCCAGGGTCGGGGTGAGGAACTTCTTCTATAACCTCGCCTTCCCGATCCGTTTCGTGAACTGCCTGCTGCAGGGGAAGGTCGACGGCGCTGCGAACGAACTCGGTTTCTTCATGGTGAATACCGTGTTCGGGGTCGGCGGTTTCCTGGATGTCCTCCCGGATGAAGTCAAGCTGAAGAGGCAGAACGAAGACCTCGGACAGACCCTCGGACGGTATGGCGTCGGACCCGGTTTTTACATCGTCTGGCCGATCCTCGGCCCCTCCACGGCCCGGGACAGCGTCGGAATGGCGGGAGACGGGTTCCTCAACCCTTTGAATTACCTGATCTCCGATGTGTGGTACAATGCGGGGATACGCACGTATTCGACCGTAAACGAAACGTCCCTGAGAATCGGGGAGTATGAGGCTTTGAAGAGGGCCGCAATCGACCCCTATATCGCACTCAGGAATGCCTACCACCAGAATCGGCTCAGCCTGATCAAGGAGTAACCGGCATTGTGCATGCTCACAGAGGCCGCAGAGGGGGAGTGTCTCTCTGCGGCCGTTCCGCAACATCATCGAACCCCCTGGAAAGCAAAATGGAACCAGACGAGAAGACGAAAGGGTTGATCATCGTCTTTACAGGATCCGGAAAAGGAAAGACCACGGCGGCCATGGGAATGGCCTTCCGGGCGGCCGGTCATAGACTCAAGGTCCTCATGATCCAGTTCATCAAGGGGGGCAGGCATTACGGGGAGCTGGACAGCGCCCGGAAGCTTTCCCCCTATCTGCAGATTGTACCCATGGGCAAGGGGTTCATTCGGTTCGACCGGAAGGGGCCCGGTGAAGAGGACCTGAGGGCGATCCGGCATGCGTGGGACTCATTCCTGGAGAAGATGAGCTCCGGGGCGTTTCAGATGATTATCCTGGACGAGATCAATTACGTAGTGGATTATGGTCTCCTGCCCCTGAACGATCTCCTCGATGCGCTGGAGAAGAAGCCCCCTTCGCTTCACCTGGTGCTGACCGGGAGGAACGCCCGTCCCGAGCTGATCGAACGGGCCGATCTGGTGACGGAGATGAAGGAGGTCAAGCATCCCTTCAAGAAGGGAATCAAGGGCCAGAAGGGGATTGAGTTCTGAGAAGAGCCCTTCCCGGTTTGTCCTTTGTCCCTCGTTGGTCATAAATCACCAACCACGAACGACTTACCAAGGAGTGAACTGCATGACAGGTACTGCGAAGATGGACCCGGAAGTCCTTTCCATGGTTCTCGAGACGATCGCAAAGCTGGAAAAGGAGAGAGTCACCCTTCCCGTCAAGCTGGAAATGGACGGCAGAGGCGAATTCCCCCTCGACCTGATCCGGTTCATGTTGAGCCCGGAGATCGCCCTGCACCTGATCTTCATTCCGGAAGAATATGGAGGACTGGGTGCGGGGGCGACCGAAATCGCAGTCGTGTCGGAGCGGATGGCCAAGATGGACCTCGCCATCGCCACCTCTTTCCTGGCCATCTGCCTGGGTATGGATCCACTCAGGGTGGGCGCCAGGCCCGAGCAGAAGGAGAGGTACATTCGAAAGATCGCGGAGCAGGGGCTCATCGTGGCATACGGCGTGACCGAACCTGAGGCCGGGTCCAATGTCCAGGCGCTCAAGACCAAAGCGGAAAGGATCCTCGACGATGCGGGGAGGGTCCGCGGGTACCGGATCAACGGGCAGAAGCAGTTCATTACCAACGGCGGGGTCGCGGATCTCTACACGATCCTCGCCGACGCACCCGACGGACCCTCCTTCTTCGTGGTGGAGCCCGGGGCCGAAGGGTTGAAACCCGGAAAACACGAGGACAAGCATGGGATCAGGGCTTCGGACACCTGCCCTCTGGTCCTGGAGGACCTGTACGTCCCCGTCGAGAATCTGATCGGCGGCGTGGAAGGGCAGGGGCTGAAGCAGGCAAACGAGGTGTTCGGGTATACCCGGCTGATGGTGGCTACCTTCGGACTGGGGGCCGGTGTGGCCGCACTCGAGAAGGCGGTCTCCTATTCCAAGGTCAGGGTCCAGTTCGGTTCACCGCTCTGTGAGAAGCAGGGGTATACCCATCGGCTGCTGGTGCCCAACGCCGTTCGGCTCGAGGCGGCCAGGGCCTATGTCGAGAAGACGGCGAGGAGGATCGACTCGGGAGAGGAGGATCTCCAGGTGGAAGGGTCGATCGCAAAGTACTTTGCCACCGAGGCCGGGGACGCGGCGGCCAACGATGCCATCCAGGCCCTTGGGGGATATGGGTACACCAGGGAATACGAGGTGGAAAAGATCAAGCGGGACATCAAGATCACCACCATCTTCGAGGGCACGAGCGAGATCCAGCGAAATATCATCGCCATGTTCCGCATGAGGGAGACCGTCCGCTCCAAGGGGGCGTATTACGGCAAGATGGCGGGATCCCTGGATGCCATGCCGGCTGACTCGGGCGCCAAAGCGGTTTCCGCCGCTGTCCGCGTCGTCAACGAGACGATCTCCAGGGTCAGGGCCGCCAAGCTGAGCAGATCGCAGCACGTCCTCTTCCTCCTTGCGGACATGATGACCTGGGCGGAAGTGGGGGAGGCCTTCTGCGAAAAGGTTGCCCGTCTCGGGGACGGCAGGGACCGGGAGTACATGAATGCGGCGGCCCGGCTCTTCGCGAGGGATGTGATCGAGAAGGTCTACATGAATGGGGTCAAGATCGCGTGCGGTTGCGATCCCTGCATGGAAGGCATGGTCCCGATGCTGGAATCGCTGCAACCTGCAAAGGCGCAGGCCGGTTACCTGAAGGACATGGACACCGTGGCCGCCCATTTGCTCGGCCTCAGCTGTTGACGAGAAAGAAGATCGCCGCGAAGACACCAAAGAATGTAGGATGTAGAATTCCAATGCTCATGGAAATGAGGAAGTCGAACCCTATCTGCGGCGGATTCAACCGCCCTGAGGAATCTTCCGTTTCACCTGGAAACTGGACACTGGTCATTCCACGTCGGACATTCCCCAGTCTCCGTGGCAGAAGGACCTGATGCCGGATAGAATACGGTACTACCGCCGACCCGCACGAAAGAAACATGCCGCCCTCCCCCGGACCGGCAGGAGGGGACTCTGCGAGGACCCCAAGGTCGATCCGCTGCTCAAGAAGACCTTCAAGAAGATCGGCGTCCCGGAGGCGCGGCCTTTTGCCCCGGATCCGTTTCAGCTCGAGGCCCTGGAGAAACTGGAGGAGTCCGACGTCCTCGTCAGCGCGCCCACCGGTTCGGGAAAGACCTGGATAGCCTCCCAGGCCATCACCCGCTTCCTGTCGAAAGGGTTGAAGGCCTGGTATGCCTCGCCTTTGAAGGCCCTTTCCAATTCCATCTACAGGGATTTCTCCCAGGAGTTCGGCAAGGAACAGTGCGGGATCCTTACCGGGGACCGGAAGGAGAACCCGACCGCGCCCATCCTTGTGGGCACCACTGAGATCCTCCGGAACCAACTCTACGATTCCATGCAGCAGGGGAGAGACCTCCAGGCGGATCTGGTCATCCTGGACGAGGCCCACTACCTGAGCGATCCGGACAGGGGGGTCGTCTGGGAAGAGACGCTGATCTACCTTCCTCCCCGGGTGCGACTGCTGCTCCTCTCGGCCACCATATCCAATGCAGAGGAGATCGCCGAGTGGCTCGATCAGAACCGCTCCACCAGGGTTCAGGTGGTGCGGTCCATGGACAGGCCCGTGCCGCTCGAGATGCTCTTCCTCTTCCCGGACGGGCTCATTACCCCCCTCGGCGGACGGAAGGGGTTGATGCCGAAGGTGCGGAAGCTGGTCGAGTCTCCCGAGTACATGGAGAGGGGGAGAAGAACGGGATTCGGCGAGATCATCCAATGCCTCCGCGCCTTCGATCTGCTGCCCGCCATCTTCTTCCTGAAATCGAGGGTGGACTGCGACAGGGCCGTATTCACCTGCTTCCCCGCGGACAAGCCCTATGAGGTCAAGGAGCGGCTGAGGCGGGAGGTGAAGAGTTTCCTGCAGCGATATCCTCACCTGGAAAGAAACCGTCAGATCAGACCCCTCTTGTCCTGCATGGTGGGGTCCCACCACGCCGGGCAGCTGCCCTACTGGAAAGTGCTCGTAGAAGAGATGATGAACAAGGGCTACCTGGATGCGATCTTCTCGACCTCCACCGTGGCCGCAGGGGTCAACTTTCCTGCGCGGACGGTCGTCCTGGTTCAGAGCGACCGTTTCACCGGTCGTGAATTCGCCGACCTCACGGCCACGGAGCTTCAGCAGATGACCGGGCGGGCGGGCAGGCGGGGGAAGGACAACATCGGATTCGCGGTCATCCTGCCCGGCGTCCACCAGGACCCCCGGCTCATCTACCGGCTCAAGGGTTCTCAGCCGGAGCCTCTGGAGAGCCGGATCCACATCAATTTCTCCATGGCGCTGAACCTGCTCCTCTCCCATTCCCCGCCGGAGGTGCACAATCTCCTGGAGCGGTCCTTCGCATCCTTCCAGCAGAAGAGAAAAGCCTCGCCCCTGCAGACCGAGTGGGAACGGATGCTGGCGGAGTTCAGCGGAATCCTCTCCGGGGGACGGTGCGACACGGACGACCCTTATCAGGTGCTTGAGCTTGTGCAGATGAGGACGGAGCTCCAGCGCGCTGCAAAGCGGACCGCCCGGGAAGCGCGGCTGAACAGGCTTGCGCAGGTCTACAGGGAGGTGCTGACTCCCGGGAGACTGATCCTCCACAAGAACGGGATCGTCTACATCGTGTTTCACACCTTCATGGATCAGGGAAGGCTGATCTGCGGGGCGCACAACATCAAGAGGCTCTTGAAGGTGCGCAGGGGGAGGATCGTCCTCAAGAAGGTGGACATTCACCAGATCAAGGCGGTCCTGGACCACAAAGTCGATCTCCCCGAGCCCCATGTGGTGGAGCATCTGCAGCCCCTCCTTGCCTCGATCCCCGGAAAAGGGCTTCGTCCTATCGAGATCGAGGCCGAAGGGAGGGGCGGGCCCGGGGATGAGCGGGGCGAGATCCGGAGTGCCCTTTCGGAAATGGTCTGCGAGGAATGTGAGCGTCTGCGGATGTGCATCGATGGGGGCAGGGGCGATGTACGCAAACTCCTGGGGAGGTTCCGATCCCTCATCCCCAACCTGGAGGAGCTGCCGGGAGGGCTGTGGCTCAGTTTCAAACGGCACATCAGGTTCCTCCGGGAGACCGGGTTCATCGATGAACAGCACCACCTGACGGCGGACGGAGTATGGGCGTCCAAGCTGAGACTCGACCACCCCCTCTTGATTGCCGAGGCCATCAGAAAGGGCGCGTTCGAGTCCATCGGTCCGGAGGTGATGGCCGGCTGCATCGCTCCGTTCGTCTGGGACCGGTTTCAGGAGGTGGAGATCCGCATCGGCGCTCCGGAAAGCCTGGAGGTCCTGGAAAGCGCTTACCACCGGATGGTTGGTCTCATCGAGGAGATCCGGCTCCTCATGGTGAGAAGGGCCTTTGAGGATCCGCAGGTCCTGTTCTGGCCTGCTGCGGCCCTGTACCTGTGGGCAAGACGTCTCCCGTGGGAGGAGGTGATGTCCTTCATTCCTGTGGATGAGGGCGATATGGCCTCCCTGGTGATGAGGACGGCGGATCATCTCAGGCAGGTCGCCAACCTGGAACAGTCCCATCCTGCGCTGGCGGAGGCGGCCCGAGAGGCGATACGTCTGATCATGCGGGAGCCGGTGTTTGTGGATTGAGGAGGGTTCACCCTAGCGTTGCACAAATTCGGGTACCTTCGGAATTCACTGGCAGCGAGACCGAGAGGGGCAATGCTCGGTATTCATTGCTGACAATATTCCTCCACAATTCATGTAGCCTCCCCATTTGCGAAGACGACATTGCCCTTGTTTTATGCAACTGTGAGGTTCAGTGTCCAGCCGGGCAGC
Organism: Deltaproteobacteria bacterium; assembly: GCA_020060215.1. The sequence continues at coordinate 60,631 of JAGVAP010000021.1, read as the reverse complement.
TTCTTCTGTAGGAGCAAGCTCCCCGCTTGCGATCTTCCCGGAGGCGAATGGATCGCAAGCAGGAGCTTGCTCCTACAGAAGATGGATGGAATGAATCGCAAGCAGGAGCTTGCTCCTACAGAAGATGGATGGAATGGATCGCAATCGGGAGAGTGCCCCTACATGGAATAAATCGTAGCGAGGAGCTTGCTCCTGCACAAGATGGATGGAGGAGGCGGACGTCCTTTTGCCGTTCATCCTGAACGCTGAACCCCGAACCGTTTTCTTCCGTTACGAGGTCCCCCCATGAAGATCTTCGCATGCCTCTCCTGTCTGCTGGTGCAGGCGATCCTTGCCTCCGCCCTCCATGCCCAGACCGTTACGACCAGCGATCTCAAGGATCGTACGCGGGTGCAGGTGAGCGTCTACAACAGCAATCTGGGCCTGATCAAGGAGACGCGAAGGATCGCGCTCCCGGCAGGGGAGGGGGAGCTCAGGTTCATGGATGTCGCACCCCGGATCCTCCCCGCCACGGTCCATACGTCGTCGCTGAAAGGAGCGGATGGTTTCTCGGTCCTGGAGCAGAGCTACGAGTACGACCTCCTGGATCCGAAGAAACTGCTGGACATGTACGTGGGGAGGAAGATCAAGATCGTAACCTGGAATGAAGCGCACGATCGCAAGGAGGAGGTGGAGGCGACCCTTCTGAGCAACAACCAGGATCAGATCCTCGAAATTGGGGGGGAGATCTACCTGGGCCATCCCGGTTACAGGGTGCTTCCCAGCCTCCCCGGGGACCTGGTCGCCAGGCCCACCCTGGCCTGGAAGTACTCCAACCGCTCCAGGGAGCCGGTGGAGCTGGAGGTCTCCTACCTCACCACCGGAATGAACTGGAGCGCGGATTACATCCTGCTGATCGATTCCGCAGAGACCTCTTCCCAGCTCTCGGCATGGGTCAACATCGACAACAGGAGCGGAGCCGCATACAGGGATGCGGAGCTGAAGCTGATTGCAGGAGACGTTCACCGCGTCCAAGATGGGAGGAATGCGGCGGTCCTGCAGGCATCAGCCATGAGGACGGCCGAAGCCCCCCCGGCCCCGCAGCTGCAGGAAAGCCCGCTTTTCGAGTACCATGTCTATGACCTCCAGCGGAAGACCACCCTCGAAGACCATGAGGCCAAGCAGATCCACCTCCTCGATGCCCGGGGCGTCGGGGTACGCAAGGAATTCGTGGTACACGGCGCGAGGATGGCGGGGGTGCGAAGATCCGTGGAGGAACCCGTGGCGCAACCCGTCACCGTCTCCATGGTCTTCAAGAACACCAAGGAGAACCATCTGGGGGTGGTCCTGCCTGCCGGGGTCGTCCGCCTTTACAGGACGGACGGTGAGGGAGACCGGGTATTCATCGGCGAGGACAGGATCGATCATGCGCCGGTGAATGAGGATGTAAGGCTGCAGGTCGGAGAGACAAGGGAGATTACCGCGACGCGGGTACAGATCGATTTTCGGCAGATCTCATCGAGGCTCCACGAGACCGAGTGGGAGATCACCCTGAAGAACCACAAGGAAACAGAGGTGAGCGTGGGGGTGATCGAGCCCCTCTCCGGGAACTGGAAGATGGTCTCCAACAGCCATCCCTTCAAGAAGGCCGATGCCTTCACGATTCGATTTGACGTGAAGGTCCCTCCAAAAGGCGACGTGAAGCTCACCTACCGGGTGCAGGTGGGGCTGTGAGAGTGGGGAAATGGAGTGTTGAGGCGAAAACCGAGAACGTTTGAGGTTGGAGGAGCGTTGCGCTGCGCTCGACCGGAGGTCTGAGACAACTGCTTTTCCTTGCCTCCAACCTCCAACTTACATTCAGTCCAGCGGGACCTCCTCCCTGAAGCTGAACCGGATCCGGTTGTCCTGGTAGAGCATGACGGTCGGGCGGAAGGCATAGAGCCGCACCTTGAACTTCCTGACAAAGGCATCGAGATCGACCTGGGCCGAATCGAAGAAATCGCGGGTGAAGGGGAACTTCTGGAGATAGGCGCGGGTGGCCCGTATCGCCTCCAGACCCGCCCCCAGATGGACGATTGATCCGGACATCTGGATGCCCCTGATCTCCTTCCAGGTGTGGCTTGCCTGATGGAAGATGGCAGCCGAGGCCTTTCCGCTCTCCATGGCCTCCTGAATGTGGCGTGAAGAAGGGTCCGAGAAGAAGTAGAAGCTGGATTTGCGGTGGACGTAATAGACGGGGGCGGCCCAGGGCGCGTCTTCACGGGCGGTGGAGATCGTCATGGTCGTCTCCCGGCCCATCAGCTCCTCGGCCAGTCTCCTGAGTTCATCGGCATCGGGCAACTGCATGGAGAGCCCCCGGAGTGGTGGAATCATGGAAGGTTGGAATGTTGGGTAAAGGATGGAAGCCTGACCCGATATTCCATCATTCCACCATTCCAATACCCCATTCTTCCTCCTCAGTACAGACCATAATTCGACGCCTTTCGCCACAAAGACTACAAAGGCACAAAGGAGAGAGTGCCTGGAGTTCCTTGTGTCTTCGTGCCTTGGTGGCAGGTCTTCTCCTGCTCAGTAAAGGTCATATTTCACCAGTCTGCCGTCCAGCCCCCCCGCATGGAGAGGGATCTTCCGCGAGGGTTTCAGGCCGAGGTGTTTGATGAACTCCCGGTCCCCGAAATAGATGAATGCCGTCGAGCCGCGGCACTCCTTTTTCAGAAAGTCCCCCAAACGCTTGTAGAGCTCCGGCAGCCCTTCGCGACCCTCGGTTCGAACTCCATACGGAGGATCGCTTACGATTATCCTGTTCCCCATGTTTCGGAGATCCCGGAAATCGCTTGCCCGGAGGGCGACCTTGTCTCCATGGGGCAGTTTCGCGAGATTGGTCCTGGAGATCTGGATGGCCCTGGGGGAGAGATCGCTGCCCGCAATCAGACCCTCCGGGAGACCCCGAATCAGGCCGTCCGTTCGCTTCCGAATGCCCTTCCACAGGGGGGCGTCGAAATCGGGCAGGAATTCGAAGCCGAAGCGCCTCCTGAGATAACCGGCGGGGATTCGGCAGTAGCGCATGAGTGCTTCACTCAGGAGCGTGCCGGCGCCGCACATCGGATCGTAAAGTGGGACCGAGCCGTCCCATGAACAGAGCCGGACGACCGCGGCGGCAAGGGTCTCCTGCATCACCGTGGACAGGGTCTTCTCCCGGTACCCCCTCCGGTGGAGGGGGCCGCCCGAGGTATCGAGGCTCAGGGTCGCACGGTTGTTCTCGATGTGGAGACCGATCCACAGATCCGGGTCGGTCTTGTTGACCGAGGGTCTCCTGCCCCCCTTTTCATAGAAGTAGTCGACCACTCCATCCTTCAGGCGCTGAGCCGCATACTGGGAATGGCGGATCTTGCTGTTGGCGACGTTTGCGAAGACGGCAAAGGAGTGATCCACCGTAAAGAAATCGGACCACGCCATCTTCCTGGCCGTTCTGTAGAGGTATTCGTGGGAATGGCAGTTGAAGACGGCAAGGGGCGCGAGCACCCTGGAGACGAGGCGTGAGGTGTAGTTGACCGTGTACAGGGTTGCAGGGTCGGCCTGGAACCGGATACCCCGGTAGACGGGGGTTACGTTCCGGGCATTCAGCGAGGACAGCTCCTCTGCGCCGAGCTCCTCCATCCCCTCGGCCACCTGGGCGAAATATTGGCTGCTCTGCTGATATTCGTATTCATTTATCTTATTGATCATTGGTCATTTGGCCGCGGATCATTTTTCATCTGAGTCATGTAGGATGGGTGGAGCGCAGCGAAACCCGTCGGTCTTGAGGTTCTTGTCCGGAGTCGATGGGTTTCGCTGCGCTCCACCCATGTTACGAAAGGTATTCACAAGGGCCAATGACAGGGGACAAATGGACCGACGACCACTCTCAAAAGGGGCGATGCCGAATAGGTACCGGATCCTGAATGATCAATGAAAGATGCTAAATGATCAATGGTCAATGGTTACGTTGCGTAGCTGTGCAGCCCGGCAAGATAATTGACGCCGAAGTAGGTGAACAGCACGCAGGAGAAGCCTACGATCGACAGGATGGCCAGCCTCTTCCCCCGCCAGCCCCTGACCATCCGGGAATGGAGAAAGGCTGCATAGACAAGCCACGTGATCAGGGACCAGGTCTCTTTGGGGTCCCAGCTCCAGTAGCTGCCCCATGCGGAGTGGGCCCAGACCGAGCCGGTGATGATCCCGAGGGTGAGGAGGAGGAAACCGATCGCCACCATCTGGTAGTTCAGGTCGTCGAGGATGGACGTCCGGGGGATGAGCCGGACGAAATTGCTCTTCCCCTCGGGTCTGTCCATGCGTTTGAAGAAGTACATCAGGCTGAGACAGAACGCGAGGGCAAAGGCCGCGTATCCCAGGAAACAGGTCAGCACGTGGGCGATCAGCCAGTTGCTCTTGAGGGCGGGGACCAGGGGCTGGATGCGGCTGCTGATGTTGGGGGAGTAGGAGGCGTACGCCATGGCCAGGAACGCAATCGGTGTTATGAAGGCGCCCACTGTCTTGTTCTTGGTGCGCCATTCCATGAGGAGGTAGAGCAGAAGAATGGACCAGGCAAAAAAGATCAGCGACTCGTAGAGATTCGAGAGGGGGGCGTGGCCGATGCCGAGCCGGTAGGACTCCACCCAACGGTAGACCAGCCCCGCCGTGTGGCCGATCAGCCCCGCCAGGGCGATCAGGGTCGCCACCCGTCCGAAGACCTCCCGGCCCATCACCATCATCATGAGATAGGCCAGGAACGCAAAGAAGTAAACGAAAGTAATGTAGCTGAGGAGTTCTGCGTCTGACATGGATCCCTCTATTTCGCCAGATTCCGTAAACCTTCTGTGACTCGCTCGATCTCTCTTTCGATGGCGGCCGGATTCTTGTTCGATCTCCCGACCACGCTCACGTTCGCCTTGCCCTTCTTATCTGAAACACGCACCCAGATCCGCTGGTGGGAATAGAAGAACGTGACGAAAAAGCCGAACACCATCATGATGAAACCCGTCCAGACAAGCGGGACCCCGGGATCCCTGTTCACCTGAAGGCCGGTGTAGTACTTGGTCTCCGCATCCTGCATAAAAAAGGAATAAGGTGCATATGCCCGGTAGTTGAACCGCGGAGATTTCTCAAAGAGACCGGGGACCCTCTCCTTGATCAGGTCGTGTTTGAGGAAGACCCAGAAAGAGACCGGGTCCCCCGATCGAGGCGTGACCTGGATCTGCGCCGCCGGGCCCAACCTCATCAGGTCCCCTCGCACATCGCTGACCACAGCGGTCCCGTCCCGGTCGGGAAGCTGGAAAGGCTCCCCCTTTTTGGCCTCCACCACGGATCCTTGTGAGCCGCTTCCCTCCCTGCTGATCCGGAGGATGATCTTGTCTCCCGCCGTGGCGCCGTAGCTGGATTGATAAAAGGTGATGCCCCGAAAGGTGACAGGATGGTTCACGAGGATGGGGGTCTCCTTGACCACACGGCCGTTCTCCTGGAAGGCCAGTTCGGACCTGTACTCCTTTGGGGCTCCGTTCTCATAGAACTCGACCGTGAAGTCGCGGCAGAGAACGGAGAATCCGAGGTTTACGGGGTGGCCGCCCTTGCGGAGAAAGGCCGTATCCATGGCCGTCCCCTCCGGGATATTCACATGGGCCTGGAAGCCCAGGAGGGAGCCGATCATTCCTCCGAGCAGGATCAGCAGCACGCTCAAGTGGACGAGGTAGACGCCGAAATGGGACGTCCTCCCCTTTTCAACAAAGAAGACCTCTTCGTTCTCTGCGCTTCGGGTTCCGACGTTGCGATAACGGCGGCGCAGCCATTCCGATACCCGGCCTGCCGCCTCCCTCCTGGAAACGGCCAGGGTGAAGACCTGGCCCGGGGGGACATCCTTGAACACGGCGGTCCGATCCAGCCCGGCACGGCCCTTGAACCGTTTCCAAGTCATGGGGAAGCGATCGATGGAGCAGATCACGAGGTTCAACCCCAGGGCGGCAATGATGATTCGGAACCACAAGGAGTGGTAAACATCGAACAGCTGAAGGGTATCGAAGAGCTGGACCATCGCGGGGCTCATCTCATGAGCCAGGTGCGCGGCCTCTTCCCCCTGCGGAATCAGGGTCCCCGCTATGGAGGCTATGGCGAGGATGATCAAGAGTGCGATGGTCAGCCGTACAGAACTGAAAAAATCCCAGTAGGGATTCCTCTTTTCCATTTTTGACTCTGCTGATTTTTGCATGGATCCTATGGTACTACGCCCTCGATAGCGGAGAATCATACTATGCCGATCGCGTATATACAATAGGCACTTCAACAATTTCAGATGACCAAGCCCAATGACGTTTCAGGGTCCTTTTCGGTTTCTTTTTGGACATTCGGATTTGAATTCGGTTGTTTCGAATTTCGATATTCGAGATTCGGATTTTCGCGACTGATCTTCGCCCCGGATGGTAGAACCTCTCCAAGTCCTCCAGAGCAGAGAGCGGAGGATCAATACCACCAGGAAACGGGTGGTTTGATGAGGCCCCCCTGGAAGGGGGGTCTCGTACCGACTTGGCGCTCCATTGAGAAACCTTTTTTGTGTTCCCGGCACGAATCGACCGGCATAGCCATTGTTCATACCACTGGCATGCCAGGGGGTTATTCCTTCATTTGGCTGCCACTAACACATCGGACACCAAGAATCCTGGTTCTTTTGGTCTTGGTGCCTTGATGGCAGATCTTCTTTTTTATTCCGAGTCTTGGACCGCATGTGCGATTATTCAGTTTGACCGGTTTTGGATCTTTTGTTAAAAGCCTCTTAAAAAAAGAGCTCTTCAGAATACGACTCGAGGGGGCCCGCCGCGGCCCTCTACGCTATAGGTGAGGAACGGTATGCTCGACCTCAGATTTGTCAGATCCCATATGGATACGGTCCGAGAGATGCTCAGGAACAGGAGGTATGAGCTGGATCTGACCGAGTTTGAGAAGATCGACACGAGAAGGCGTGAAATCCTCCCCTTGGTCGAGGAGCTTCGTCATCAACGGAACAAGGTGTCCGAAGAGATTGCCCTCATGAAGAAGAGAGGCGAGGACGCCTCGGGGCTCATCTCGGATATGAAGAAGGTCTCCCAGGAGATCAAGGAGAGGGAGGTCGAACTGGTTCAGGTGGATGAGGCGATCAAGCCTTTCCTGATGATCCTGCCGAACATTCCCCTGCCTTCGGTCCCCGTGGGTGCGGATGCCGCTGAGAACCCGGTCGTTCGTACCTGGGGAGAAATCAGGAAGATGGATTTCGATCCTCTGCCCCATTGGGAGATCGGAGAGAGACTCGGGATCCTCGATTTCAGCCGGGCGGCGAAGATCGCGGGAGCAAGGTTCGCCCTGTATTCGGGTCCGGGCGCCATGCTGGAGCGGGCGCTGATCAACTTCATGCTCGATATCCATACACGCGAGCATGGATACAGGGAGGTCTTGCCTCCGTTCCTGGTCAACTCGGCCTCCATGACCGGCACGGGCCAGTTGCCCAAGTTTGCGCAAGACCTGTTCAAGGTCGAGGGAGCGGATTTCTATCTCATCCCCACGGCGGAAGTCCCCGTCACCAACATCCACAGGGATGAGATCCTTGCCGAGGAAAGCCTCCCGATCCTCTACGTCGCCTATACGCCCTGCTTTCGGTCCGAGGCGGGTTCCTATGGCAAGGATACCAGGGGCCTCATCCGCCAGCACCAGTTCAACAAGGTCGAGCTCGTGAAGTTCAGCACTCCTCGGGAAAGCGAAGAAGAGTTGGAAAAGCTCACGCGCAACGCAGAGGAGATCCTCAGGCGCCTCCAACTGCCTTACCGCGTGGTCTCCCTCTGCACCGGTGATCTGGGGTTTGCGTCGGCCAAGACCTATGACCTTGAGGTCTGGCTTCCAGGGCAGCAGTTGTACCGGGAGATCTCTTCCTGCAGCAACTTCACCGATTTTCAGGCCCGCAGGGCCTCCATTCGGTACAAGAGAAAAGGGGGCAGCGGTACGGAACTGATTCACACATTGAACGGATCTGGACTGGCAGTGGGGAGGACGCTAGTGGCACTACTGGAGAACTATCAGCAGAAGGACGGCAGTGTTGCGATACCTGATGCATTGCGGCCTTACATGGCCGGCATGGAGACGATCTTGCCGGGGGCCGCGAGATGAACGGGGGCGGCAACCACCCCCCGAACTGGCGAGATTTCCAAAAGGACCTCCGAAGAGCTCAGACAAGAAACGCGCTGCGTGAAAGGCTGCCTTTCTTCGGGGTCTGGATCGGTTTTCTCGTGGTCGTGTTCAGCATCCTGGGCTATACCGGCTCCTGGATCTTCGCCCACCTCAGCCTCAACCCCCATCCACCCGAAAGGAAGGTGCAGGAGGCGGAAAAGAGGCCGGTGAGGATCTCCCGTGGGGAACTGCCGCAGGTGCTGGCGGACTTGGACATCGGGTCACGGCCGGCTGCCAGGAACTACACACTTCAGAGGAACGGCTCCATGATCAGCGTGGAGACCACCCTGCTGCCGCCCCTGCAGGGGTACCTTCAGGATCTCTTGCGCAAATCGCTTACGGTCAGGGCCTCTGCCGTAGTCTTGAGACCTTCCACCGGAGAGGTGCTGGCGTTCTCCGACTATCGGAACGGCAAGGATGGGGAGAACAGGGATGGAGAGAATGGGAATCTCTGGTTGAGGGCCGACCATCCAGCCGCGAGCCTCTTCAAGATCGTTTCGGCCGCTGCGGCCATCGACGCCCGTGGAATGACGCCCGACACCTCCCTCGTCTTCAGAGGGGGGAAATACACCCTGTACCGAAGTCAGCTGAAGCCGGAGAAGAAGCCCTCGGGTATGAGGATTTCACTGACCAAGGCCTTTTCCTCATCCGTGAATCCCGTCTTCGGCCGCATCGGCATATACCACCTCGGCTACTCCCTTGTGACCGAATATGCCGATCGATTCTTCTTCAACCGACCCATCCCCTTCGATCTGCCCCTGGAGGTCAGCCTCATGGAGGTGCCCGCCGATGACTTCGCGCTGGCCGAGGTTGCTTCGGGTTTCAACAAGAGAACCTTCATATCGCCGCTCCATGCCGCAATGCTGGCGGGGGCCGTTGCGAATGGGGGGACCATGATGGGACCGATAGTGATCCGGAAGATCGAAGATGGGGAGGGGAATCTCGCTTACGGATCATCACCCGTGGAACTGGCGAACCCCGTGACCGAAGACACGGCCAGGAAGATGAAGATCCTCATGGAAGAGACCGTGGCGACCGGTACATGCAGGTCCGCCTTCAGAAAGCACCTTCGGAAAAGCGAGTTCAGGGACCTGGAACTCGGGGCAAAGACCGGTTCGATCAACGACCCCTCCGATCAGTATCGCGTCGACTGGGTAAGCGCCTATGCCATCCCGGATTCCGGAGAAGAGGACGCCATCTGCCTGTCGGTCCTGGCCGTTCACGGGGAAAGGCTGGGAATTCGATCCAAGGATATTGCAAGACGCTTGGTGGAGAACTATTTCGGTTCCTAGAAGAAGGATCTGCCACGAAGACACAGGAAGAGATTCTTTGTCTCTTGGTGGCGAGATCGACGGGCTTTTCGGCCTATCCAAGGGACCTGCAACGAAGAAACCAGCAAGAGAATGTCCAATGCAGAATGTCCAATATCCAAGTGAAGCAAGAGAATGTCCAACATCCAATGTCCAAGTGAAAGACGGGAATCCGATTTCAATTCCATGGCCATGAACTCGAACGATAACGAAGAGAGTCGTGTGGCCGCAGGTTCTTCGTGTCTTCGTGTCTTCGTGGCGATGATCTCTCAGAGAAAGGTTGGTCCAACATGTGCGGCATCATCTGTTATGTGGGAAAAGACCAGGCAAAACCCATCCTGCTCGAGGGTCTCAAACGCCTGGAGTATCGCGGTTACGACTCGGCCGGGCTGGCCGTGCTCTGCCGGGACCGGGTCGATCTCTGCAGGGCGGTCGGCAAGATCGTCGAGCTGGAGAAAAAAGTCCACGGGATGGATTTTCCGGGGACCTGCGGGATCGCACACACCCGCTGGGCTACCCACGGCGAGCCCAGCGAGGAGAACGCCCATCCGCACCGGGACGGGGGGGGGAATGTCTTTGTCATCCACAACGGGATCATCGAGAACTACCACAGCATCCGGAAGCGGTTGGAAAAGTCCGGGGTCCTCTTCAGGTCACAGACCGACACGGAGGTGCTGGCCCATCTGATCGGTATCAACTTCCAGGGGGACCTCAGCGAAGCCGTGAGACAGACCATGTCGCAGGTCGAGGGGACCTTCGGGATCGCGGTCATCCACCGGAAGAGGCCGGATGAAATCGTGATTGCAAGGCGGGGCAGCCCGCTCATCATCGGCGTGGGAAAGGACGGGAACTTTGCAGCCTCCGATGTCTCCGCCATGGTGAGATACACCAACCAGGTGGTTCACCTGAACGACAATGAACTGGCCGTCCTTACGGCCGACGGCTACAGCATATCCACTGCGCAGGCGAAGAGCGTGACCCGCCCGGCCGAGACCGTGGAATGGCAGCCCGAGGATGCGGAGCTCAGCGGATTCCCCCATTTCATGCTCAAGGAGATCTATGAACAGCCCGAGACGGTGTTGAACGCCATCCGCGGGAGGCTCGAGCTTGGGGAGGGGGTTCCCAAGCTCGGCGGGATCATGCCCGTCTGGGACCGTCTGAAGGATTGCCGCCATCTGGTGATCGTGGCCTGCGGCACTTCGTACCATGCGGGATGCGTGGGTAGATACGTCTTCGAGCGGTTGACGGAGATCGATGTGGAGGTGGAGATCGCCTCGGAGTTCCGGTACCGAAAGCTCAATTTCCCTCCCAACACGTTTATCATCGCCATCAGCCAGTCCGGCGAGACCGCGGACACGCTGGCGGCCATCAGGGAGGCCCGCAGGAAGGGCGCCCAGCTCCTCGGAATCGTGAACGTGGTGGGAAGCTCCATATCCAGGGAGACCCTCGCCGGCGTCTACTGCCATGCAGGCCCCGAGATCGGGGTGGCCTCCACCAAGATCTTCGTCTCCCAGCTGACCATCCTCACGCTGCTTGCCCTGCTTCTGGGACGTCACCAGAACCTCTCCCTCACCGAGGGGGTCGAGGCCATCCAGGCCCTCTTGGCGCTGCCCGATCAGATCCGGAGGGTGCTTTCCCAGGACAACCGCATCCAGGCGATCGCAGAGAAGTATGTCCACTGCAGCAACTGGCTCTTCCTGGGCAGGAAGTACCAGTATCCCATAGCCCTGGAAGGGGCGCTGAAGCTCAAGGAGATATCCTATATCCATGCGGAAGGCTACGCTGCCGGGGAGATGAAACACGGACCCATCGCGCTCATCAACCCCTTGATGCCGACGGTCGCCCTCGCTCCCAGGGATTCCATGTACGAAAAGATGATCAGCAACATCCAGGAGATCAAGAGCCGCAGGGGCCCTGTCATCGCCGTTGTGACCGAGGGGGACGAGAAGGTCCGGGAGATCGCCGACGACGTCCTGGAAGTCCCCCCTACACTCGAGTACTTGTACCCCATCCTGACGGTTGTCCCCTGTCAGTTGATTTCCTATTATTGTGCCAGGTTCCTGAACAGGGACATCGACAAGCCCAGGAATCTCGCAAAGAGTGTGACGGTGGAATAGGCGGATGCCGGGTCCTCGCTGCCGGACAGGTAGTGGATCTGAACTCCAGTATCGGAACATCGGCATCGGCTTTGACCATCGAGCATCGGGGCATCCAGTTTCGAGCATCGAGCATCGACGCATGCAATCCCCTGTACTCTGGCTGACCAGACTGGCTGGCAGGATCGTTCTTTCTCCCTTCTTTCGCGTCCGAGGCGAAGGGCTGCACCATCTTCCGACCCGCGGACCCTTTCTTCTCCTCCCCAAACACCAAAGGTGGGAAGACGTGCCCCTCCTGGGCATGACCGTGCCGAGGCCGATGTTCTATGTGGCAAAGCAGGAGCTTTTCGAGACTCGCCTCTCGCGCTGGTTCATCACCTCCCTGGGCGGGATACCCCTCGACCGAAAGCGGCCTCTGCGGAGCCGGGCCTCGATCAAGTCCCTCTGGGATCTGCTGGGGAGGGGGGAGGGGATTGTGATCTTCCCGGAGGGGACTTATTATCCTGATAAGATGGGCCCGGGACACAGCGGTCTGGTACGGATGATCTGCGGCCGCATGCAGGTCCCTTGCGTGCCCGCGGGGATCCGGTACGGTCCGGGACGGTTCGCGAGACCGGTCCGGATCGTCTTCGGGGAAGCGATCTACTGGGGGGCGGGAGGGACCGAGCCTTACGAACGAATCATGCGGGAGATTGCGAACCTCTCGGGCCTTGAATTCACAAAGGAGAATAGCGGTGTCCGATATTTTGAAAAAGGTGTATGAACGGGTCGATCAGTACAGGGATGAGGTGATTCGCCTGCAGGAGGCGTTGACGTCGAGGATAGCCCTGGGGACGCAGAACGGCGGCACTGGAGAACACGAGAAGTCCCGGTATCTCAAAGAACAGCTCATGGAGTTGGGACCCGATCTGTTCGAGGAGGTCAATGCCCCCGATCCCGCGGCCGCCGGGGGGTTCCGTCCGAATCTCGTGGCCCGATGGAACTGGGCAAAAGGGGGGCCGGTGACCTGGGTCCTCAGCCACATGGATATCGTGCCCCCGGGCGATCTCTCCCTTTGGGAAGGCGATCCGTACCACATCCGGGTGGAAGGGGACCGGATCGTCGGCAGGGGAGTGGAAGACAACCACCACGGCATCGTCAGCTCTTTTCTGGGGCTGAAGGCCCTGTTGGAGACCGGAAACAGGCCGGACCGCCCGGTCGGCCTGATTTTCGTCGCCGACGAAGAGACCGGCAGCGAGTACGGACTGGAATACGTCCTCAAACACCGGAGCGATCTCTTCACGCCGTCGGACCTGATCGTCGTGCCCGACGGGGGAAACGAGGAGGGCACCATGATCGAGGTGGCGGAAAAGTCCATGCTCTGGGTGAGGTTCACGGTGCTCGGGAAGCAGTGTCATGGAAGCACACCGGACAAGGGAAGGAATACCCTCTATGGTGCAGCTCGGCTGATCGTGGCGCTGCAGCAGCTCAAGAAGCGGTTTGACGCTGCGGATGACCTATTCAGCCCGCCCACCTCCACCTTCGAGCCCACGAAAATGGAGTCCAATGTCCCGAATGTGAATACCATACCGGGCAAGGATGTCTTTCACCTGGATTGCCGGATACTGCCGAAATACCCTCTGGATGAAGTCCTGTCGTGTATGGGGGGGATTGCAGGGGCCGTATCCGAGGAACTTGGAGTGGGGATCGAGATCGAGCCCGTCTACAGGCAGCCCGCCACGGATCCCACTGCCCCGGATGCCCCTGTCGTGAAGTCCCTGGCAAAGGCGATCAAGTCGGTAACGGGAAGGAACGCGAAGCCCATGGGGATCGGCGGCGGCACGGTCGCGGCGTTCTTCCGCAGGGCGAAGCTCCCGGCGGCGGTCTGGCTGACCGAGTCGGGCTCTCCTCACCAGCCGAACGAATTCTCCTCGATCCGCAACCTGCTCCAGGACGCAAAGGTCTTCGCAACCCTCTATATGGATCCGTTGGAGGGCGGGGGTTAGCGGTCGCGAACCCCTCGATCTCTTCGCGGTAGAAAGGGGGCAGGTTCGACTGAGGGAATCATGGAATGGTGGAACAACGGGTCTAGAAAAGTCAAAGCCGGATTACCGCTCGCCCTGAGGTATGGAAGGGTGAACTGCAGCCGCGGCTAACTCCTCCGGGTGCAAACAAAGCCGGCGCGTCTTTCAGGCCCGGATGGCCGGCTCTCCTCATGCCGGCATGGGCACCGGAGCGGGGCGGGGCTCAACCGCCGGTTTTCTGCCGATCTTCTCCACCATCGTGGTGCGCCAGAATGCAGCCAGGGTGCTAGGCAGTACCTGCCAGTATTCACCGGCGTATTCCTTCTGGACATATTTCAGGAATTCTTCGTAATAGGTCTTCGGGTACTCCTCCAGGCCCAGTTCACCCCGATCGAACTTCATGTAATCCGGATGGGTGTTGAGCAGCGCCATCCCGCCGTGAACCGCAATCCAGTCCAGTTTCATCTTCCAGATGTCGATGTCCTTCTCCCTCATCATCACGAAAAGGCAATGGTCCTGGGGAAGGGTATAAGGGAGTTCCACATACCCCTTGTTGGATGGGTGGCCGTTCACCCAGAACGGAAAGATGGTATTTACGCCGGCCGGCTGGGGCTCGAAGGGGTCCGTATCAAAGCAGGAGGTTGCATGAGTGATATGCAGATCGTGCATCCACTCGAACCTCCTGAGCATGGAGGGGGAAGTGAACCCGGTACACTTCCATTTCTTCAGGTAGTGGTTGATCCTGACGGAGCTCGACTCAAAGATCCTTCGGCTCAGGAAAAGCTTGCCGTCGTGCTTTAGACCGTGCACGCCCACTTCGAATCCATTCTGGACCAGCTCGCCCCTGAGGTCGGAGGAGACCTCGTATCTTTCAGGCACGAAGTTGAAGGAAGAGCGAACCCCCAACTCCTTCTCGATGCCCATGAGTTGTCGGCACTTGGAGTGGCCGGCCGCCGTGTCTACGTCGTGCATCAGGATGAAGGCAAATTTTTTCCCGTTCGGCCATCCCTGCCACCCCTCGGGCGGCTTGGATGCGGCGGGATTGATCGGCCACGTCCTCAGGGAGCGGTGGAGCTTGAATCGCGTTGCCTTTCTCCGGACCATGATCTGCAAAGCCCTGGGCACTATGGGCTTGAGCGAATAGTAGAAACTCAATTTCAATTTATCCCGTGTCATGGCTGCAGGTCTCCTTCCTGGAGATTTTCATTCTGAAGCGGGTCACTGTTCCAGAGGCGCCTTGCTGCTGATCCTGCATTCTCTATTCCTGTCGCATAAGTCTAAACCGCAACCCTGCATTGAAAAAAGCCACAGGTATTCAATATATGTGCAGGCACGATCCGGAGCACCATAGGTAGAAGGCTGTATTCCACAATGAGAGTCTTCGCATAAGGGTTCTACGTAAGGCAGGGGAGGTCAACCTGTGCGAGTCAGACAGAAGCGCAGCTCCTGCCGAAATATGAGCATCTGCCCGCTATCGGGCTTGACTTTTCCCGATGGCGGACTAGAAATGCTCTCTTATCTAGACCAGTGAGGCGGTGGTAAAAATGGTGTGGGATGCGGCTACCAAATACAGGCTCCTCCTCGATCTGAACAATGCGGTTCTCCGGGAGGTTACCCGTTCGGGTCTTTTCAGCGCCCTGGCGGCCGAGATCCGCAAGATGTTCCGCTTCGACCGGTTCAGCATCAACATCTACGACGGCGCGACGAAATCCTTGAGCTATTTCAGCACGGCCGAGGGGATCTCGCCGGCAGAGATCAGCGTGGGAGAACGGCCGGTCACCCAGGCGGCGATCGCTCATGCCGTCATCCGCTCGCGGCAACCCCTGGTCATCCCCAATCTCGATGCCTATGTTTCCTGGGCGTCGGTTCGGGCGATGAAGGCCTCGGGACTGAGCACCACCATGGCCTATCCCTTGATCGTACGGGACCAGGTCCTTGGCTCCATGCACTTCTCCTTTGTCAGGGTCCCCGAGGACCTGAGGAGGCTGGAGGATCTGCTGCCGGACCTGTCGAAGCAGGTCGCGGTTGCGGTGGACAACATGCTCGCAAACGAGCAGCTCCGGAAGATCAACGAGCACCTCCGCAGGGAGAAGGAGTTCCTGCTGTCGCAGGACGGGGACCCCGGGGCGGGGGACTTCGTCTGTGAAAGCCCGGCCATGAAGGACGTCATGCACCAGGCGCGTCTGATCGCGGGGTCGGACGGTTCCGTGCTGATCACCGGCGAGACGGGCACGGGGAAGGACCATGTGGCCCGCTGCATCCATCATGAGAGCTCCCGCCGCAATGCCCTCCTGGTCAAGGTGGACTGTCCCGCGCTCACGCCGACCCTCTTCGAGAGCGAGCTCTTCGGCCACGCGAAAGGGGCCTTTACCGGCGCCTCTTTCAAGCACGTGGGCCGTTTCGAGATGGCGGACGGGGGAACCGTTTTTCTGGATGAGATCGGAGAACTGGACAGGCCGCTGCAGGCCAAGCTGCTCAACGTCCTTCAGGATCAGGTCTTCAACCCCGTAGGAAGCAGCCGTCCGATCAGTGTGGACTTCCGCCTGATCTCAGCCACCAACCAGGAGATGGAGCAGTGTATCGGTGAGGGCAGGTTTCGGCGGGACCTGTATTTCCGTCTCGCCGCGTTCACGATCCACATCCCTCCCCTCCGTGCGAGGACACAGGATATCCCGGTCCTGGTGGAGAGGCTGACTTCCGTCCAGGCGAGGAAGACCCACAGGCCCCTTCCCACCTATACGGATGGCTGCATGGAGGCGATGTGCCGCTATTCCTGGCCCGGCAATGTGCGTGAGCTCAAGAACCTGGTCAAGCGGCTGGTCATTACCAGGCCGGGCAATGTGATCTCGGCGGGCGAGTTCGAGGGTTTGGTCCATGCCGCAGGACATGCGCCGCCGGCGGACTGCGTTACCCTGGAGGACATGGAGAAGCAGCACATCCTCCGGGCCCTCACCCTGACCGGAGGAATGGTGGGCGGGGTTCGCGGGGCTGCGAGACTCCTGGGCGTACCCCGTCAGACGCTTCAGTACAAGATGAAAAAGCACGGGCTGTCGAAGCGAAAGAACCTGGAGGTGGGAGGTTAGAGGTTGGCGGAGCCGTTTGCCGCTGAGCGGCAAGATTGAACGAGTAGGAAACTTTGCAGGGTGTCAGGTTTCGGGTGTCAGCCCGGTCATCCATCGATTCTCCGACACCTGAACACTGAAACCTGAAACCTCTAACTTGACGGAGTTTCATACGGCAAAAACCTCAAACCGCAAAGGGAGCAGGGAGAGGTTAGAGGTTGGAGGCAAGACGGAATCCGCCTCTAACCTCAAGTGGAGCGCAGCGGAACGCTCCCCAGACCTCGAACCGCGAAGCGCCTATTTCATCCGAAGATAGGCATCGATGAACATATCCAGGTCTCCGTCCATCACCCGTTCGAGGTTCCCGACCTCCACATTGGTCCGGTGATCCTTGACCAGCCTGTACGGGTTGAAGACATAGGACCTGATCTGGCTGCCCCACGCGATCTCTTTCTGGGTCTCGTGGATCTTCTGCTTCTTCTCCTCCAGCCTGTTCTTTTCAATCTCGTAGAGCCTCGCCTTGAGCACCTTCATGGCCATCTCTTTGTTCCGGTGCTGGGACTTCTCGTTCTGACACTGCACCACGATCCCTGTGGGCATGTGCGTGATTCGAACGGCCGAGCTGGTCTTGTTCACGTGCTGACCGCCGGGGCCGCTCGCCCTGAAGGTGTCGATCCGGATGTCCTTTTCGTCCACCTCGATCTTGATGTCCGTATCGACCTCGGGCAGGACCGATACGGAGGCAAAAGAGGTATGCCGCCTCCCGGTGGAGTCGAAGGGCGAGATCCGGACCATCCTGTGGATTCCGTGCTCCGCCTTCAGGAACCCATAAGCGTATGGGCCGTTGACCGTGAAGGTGACGTTCTTTACGCCGGCCTCATCTCCGGGCTGGTGGTCGATGACCCGGGTCGCGAATCCCCTGGATTCACACCAGCGGAGGTACATCCTCAGGAGCATCTCCACCCAGTCCTGCGCCTCGGTGCCCCCGGCGCCCGCATTGATGGCGAGGATGGCGTTTCTCTTGTCATCCGGGTCTCCCAGGAGAAGCTGCTCCTCCAGCCCCTTGATCTCCCTTTCGATGCGGTTGACATCCTTCTCCACCTCCTTGAGGGAAGACTCGTCCTCCTCCTCCAGGGCCATCTGGGCGAGAAGCCTGGCATCCTCGGCCTCGCGCCTGTAGCGTTCCCAGCTTTCGATGTTGTCCCTCAGGCTGACCCGCTGCTGGCCGAGCCTGGAAATCTCTTCCCGGTCCTTCTGCCAGAAGGCGGGGTCCGACATGATCTTTTCGATCTCATCGAGCTCCTTCTGCTTGGCCTCCAAGTCAAAGATGACCTCGGAGCCCTTGCAGGTGCTCCAAAACGGCTTCGATCCTTGTCAGCAGTTCGTTGTTCATCGATTTGCGTCCTCCTTGTAAGAGCAGCCACCAAGACACGGAGGCACGAAGCTAAGTGGTCTCCTTGTGTCTCCGTGTCTTGGTGGCTGTTTTGTCTCTTTTATACCACATAATGAAAACAATCTGAATCGCGCTGAAGGCGGTCAGAAAAAAGGCGAAGAGATCCCCATGGCGGGTATAGAACCCGATCGGAGAAGGGGAGACCCCCACCTCCGCCACCAGAACGTCCCTCTCAAAAATGGCGCTCCTGGTCGTGATCTCTCCGGTCGGGTCGATGAAGGCGCTGATTCCCGTGTTGGCGGCCCTCACCACCGGGATCCTGTTTTCCACCGCCCTGAAAACGGCCATGCTGAGATGCTGGTAGGGGGCGCTCGTCCTTCCGAACCATGCATCGTTGGTCAGGTTGACGAGGACGTCGGCACCCATCCGGACCTGTCCCCGTGAAAGCTCGGGGAAGAGGACCTCGAAACAGATCAGGATCCCGGCGGTGAGATCCCCGGACTGGAGGGGCTTCAGTATCTCCCCCGATGCGAAATCCCCGGCTGCGGGGACAAGACGGTCCACAAAGAAGAGCAGGCCTTTGAGGGGCACATACTCCCCGAACGGAACGAGGTGCATCTTGTCGTAGAACCCCGTCACCTTGCCGTCTTTCGAGATCGCATAGGCCCGGTTGTAGTACCGGGGTCCCTCCCTGGTCACCCCATAGGCGGGACTCCCGAAGATGAGGGCGGTCCCTTCTTCCACGGCGATCTGCACCACCTTTTTCGAGAGCTCGTTCTGCTCCTGATAAAAGAAAGGGACCGCTGTCTCGGGCCATACCACGAGGTCCGGATTGAAGGAGGCCGCGCGATCCGTGAGCTCCTCGTAGATCTGGATGGTCTTCCTCTGGTAATCGGGGTTCCACTTGACGGATTGATCGATGTTCCCCTGGACGACGGCCACCTTGACGCTCTTCCGGGGGTTCCCCTTCTCCCCATATTCGTTCAGCCGAGACGTGCCGTATGCAACGGCTGCCGCGAACATGATCCCCACGGCGGCAGCCTCCGCCTTCCTGAGACGGCTTGAAAAGGTCTTGGTCTTGAAGATGAGGAGGAAAAGGAGCGCATTGGACGCGACGATGAGGAACGAGATCCCATAGGCGCCGACCAGATCCGAGACCTGGATCAGCCGAAGCTGGTCAAACTGGGAGTGGCCGAGCAGAGACCAGGGGAATCCGGTCAGGGCCTTGGCCCGCAGGAGCTCGGTTCCCACCCAGAGGGCGCCCAGCCCGAAGATCTGGAACCGGCGGCCGTCCAGTTCGGCCGCGAGCATCGCGAACAAGGATGGGTAGAGGGCCAGATACAGGCAGAACAGGACAAGGACGCCGATGCTGGCGGGCAGGGGGAGCCCTCCGTAGTGCCCCAGGACGACGACGATCCAGTACATGAGGGTGAAATAGTGTGCAAGCCCGGCGACCATCCCGACCATGAAGGCCTCGCGTCTCGTCGAACTCGACGATGCGGCCTTCAGCAGGGGGACGAGCGCTATCCACGCAAGCCAGGGGACCTTCAGGGGCGGGAAGGAAAGCGTCAGCAGCAGTCCGGAAAGGACGGCATGGAACCATTTATCATATTTCATTGATCATCTGTCATTGGTCATCTGATATTGAAAGAGGCGGCTCCATTGAAGGCCTACGGTTCCTGTCCCGGCACCGGCCTTCGATTACGACTGCCGAAAGAGATCTCTTTTCAATAGTAAACGATCGATGATCAATGTGGAATGTGAAAAGCTAAACGCTTGTGATGACAATCTCATCGATCTTCCGCACGCCTGCGGACTTGATGGTCATCTCCAGGTTGTCAAAACGAACCTTTTCGCCGATCTTGGGGATCCTTCCCAGGAGATGGATGATGAACCCGCCTACGGACTCATAGCCGTTCCGCGGCAGGGTGATGCCGAAGTGGTCCTCCAGCTTCTCGATCTCCAGGCGGGCGTCTACGAGGATGGATTTTTCGTCCAGCCTGGTCAGGAAGGGCGGCTCCCTGTCGTGTTCGTCCTGGATCTCTCCGACGATCTCCTCGAGGATGTCCTCGATGGTGATAATCCCCGCCGTACCCCCGTACTCGTCGGTGACGATGGCCAGATGGCTCTTCCGCTCCTTCAGCTCCTTCAGGAGTTCGCTGACGCACTTCGCAGGCGGAACGAAGTAGGGCCTCCTCAGGATATCGGGGGGGAGCGGCGTCTGGGGATCATTGCCCCAGAGCCGGAGGAGGTCCTTGGCATGGAGAATGCCCACGATGTCGTCGATCGACTCCCTGAAGATCGGGATCCGGGTATGGCCGCAATTATTGACCAGCTCGATCACCTCCCCGAGGGTGGAGTCGATCGAAGCGGAGACGATCCCGGTCCGTGGGATCATGATGGAGTGAACGGTGGTATCCCTCAGGTCAAGGACGCCATAGACCATTTCGGATTCCTCACCGGTGAAAAAACCCTTGGCCTGACCTTCGTTCATCAGGTCGTGGATCTCCTCGGTGAGGTCCTCTCCTTTATGGATGTGCGCAGTTCTCTTGAAGAGGGAACGGAAAAACCTTAGCGGACTTTGACTTGGGTCTTCTTCCAAACCGGAGCTTTCACCTCTTGTCCTCGGGCATGATATTTGTATCTTATTTTCAGGACGGGTCGATGTCAAGTGGCTCGGGGCGGGCGGAACCGGCTTCCTTATCCATCGGTCACCGTTCACATGAAATTAAGGCTTGACTTTGATCCCCTATATGTTAACTATTATGGAGTTTTGTGAGCCTTGGAGCTCGGGTGGACTCTTTGGAGTCACCGGAGCCGGCGACGAAACGGGTTCAGCGGGCATAGCTCAGTTGGTAGAGCACAAGCTTCCCAAGCTTGGGGTCGCGGGTTCGAACCCCGTTGCCCGCTCCAGTGTCTTCGTCGAACCGGAGGCCCGATTCCCTTTTTGAGGTGGTTCATGTCTCCGTCAGGAGCAGGGGCCTTCTTCAGATTGCGGACATGGTAGGTTTCCCTGCTGATGATTTTCTTGTGATCTAAGTCGAGCAACAATCCAGTCTGCAGAAGGAAGCGGGTCCAAAGGCCCGCTTTTTGTTTAATGATGAGCAGGAACGCCACAATCGTCGAGCAGGTTCTCCGGCTGCTGGAGCCGATCCTGGAGGATATCGGGTTTGAACTGGTGGACCTCGAATACCTGATGGAGCGGGGAAGGTGGGTTTTGCGGCTCTACATCGATAGGGAAAAGGGCGTTACCTTGGATGACTGCGCCCGCGTGAGCCGGGAGATGGGGGATGTGATGGATGTCCACGACCTGATCCCTCATCGATACGTCCTCGAGGTATCCTCGCCGGGGCTGAACAGGCCCCTGAGGAAGGACCGGGATTTCGAGGGAGCGGTAGGCAAGAAGATCAAGGTACGAACAGCCGTCCCGGTGGGGGGGCGTCGGAATTTCACGGGCACGCTGACCGGGTTCCGAGAGGGGAATCTCTTGATGGAGACCAACGGACAAGAGGTGACCCTGGCCAGGTCCGAGGTCGAAAAGGCCAACCTCGTTTATGAGTTCGAGTCCTAGGGGAGAGCGGTTCAAAGGTTCAGGGGTTCAGGGTTGAAGGGGCGAAGACGGGCCGGCCGGCGGAGCCGTGGGAACGGGGAAACGCTGAACGCGGAACCTGACTAAGAAAACGGAGTGAGCGCATGGCAACAGATCTGAAGAGAGTGATCGATCAAGTGAGCCGGGAGAAAGGGGTTGATCGCGAGGTGTTGATCAAGACCCTCGAGGAGGCCGTCAAGGCTGCGGCGAAGAAGAAGCTGGGTCCCGCCTATGAACTGGAAGTGAATTTCAATGACGAGGTGGGCGAGATCGAGGTCTTCGAGTTCAAGCAGGTGGTGGAGAAGGTCACCAACGACAGCCTCGAGGTGTCCCTTGAGGAGGCGCAAAGGATGGACCCGGAATCACAGGTCGGCGACAGCCTCGGGATCAAGATGGATACGGATGAATTCGGGAGGATAGCCGCTCAATCCGCCAAGCAGGTGATCATGCAGCGCCTCAGGGAGGCCGAAAGGAATCTCGTCTACGGCGACTACAAGGATCGAAGGGGAGAGATCGTTCACGGCATCGTACAGCGATTCGACAAGGGTGGAATCATCGTGAACCTGGGCCGTACCGAGGCCGAGCTTCCGTCGAAGGAGCAGATCCCCAAGGAGTCGTACAAGCAGGGAGACCGGATTCGGGCGTACATCCTGGACGTGAAGCAGTTCAGCAGAGGACCCCAGATCGTCCTGTCGCGCACGCACCCCAATTTCCTTTCCGCCCTTTTCGAAAACGAGGTGCCCGAGATCGCAGAGGGGATCGTCACGATCATGCAGGTGGCGAGGGAGCCCGGCAGCAGGGCGAAGATCGCGGTTACTTCCAGGGACAGCGATGTGGACCCGGTCGGGGCCTGCGTCGGGATGAAGGGAAGCAGGGTTCAGGCGGTGGTGCAGGAGTTGCGGGGGGAGAAGATCGACATCGTCCCCTGGGACCCGGATCCGGCCAAATTCATCTGCAATGCCCTGGCTCCTGCGGAGATCATCCGGGTGCTCGTGGAGGAGGAGAACCACACCATGGAGGTCGTGGTTCCCGACGATCAGCTCTCCCTGGCCATAGGCAAGAGAGGCCAGAACGTGCGGCTCGCCTCGAAGTTGTCCGGATGGCATCTGGATGTGACCAGCGAGACCAACTACAACCGCGCCTTGAAAGACGCCTATGATTCCCTGCTCCGCCTCGACGGGGTAGGGGAGAAGACGGCCCTCGACCTCTACCAGAGCGGATATAAGTCCGCCGACGAGGTCGCTGATGCGAAGGTCTCCGATCTCATGCAGTTGAAGGATATGGACGAGGAAAAGGCGCAGCGGATCGTCCGAAGCGCCGTGGCCCTGTCCCAGGAGCCCCCTTCAGCAAAGGACATTGAACCGGTCACATCGGAGGAAGGCTCGGAACCGGCGGTTCAGGCGGATGCGGCGGAGGAGTTGTCCGAAGTGCAGGATGAGCAGACCCGCGTCGATGCGGATGCAGCGACGGCCTCCGATGCGGAAAAGGACCAATAGCGTGGGGAAGCCCGGTAAGGGGACGGTTCCCGACTCAGAGATGGGGACCGGGCGGGGCTCGGGAGGCTCCGAACGCGGTCCTGTTCGAACATGCATCTCCTGCGGGACCAAGCGGAGCAAGGACCGTCTCCTTCGTCTGGTCCTGGACGAGGAGGGGTGTGTGACCAAGGATGAGCGGGGGACCAGACCGGGCAGAGGGGCCTATGTCTGCAAGGAGACCGCCTGCCTGGAACAGCTGCCCAAGGGGAGGCTGGAACGGGCATTCCGGTGCAGATCCCTCCGGCCGGCCTGGGCGAAATACGGTTGCAGGGGTTCTTGAGCATTGATTTCAGTTTCTTGGGGGAACAGATGGCGAAGATCAGGGTTTATCAGTTGGCCAAAGACCTTAACATGGATAGCAAGGAGCTCGTGGAGAAATTGAAGGCCGGCGGCCTCAACGTGAAGAACTACATGAGCACTTTGGACGGAGATACGGCGGCCAAGGCCAAGGATATCGCTACGGGAGTGGTATCCGAGGTCATCGAGGAGAAGAGGATCAGACCGACGGTGATTCGGCGAAGACGAATGACCGTGCCTGTGGAGCCGTCCAGGGCTCCGGGCGAGCCGGAAGAATCGGCCCCGCCGCCGCCGGCGCAGCCGACGGAGGTGCAGCTGGAAGCCAGGCCCGAAGCGCAGCCCGAAGTGCACGTGGAGCCTCCGCCCGCAATGGAAGCCGTCGAGCCCGAAGAGCCCCCCGTCATCGAGCCCGAAGAGCCGGAGCTTCAGGAAGAGGCGGCTCAGGAAGCCATCGTCCAGCCCGCGCCCGAGGAGAAGCCCCCTGCCCCCGCAAAGCAGCCTGCCCCGGTGGAGCAACCGCCGAAAGCCGTGGAGACTCGTAAGCCCGAAGTCCAGGAACCCGCCAAGGTCCCTGCCAAGGACAAATTCAAAAAAGGTAAGAAGAGGAAGATGGAAGAGCCTGCGAGGATTATTCGAAGGGCTGAGGAAGGGCCCTTGTCGCGAAAGATCCAAGAAGAAAAGAAGATGGAAGCTGCAGAAGAGAGGCCGGCTCCGGTCGCCCCGCCCTCCACTCCTTTGAAGCCGGTGGTGACCCCCCCGCCGAAGAAGGAACCGGAGTCCGCTGAAAGGAAGAAAAAGGAAAAGAAGCGCGGGGACAGAGACGATACCCCCCGCGGGATTGTCAGGCACCGGAAAGTGGAGGTGTTCGAAAGGGCGGACCTCTACGAAGGCCGCATGATCAGGCGAAAGAAGAAGGAAGGGGGGGGCAGGGAACTCCATCGCAAGTTGAGACCCGCCGAGGCGTCCTCTCCAAAGGCGGCGAAGAGAAGACTCAGGGTCCCGGAGACGGTCACCCTTTCCGATCTGGCCAGGGCCATGAGCGTGAAGGCGGCCGACCTGATCAGGAGGCTTATGGCCCTTGGGGTGATGGCCGGGTTGAACCAGGCGGTGGATTTCGAGACGGCCTCCCTCGTCGCGGAGGAGTTCGGTTATGAGCTCGAGCTCGACCGCTTCCAGGAGGAGAGCATCCTCTCCGAACCCGAGGACATGCCGGAGGACTTGCGGGCCCGGCCCCCTGTGGTGACCATCATGGGCCACGTCGACCACGGGAAGACCTCCCTTCTCGATTATATCCGGAAATCCAACATCACGGCCGCGGAGTCCGGCGGCATCACCCAGCACATCGGCGCCTACTATGTGGAGAAGGAGAAGGGAGACATCGTATTCCTCGATACCCCCGGCCATGAGGCCTTTACCGCCATGCGGGCCAGGGGGGCGAAGGTGACGGATCTGATCGTCCTGGTGGTGGCTGCGGATGACGGAGTCATGCCTCAGACCAGGGAGGCCATCAATCATGCCCGTGCCGCATCCATTCCCATGATCGTGGCCGTGAACAAGATCGACAAGCCGAATGCCAACGTGGACAAGGTTCGAAGGGAATTGTCCGAACTGGGGCTCGCCCCGGAAGAGTGGGGCGGTGAAACGATCTTCGCGAACATCTCCGCGAAGACCGGGCAGGGCGTGGACGAGTTGCTGGATCTGATCCTGCTCCAGTCGGAGATGCTGGAGCTCAAGGCCAACCCCGACAAGCTCGCCCGAGGCACGGTCATCGAGGCCAAGCTGGACAAAAACCGGGGGCCTGTGGCGACGGTCCTCATCAAGAGGGGCACCCTGAAACAGGGGGATTACTTCGTCTGCGGGGAGCATTTCGGAAGGGTCCGGGCCATGCTGAACCATCTCGGTACGCGGATGGCGGTGGCCGGCCCGTCCATGCCGGTCGAGGTCTACGGCATATCCGGCGTGCCCATGGCCGGCGACGAGTTCATCGTGATCCAGGATGAGCGGAAGGCCAAAGAGGTCATCATGTACCGCGAGGCCCAGAAGGCCAAGGACACGACCAAGAGGACCATCGTCAGCCTGGACGACCTGTTTGACCGGATCCAGGAAGGAAAGATCAAGGAGCTCAACATCATCCTCAAGGCCGACGTCCAGGGATCCCTCGAGGCCCTCTCCGAGTCCCTCGTGAAACAAAGCACCGAGGAGGTCAAGCTCAAGGTGATCCATTCCTCCACGGGCGCCGTGACTGAGACGGACGTCATGCTCGCCTCCGCATCGGGGGCCATCATCATCGGCTTCAACGTGCGGCCCAACACAAGGGCGATCGAGATCGCGGAGAAGGAGAAGGTGGATATCCGATACTACGACGTCATCTACAACGCGATCCAGGATGTGAGGAACGCCATGGCCGGGCTGCTGGAGCCGGTCTACAAGGAGAACGTCATCGGACGGGCGAATATCAAGGAGGTGTTTCATATCCCCAAGATCGGCACCGTGGCCGGATGCCAGGTGACGGACGGTCACGTGGAGCGGAACGCGAACGTGCGCCTCTTGAGGGACCATGTGGTGGTCTTCGACGGGAAGATCAGCTCCCTCCGGCGTTTCAAGGATGATGTGAAGGAAGTGCAGACCGGGTATGAATGCGGCATCGGACTGGAGAATTTCCAGGACATCAAACCCGGAGACGTGTTTGAAGTGTACCAGGTCGAGGCGGTCAAAGCGGAACTATAGAATGTCCAATGTCCAAGTGAGGAATGAATCAAACTATAGAATGTCCAATGTCCAATGTCCAAGTGAGGAATGAATCAACATTCTACATTCTGCATTGGATATTCTCGGTGAAGAGATGGTAGTGGGTACCTTGCTGATCGAGTTCCTTATCCACGACAACCACTCCCTGAAGGGAAAGCGGAAGATCGTCAAGAGCATCGTGGACAAGGTCAAGCACAAGTTCAACGTGTCGGTGGCCGAGGTCGGCTCCAATGACCAATGGCAGAGGATCGAGCTGGGGATCAGTACGGTCGGGAATGATCGCCGCCATATCGACTCCTCCCTGAACCATGTGCTGGACTTCATCGAGTCTCTGTACCTGGCGGAAGTCGTGGATGTCAAGACCGAGGTCTTCAACCTCTGAGAAGTGGAGTCAAGGAGTTTCAACCGCACAGATGGCGGAGCGCACAAAGAGATCGGTGAGGGTCGGGGATTTGATCCTGCGCGAGGTGGCGGACCTTCTTTCGAAAAAGGTCAAAGACCCTCGGGTCAGCGGAGTCACCCTGACCGGGATCCAGATGAGTAACGACCTGAGGCATGCGAAGATCTTCTTCAGCCGGATCGGTGAGGAAAGAGATCTGCAAAGGGCGAAGAGCGGCCTTGAAAGCGCCAAGGGTTTCATCAAGAGAGAAATCGGACTGAGGATCGAGCTGAGATACATGCCGGAGATCCTCTTTGTCCACGATCCTTCCCTGAAGACCGGGGCCGAAATGGAGAGGCTCCTGGACAGCTTGAAGTCCGAGTCGCCGGTCGAGCCGTTGGATGAGGATGAATGACAAGGACTGCGGACGGCATTGTCCTCATAGACAAGGAAGAGGGTGAGAGTTCCTTCAACGTAGTTCGTCATGTCCGAAGGATCCTGAAGGAGAAAAGGGTCGGCCATGCAGGGACACTGGATCCGTTCGCGACGGGTCTCCTCGTGATCCTTCTCGGTCGCGGGACCAAGCTTTCTCCTTATCTGACCGGCGTGGACAAGGAGTATGAGGCCGTTCTCAGGCTCGGGATCGAAACGGATACCCTCGACCCGACGGGACGGGTGGTTCAGACCGGAAAGGTCTCCCCCCTGGATCCTGACCTCATCAGGCGGAAGGCCTTGGAGCTGGTCGGGGAAATCGAACAGGCCCCCCCCGCGTTCTCTGCCGTGCGCTGCCGAGGGAAGAGGGCGTACGAGCTTGCCCGGAAGGGGATTCGTCCGGACCTGGAGAAGAGATGGGTCAGGATTCACCGGCTGGAGGTGACCTCGGTGGATCTGCCCGACATCGGCCTGAGTGTTCGGTGCTCGAAGGGGACTTACGTGCGGAGCCTCGGCGCGGAGCTGGGGAGACGGCTCGGACCCGGAGGGCATCTGATCTCCCTCCGAAGGATCTCCAGCGGCCCGTTCAAGGTGTCCGATGCGGTCACGCTCAGGGAGTCACAGGCTTTGACGACAGGACTCCGGGATCGAATCATCCCTCTCCGGGATGCCCTTCCCCACTTGAGCGAGGTGGAGGTGAGCAGGGGCACCGGCGAGATGATCGAAAAAGGGCTCCCGGCCAGCCGGTGGGCGGGCGAGGTGCTGCCCAGCATGCCGGATTCCCTCGACTGCCCCGTGAAACTCGTTCAGGACGGGAAGCTCCTGGCGATCCTGAAACGGATGCGCCCCGCGACCGGGCAGGAGTATTTTGAGCTCATGCGGGTCTTTGTTTGAGGGGTAGAAGATCAGCCACGAAGGCACTAAACACAAAGAATGATCACAAGGTCTTCCTGGTGTCTTTGTGTCTTGGCGGCGGAGTTCAGTTCACAATTTTTGGAAGGAGGGATAAACGTGGTTCTGACCCCAGATTCAAAAAAGGAGATCATCGAACGTTTCAAACTACATGAGAAAGATACGGGATCACCTGAAGTTCAGGTTGCCATTCTGAGCAACCGCATCAACTATCTCACGGATCACTTCAAGGTCCACAAGAAGGATCACCATTCCCGGAGGGGATTGCTGAAGCTTGTCGGACAGAGGCGGAGACTTCTAAACTATCTCAGGAAGACGGATTTGACCCGTTATCAGAACGTCATCAAGGAACTCGGTCTCCGGAAGTAAATGGTGGGAGGCTTATTTGTGAAAGGATGGATAGCGAATGATAAAGAGCTGCTCGAAAGAGATCAACGGCCGGACTCTTCATATTGAAACAGGCCGAATTGCACGACAGGCCGGTGGCGCAGCGGTCGTAACGATGGGGGAAACCGTGGTCCTGGTTACGGCGGTGGGCTCGAACCAGGTTCGGGAAGGGGTGGATTTCCTTCCGCTCACGGTCGAATACCAGGAGATGTCCTACGCCGGTGGGATCATCCCCGGCAACTACTTCAGAAGGGATATGGGCCGTCCAAGCGAGAGGGAGACCCTCACGGCCCGGTTGATCGATCGACCCCTGCGTCCCCTTTTCCCCAAAAACTATTTCTATGAGACCCAGGTCATCGCGACCGTGCTCTCCACGGACAAGGAAAACGAGGCGGACGTCCTTGCCATCATCGGGGCCTCGACCGCCCTGGAGATATCGGATATCCCCTTCGCGGGCCCCATTGCAGCGGTCAGGGTCGGGAGGCTGGACGGAAAGCTGGTGATCAATCCCACCATGGATGAGCAGGAGGAGAGCGACATCAACCTGATCGTCGCCGGCAGCAAGTCCGCCGTGGTCATGGTCGAGGGCGGGTCCCAGTTCGTGCCTGAATCGGAGCTCGTGGAAGCGATCTTCTTCGGCCACGAGGCCGTTCAGCCCATCCTGGAGATGCAGGAGGAGATCCGCAGGGACGCCGGCAAACCGAAGAGAGATCTCCCTGCGGTGTCGAAGGACGCGGAACTGGCCGCGAAGGTGAGAGAATTGGCCATCCCCCTCCTCCGGGAAGTGATCACCACCCCGGAAAAAGGGTTGCGCCAGCAGAAGAGGGATCAGGTTGCCGCGCAGGTGATCCAGGCCGTTTGCGGCGAGGACAGGGAAAGAAAGGGGGAGCTCGCGGATCTCCTCTCCGATATCGAGAAAGAGATGGTCCGCAAGATGATCCTCGACGAGGGCAAGCGCATCGACGGCAGGAGCTTTACCGACGTCCGCCCGATTGAATGCATGGTGGGTGTGCTGCCGCGGGTCCACGGAGCCGCGCTCTTCACACGGGGGGAGACCCAGGCCCTGGTGCTGACCACGCTCGGGGCGGAAATGGATGAGCAGCGGATCGAGACCATCTACGGGAGCAAGCTCCGGAACTTCATCTTCCACTATAATTTCCCTCCCTATTCCGTGAACGAGGCCAAGAGGCTTGGAGGACCGGGGAGAAGGGAGATCGGGCACGGCGCCCTCGCCAGACGCGCGCTCCTTCCGGTCGTTCCTCCGAAAGAGGAGTTCCAGTACACCCTTCGGGTCGTCTCCGAGATCCTGGAGTCCAACGGCTCGTCCTCCATGGCGAGCGTCTGCGGCGGCTCCCTCTCCCTGATGGATGCCGGTGTGCCGATCAAGGATGCCGTGGCCGGTGTGGCCATGGGGCTCATCAGCGACGGGAACAGAACCGTGGTGCTCACGGACATCATCGGCGATGAAGACCACTATGGAGACATGGACTTCAAGGTGACCGGTACCCGGAACGGGGTCACGGCCCTGCAGATGGACATCAAGGTCGAGGGCGTGAACCGGGAGGTGATGCAGTCCGCACTGGAGCAGGCGAGACAAGGGAGGCTCCACATCCTGGACAAGATGAACGAGGCCATATCGAGGCCCAGGAGCCATGTCTCTCAATATGCGCCGGTGATCACGATTGTCCAGATCAGACCCGAGAAGGTCAGGCTCCTCATCGGCCCGGGAGGAAAGGTCATCCGCGAGATCAGCGCCACGACCGACTCCAGGATCGAGGTGGACGATCAGGGAAAGGTCGTGATCGCATCCCCCGACGGCATCGCGGCCAAGGCGGCCACGGACATGATCAGCAAGATCGTCCAGGAGGCCGAGGTGGGAAAACTGTACATGGGCAAGGTCCGCAAGATCATGGACTTCGGGGCCTTCGTGGAGATCCTTCCCGGAACGGACGGTCTGATCCACATCTCCCAGCTCGATAAGGAACGTGTCAACAAGGTAACCGATATCCTGAAGGAAGGGGACGAAGTCCTGGTCAAGGTGCTTGAGATCGACAAGAACGGCAGGATCGCCCTTTCCAGAAAGGCCGCGCTCGGACTAAGCCTCAGCGATGCATAACAAGAGTGTTCTCAACAACGGCGTCAGGATCCTGACCGAGCGACTGGACCATTTCAGGTCCATCTCGTTCGGTATATGGATCGGCGTGGGCTCCAGGGATGAGACCGTGGAGGAAAACGGGATCTCCCACTTCGTCGAACACATGATCTTCAAGGGAACCCCACGCCGCAACAGCCACCAGATCGCGCTCGATCTGGACGTGATCGGCGGCCTGTCCAACGCCTTTACCAGCTCCGAATACACCTGCTTCCATTCGCGGGTCCTCGACAAGCATCTGGGCTCGCTGATCGATATCCTGTCGGACATCTTCCTCCACTCGCTTTTCGATCCGGCGGAGCTCGATCGGGAAAGGCAGGTGATCCTGCAGGAGATCAACATGCTGGAGGACACGCCGGATGAACACATCCACGTGCTCTTCAGCGGTCTCCACTGGATGGATCATCCCCTGGGCATGTCGATCCTGGGGACGCCGCATAGCGTCTCCGCCATCCACCGAGAGAATATCCTCAGCCATATGGAGAAGTTCTACACGCCGGAGCAGATCCTCCTGGTGGCGGCGGGGAACGTGGACCATGAGGGCCTCGTGGATCGGCTGAGGCCCCTCTTTGAAAAGATCCAGCCGACCGACTCGGTCCCGCCGCGGACAAGCCCCGTCTATCACCCGGGGATAAGCTGCCACTACAAGGACCTGGAACAGGTTCATGTCTGCCTGGGGGGGCTCGGGCCCTCACTCTCCAGCAATCGAAGGTTTGCAGGGGCGGTGCTCAACAACATCCTCGGCGGGAATATGAGCTCCCGCCTTTTCCAGGAGATCAGGGAAAAGAGGGGGATTGCCTATTCCATCTATTCCTTTCTGTCCTCTTACATCGATGCAGGGCTCCTGGGGGTTTACCTGGCCACCGAGGCGAAGAATGTGAACCGCTCGCTGGAGATCATCCGCAAAGAGATCGGACGAATCCAGGAGGGCGACCTTTCCGAGTCTGAGCTTGCAGCCACGAAGGAGAACATCATCGGGGGAATCCTGCTGGGAGGGGAAAGCACGGATTCGAGGATGATGCGTCTGGCCAAGAACGAGTATGTATACGGGCGGTACATCTCCCACGAGGAGGTCATCTCCATCCTGGATAAGGTCACGCTGGACGAGATTGTCGAAGTCGCCCAGGATTCGTTCAGGGACGACCGGGTCTCCCTGGTCACCCTGGGGCCTTTCGAGAGGGAGCAGCTGGACGAGGGGACAATGCGGTTTCGTAAAGGAGCCTGAAAACCCCCTCGGTCCCCCTTTCGAAAAGGGAGGTAGATCATGGAAGCAGTCCGAAGAGGGCTGCGCCCTTATCTTCCCCCCCCTCTTCGTAAAGGGGGGCAGGGGGGATCCCTGGGGGTGGAGCTTTGCCGCGACTGCAGAACGGATTCCGGTGGAGCCCCGTAGGACGGGTGGAGCGAAGCGAAACCCATCGACTCCGGGCCTCCTGGCGGGTTCCGCTTCGCTCCATCCATCCTACAACTGCAGCATCGAGATGGTGAAAGCTGGGGTAACGCAGTCTTGGATGTGAAGGTCAAGATCAAGCGTCTCGAGGGCCAGGAAGATATCCCGCTGCCTTCCTACAAGACCAGCGGATCCGCAGGCATGGACCTGAGGGCCGCGGTGAAGCAGGTGGTCGTACTCAAGCCGGGCGAGATCAAGCTGATCCCTACAGGATTGGCGATCTCCCTTCCCCCCGGGTTCGAGGCGCAGATCAGGCCACGGAGCGGACTCGCCCTCAGCCACGGCTTCGGCCTGGTGAACTCCCCGGGCACGATCGATTGCGACTACAGGGGGGAGATCGGTCTCATCGTGATCAACTGGGGCACGGAGCCCATGGAGATCAGGAGGGGCGATAGAATCGCACAGATGGTCATCGCCAGGGTCTGCAGGGCGGAGCTGCAGGATGTCCAGGACCTGGACGCGACCCCAAGAGGGGAGGGCGGTTTCGGGCACAGCGGGCTGGAGTGAGTGGAAGATTGGAATGATGGAAGAATGGAAGACTGGAATGATGGAAGGATGGAAGGATGGAAGGATGGGGAACGACCACCGAAGGCCCATGACCTCAGTGTCCCGCAAGGTGTCTCCCTTTCTTTGAACCCATCCCTTCACCATTCCATCATTCCATTCTTGCCTTTTCGCTGGTGATGGATGCGCTTTGCGGTTCTCGCTTCGGGGAGTGGGGGGAATGCATGCTATGTCGAGACATGCCGTGCCCGCATCCTCGTGGACGCGGGGTTGAGTTGCCGCGAAGTGGTCAGGAGGCTGGAAGTCATCGGAGTGGATGCGCGGAGCCTTGACGCACTGGTGCTCACCCATGAACACCTGGACCATATCCGGGGCGCCGGGCCGCTCGCCAGGAAGCTCAATATCC
Source organism: Deltaproteobacteria bacterium (assembly GCA_020060215.1). The sequence continues at coordinate 27,780 of JAGVAP010000021.1, read as the reverse complement.
CGGTGTTTGCCAATACCCCCACGCTCCACAAAGGGATGAGGACCCTCGGCTCCATTCCAGGGATGGTCCCTGTCAGCACCGGCCGGAGCTTCTGCATCCAGGACCTCACCGTCGAGACTTTCACCAAATGCCACGATGCCGCGGATCCCATGGGACTGGTCCTTTGCTCGGACAACGTGCGGCTCGGCCTGATCACGGACCTGGGGCGTTCGACCGCAGTCGTGGAAGATCGCCTGCAGGGGTGTCACGCCGTGATCGTCGAATTCAATCATGACGAGCAGATGCTCGAGAATGGCCCTTATCCGCTGGAGCTGAAGAGGAGGATCAGGGGACCGGAAGGGCATCTCTCCAATCTGCAGGCGGCGCGCCTGATCCGGCGGCTGTCCCACGGCAGTCTGGCCTGGGTGGCCCTGGCGCATCTGAGCGAGGTCAACAACCTTCCTGCAAAGGCGCTCACGACCGTGCGGGAAAGCCTCGACATGTGCCGCGGTCAGCGCACGCAGGTCCTGGTGACGGAGCAGCACAGGCCTTCGCCCATGGTTGAGATCTGACCGTTGGTCATGCTCGTTTGGAACCGATGGAAAGACCGCATGGACCGCTTACTCTTGGCTGTTTTCCGTTTGTCGCCTATTGAAGAGAACGTCTATTCATGCGGGCAGCTCAGGTGGTGAGCCACGGAAAACGAACACCCACGGCGAACGATTCCAATGGCAAGATCGAGAAAGAAGGAGTACCTGTGCAGCTGCTGCGGAAAGAAACAGCCGTTCTGCTGGACCTGCCCGTGCGGCTTTCAGATCTGCAATGAGTGCATGGAGGAAAACCTCTGGGGGCTCACCTGCAGCGGCGTCAACTGGCAGTGCCCCGACTGCGGTTCATTGAGACCGTTTTGAGGAGCAAATATCCAATGTCGAATGTCCAATGACCGATGTCCAGGGAAGAAAAGAGCAACACCAAACATTTTACATTGGACATTCCCGGGAGGGGCGGCTTTGATCGCGATGACCATAAAGCACAAGATCGTTTCTTCTCCCGCCCTTCACGTGGTACTATACCGGCCCGAGATCCCGTTCAACACCGGGAATGTCGCCAGGCTGTGCGGAGCGGCGCAATTGCGGCTCCACCTCGTCCATCCGCTGGGATTTCAGGTGGACGATCGGCACCTCAGGAGGGCCGGACTCGACTACTGGGCTCAGGTGGACGTGCGGCACCATGCCGGCCTCGAGTCCTTCCTGGAAACCGTCCTGGGGGAACCCGGGAACATCATCGGCTTCAGCGCGCGTTCGGGCAAGCCCTATACGGAAGCGGTCGTGGCCCCGGGGGACTACCTGCTCTTCGGCCAGGAATCCTCAGGGCTCCCCGAGGAGCTTCGGGAACGGTTCCCCTGCTTTGCGGTCCCGATATGGGGCGAGGTGCGGAGCCTGAATCTCTCGACGACGGTGGGCATCGTGACCTACCATTACCTGCACCTCATGGGGAAGTTCTGAAAGCATGGGGCGATGGATTGTCGGAGCAATTGGGATGAAAGCATGAGGGAGTGGAGTGACAAGGAGGACACATGGCGGACTTGAAGGATCATGGCATTGAGGAGCTGCTGGTATTCGCGATGGATCTCATCCGCAGGTCCGGTGAGGAGTCGCTCGGATTCTACGGCAAGGGGAGCACCCAGCAGAAGTTCGACGAGACCCTGGTGACCGAGGCCGAGATCCACATGCGCGAGTTCTTTCAGGACCAGCTCTACGCCCGGTTTCCCGAACACCAGGTGTTCACGACTTACGAGGGGAAAGAGGCCGGCTACACCCGTGAGGGCAAGAGATATCTCTGGGTCTACGACGCCGTCGACGGGATCGCCAACTATCAGGCCGGCATCCCCGTGTGGGGGATCTCCCTGGCGCTTCTCGAGAACAACTGGCCGTTGTTCGGGATCTATCACATGCCCGCCACCGGGGATCTTTTTCACGCGCGGGCAGGGGGCAAGGCGTACAGGGGAAGAGAAGAAGTCCGGGTCTCTGCTCAGAAACAGATCGACGACGAGAGTCTCCTCCTGACCTATTCCAGGTTTCACCACCGTTTCCAGTCCAAGTTCCCGGGAAAGATGCGCGACATGGGGTGCACGGGGGCCCATCTCTGCTACGTCGCCATGGGCCGTGCCGAGGCTGCCGTTATCGCAAACGAGACCTATCAGGGACTCGCCGCCTGTCTCATGATCGTGCAGTCCGCGGGCGGGAATGTCTACCGGATGGACGGGAGCGTTTTTGACCCGAACGAACTCCTGGAGAGACAGCGGGTCGTAGAGCCCCTGCTGGTGGCGACCAAGGCCACCTGCGGGCAGGTCAGAAAAAGCCTGCGGGAGATTGGGTAAGGACAGCATCGAGCATCCGCCATGTACACGTTTCGACCGGGCCAGGACGTCGGCGACTTCACTGTGGTCAAGCCCCTGGGAAAAGGGGGGATGGCGGATCTCTTCCTTGCCAAGGACAGGCTCCTGGGAAGGAGGGTGGTCATCAAGGTCCTTTCGCCTCTCCTCGCGCAGAGGAAGGATTTCCACAGCCGCTTCATCAGGGAGGCCCGGATTCAGTCCAGGCTGGACAATCCCCACATTGTTCAGATCTTCGGATTCATGATGTGGGAGTCCTTTCCGTGTCTCATCATGCAGCATGTCCGTGGGACGGACCTGGAGAAGGTCATCAGAACGGCCAAGGCATTCAAGGAGAAGAGGGGGAGCCGGGGCGCCCTTTCGGTGGAGAGGGCCACCCATATCTTTCTGCAGGTGCTGGAAGGGATCGGCTTTGCCCACCGATACAGGATCATCCACGGGGACATCAAACCTTCAAATATCCTTCTTGACAGGCAGGGCAGGGCAAAGGTTGCAGACTTCGGTCTCGCCAAGTTCACCATCAGAGAAAAACCGGAACCAGGCACCGCCCCTTTTCAGGCAGGCTCCCCCCATTACATGTCCCCCGAGCAGATCTTCCATCTGAAGGTCGATCTCAGGTCCGACATCTATTCCCTCGGTGTGACCCTCTTTCACATGCTGACAGGCGGGTTCCCTCACGGCGGGAAGAGGAACGCCACGGACCTGGTCGAGTGGCACATGGAAGGGTCCCTGGAGGAGGCAACGGAGGTCCTTGCCCAATACGAGAACATTCCTCCCAGGATGCGCGATGCCATGCTCAGCGCACTGGAGAATGAGCCTGATCGAAGGCCGCAGAGCTGTCTCGAATTTGCGCTGGCCCTCAGGGAGGAATCCACTCAGGAGATGTTCTCGGAACTCTTGAGGATGAGCCTCCTGAGCAAGAGGGAGATCACCCCCTCTGAGAGGGCGTACCTGGACAGGATCGTGCGAAAGAAATCCCTCTCCCTGGACGAGGCCCGCGCGCTCGAGGCGAACATCAGAAGGGAACTGGGTCTCTCTCCCGTCGATTTCGCCGCCGAATACAAGGCAGGGGTCGAACGGGAACTGGCGCGCGGCCCGGACCCGGACAAGGTCTGCCGCGAGCTGGACCAAATCTATGTGGACACGAACAGGCTCACCAGAACGCAGGCGGAGGCCATCAGGCGGGGGGCAAAGTGAAACAAACGGCTGAGAACCTGAGAGTCCTTTCAAGCTGCTTGGCTCTAGCCATGAATCATCTCTCGCCCGCTCCGCCCAGGCAGGACTTTGCTAGGGATCCCGGAGCATCTCTGTGGACTCTGCGAGAGACGATTTGCCGTTTCGCGGCTAGCAGATGCGGGGCAGCAGCTCCCCCGTGATCATATCCACGATGCGCGAGGTGCCGAGGGGGGTCTTCATGATGACCTTGCCGGGACGCTCCGCCACGACCTCGCCGATGATGGCGGCATCTGCGCCGTAGCGGCTCTTTCGCATGGTCTGGAGGAGTCTCTCCGCGTCCTCTGCCGCAACCACCGCCACCAGCTTTCCCTCGTTCGCCACATAGAGGGGATCGAACCCCATGAGCTCGCAGACCGCCTTCACCGCGGGGCGGACGGGGATGTGCTCTTCATGGATCCGGATGCCGACCCTGGAGCTTCCGGCGAACTCGTTGAGGGTGCTCGCCAGGCCGCCCCTCGTAGGATCCCTCATGGCATGGATGTTTCCGGATGTGGAGAGCATCTCCTGAACGAGCCCGTTCAAGGGAGCACAGTCGCTCTCCAGGGTGGTCTCGAAGCGGATCCCTTCCCGCCGGCTGAGCAGGGCAATGCCGTGGTCTCCGATCGTGCCGCTCAGGAGGATCCTGTCGCCCGGCCTGCAGTTCGCGCTGGAGATGTCGGTACGATCCGGCACGACGCCGACCCCCGAGGTCGTGATGAAGATCTTGTCGGCGCTGCCCCTGTTCACGACCTTGGTATCCCCGGTGACAATGGAGGTACCGGACTCATCGCATGCCGACCCGATCGAGGTGAGGATGGCCTCGAGATCGGCCGTGGGGAACCCTTCTTCCAGGATCAAGGACAAGGACAGGAAGAGGGGGGTGGCGCCTGCCATGGAAAGGTCGTTGACCGTCCCGCAGACCGCCAGCCTCCCGATATCGCCTCCGGGGAAGAAAATAGGGCTCACCACATAGCTGTCCGTGGTGAATGCGACCCGGCCGCGGAGATCGAACACGGCGGAGTCGTCGAGCCTGTTCAGCAACGGATTGGCGATCCGCTTCAAGAGGGTCTTCTTGATCAGATCGTGGCTGAGTGTGCCGCCGCTGCCGTGGGCGAGGAGGATCTTGTCTTCCATTCGGGATCATGCCCCCTTTGTTTTAGTCGCGAAGTGCGCTACCACCGCCTGCCCCAGGGATATTCCGCCGTCGTTGCAGGGCACTTCCCGATGCGTAGCCACCTGGAGCCCCTCTTCCTCGAGGAGGGAGCGGGCGAGCCCGAGGAGCACCCTGTTCTGGAAGGTGCCCCCGCTCAGGGCAACCAGGCGGATCCCGGTCGCGCGCGAGATCGCAGCGGCCGTGCGGGAGATCATCCTCGCCACACTCAGATGAAATCTCGCGGAGATCTCGGGTATGCCGATGCCGTGGTCCAGGTCTTTCAGGATGGCCTCGAAGAGGTCATGGAGCCGAAGCACCCACTTACCGTCCCGCTCCTGGATCCCGAATGGATAGCCTTCTTTGAGATCCGGGATGCCGGCGCAGGCCATCTCCAGTTCGATCGCGGCCTGCCCCTCGTAATCGATCCGGTCCCTCACCCCGATCAAGGCCGAAACCCCGTCGAACAGCCGCCCTGCACTGGATGTCCAAGGTGTTTGGATCCCCTTCCTGATCTGTTCGACAACGAGGGCGAGTTCTCTCTCGTCTTTCCCTCGCAGAAACCTGTGTCCCCTGGAGAGGGTCTGCTCTCCGAACAGCGAGAAGAGGTAGCTCAGGGCCATGCGATAAGGTCTTTTCACGGCCGCATCCCCTCCAGGGAGGGGGATAGGCTCCAGGTGTCCTGCGCGCCTCATCCTGTCGTAGCCGTCCAGAAGCAGGAATTCACCTCCCCAGACGGTCTGATCCGGTCCATAGCCCGTGCCGTCGAATGCAACCCCGAGCGCCGGCGGCCTGAGCCGGTTCTCGATCAGGCAGCTGACGACATGGGCATGGTGGTGCTGAACCGGAACGAGCGTGATCCCCTCGTCCTTCTCCTTCAGGCCCCGGGCATAATGCGTCGATAGATAGTCCGGATGGAGGTCATGGGCCACAATGCGCGGATGGATCCGATACATCCTCCGGTAGAGGTCGACCATGGCCTCGAAGTGCTCCAGGGTCTCCAGGTTCTCCATGTCCCCGATATGCTGGCTGAGGAAGGCGTAGCGGTCCCTGGTCATGCAGAACGTGTTCTTGATTTCCGCGCCGCAGGCAAGGACCTCGGATGTTTCGAACTCCAGGATCACAGGGTCCGGCGCATAACCTCTGGCCCTTCTGAGGACCCGGAAGGCCCTGTCCTCCATCATGACCACACTGTCGTCGCATCGGGCATAGATGCCGCGGTCGTGCAGGAGAAACCGGTCGGCTATGGATGCGAGCTTCTCCAGGGCCTCCTGGTTCTCCGAGACCATGGGCTCTTCACTCAGGTTCCCGCTCGTCATGACCAGGGGGCGCCGGGCAGCCTCCATGAGCAGGTGATGAAGCGGTGTATAGGGGAGCATGACCCCCAGGTAGTTCAGTCCAGGGGCGACGGCCGGCGAGATGCGTTCGTTGGGCAGGAGGCGAAGAAGCACGATGGGGGCGATCGGCGAGGTGAGAAGCTCCTCTTCCTCCCGGGACAGGGCGCAGATCTCCCTGGTCTGCTCGAGACTCGCCGTCATGACGGCAAAGGGCTTGTACGGCCGGTTCTTTCTTCGCCGCAGCTCTCGGACCGTCTCCTCGTTGCCGGCATCGCAGACCAGGAGGAAACCGCCCAGCCCCTTCATGGCGACGATCTTCCCCTCGCTGAGGAGAACGGAGGCTTCCGAGATCGGGTCCTGGCACTCGATCCTCCCTCCTGCCCGGTCTGCAAGCACCAGGGCGGGACCGCATCGGGGGCAGCAGTTGGGCTGCGCGTGAAACCGACGGTTCAGAGGGTCTTCGTACTCCCGCCTGCATTCGGGACACATCTGGAACACCCCCATCGTGGTCTTCGGCCTGTCGTAGGGGGTGTCGCGGATGATGGTGAGCCTGGGGCCGCAATGGGTGCAGTTGGTGAAGGGGTAGCGAAACCGACGGTCGGCGGGGTCGAAGATCTCCTCCCTGCAGCGGTCGCAGGTGGCCATGTCCGGGGAGATGCGTTGAAAACACCCCTCCTCGGAGATGCTGGCCCTGATCTCGAAGGGGCCCAGGCCGCGCGGCCCAAGGTACTCACACTGAACCTCTTCGATTCGGGAGAGGGGAGGCGGCTCGGAACGGAGTCGGGAGAGAAACCCGCTGATCTGCCGGGGGGTGCCTTCCACTTCGATTCGGAGGTCGGCCGATGTATTGCAGACCCAGCCCTTCAGGTCATGCGCGAGGGCAAGCCGGTATACAAAGGGCCGGAAGCCGACTCCCTGCACCACGCCCTTGACACGGATGGCGGCGGAAATGGCGCGCTCATCTTTTGGATCGGCCATCAGCGGGATGCCCCCTCATACCTCCGCCGCGCACCTCCTCGACACCTCCTTGAGAAGGTCGAGGGCTTTCGTGGTAGCGGCCTCGGCCATATTCCCCATGCCGCACGCGGGGGTGAGGAGGGAGCACCTCCTGATCTCCTCCGGATCCCGCCCAAGCCCGGTTCCGGAGAGTCGATCCAGCCCCTCCCTCATCCTCTTCAGGAGGTCTTCCGGAGAGGCCTGGCCCGCCTGTTCCCCTGTAGGCACAATGCCCCATGCAATGGAGCCCCCGGCCGAGACGAAGCGGGAGATCTGCTCCCGGTAGAGGAGAAAGGTGTCCAGGTAGGTATAGGCGTCGAAGTTGATGATGTCGGGACCGGCCTCCGCAATCATGGACCAATCGGTGTTTCCACAGCAGTGGATCCCGATGGTGACCGTGCACCTCTCCCTGAGGTAGGCCATGAACTCCTTCAGCAGCCTGATCACCTCTTCGCGGCTTACGGGCGAGAAGGCCGAACCGAAACCCGAAAGGGAGGGCTCGTCGAGGAAGAGGACGACCCTTCGACCGAGGGTGCTCAGTTCTTTGACCTGCCAGAGGGCCTTGATCGCAAGTCCCTTCGAAAGGGCCTCCAGCCCTTCCGGGTCATGGATCAGCGCGCGGCCTTCGGCATCCCGTATGGAGGTACAGAAAGTCACGGGGCCGACGGTGTGGCCTTTCACATATTTCCCGTAGTCATCGGTCCCGTCCAGGAGCAGCGCCATCATCTCATGGAGACCCGGGGCGAAATCGCTGGAGATTGCGAAATGGGCCGTATCGTCTGCCAGAAAACGTTCATAGAAGCAGGTCAGTTCGGCGGCCCGGTCCCGGTTGGAGAGCCTCAACCCCCCGTTCTCTTGATCGAGTTCCAGGAGGGGGAGCCCCTCACTGTACTGGACGATCATTCCCTCCAGAAAACTGCGCTTCGGAAACTGGGGCCAGAAGGGGATGCCGGGAAAGCGGTCGAGGATCATCCTGCACGTACCCTCCACATCCCGATAGGGAACGCTCCCGATGCCGGTCGCGAGGAACCGATATTCCAGTTTTGGCTTGTCGCCCATAGGTCTTTCCTTTCCGCGGTCAGCTGCAGTTTATCTTGTCATTGAATGGGGGAAGGGTCAAGGGAGCAAATCAGCAAGCAGCAGGGAGTTGGCAGTAAGGAGTGGACAAACCAGTAAGCAGCACGAAGTAGAAGGTAAGGAGTGAATGCAGGGAGGAGCCGGTAGGCTCTGCAATCGCCTACTGCTTACTGCTGACTGCGAACTGTCTACTGCCTGCTGTCCTGCACGATGGCCTCCTTCCACGCCTCGAGCACATGGATCAGCTTTTGCGTCTTCTTCCGGGGCGGCTCCTCGGCCGGACCGGTCTCATGCGCCGGGGGGACGGGATCGATCATCCTTTTCAGCTCATCCAGCCTCGTGCGGGACTGCTCGGCCGCCGGGTTCTGAGCGAGGACCTTCTCGTACGTAGCGATCGCCTCTTCCATCTGCCCCTGAGCGAAGTACACCTCTGCAAGGGTAGGGGTCGCGATCTCCGGGACAGCAGCGGGGAGTGGGTTCACCACGGGGACCTCCTCCACGGCCCGTACCGGGGCCGGAGGGGACTCCGGAATCGGCGTAAGCTCCTGAAGGAGATGGAGGGATTCCTCGTCATCCGGTCTATGGACGAGGAAGATCTGCAAGAACCGAACAGCCTCTTCCCGTCTGTTCAGGCGCGCGTAGATCTTCGCCTTCAACTTGTAGACTCCAATCAGCTCTTCGACCTGTCCGGCCGCCGTCTCCGCTTCGGATTCCGCGCGCGAAAGCCATCCGCTCTCGAAACAGGTCTCGGCCAGGAGCGCCCTGACGCGGATGTCACCCGGATGGCGTCCGAGGGCCTTGATGCCCTCGCGGATCACGGAATTGATCCTGCCTTCTTCCTTCCACCTTTTCAGCAGAAGCAGGATGGTTTCCGAAGAGGGTGCCTCGCTCAGGATCTGGCTGAACAGCTCGTCCGTGGTCGTCATGGTTGGATCCTCGCCTGCAAGATTCTAGGGGGTACGTTCCGGGGTTTTGGGTGCCGTGGTGTCTGCCGCCTTATCGTTCTTTTCAAATCGGTAAAGGATCTCCTCGCTCTTGACCAGGCCAAGCTCCCTTCGTCCCATGGACTCGATGTACTTCTGGTCCGTGCGGAGACGTTGGATCTCCTCGAGCAGGACCTGGTTCTCACGCTCGAGCTGGCTGATCTTTTCGATGTGGGAGGCCCTTTCCCGCTCCATCTTGTACAGATGAACAAACCCGTGCTCTCCGAAGCCGAGCCATGCGACCATCAGGGAGAGGAGCAGGAGAAAGAAGAACGTGAACTTGAAAAGACCTTTTTTGCTCAGCTGCATCACGTTAGAAGTCCGACACTTCGCGTGGAACCGGTGCACGGGCATTCAGCACCTTGAAACCCGATCTCGACGCTGGATATGTAGCCGGTTCATCGAGCACCGAGTATCCGGCATCAAGCATCTCGTCAGGGTAACACCTTCTCCGGCCTCCACTGCGCTGCGATGATGATGGTCTGAACGCCCGCCCCCTTTGCGACATCCATGGTCTCGACAACCACCCCATGCGGGACGTTTCTGTCGGCCTGCAGAACCAGGGAGACCAACCCCTTTTCCAGCAGGATAGCGCGCAGCGTCTTGTCCAGTTCATTCCTATCCAGTCTGGCGCCTCTGAGAAAAATCTGTCCTGCCTTGTCGATCACGAGCGTGACCTTTTCTCTCTTTTCGTCATAGGTCTTGGCCGCTACCCTGGGCAGCTGGATCGGCACCCCGGAGGCCACATCGAACTGGGAGGTCACCATGAAAAAGATCAGGAGCAGGAAGACCATGTCGATGAACGGCGCAATCCCGATGGTCGCCTCCTGCTCCCTGTTTTTCTTGAACCTCATCTGCCCGGTAACCCTTTCAGCCTGATGGATTACGATTCTGCAGGTTCACTTCACCTGTCGTATGAACCTTCACCCGTGAGCAAGCTCCTGCTTGGGATCATTCAAACCCCCCAGAAGATCGCAAGCAGGAGCTTGCTCCTACAGAAGAGAAAACCGAAGGGAGTCCCTCCCGCATGGATGGAACTCCAAAATGGATGCCAGATTCAGGATGCAGGATCCAGGCTAAAAAAAGGTTCTACACCCTGGGTCTTGGTTCCTTCTTTCATCCTGGATCCTGCATCTTGGATCCTGGCTCCGTCGAATCGGCCGAGGACCGGCTCCGAAGCTTCCACCTTTGATTAGACTGGCCGCCAGCCAGAGGCAACGCTTGAATGAAACTCTGTCCAGTGAGAGATTTCAGGTTTCATTGTTCAGGTGTCAGGAAATGGCTGGACTACCAGGCCGAAATCCGACACCCTGGAAAGTTTCCTGCTCGATCAAACCGGCCTCGGCCGGCGGCTGAGGCTGATCTCTGGTCGTCAGCCTTGTGTCCCGTATTTCTGGATGGTCTCGATCAGCTTCAGGGAGCTCTCCTCCATTTCGAAGATGAGCGATTCCGCCTTGTCTTTCAGGATGCGGTGAATGACCAGGGCAGGGATGGCCACACAGAGGCCGGCTGCGGTCGTGATGAGGGCCTCTGCAATCCCTCCTGCGAGGTGCGCCGGGTTCCCTGTCCCTTCCAGGGATATGACATTGAAGCTCTTGATCATGCCGGAGACGGTGCCGAGCAGGCCGAGGAGCGGGGCAAGGTTGGCGACGGTCGCGATGATCCCGATCCGCTTCTCCAGCCCCAGAGCCTCACGATCGCCCCTCTCTTCAATCGCCTCCTTTACGAGCCAGAGGCCGCGGCCAACATTTTTCAATCCGGCGAAAAAGATCCTGCCGATGGAGGATGAATCGCCCTGGGAGAGGAAAAGGGCCTCCGATATCTTCTGCTTCCTGATGAGCTCTTCCACGCTGCGAACGAAATCGTCCGGAATGATGTTCCTGCGTCTCAGGACCCAGATCCTCTCCAGAAAAACAGCAAGGGCGACGACAGAGCAGAAGATGATGGGGTACATGAAAACGCCGCCCCTCAGGATCAATTCAATCACGGTACCTCCCCACGCACCCTTTTTGGACAATGGAGTACATCATCTATAAAATGATCGGAAAGTCAACAGGCAGATCTTTTTTGAATACGGTCTCCTGCGCATCCTGGAAAAGAGAAGCCAAGAAGTTGAGAAGTTGAGTTGCGGAGAAAGTCTGGATGCAAATTCGCTCATCTTCTTATCCTCTCAACCTCCCCAGCTTCTGCTCATCAAACATGCGCCTCCGGAGTGAAAATCTGGCTTCTTGACAGCCTCTCCTTTCCTGGCTACGCTTCTTCTGAAAAGAGGCAAGATCATGGAAGAGACTGGAAAGGAAACGCTTCCCGCGACAGCGGAACAGAGGGTTCCCGGCCGGCCCCTCATCAACATCCGGGACCTGGTCTCCCTCTCCGGCCGGGATGCCCTGAACTGCATCCTGGATCAGCCCCAGCCGAAGGCGGTCGTGCGGAGCATGTCCCGCGTGGACTTCTACTGGCTGGTCAAACAGGTCGGCGAGGAAGACGCCCTTCCGCTGCTCCGGCTCGCATCTGCGGAACAGTGGGAGCACCTTCTGGACATGGAGATCTGGGATCGGGACCGCATCATCCCGGAGAACGCGACTTCGTGGCTGGGAAAGCTCCTGGAGGCCGATCCGCGGGCCCTGGTAACCTGGTTCTACAGCGAGGGGGAGCTGCTCTGCTACCACTATTTTTTCCACCACATCCAGGTGGAGGTGAAAAGGGCGGAGGAGGTCCTGGATCTGCCGGACGGCTTTTTCACCCTGGACAACATCTATTACATTCGAGTGCTCGACAAGGAGCATGAGGAGACCGTCTCCAGGCTCCTGCGCACCATGGCGGCGTTCGATTACCAGAGGTACCAGAGCCTGCTTCTCTCCCTCGCCGGGACGATCCCCGCCGAAGTGGAGGAGGAGCTGTACCGAAGGAGAAACGTGCGGCTGGCCGAGGACGGTTTCCTCCCTTTTGAGGAGGCCGTTTCTCTTTATGCCTATGTCAAACCCGATGCGGTCGCCAGGAGCTGCTCGGCCTATCTCCTGGATCTCCCGATCGAGGCCGAGACGGTGGCGGTGCCGTTGATCCCCTTCTCTCATGCAAGGCGGACCGGCCTCCTGGTCGAGGCCGCGGGGAGGATACCGGATCCCATATTCCTGGATCGACTGCGCCTCGAGTTTGCAGGGCTCTGCAACCAGATGGTCTCGGCCGACCAGATTCAAATCAGCAGTATGGATGTCCTCGTCGAGACATGCCGGAAGGCTGCCGGGTACGTCAATCTCGGGCTCGAGGAGCTGGCGGGGGAGAGCCGGGAGTCCGCCGAGTCCCTCCTGAAGCTACACCCCCTCATCCTCCTGTTTCAGGTCGGGTTCAGTCTGACCCTGGAGCTGAAGTGGGAGGCCGAGCGTTGGATGGAGCAGGCCTGGTTCGATGGAATGAAGTTCGATCTCTCTTTCTGGGGGGATGATTGGGGCGGCACGCTCGAGGGGATCCTCCGGAAAAGGCCTCTCCATTTTCCATCGGGCGAAGGGGGTGCGCCCCGGCACTTCGAGAACCTATTCGAGGTGCATCAGTCCAGGGATGTGCTCAGGCAGATCTTTGCAGCGGACAAACTGCTTCGGATCCTCCACTCCCGCCACCCGTCGACGATCTCGAAGGACCCCCTGGTCACGTTCCACGCGCTCATGATCACCTTCTGGGCGCGTAAGAGGCTGGACCTGGAACCGGGGTTCGAGCCCGTTTCCCTTACCCACCTGAAGTCCCTCCTGAGCCGGCTCAGGAAGGGGAAGAGGAAACCTCCCTTCCACATGGAGGAATACCGAAGCGTTTTCATCGAGGATTTGCTGGCAACAGGGGGAGATGAGCTTGAGCCGGGTGAAAAGGAGAGCCTGAGAAAGACCCTCACACGGCTGTGGGACGAGTTCAGCGAAGATTACGCCGGGGTGGCTTTGAAAGACGTGGAGGGCAGGTTCTCGAGGTTTATCCTGATCCGGCCAGAATCGACAGATAACCCTCATTGAACCCGCACATGCTTAGGAGCAAGTCCCGCTTGCGATTCCTTCAACTCCAAAAGATCGCAAGCAGGAGCTTGCTCCTACAGGTTCTTGTCCGTCGCTCTTGACCTGACCTCCGGCCTCCGACCTCCTGGCTTAGGTCCTGATCTCCTGCACCATGAAGACCGTGTAGCTGATGGCGAAGCAGATCAGGCTGAGCGCGATCAGGGCGACCATGTGGGGGTAAACCACGAGGACGCTCTGGCCCAGCTCCAGGGGATTCTGAAAGCGGGAAGAGGAGAGCTCCTCGAGGGCGCCCATGGCGATCAGGGTTTTGGTGGTCTTTCGCATCGGGTCGATGATGGTGCCGGACGCGCCCGAGTAGAGCTCCATGGGCGAGAAGATGGTGACGATCTCCCGGATCCGCGCGTTCCTCAGCTGCATCTCGGCGGAACCGGTCTCCCTCTTCACCGGGGCCATGGTGTCCGCGATCACGGTGGCGCCGATCGAAACGAAGAAGGAGAGAAAGATCCAGAGGGCGACCGAGGCGAGGGCCGATGTGGCAATCCCCCTGAACAGGACCGAGAACAGGACGGCCAGACCCAGCCAGAAGCTGATGTAGAAGACGCTGATCACGACGTAGATGATGAGCCTCCAGATCTCCTCAATACCGGGGACAATCCCCAGCAGCAGGAGCCCCAGACCCGATATGATGAGGACGATGGAGACCACCATGATGGTGATGGTGGTGGCGCCGGCAAGGAACTTGCCGTTGATGACCGAATCCCGGTAGATCGGCTGTGACAGGATCTTGATGAGGGTCCCCTGGCTTCTTTCACGGCTGATGGCATCGAAGCCGAGGATGATGCCGATGAGTGGGCCGAAGAACGCCACGAACTGCACCATGGAGAAGAGCGCTCCACGGACGTTGAAGAGCATCAGGAAGACGAACTGGGGTTTGGCCACGCCTTCCAGGGCCTCCCGGAGGTGCATGGCCGCCATGTAGCTGGTGATGAAGCTGACCATGGCGATCAGGGCGAACAGGAGAACGAAGCGATTGCTGCTGAAGTGATCAGACAGCTCTTTCCGGTATACCGCCATTAAGCCTTGCATGCTAAACCTCCTGGAAATACTTCATGTAGATCTCTTCCAGGGAATATCGGTCCTCTCCGACCCCGAACTTTTCCTTGGCAAGGGCCTCGATGGTGCCCAGGGCGACCATCTTCCCTTTGATCATGATCCCGACCCGATGGGATATCTTCTGAACCTGGTAGAGATTGTGGGAAGAGACGAGAACGGTGATCTTCTTGTCCCGATTCAGAGACTGGATCAGTTCGATCAGCCGGATGGCCCCGTCGGGGTCGAGGCCGAGCGTGGGTTCATCGAGGAAGAGCAGCCTCGGGTCTTTGAGCAGAACCTCGGCGATTCCGAGACGCTGCTTCATACCCCTGGAGAACGCCCCGATCTTTTTTCTGAGATTGTCCTTGAGGCCGACGACCTCCAGCACATCGAGGATCCTCTCCTGTGCCCGGGGTCCGTACATCCCATTCAGCTCCGCAATGAATCGAAGGGATTCCACCGGGTTCATATCGTGGTAGAATCCTACGTTTTCGGGAAGATATCCGACCACCCGCTTGACCTCGGTGGCCCTTCGCAACGGATCGATGCCGCAGACCCGGCTTTCCCCGGCCGTGGGCCGGCTCAGACCCAGCAGCATGAGCAGCGTGGTCGTCTTGCCCGCCCCGTTCGGGCCTAGGAAACCGAAGATCTCTCCTTCCTTCACCTGAAAGGTGAGACGGTCGACCGCAACCTGTCTTTCGTAGACCTTGGTCAGGTCCCTGGTATCGATGATCGTGTGGTTTTCCATCTTAACGCCTTCCAAAAGTCATGAACAGCGCCACGAGCCCGCCGAGGACGATCACAATGATGCCGATCCCCACCCAGCCCCATGCGGTGGACGCCTTGACCGTTACCCTCAGCTCCATATTCTTGTTCGCCTTCTCCCCTTCCGCCGATATGGCCACGGAGTAGTCGCCCACCAGGGCCTGGTCGGAGGGGGTGACGGTCATTTCAACCTGCTGGAGCTCTCCCGGGGGAACGGTCTCCAGTTTCTCCGGCTTGAACTCGACCTTCCAGTTCTCGGGTTTAAAGGAGACGAAACGGACGTTGTGCTGCGGAGCGGATCCGGTGTTCTTGACATAGAAAGAGATGTTTGCCTCCTTCCCCCGGACCGCGTTGAGAGACAGAAGCCCGGTGGGAGTCCCCATCTCTATCTTGTAGGTCCCGGTAAGGACCACCTTCAGGTCCGCCTCGGACCTGGCCAGCTCTGAATTGACCTTGACCTTGATCGGGTATTCCCCGGGCTCCGAGAGGAGATAGGGCTTTACCGAGACCGCCACGCTCTGGCTGGACCCCGCCTTGATCCTGAGGCTGGAGAAGTACTTCTCCTCATAGGTCGGCTTGAAATTGATCTCCCAGTTTTCGGGGCCCTGGGCATTGAGGTTGAATATGGCCTCCTTGTCGGTCTTGTTCTCGACTTCGAGGGAGAATTCGAACTTGGCGTCCGTGGGCCCTTTCAGTACCGGGTAGGAGGTGGTGATGTTGACGCCCTTGTCCTCTTTCTTCTCTTCCCCTTCCTTCACCGTGACCGCGATCTGGCTGGAGGCGGTCAGCCTGCCGTCCAGCGTCTGCGCGTGGATCGGGAAGAGGTATTTCCCCGGGGCAGTCTCTTTCTCAGGATCGAGCTTCAGTGTGAGGCTCTTGGTCTTGTCGCTCGCCACATGGACGCCAGTCACGCCGAAGCTGTAGGTCTTGATCCTTGCACTCCACCCCTGCGGGACGGAGGGGATCGACACTTCGATCGATTCGTCCTGCCTCCCGCCGTTCGTGACGGTCAGGTCCAGGCTCAGGCTTTCTCCTTTGGGGACGACCACCCCCGTGTACTCAGGGGCGATGGAGATCGCCCTGGGCGGAAGATCTCTCTTCCTCTCTTCCTGGGCCCGGGCCGAGCCGGCCAGGGAGGGGAGCAGCAAGAGGGTGAGCAGGGTGAAGAGCCACAGGGGGTAGGGAACACGTCTGCTTTTCATACGACCATCTCCTTCACTTGTTACTTTTTTCAACACCTTTGACGAGCGAATCGACATCGTAGCCCGCCTTCTTATAGTTATCAAGGGCCCTCATCTTGAGCCCCCTATCCTTACTCTTTTCAGAGTGCTTGTCCGCGAGCTCCGCTGCATGGCTCCACATGCCGGAGCTCTCGTATTCTCTGACTCTGCGCTCCACCCTGACGTCTTCCGCCGGGACCTCGCTCACGGCCGCTCGGCACCAGGAGATCAGTTTTCGAACGGGAGCACCGCAGCTGGGACACTCCTTGAGAGGCTGCTCTCCCGGGCTTTGCAGCACCTCGAAGGGGTTTCTGCATTTCCGACAGCACTTTCTGCCCGTTTCGGTTGATTGATACTCGTAGATTGGCATGCCGTGCTTGTTCAAAAGGGGTGAAGAATAGTAAGAATTTGAATCTAGACAATCTTTGTATCCTTTGTCAATACCTCCGCTTCAGAACCAGCCTTTTTCGTTGACATTTGTTTGCCCGGCTATATCCTTTTTTTTAGAGGTATTTGGAATGGACGAGGAAGAATACAAGGTAAAGTACGCCAACCTGAGAATTCTGAAGAGCATCCAGGAATACCTTAAAGAGGAAGGCAACTCGCAGACCGCCCTCTTTCCCATAAGGGTTCCCGATGACCTCCTCTACCAGGTCGCCCGGCTTCAGGGCAGCGAAAGCGCCGATCAGCTGATCCACCAGATCTTCAGGGTAGGCCTGACCATCTGGAGTGAGCGGGTGTATCAGGATGTCTTCGGGACACAGAAGAATCTGGAGGAGTTCATCGAACTGGTCAAGGAAAGGACTCGAGAGATGCCTTGAATCCGCGGTGTGGCCGGCGCCTCGCCTTTCCTGGATAAGAGCCGGTTTCCCCTGTCCCGTTCCTGCCCGGGTATGCGGCACGAACGGGAGCATTTTCAGGAGCGTCCCCTTCCCCGACCACAAAATGAGCGATTCGCGGGCCCTCAATAGGGGGGAGAAGAGGTCCGAGGGAAAAGGAGTTGCTTGAAAACTCGGGAAAGGGTATTAAATTACACGGTAAATAAAAGTGGAAAGGACGGACTTCAGAAACCCTGAAGTCCGGCTTTATATCTAGGAACGGAGATGGCACACAAGATGAAGACGGTTTTGGAAGTAATCAGCCCTGTGAAGAAGAAACTGATGGTGGAAGTGGAGCCCGAAGAGGTGAAGAGGAAGGTCGACGAGACATACAGGAGTCTCGGAAAAAGCGCCAAGGTGCACGGATTCAGGCCCGGCAAGATCCCCAGAAGCATCCTGGAGAGATACTATGGTCCCCAGGTGTCCGAAGAGGTGGCCCGGGAGCTGGTGAAAGAGACTCTTCCCAGGGCGATGGACGAAACCAAGACCTTTCCGCTGACCGTACCCCTGGTGGAAAACGAGATGCTCAAGGCAGGGGAGACCTTCAAGTACACGGCCGTCCTGGAGGTGAAGCCCGAGTTCGAGTTGAAGGACTACATGGGTATGGAGGTGGAGAAGGAGATTGTCCGGGTCCAGGAGGAAGAGGTCGAGAAACAGCTCGAGGAGATCCGAAAGGCCAACGGAAAGCTGGTGCCTGTGGAAGGGGATCGAGCTGTTGCAGAGGGGGACTATGCCGTCGTGCAGTATGCGGCTTATCACGAAGGCAGACCCATGGAGAACCTGAAGGCGGACAACTACCCTGTGAAGGTGGGAAGCAGCGAGTTTCACCCGGAATTCGAGAAGGCGCTCGTGGGGCGCAGACCGGGCGATGCGGTGCGGGTGAACGTCCTGTTCGAGGAAAACCACCCCAATCCGAAGCTCGCCGGCAAGCGGCTGGATTTTAAGATCCAGGTGAACGAGATCAAGGAATTGAAACTCCCGGAGCTGAACGACGAGTTCGCCAGGAACCTGGGGGCCGATTTCGAGGACCTGGAAGCGCTCAGACAGAAGGTCCGGGAAGAGCTGAAGTCCCGGGAGGAAAAGAGAACGGACAGGGAATTCAAGCGGAGGCTGCTCTCGAAGATCTCGAAGACCGTCGATTTCGAGCTGCCTGAAAGCCTGGTCGAGGAAGAGATCGAGTACGGGATCGCGACGCTGAACCAGAATCTTGCGAGGATGGGCTCATCGCTGGAAAAGGCCGGCCTGGACAAGGAAAAACTTCGTGAAGAATTCAGGCCCGCTGCCGAAAAGAGAGTAAAGGACCTGCTTCTGCTCGGGGAGATCGCCCGGCAGAACGACATCCGCACGGAGGAGTCCGAGGTCGAGGAGTCCATCGGACAGGTTGCGGCAGGCATGAACCAGGATCCTGCGCTGGTGCGGCAATATTATGAGGCGAACCGGATGGTTGAACCCTTGAGGCAGCGGCTGCTCGAGGAAAAGACGTTGAATTTTTTAGCGAAAGGTGCTAACATCCGGGAAATGGAAGCCACACAGTTGCCAGTCGAGGAACAGACCTCAGGATCCTCCCGAAACGAACAGGGCCGGCAGGAATAGCGCATGCCGGGCCTCTCCAATGAAGACAGGTGAGAACTCATGCTGATCCCAATCGTAATCGAACAATCCAGTCGCGGTGAAAGGGCTTACGACATTTACTCCAGGCTCCTGAAGGACCGGATCATCTTCCTGGGGGAGCAGGTGCATGACGGCATGGCCAACACGATCATCGCCCAGATGCTCTTCCTCGAGTCCGAGGATCCGGACAAGGACATCAATCTCTATGTCAATTCCCCGGGCGGCTCCGTCACGGCGGGGCTCGCCATCTACGATACCATGCAGTACATCCGGCCCGGCGTGGCCACCATCTGCATGGGACAGGCCACGAGCATGGGCGCCCTGCTGCTTGCGGCAGGGGCCAAGGGCAAGCGCTACGCCTTGCCCCATTCCCGGATCATGATCCATCAGCCCCTCGGAGGCGCGCAGGGACAGGCCACGGATATCGATATCCAGGCCAAGGAGATCATGAAGATCAAGAAGCTGATCCATGAGATCCTGGCGAAGCACACCGGCCAGCCCCTGGACCGGATCCGCCAGGACACCGAGCGCGACTTCTTCATGGACGCCAAGGAAGCCCTGGACTACGGGCTGGTGGACAGGATCATCACGGAGCGGGAGCTCCCCAAGACGGTCAAGAAATAGGAGAGACGGGCATATGCAAAGAAAAGACAATTCCAATGACGACCTCCTGTGCTCCTTTTGCGGCAAGAGCCAGGACGAAGTGAAAAAACTCATTGCAGGCCCTTCCGTATATATTTGTGATGAGTGCATCCAGCTGTGCAACGAGATCATCGCAGAGGACTATACACAGGAGTCGGAACACGGCGCCGGCGGCAGGGTGCCGAAGCCGTTCGAGATCAAGCAGACCCTCGACCAGTACGTGATCGAGCAGGAGAGGCCCAAGAAGATCCTCTCCGTGGCGGTCCACAACCACTACAAGAGGATCAACAGCAAGATCGATATGGAAGGGGTGGAGATCCAGAAGAGCAACATCCTGCTGATCGGGCCCACCGGGTCGGGGAAGACGCTCCTCGCGCAGACCCTGGCCAAGATCCTGAAGGTCCCCTTCACCATCGCCGATGCCACGACCCTGACCGAAGCGGGCTATGTCGGGGAGGATGTGGAGAACATCATCCTCAGCCTGGTCCAGAATGCCGATTACGACATCGATTCGGCAACGAAAGGAATCGTTTACATCGACGAGATTGACAAGATCGCCCGGAAATCGGATAGTCCTTCCATCACGCGCGATGTCTCGGGCGAGGGCGTGCAGCAGGCGCTCCTGAAGATCATCGAAGGCACCATGGCCAGCATCCCGCCCAAAGGGGGACGAAAGCACCCGCAGCAGGATTTCGTCAAGGTCAACACCGACAACATCCTCTTCATCTGCGGGGGCACCTTCAACGGGCTGGACAAGATCATCCGGTCGCGCATCGGAAGCAAGGTCATGGGGTTCGAGGCGGATATCCAGGGGAAGGAGGCCACCGACATCAACATGATCATGCCCCTGGTCCAGCCGGAGGACCTGATCAAGTTCGGTCTGATCCCCGAGTTCATCGGCAGGCTGCCCATCCTGGCGACCCTCGATGAGCTGAGTCTGGATGCGCTGGTGCGGATCCTCAACGAGCCGAAGAACGCGCTGGTCAAGCAGTACAAGAAGCTCTTTGAGATCGAGAACGTCGATCTCAAGTTTACGGAAGCCGCGCTCCTGGCGATCGCCAAGGACGCATTGAAGCGCAAGTCCGGGGCCCGCGGCCTCCGGGCGATCATGGAGAGCATCATGCTCGATATCATGTACGATCTCCCCTGCATGACGGGGATCCGTGAGTGCGTGGTCGGAGAAGAGGTGGTTACCCGAGGAGAGGCTCCTCTACTACTTTATGAGAATCAGGTAGGATACGCATAGATGTTTAATTTGAACAGAAAGAGATCGTCCGATTTGCCCCTGCAGGAGGAGGCGCATTATCCGCTGCTTCCCCTGAGAGATGTGGTGGTATTCCCCAACATGGTCGTGCCCCTGTTCGTGGGCCGCGACAAGTCCATCAAGGCCCTCGAACATGCGATGGCCCATGAAAAGGAGATTTTCCTCTCCGCCCAGAAGGACGCGAAGGTCGACCAGCCGGCGGAAAAGGACATCTACATGGCAGGTACCCTCGGCGCGGTGCTCCAGCTCCTTCGCCTCCCCGACGGGACGGTGAAGGCCCTGATCGAGGGCAAGCAGAGGGCCAGGATCCAGGGTTTTGTCCCGGGCCATGAATTTTTCATGGTCGGGGTGCGGCGGATCCCGGAGGACGACGCACCGAACGACGAGACCCGCGCGTTCATGCGGGCCTTGAGCGAGAGCTTCGACGAATATGCGAAGCTGAACGAGAAGGTCGGCAAGGACCTGGTGGCGACCATCTCCGGCATCGAAGACCCTGTCCGCTTTGCCGACACCATCGCGGCGCACCTCATCATGAAGGTGAAGGACAAGCAGGAGATCCTCGAGACGGAGAGCCTGAACCTGAGGCTCGAGATCCTGTTCGACAAGCTCCGGAACGAGATCAATATCCTCAAGCTGGAGAGCCGCCTCAAGAAGCGCGTCAAGAAGCAGATGGAGAAGACCCAGAAGGACTACTATCTGAATGAGCAGATGAGGGCCATTCAGAAGGAGATGGGCACCAAGGACGATTTCAAGGCCGAGCTTGCGGAGCTGGAGAAGCGGATCAAGCGGAAGAGGCTCAGCAAGGAGGCGCACAACAAGGTCTGGCAGGAGTTCAAGAAGCTGAAGATGATGTCGCCCATGTCGGCCGAGGCGACCGTGGTGCGCAATTACATCGACTGGATCCTCGCCCTTCCGTGGCTGGAGAAGACGAAGATCCGGATGGATGTGCAGGAGGCGGAGAAGATCCTGGACGAGGATCACTACGGCCTCAAAAAGCCCAAGGAGAGGATCCTCGAATACCTGGCCGTCCAGAGCCTCACCAAGAAGATCCGAGGGCCCATCCTCTGCCTGGTCGGTCCTCCGGGTGTGGGCAAGACCTCTGTGGCCAAGTCGGTGGCGAGGGCCACGGGCAGGAACTTCGTCCGGCTCTCCCTGGGAGGGGTGCGGGACGAGGCCGAGATCCGCGGACACCGAAGGACCTATATCGGCGCGCTGCCCGGCAAGATCATCCAGTACCTCCGGAAGGCCAAGTCCAGCAACCCGGTCTTCTGCCTCGACGAGGTGGACAAGATGAGCACCGACTTCCGGGGCGACCCGTCGGCCGCCCTCCTCGAGGTGCTGGACCCCGAGCAGAACTACGCGTTCAACGACCATTACCTGGATCTGGACTACGATCTCTCGGACGTGCTGTTCATCACCACGGCCAACACGCTCCACAACATCCCCCTGCCGCTGCAGGACAGGATGGAGATCATCCGGCTGCCGGGGTACACGGAGCTGGACAAGCTCAACATCGCGAAGCAGTTCCTGATCAAGAAGCAGATCGAGCAGAACGGGCTCGAAGGGGTGGATGTCGAGTTCTCGGACAAGACCATCCTGGCGATCATTCGCAACTACACGAGAGAGGCGGGGGTCCGGAACCTCGAGAGGGAGATCTCCTCGGTCTGCCGGAAGGTGGCCAAGGAGGTCGTCGCGAACGGAAAGGACTCCAAGATCCGGATCACGGCCAACTCGCTGCACAAGTACCTGGGCGTGATCAAGTACCGCTTCGGCCGCACCGAAGAGCAGGACCAGGTCGGATTGACCACGGGCCTGGCCTGGACGGAGGTCGGCGGGGAGCTGCTCCAGACCGAAGTGGCGATCATGCCGGGGAAGGGCAGCCTGGTGCTGACCGGAAAGCTGGGAGAGGTGATGCAGGAGTCTGCGCAGGCGGCCCTGAGCTACGTGAGGACCCGAGCGCGGAAGCTGAGGCTCCCGGAAAAGTTCTATGAGAAGATCGATATCCATGTCCATGTGCCTGAAGGGGCCATCCCCAAGGACGGGCCTTCGGCAGGCATCGCCCTGGCCACATCGATCGTCTCCGCCCTGACGCGGAAGCCGGTCGATCGGAACATCGCCATGACCGGCGAGATCACGCTGCGGGGCAGGGTGCTGCCGATCGGCGGCCTCAAGGAGAAGATCCTGGCCGCACACCGTGGACATGTGACCAAGGTCCTCATCCCCATGGAGAACAAGAAGGACATCGAGGAGATCCCGCAGAGGGTCCTCAAGAAGGTGGAGCTGGTGCTGGTGAGCCATATGGACGAGGTTCTCCAGCAGGCGCTGGTGCTCAAGGAAGGGGAGGAGCTCTTCGCCAAAGAGGAGGACGCCAGGCCCTTCTGCCTCGAGGCGGCGCAGGATGTGGAAAAGGTGCCGCCCATCGATGAGGTCACGGCCCACTGAGCGGTTGGAAATTGTGGCCTCGCCGGAATGAATTTACTTGACTGGAAGACCCGGCGAGGATAAACAAGGAGTTTCCTCCGGGCGGATAGCTCAGCGGGAGAGCATCGGCCTTACAAGCCGGGGGTCGCAGGTTCAAATCCTGTTCCGCCTACCATGTGAATAGGGTTCAGGGTTCAGGGTTCTGGGTTCTGAGATACCATACAGGCTATGCGCAAGGCGTGAGCCTGATCAGTGCGGATAACGTAGGATGGGTGAAGCGAAACCCATCGTCCCAGAGCGCGGGGACGTAGTGGGTAGGATTGGGTGCGAACCCATCAATTCAAGGGTAGAACGTCCCGGACTGTGTGCGGGAAGGTCGCGAAAGCGGCAAATGAATGCGGGGACGTAGTTCAGTTCGGTTAGAACGCCGGCCTGTCACGCCGGAGGTCGCGAGTTCGAGCCTCGTCGTCCCCGCCAATAAAAACAAGGGGTTACGGTAAAATCGTAACCCCTTTTTCTTTATCCTCAGTTCGTCCCCGCCACTATCCCCGCCTACCTACTTCTTCAGAAATCAAAAAATGCTTCATATGGACTAGGTAAAGGTCTGCGCAGACAATATAATTTGAGGAGGTGTGAGAAATGGAATTACCGCCTGCGACGATCATCCTAGTGATCTCAAGCAAACACGATTTTCGCACAGCTACTACAGATGGACTTCAATCCTCTTTTCACTCTTCGAATTCCATACTGGACGGTTGCTTACAGGCAGCAAAGCATTCCGATTTTTTGAACTACCGGAATACCTGTCAAGTTTTTTCTGCTGGATTTTTGACATCGATTTTTTCCACTGAGATCCACGTACAATCCTCCATGGAAGTCTCCTCGGGACCAGGCGCCGAGTAAAGTCGTCACCTCAAAAACTCGTGTTATACCTGTGACGCATGATGACTGAGCGTTACCTTCTCGGCGCTCACCGTAAATGGGAGGAATTTCCATGGTCCAGAATGTGATGCGGCTCCTGAGAGAGCTTGAGGCGGCAAAGTTACTGAGTGTGGCACCCGGAACAATGCGCAATTGGCGTTTAAAGCGGCGCGGACCGCCGTACTACAAAGTGGGACGGCTTATCAGGTACAGCGAGGCTGAAGTCCTGTGGTTCGCTGAAAGGGGTCGAATTGATAATTCGCCACAACAACAAGGATATTCTTTTAACCTACAAGGACTCCCGTGATGGTTATCCCCCTCCTGGGGCATTTCAACGGACAGGCAGCAACGGGGAGGGCGTAGCCACTCCCTGGCTAAGAATCCCTGAAGCCAGCTTTTATTGCAGGTGTTCTTCAGCTTTCATGTACGCTCACATTGGAGACCTTGCGCATGGAGGCCCAAGAAGGAGGAAACTGTGGCATGCTCTTCTTTTGGACGCATGGATTCGTGCGCATTTTGAAAATCCATTTCGGAACGATGGGGATTCTTGGGAGAACATCTTCAGCAGAAGCAGAAACCTTGAGTATGGGGCCTGGAGATGGAGGGACGGCGATAAGATAGTTGACCAATGGCTGACCACCAATGAAGCGATCTTGTACTGCCGTCTTTCGAAGAGTTTTTTCTACACATTGTCCAACGGCATTCCTCACCAAGGCACGGGAAAGCATCGACGCTTCCACGTTCCGGCTTTGGACGAGTGGTTGGTGAAACTAAGCGAATATGAAAAGCCCTTGACGGTGCAAAGGAGGGCTGAAGCAAAACCCGAGGTAGTTTTTAGATGAATTTGGAGGGGCTATATGGAAAGGCATGATGGAAGCAGTCTACCGAAAGAGTTCATTACTGAGAAGGAACTATCGCGGCGCACCGGTATTGGAATTCAAACTCTTCGGAACTGGAGGCACATCGGAAAGGGATTCAAATATGTGAAGCTGGGGCGAGCGGTGAGGTACCCCTGGCAGGACGCTCAGGATTACATGAGGGCTCGGATAGTCGATCCGGAGGGGAGAAGTTGCTAAAGGCGACGGATAGAGGTCTTAGGAAAGATGCCAAAACGGGTAATGGAACTGATGTTCGAACTCAGCGAGGTGGTGGAGATTCGGGCGATTGGGGGGGTATCGGGGAAGAATAAAGCATGGGAAGGCGCCTGCTACGGGGCAAAGGGAACCGTAGCAGGCTACTTCAACGACCCCGACAGTTTCGAGGAATGTGGGCGAGGCGCAGACGATGCGAAGGCCCACGGCGTTTACTTCACCCTGAACCCATGCAAACCGGCGCTGCTGGCCCGGGCGGCAAACCGCCTGAAAGCAAACATCAACACGACGACCGATGCGGACATCCTGGCGATCAGATGGCTGCCCATCGACCTGGACCCGAAGAGACCATCGGGCATTTCATCCAGCGCTGAAGAGCTGCAGACAGCCCTGGACCTGGCGAAGAGAATTGCTCAATGGTTGGAAGGGGAGCTAGGGTTCGCTAAGGGTATCCGCGCCTTTTCCGGCAACGGTTATCATCTTCTATATAGATTGCCGGACCTGCCGAACGTACCGGAGACAACAGTACTCCTCAAGAAGTGCCTGGCCGCTTTGGCGGCGCATTTCCGATCCAACGAAGTGGAGATCGACCAGAAGGTTTTCAACCCTGCCCGCATTTGGAAGCTCTACGGCACCCATGCGCGAAAAGGCGACAACACAAAAGAGCGCCCGCACCGGCTGAGCAAGCTGATGGTGGAGGCGAAACGCCTGGCCGACCTGGGCGTGGTTGACCATGTGGCCCTGGACAAGCTGGCAGCCCTGGCGCCTCCTGGATCGTACGAGGGCTACGCGGCCCACTCCCCCTCCCTTTCCCCCATCGTGTCCCTTGGAAAGCCTGCAAAGCAGGCCAAGAAGATGAAATTCAACCTGAGCAACCTGGGGACGGTGGACGTTGGCGCCTATCTCACGCACTACGGCATACCCTTCAGATTGAAAGAAAGGGGCGCTGTCAAATCTTACATCCTTGACACGTGCCTCTTCGATGAGAACCACCGGGGCGGCGAGGCACGGATTGATTCGAGCCCAAACCCGCCCTTTCTCACCTACAACTGCTATCACAATTCGTGCAAAGCCTATCGATGGAAGGATGCGAAACAGATAATTTCTGGCGATGCGTCCATGGCCCGCTTCTGCGCCGGGTATGACCCGAACTGGAAACCGGCAGAGGCCGGGGGCAGCGGGATACTGGATTCGTTCGACGTTGTGCCCGTGTGTGACCTGGAACTGAACCCACCAGAAGGCATACCGCTTCCCGAGGATATTGATCCGAAGGAGTTCTACAGGAAGAAGGGCGACCGCATGGCCTTCGTGCCCTACAACATGGCCAAATACTATGTGAGGGTCCTGGGCGGGAACCTGATACACACTGAGGATCAGTTCTACAGGTACAAGGACGGCGTTTGGCGTACTGTTTCGCGGCACGCCCTGAGCCACATTTGCGTGCGTGCGCTTCAGGGGGAATCGCAGCCGCAGTTCATTGACGGGACAATTAAGATCCTGGCGGGGTTGGTCAATAGGGAAGAAAACGAATGGCCAAAGTACCCGGATTACATCAACTGCCTAAACGGCATGATCAACCTCAGAACTGGCCAACTCGAAGAGCATGACCCCAAGTACGGGAGCCGGACGCAGATACCTGTGAAGTTCGACCTGGACGCGGACTACACGAATTGGTGGAAGTTCCTGAATGAGATTTTCCCCGGTGAGCCGGACAAAATCGACCTCTTGCAGGAGTATTTTGGGTACTGCCTCCTGAGTGATTGCCGGTTCCAGAAAGCCCTTTTTCTTTATGGGGTAGGGGCGAACGGCAAGAGTACCGTTTTGAACGTGCTGCGCGAGGTCGTAGGGCCGGAGAATACGAGCAGCATAGAGATCAGCTCATTGGAGGACAAATTCACGGCGTATTATCTCCAGAACAAGCTGGTGAATGTGGCCACGGAGACGACCAGCCGGGCGCCTATCGGGACGCAGATCTTCAAGAAGGCCATTGGAGGGGAGACCTTAACGGTGGAACGCAAGTACGGGTCGAAATACGACTTCACCCCGTTTGCGAAATTCTTGATCGCCATGAATGACCAACCGGTGATCACGGACAAGACGCCTGGGTTCGAGCGCCGAATCATCGTCCTTGAGTTCAACCGGCGTTTCAAAGAGGAGGAACAGGACCCGGACCTGTTTGAGAAGCTGGAGGAGGAGAAGGACGGCATCCTAATGTTCTCGCTATTGGGCCTGGAACGGCTGTTGAAGCGAAAACGCTTCCTATTGAGTACGGAGATCACAAAGGCCACGCGCCGGTTTCTGAATTCGCTGAACCCTTTCCTGATTTGGAAGGAGGAGAGGACGATGGAAGGGCCGGGCGATGAGGGATTCTATGTAGAGGTAAAGGCCGCATGGGAGGATTACAAGAATTGGTGTAAGGACGGCGAACACCGCATGCTTTCCAAGAGCCGATTCCTGGAACAGATTGCAATGCACTGTCCGGGGGTAGAGCGCAAGTTGTACACCTACACTCGAAGAATGCACTTGGTAGGGCTGAAGATTGCACTGAAAGACTGAGAGTTTTTTTCATTTTCTCCCCGCACCCCCTTCTCGGCGTTCACCTGCGAGTTTTCTGAGAGAAGCGCGAAGATTCTGAAGCGTTTTCATTACGATGCCTATTCCGGCGAAATCGTCCACTTGTTCCGGAGGAATTCGTCCAGTTGTTCCGGCCCAAATCGTCCAGGCGTTCCGGAGTAAATCGTCCGGTTC
>JAGVAP010000146.1 GCA_020060215.1 Deltaproteobacteria bacterium | reverse complement strand
GGTGAACTCGAATGGAGCGGAGGGGGCCCCTATGGGGGCCACATTGCCGACCGCTGCAAGCCCGCAGGCCCTCACGAACCGCTCGCGGGGTGTAGAGCCTTTTTGAATGAACGAGCGTGCGTCTCCGAGCATCTGTCCGGCGGCTTCGTTGCTCTTGCGTTTCAGCGCCTCGTAACCGGCGGAGGAGGCGGGCATGAAATCATCCACGGCCTGAAGGATGCGGTTGCAGATCACCGCAAGGTTGACCGATGGCTCGAAACACCCGGCGAGACCATGCATGATCCTTTTCAGGATGAGAAAGCGCTTTTCGTCGTCGGCGGGTCCCGAGATCCTTTCGTACACCCACTTCAGCATACACGGGCCGCATTCCGGTCGTGGATTCATCTGCAATGCCTCCCTTCGTTTTCTTGCCCCGCAGGGTACCCGAGATCGTACTGGGGAGTATAAAGGATGGGATGAGTTCAAGCAAGGAGAGGCTGCCTCTGAACCGCGGAGATCCCCGGATCACTTTCTCATTGACAAGGGGTGGTCGGGGATACAAATTGGGCCTGTAGGTTTGGAAATCCTGTAGGATGGGTGCAGCGGAGCGAAACCCATCGGTTTGGGGCATGTCGGATCGATGGGTTTCGCTCTACCATCCTGCGAAGCTTTCCGGAGTTCTGCAAGCGGGGAGACGCCATGACCATCCTCTTCAGCCAGTACTGGGACATCATGCCGGGGCGGTTCGACGACTACTCCTCGTTCGTCATGAGCGAATACAACCCGTCCATGGAAAAACTGCGGATCCACCTGGTGGGAGGCTATTACGTGGTGGTCGGGGAAGGGCCGAGGATCGTGGCGGCTGCCGAGGTGGAGAGCATGGAGGTCCTCCAGAAGAGCCTTGCCACCAGGGAGTACCGCATCCTCTCCGACCGCCTGCTCCAGTATGTGTGGAAGTACAGCAGCAAGGTCTGGGCCCCCTCCAGCCGCCTCGAGGAAGGGGGGTATCGGTTCCAGCGCGGCGTGTGGAAGTTCAACCAGTACTACAATGTCCTGCCCGGGAAAGAAGACGAGCACTACCACTTCGTAAAAGAGGATTGCATCCCCCTCATGAAGGAGCTGGGTGTCCCGATCACGATGGGATGGCGCCTCCTCGTGGGAACCGGCGCAAAGACGCTGGCCGAAAGCACCGCCAGGGGGATCGTGGAGATCGCCAAGGCGGTCGATTCCTCCGAATTCAGGCGCCTCATGAGAAAGCTCAAGAACGAGTTCGCGACGGACTACAGCAGCCGTATCCTCGCCTCGACCGGCCGCATTGAAGTGCCTTTCCTGATGAAAGAGATGATGAAGAAGTTCTAGTGTGTCATGAAGCTGAAACCCGACTGTATCCCATGCATCCTGAATATGGCCGTTTCCCTGCTGAGGCGACTGGACCTCGGGGAGGGGGACATGCGGGACCTGTGCTCCGAGATCCTGGAGATCCCCTCCCTGAGGGGACTGGAATGGGAGACGACCAGCTCCGAGGTGATCGAGGAGGCGATGCGGAAGGTCAACAGGGTCCTTCAGGACCCCGATCCCTTTGCATCGGAGAAGGCGCGGCAGAACAAGATCGTGCTGGACCTGGTTCCGCAGCTCCGGTCGATAATCGACGGCTCTGCGAACCCGCTGTACACGGCCACCCAGCTTTCCATCATCGGAAACGCCATCGACTTCATGGTCCCCCAGAACACGGCGGACATCCGGAAATCCATCCTGGAGAGGCTCGAGTTTCCCCTCGATCGCGGAGAATACGAGACCTTCGAGGAGCGGCTCAGAAAGAGCCGCCGTATCCTGATGTTCGCCGACAACTGTGGAGAGGTCGTGCTCGACATGCTGTTCATGGAGGCCGTGAAGCGGGCCATCCCGATGGAGTTCGTCGTCGTGGTGAAGAGCGAGCCGGTCATGAACGATGCCACCATGAAGGAGGCGCTGGCCGTGGGGCTCGATCGAATCGCGACGGTGGTGGAGAACGGGATCCGAGGTCCTCTGCCGGGGACCATCCTGGCTCGGTGCAGCGAACAGGTCCGGGAATGGGCCTCCAGGTCGGATCTCGTCGTATCCAAAGGAGGGGGCAATTTCGACACGCTGGATGAACAGAAGGACGATCTCCCGCGGCCGATCGCGTTCATGCTGCTCTCCAAGTGCCGGCCTTATTTCGACGCCTTCGGCGTAGAGGTCCATCGGCCGGTCCTCTGCAACCATCCCGGAGGAAGATGAAGACCGAGCAGGACACCCGCCTGGTGACCACCCTCTGCCGCATGTGCGACCACGGGTGCGGGATGGAGGTGACCGTCCGGGATGGGAAGCCCGTGGGGGTAAAGGGGTCCCGCAGCCACCCCTATAACAGGGGATGGCTCTGCGCCAAGGGCCGCGCAGCCCTGGAGCTCTTCTATTCCCCGCATCGGCTGCAGAGCCCCCGGATTCGGACTTCGAATGGATGGAGGGAGGCATCGTGGGGGGAAGCGCTCTCCCTTGCCGCTGCGGGCCTTCGCCGGCTGAAGGAGAGCTACGGACCCCAGAGCCTTGCCGTCTACTACGGCGAGGGGGTGGGTCATCAGGAGATCAGGAGCTACATGAAGCGGTTTGCCAATGTGTTCGGCACCCCGAACTTCTGCGGCGTCGGCTCCATCTGCAACACCGCCCGCACCATCGCCGAGACGCTCACCTTTGGGGGGCTGACCAAGCCGGACATCCCCAATACCAAGCTCCTGATCGTGTGGGGCGGTAATCCCCTCATCTCGAACGAGCCCTGTCCGCCGGGTGAGATCGAGA
The DNA here is from genome assembly GCA_020060215.1 of Deltaproteobacteria bacterium. The sequence goes on along the minus strand of JAGVAP010000146.1, from coordinate 32,824 downwards.
GGCTCAGAAAACGGTCCGGCCGGCTGATCGTCGTCGACCCCCGCAAGACGGAGACGGCGATGAAGGCGGACATCCATCTGCCCATTAGACCCGGGACGGATGGGATGCTCATCCTCAACATGCTGCATGTCCTCGTCAGCGAAGGGCTGTGGGATCGAGCCTTCGTCGAGGCATGGGTCCGGGGGTTCGAACCGTTCTTCGAAGCGGTGCGGGACAGGAGGTTTTCTCCGGAGCAGGGGGAGAAGGTCACCGGTGTGCCGGTTGCGGCGGTGCGCTCCGCGGCGCGGGCCTACGGGGAGACGAGCCCCGCGGCCGTCTTCACCGGCAACGGCCTCGAGCACCATGGGAACGGCGTAAACACCATCCGTCTCCTTGCCCTGCTCAAGGCGATCAGGGGGAACCTCGACGTGCCCGGAGGGGAGCTCTTTACACCCCGGCCCGGACTGAAGGACATCACGTCCCCTCTGCCGGAGTCCTCCATCCCGCCGGTCGGGATGAAGGAGTATCCCCTCTTTTGCAGGACGCGAAAAGAGGCCCACGCCCTCAGCCTGCCCGAGGCGATCCTCGACGGGCACCCCTACCCGGTCAAGGGGATGATCATCGCCGGGGGAAACCCTTCCCTGGAGTGGCCCGACGGGAAGCGCACCGAAGAGGCGCTGCGGGCTCTGGAATTCCTCACGGTGATCGACGTGGTCCGCTCCCCCGACACCGAATACGCCCATGTGATCCTCCCCGCCTGCTCTTTCCTGGAGAGGGATGAATACAGGGCGAACGTCTATCAGAACCTCTCCTGCCTCACGCTCAGAAAAAAGGTCCTGGAACCCCGCTGCGGCATTCCCGACCAGATGATCTGGGTGGAGCTCGCCCGGGCCATGGGTTTCGGCGACGCTTTCCCCTGGAAGAGCTGCGTGGAGGGGATCGACGAGATCCTGGCAGGCGAATCCATCACGGTTCAGGATCTCGTCGCCGCTGGAGGGGTCTACGTTTATGAGGAAAGGCGGTTCAGAAAATATGAGAAAGACGGGTTCCGTACCCCGTCGGGGAAGGTGGAGATCTACCCCGATGCGCTGGAGAAGGCGGGTTTGAATCCGTCGCCCGTCGTGGGGGATCTCCTGCAGGATTCCGGACCGTCGAAAGAGTTCCCCCTCCTGCTGACCACAGGGGCGAATCTCCTCTGCTATACCCACTGGCAATACCGTTATCTGCCGAGGCTGAGGAGGATGGCGCCCGAGCCTTTGTGTGAGATCCACCCGCTCACCGCCCGCGATGTGGGGATTTCCGAGGGAGACCGGGTACAGGTGGAGACTGCGGTCGGCACGCTTCGCTTGAAAGGACGCGTCAGCGACCGCATCCGACAGGACACCATCCATATCCCCCAGGGCTGGCCGGAGGCGAGCGCAAACCTCCTGAGCGGGTCGGCCGGCCGCGATCCCATCTCCGGGTTCCCGAACCTGAAATCGATCAGATGCCGTCTGAGCCGGGCCCGGTAGGCCCCCACCGCTTGAACGGGCGGATCCCATCCTTTCTTACAGTTCCACGCGCCCACCCATGGGTGTGGCGGGAACGTATACCGACATCATGAAGCGGAACCCATTCGTGCTCCAGTGGATGGGGTTTTCGCTACACTCCATGGCCGATCCGCACTATGTGCAGAACCGTTGGAAATACATCAATGTTTGTATCGGCCTCCGTCCACGACCATGGTCTGCCCTGTGATGAAATCACTTTCTTCGCTGCAAAGGAAAACCACGGCCCCGACCACGTCCTCCGGCTTTTCCATCCTCCCCAGGGGCGTGAGGCTCGTATCGTATTTGGAGATGTCGTCGATGAGGGACTTGCTGGATTCTGTATCGAGAAAACCGGGCGCCACGGCGTTCACGCAGATGCCGTAGGGTCCGGCTTCGGAGGCCAGGGACCGAGTGAAGCTGATGATGCCGCCCTTCGAGGTCACATAGTGGATGAACCCCTTGGAACCGGTGAATGCGGTCTCCGAAGCGATGTTGATGATCTTGCCTCGGCCTTGTCGCCTCATGCAGGGAAACACGGCCTTGCTGCAGAGGAACGGTCCCCTCAAATTTACTGCAATGAGGTCATCCCATTCTGCTGAAGAGACATCGAAGAAAGGACGGCGTCCTCCCCCAAGGAGAGCGGCGTTGTTGACCAGGATGTCGATACGACCGAACGTTTTAAACGTCTCCTCGGCCATTTGAAGGGTCTCTTTCTCTGAAGTGACATTTACCCTCAACGGGATTGCGGCTCCGCCATTATGGACGATCTCATCGGCGGTCTCCCGGGCCTTATCCTCCAGTACATCCGCGACAACAATCTTGGCTCCCTGTTCCGCCATCGCGGAACACACGGCCTTCCCTAGGCCCCGGGCGCCGCCGGTGACGATGGCAACTCTCTTCTCTAGTCTTTTCATATTCCCCTCGCACAGCTTACCCCGAGTCCTTCTTGATTCTGTCTTTCGGCATGGGGTGGTTGTTCCGGAAGTAGTAATTGGTCCGTGGGACGATCTTTTCAACCAAGACAAAGTATCGGCCATGGTTCTCTCTTACCAGGCCAGAGGGATTCTTCTCTCCTTGTCGGGGGAGACGTATATCGCCTCCTTGGGACAATCTCTCTCGCAGAGAAAACAGGACTGGCAATCCCTGATGTACTTGACGAAGGGCATTTTTGAACGCTGATCCATCCGAAACACATCCATCGGACAAATATCGACGCACGTGCCGCACCCGATGCAACGTGAAAGGTCTATTCTTCTTATCCCCATGCTATTCCCTTTCCTTTCGCAACTTCGAATACCTTGTGGAGGCGGCTGTCCAACACGGGTTTGTATCGATATCGCTCCAGAGGTACGTCTTCCGTCCAGAATTTCATTTTTCCGTTCTCCTGTACCAGCCTGGTGTTCTTGAGCCATTTCACGTTATCCGTGAAGGGGAAATCTTCTCTCAGATACGAACTCCTGCTTTCCTCGCGCAGAAGGCGGGATCGAAGAAACATTTCGGACACGAGGACCATGCTCCGGACCTCATTGGCAAGCCTCAGGTAATGGGCATCCGAGGCATAGAGGAGCGGGAGTTCCTCATCCCTCATGCATTCGATCTTGGAGAGGGCCTCCTCCAGCCGATCGCCCCTCGCGATGACCGTGACCTCATAAGGGAAAAGCGCTTCCTGCATCTTGAGGATAAGGTGATCCGGCTCGATGCCGTCCTCTCTCTGAAGGGGAGCAAAGGTGTAGGTCTGCACATCCCTGAGTTGCCCCTGGTGGACCGGTTTCTTCCTGGATTTCATGGCGTGCAGCGCCGCCGATTTCCCGGCGATGGCTCCGGTAATCGCAGCACCGGGGAGGGCGCTGGGTTTGGACAAGTGCCTGGCGACGGCGTCGCCGCAGGCGTAGAGGGAGGACAGGGAGGTCTCGGCATGGATATCGATGACGACACCCCCCCCGAGTGCCGTCGTCCCCCAGATGGCGGGTTGCCATTCAATCTTCTTCACCATCTTGTCGCCGACGAGGCACCCTGCACGCTCGAGCATGGTGGTCGGAATGGGAAGCACGCTCCTGAGTTTCCGTATGTCCTCCGGGGTGAAGTGCGTCATGTCCAAGAAGATGGGGCCTCTGCCGGCGCGCACTTCCATGGCCATCGCCTGCGCGACGGTGGAGAGAGAGGAGTTGTCCTTCAACTCCGGATCGTACTCCACCATGAACCGCTCTCCATTTGCGTTCAAGAACCTCCCCCCCAGCGTTGTAAACATGTTCATTCCCTGGGTGTCGAAGTCGGCCGCCGTCAGCTGGAGGTGCTGGCCGTTTTCGAACTGTCCCAGGATCGCGCCGGCACGATATGCCATGGCATAGGCTTCCCCGGTCTGAAACTTGTGACAGGCATACCTGCCCTTGAAACCGCAAGGGCCGGCCGCCAAGATCGTGGCTCTGGATCTGAAAACCCGGGGTTCGCCCGTCCGTACATCGAACCCGAACGCCCCCACCACCGGCTTCCCCGGTTTACCGCCCTCCGTGAGAAGATCGGTGATCATCGTATGACCTACCACGTCTATGCCCGACTGTTTGACCTTCTTGGCCATGACCTCCATCAGCTGGGGACCTTCGAACATCGCCCGCTGATTTCCCCTCATGCCCTTCCTTTCAAACCGGCCGTCGGGAGTCTTGTGCCACTTCAACCCCCACTTCTCCAGGTCCAGAACTCTGTCATAGAGCTCATTGACCCAGAGATCGAGCCATTCTTCATGGTAAAGTCCCGTACCGAAATGATCATCCAGGGCATAGGTCCTGGTGATCATCTCTTTGTCGTCCTCGGGCAGAATGAGGGTGAATACCCCGGCCGCAAACGTAGAGCAGCTGTCTTTCCCCATTTTCCCCTTGCTGACGACCATTACTTTTTTGGCGCCCGCCTCCCTGGCCTTCACCGCAGCAAAGGTGCCTCCGAGTCCAGCCCCGATGACCAGCACTTCTGTTTCCAGAACCTGGACTTTTGATTCTTGGTCCGTAGCCACTTCAACCTCCTAACGGTTTGGGGTCTTTGAAATGCGCTTTGTGTAACAGCAGGGCGCAGCGAACGGTTTGCAGTATGTCCCCGACCTTCTCTGCACGGTCCTATCCCAGATGGAAATCCTCCCGGATTTTCTGAAAACAGCAATAGGAGCAGCCCCTTCCGGTTCCTACACCATTGTGGGCGGCAGAGGAGCACAGGTAAAAATTGGCGATGGGCGTGGCGTAGTTCGACATCTCGGGAACCGGCCTGAACCGGTCCATTTGGGAGACGATCATGTCTCCGACGGCGATGGAGCCCTGATGCATATTCGGCCGACGCAATTCGATGTCATAGGGCGTGAATACGCGGCACCCGATGATGTTCTCCCTGGTCATGTTTGGAGCATAGATCTGCCACTGGGTGATGATCGCATCTTCAAACTCTTTGCGCAGCTCTTGCCACCGGCCGGCCGAGAAGAACCTGCTGGGGGCCGCAAACTCCTCTACCCCGATGATATGCTTGCCTTCGGGCGCCCTGGACCCGTCCCAGATGGTATCCGTTCCGACGAACATGAAAAGCTTACGGCTGATCCCATTCACCAGGATTTCGGAAAGGTACTGGTTGGCCAGGTAATCTGAATTCCTCGGTCCCAGGTAAAGCCTGGGCTGGGGACCGCAATCGGGATTGAAGCAGGCAGCCTTGTATCGGGGCAATTCATGCATCGCGAGGACCGCCCAGATGATGTTGTGACGGTTGTACCGGATATTCTGGACCCGTCTGACGATCTTGCGGTCGAGATGCTCCTCACCGATGAGCCGGATGGTCTGGAGGGCGCTCAAGTCGCTTACTACGAGACCCTTGGCTTGGATCTCTGTGCCATCCTGGAGCCGAATTCCCTTTGCCTTCCCGTTCTCGACCAGGAGCCTTACCACCTCGCTTCGGATAAAGAAGGATCCTCCCATTTCCGTGAACGCCTTTTGGAGCGCATCCGTCACGCTCTGACTGCCTCCCTTGGCAATGGCGGCCGGCTCCCAGGAAAGGACGAGCCCGAGGGAATGAACGAAGCCGTGCAGCCCGATGACATCATCCGGGGCACCGCCGAAGGAGGTCATGGATGCGCGTATGAACAGGGTCCTCAGCTCTTCGCTCTCAAAGAGATCGTAGGCCAACTGCTGGCTGGTCATGAACTGGTGGACCGGATCAAAGCCGTCCTTGGGGTCGTCGCACAGCTTCTCGAGCTCGTTCTTCTCTCCCCATGGAGCCGGGGGGCTGAAGCGGTACTTTCCAAATGCGGTCTTCCACTTGGTCATGTACCTTCGAAAGAGCTCCTCGGCGGTACCCGCATCGTTCTTGGAAAACCGTCTGATTTCATCCAGGCTCTTCTGCAGGTTTTCTTGGGAGACCTCGGTCCTTCCCGTGAGGGGATCGACCACCTTGAGGGCGGAGTAGCCGACCAGACAGGTGTCATTGTCGAAAACCATGGCCTCGCTGCCATCCGGGAAGATGTATTCAAGCCCCTTTTCTCTCAGGTTGAAGTCCGTATAGGCCGGGTGCGAGTAAAAACGGGTCCAGTTCGCCGCAGGATTCAAGCGAAAGCCCGGCACCGGGCCGCCTTCGCTGGTTACGGCCCCTCCCAGCTTGGATTGCAGTTCGAAGATGGCCGTCCTCATCCCCGCCTGCTGCAAATAGCATGCGACGATGAGTCCGTGATGCCCTCCTCCTACAACGATTGCATCGTATATCGCATCACCCAAATCAGATCTCCTTTCTCGATAACCCTTCCGCTCGATGAAAACAGAGCGTTCACGAGGGGGCATGGGGCCTCTCTTCAATGACAAAAGGCCGCTTCTCTTGGATTTATGAAAATGGATGGCGTGCCGTTTATCGGCGGCTCATCTGTTCTCCTCTCACCATTTCGTCCATCGCATCTACCAGCGCCCTTGCAGTCCCAATCTCTTCGAGGTTGCAGTCGACCTCCTCGATCTCGATGGGCCGGAGGAGATTCCTTTTCAGCTCCTCCAAGAAGATACGGTCTTCTGCGGGATCGTGGAGAACGCTGCCCTCCTGATCGAGCGAGGACCACCCTCTCAGGGGCACAACCAGCTTGATCGGGCCTTTGGCTTTGTTCACTTTGTCGGCGTAAAGCTTGGCTCCTATACGAAGCTCGTCTCTCGGAAATCGTGCGAGGTATCTCATCTCGTCGATCTTGAGCAGCTTTCCGGAAGCAATGTACTTTTCTCGGTTTAGCCGGTTCGGACCCGCGCCCGTAATATTCAGGCAACAAGGCGCCCACACCTGGGGAATACCCCTCTCGCCGGCGGCGTCGAGTCTCTGCAGGTCTGCGGCCCTGTTTCCCTTGAAATGCGCCTCGATGAGACCCGCAGGGACGATCTCGATGACGCCATCGAAGTATCCTTTTGCGATCAGCCGGTCCAAGGCTCGATCACTCACCCCTTCCGCATGGAAGGGATAAGGATGGTATCCCTTTTCCTCGAGCAGTTGCTCTACGTATTTGCCGCACTGATCACAGAATCCGAGTTCCGTTACGGCTATGGAAGGGTAAGGCAGCTTAAGGGTGTTGTAGCGGTCGCCCTGCTCGACCATCCCCGTGATCACTCCGGCCACCTGGGATATGGCATTCCTGAGCAGGTTGTTCATGGTGGCGATCTCCACGATCACCTGCATGACGACGACATCCATCGTCCCGAACCACCTTCCGGAATAGGCCGGTATGGCGGCGGGTGTGCAGATCACCTTTGGCATTCCGAAAGGCAACTTGGCCATGACCTGCGACGACAAAAGGGCCATGGTGGCTCCCCCCAAGGCAACGATGCCGTCCATCCGATCCCGGGAGAGGAGCTCCAGCGCCTTCTTTTGAGCCCCCTCGCACATGATGTTGGTCACCGTATAGCGATCCCTGGAGGCCATCAACTCCTCCAGCCTCTTTCCGGCGGCCGCGGCAACGTGGTGGGGGGTGATTTCCCCCTGCAGCCGTGGAGGAGCGCCCATGGACAGATCCATGAACACCACTTCATGCCCCTTTTGCGTGATCTTATCGATCAGGAACTGGAGTTGCTCTTTTTTGGTGTCGCTGGTGCCCAGAAGAACAATCTTGTCAGCCATTTCTGCTCCGTTTCAAGGCAAAGAGGCGATGCCTGAATGCCATCGTGTGCTCCGCATTTAAAGTCTTCTGTAGTTATATAGAACGGCCAGCAGCCGGGCCTTCTTCTTGCCCAGGCTTCTGCCTGTATGGGGCACGGTCGCATCGAAGTAGACGCTGTCCCCTTTCTTCATGAGGAACCTCTCCCCGTCGTAGATGAACTCATGGACCCCCTCCAACACATACATGAACTCTTCCCCTTCGTGCCGAAAGATCGCCTCCTCTCCAAAAGCAGGCTCAATGATATAGGGCTCCATGTTCTTGCCCGGCTTTTCCGCGGCCAGGGCCTCGTACTCGTACCCATAAAGGGAGCCCTCGGAGAGAGATCGTACGGCGCGAACCGTCCGCCCTTGACTGCGTCTGGTGAACGATATCCTGGTATCCTGGGAATCGAGGAAACGCTGCCCCAGAAAGAAAGCGGCATCCACACCGAAGGCGATGGCAATCTTGTTGAGCGTGGAGTAGGGGGGAGCCTTCTTCGATCGCTCGATCTTGGACAGGTGCCCCTTGGTGAGGCCGGTCAGACCCGCCAGTTTATCCAGGGTCATCTTTCGGCCCTTTCGAAGGATTCTGATATTCGATGCAATCTGTTCTTCATCCATGAAAACTCTCCCCCAGACAACCGGCACGAATCAGTGAACCGCGATATTGATGGGTTCCTCCCCCAACTCTTCAAAAAAACCGAAAAACCGCACAGCATCTTCCCCTTTTCCGGTGACGCGGACTTCTCCGGACCGAATCCCCGCGACCATGCGTTCGGGCTGGAACTTGGATCGATTCAGAAACTCCCGCGTCATGGTCACCGTTACATCCGAGTCCGCCTTTTCATCAGGATGGACGATCGCCACCCCTCTTCGCAGTTCCATCCAAAACCTCTCACCGGTGTCGGAAATCTCGATCCGGAGCGTCATCATGACATCGTAGGTCTCTTCGGCCTTGAGCTGGCTCGTGACCGTTCGGATGATGAACTCGGAGGGGTAGCAACGAACGACATCGGAAACATCGAAACCCATTTTTGCATGTTTGGGCAGCCGTCCTTCGAGCTCTCGCGCGGAAGTCAGATACCAGTGTCTGTATTGGGCGTTCCTGCTGTCATAGCCGAGCTGACGGAAGGCGGCGGCCTTGCGTTTTCGAGCCTCCATATCGTTGGGGTTCAGATGGATCAGATAAGAGATCAACTCGGCGGCCCATTGGTAATCCTTTCCTTCATAGGCCTGCTTTGCGCTCTCGAGGATGCGCTGCCGCCCTCCCATCATGTCGACCATTCTCCTCGCGCGCTCCCTGTAGGGAGTGGGCGAGAGCTCGATCCCGTCACCCCCGAACCACCCGAGGTATCCTTCGTAAACCCTTCGCACCGAGACTTCGAAGGAGCCGACATAGTCACGAAGGTACGGCTTGACCTCGGCAAGGTGAGGCGGCAGCTTCACCAGCTCCACCAATTCGTCCGGCGTGTGACCTTTGTTCATGTAACGAATCGTCTGGTCATTCAGGTACTGAAAGGCGTCGCGGTAGTAGCCGATCACCTCGGCACACTTCTGCTCTCCGAGAACCGGCTGCCCGTGCATGGGGACGAAATACCTGGGTCCCAAGGAAAGGAGCAGGTTGAACCACTTTGCCCAAGGGTCGGGATCCCTGAAATCCCTGTCGCCCCAGAGGGGATACATATTCGGCCAGGATGGGCCGTGAACGAGGTCGCCTACGAAGGCGGCCTTGATATCGGGGACGAAGAGCGCGATCTGATCCTCGCTCTCGCAAGGGACATGGAGCAGGACCATTCGTATTCCTGAAATGACGGTCTCGAGCCGATCGGCGAAAGTCGTCGTGGGCGCGATGAAGCTTACGGTGCCGCCTTTCATGAGGGGGCCCAGCCCCGCGCACATGTCCTGGACATCCTCACCATCGAGGTACGCGCCGAACTGGTATCGGAGCCGCTGGCTGAAGATCGGCAAGGCCTTGCTCTCCATTTCCCCGATCCTGCTCATGAGGGACTCATGCGCGATGATCTGGACCTTCCCGGACCGAACGTCCTCGTCCGAGACAAAGCCTTTGACCCCGCCCGTATGATCCATGTGAAAGTGACTGTAGATGACCGCCCTGATCGGTTTGGGCGTGATCTTGCGAAATTCGGCGAGCACCTCTCTCGCCGTCTCGATCTCCCGGCCCGTATCGAAGATGACGATACCGTCGTCCCCCTCGATCATGGCTGAATTCCCGAGTCCGAACCCGACCGCCGAGTAGGCCTTTTCCCCGAGCCTGTAGACTTTCTTCTCGTAATGGCCTGTGAGTTCCTTCAATTCAGGATGAATTCTCACCGGAACCTTCCATGGGTTTGGGCTGGATCTCTTTTCCATCCGGATCTCTCCACCTTTCTGCAGTTTGAACTAAAACATGGACTCCCTATCGCAAGCATTGCGGGGATTTCGATGGTCGGGAAAGGACGAACCTTGTATCGGATATCGCAATCTCACGGATAAAAACCAAAAATCCTCGGTATTGTCATCGATATAGCAGGGAAATAGGCGATGAGGAAGATGATCGTAATTTCAACGATGATGAACGGGGTTGTCGCTCTACAGAGCTGCTCGAATCTGAGTTTGGTGATTCCACACAAGACAAAGAGGACCAGGCCCAGGGGCGGGGTGATCAACCCAAGTGTCAGAGTCAGACACATGATCATCGCAAAATGAAGGGGATGGATGTCGATCCCTGCTGCGGCAGCGGAAAGGAGCGGGCCCAAAACAATGATCGATACTGCGGTATCCAAGAACATTCCGGCAATGAGGAGTATGATAAGGATGAACAGAAGAACAAGGGGACCATTATTCCCTCCCAAGGTAAGCAGAGTCGTTGCGAGCTTCTGCGGTATCTGCTCGAATGTCAGTATCCACCCGAACGCTATACCCGTTCCGATGACAAAGAGAACAAGGGATGAAGTCTTCATCGTTTTTGATAAAATCGCTGGCATATCACGAAGAGTCAAGCTGCCTTTCATAAAGCCGAGCAGGATAGCGTATGAGGCTGCCACAACGGATGCCTCTGTGGGAGTAAAGGCGCCGGAGAGAATCCCGGCAATGATAATAAAGGGCAGCATCAAAGCAGGAAAGGCTGCCTTGAATGCATGAAGGCTTCCTTTCAACGTGATTTCCTTGTCGTGAACGGGATAGCCTCTCTTCTTTGAAATGAAGTAGGACAAGACCATAAGCCCGACTGCAATCAGCAAACCCGGCGCGTAACCCGCAAGGAAAAGCCCTGCCACGGAGACATCCATGAGGCTGGCGTAGATGATCATGATGATGCTGGGCGGGATGATGGGACCTATCACGGATGACGAGGCGGTTACCGCTGTGCTGAAGTCCAGGTCGTAGCCTTCCTCCTTCATCGCGGGAATCAGCAAGGGCCCTATTGACGCGGCGTCCGAAGCCGCAGAACCGGAAATACCGGCGAAGAAAACGCTTGCCGTGATATTGATGTGTGCCAGCCCTCCGCGAAGTCGTCCGACGAAGACATTGCAGAATCTGATCAAATCCTTGGTAATTCCGCCGACCGTCATGACTTCTCCGGCCAGGACGAAAAAGGGGATGGCCACAAGCACAAAGTTGGATATCCCGGAGAACATCCTTTGCGGAACCAAGTTGTACAGACTGGGGTTGCCTATGTAGAAGAAAGAAAAAACGGTCGTAACTCCCATGACAAAGGCAATAGGCAAACCCAGGACCAACAAACCGCAGAAAAAGATGCTGATAAAGGTCAACATAGATGCCCCAGAAGGTTCATTCAGTCGGGATTCTTCCAACCCCCAAACTGCTGCAGATCGTCGATGATGATGGAAATAGACTGGATCAGCAACAGGAGTCCGCCGGCAGATATGGACAAGTACAGGTAGAAGTAGGAGACCCCCCAGTAGACGGTTTGCTGTCCTGTGCCGACCAGAGAAATCTTCCATCCAAAGACCATGAGGTATGCGGAAAAGAAGGCGATGAGGAGGTCGGTGGAAATAACAATGATTTTTCTGAAACGACTGGGGAAAAGGGATAAGAAGGCCGCGGTGCCTACGTGGGTGCGCTCCCTGACTCCGATACTGGCGCCAAAGAAAACCATCCAGACGATCAGAATCATGGCCGTCTCGTCCGTCCAAGCAAGTGGAGAATTCAAGAGGTACCGAAAGACAACCCCGGCCGTCATAAAAGCGAGCATCACAGCCAGGATTAGAGCGCCGAGAAAGGTGGCTGTTTTTTCCGCAGCCTTGCTGACCCAGCTGATGGCTTTCATCACTTCCGTCCCTTTTCCCCCAACCGAAAGTCTGCTGCGCACGCCTGATTTTACCGTAACGCCTGCTTGGCTTCGGCGACCGCTTTTTGGAGCTTATCGACCCATTCCTGGCCGGCGGTATCCTTCATATAGCCGAGATATGCATGGTTGTGTTTGGCAAACTCGGCCACCTCGGCTTCTGTGGGAACATAGACCTGGATCCCTTTGGATTTGATCAACTCAACGGAGATGCCAGTGTTATTCTGGCTCGTTCCTCTCGAAGCGGCAGTTCCTATCCGCGCGGCATTCATTACGATCTTCTTGTGTTCCGGGGACAGACTGTTGAAAAACGCCGGATTCATAAGGTGCAGGCAAGTGTCGTAAGCATGTCTGCTCAGGGTTGCATACTTGAAGGTCTCATATTGCCTGAGGTCCACCATACTGTTCAGTTCGACCTCGAATCCGTCTACCACGCCCGTCTTCATGGCCGTGTAGACTTCCATCCAGGGAACGGATACAGGCTCTGCTCCCATGGACTTGAAGTAGGCGAAGAGCCCTTTGTTCTCGGGAACCCGGAACCGCATTCCTTTGAAATCTTCAGGTTTTTTGATCTGCTTCTTGTTCGTGTAGATATGGCGGAACCCATTGGCTTCTCCATAGGAGAGGACCTTCATCTTGGCATCCTTCTCGAATTGCTGCGCGAGCTCTTTTCCAAACCAGTTGTCGTGGACATGCCAGGCCACCGGTATGGATTCGAAGACATAGGGCGCCTGCATGAGCCCGAAGGGCGCCGAAAACATGGTGGCTACGGAGGTAAACGTCTCGCACATCTGAATGGCGCCCATCTGGGTGCTTTCGATCATCTCGCGCATTCCTCCGAGCTGGCCGCCGCTGTAAACCACGACCTCGATTTCGCCCCTCGACTCGCTTTCGACGTTGTTCTTGAAAGTCTGTGCGAAGGCTTCCATCATACTGTTCAGCCGGTTCCCCTTGTCAATGTGCGCCAGCTTTATGGTCACTTTTGCGAAAGAGCAGGGGACAGTTAGGAACATGCCTACGGCGGAGAGCAAAAAGAAGGTTTTCAGGACGTTCTTCATGGGGTTCTCCTTTCTTGTTTAGGGGGTTTATTCGTGTGAATCGACGACTGTATCATCCTAAAGAGTAACATCGAGAAGGGTTTGGCCTCCATCAATCACGATGGTCTGGCCGGTGATCCAGTTGGAGGCTTCAGAGGACAGGAAAAGCACGAGCCCCACGAGATCCTCCGGCTGTCCAATTCTTCCCAATGGGATTCTCTCCATAAAAAACTCCGAAAACGCATGGTCCTGCAACCTCTCTCGAGTGAGGTCGGATTCGATGAGTCCGGGAGCGATCGCATTCACGTGGATGTTGTGCTTACCCCATTCCACTGCCAATGATCGGGTCAGATTGATCACACCCGCCTTGCTGCTGTCATAGGCCACCGCCTTGCGATGGGTCCCGCACATCCCGCCTACAGAGGCCATGTTGATGATCTTGCCCTTTCGTTGCTTCATCATGACTTTGCCGACCGCTTGGCAACAAAGGAACACTCCTGTCAAATCGACGCTCAGAACCCTGTTCCAATCATCCAGCGAGAGTTCCAATGCCGGTTTGAAGATGTTGACGGCCGCATTATTGATCAATACATCTATTTTTCCGAACCGATCTAATGCCCTTGAGACCATTTCATGAACTTCGTCCCTCCGGGAAATATCCACTTTCAAAGCAAGAGAAGCCCTTCCTTTTTCCTGGACCTCTTCGGCGACCCTGTTTGCTGCATCCAACTGGTGGGCGGCAGCAATCACCACGTCCGCTCCGGACTCGGCCAATGCCAGGGCCAAGGTTCGGCCGATGCTGCGGTTCCCTCCTGTGACAATCGCTGTTCTTCCCGATAGATTAAAAAGGCTTTCTGCCATGGTCGTTTCCCCTCACTGATCAATGCCGTGGATGACTGAGGTCCCCGACTCCAACGATGCGTCCTCGCTCGGGAGTAAACTCGCCGCGTTGCCTCTACGGGGTTTGGCCGCCGTGAGCACTCAGTCTTGCATGAAGGCCGCCTTTGGATAAAAGGTTATCTCGGTGAGCTGAGCGCGTATTGGTATTTGGCTCGTGTTTGGGTCGCTGTACGGGATGACGAAAGAAGGTGTTTGGGGCATCCTGTAGACCCTCTCGAAGGGAAGGAGGTGTATTCCGAATTGAAACGATTCTTCCACCCGGAATGTATCGCGTTTGGAAACATCGGATGGGAACCTACAAGGCTTCTTCTAATAAACGTGTTTCATTCCTGTCAACATAATTCAATCGTGAGCACTATTTTTCGCCTCACCTCCGGGGTTCGCGTTCCGGACTTGGAAGGGGTCTTCCCCCGCCGAGGTGTCCTGCCCTGGTTGGAAGGCGCAAAGCGAAGGGCATAACGCCTGGGGGTCAACCCCTGGGTTCCCGATCTCTCCTCCCAATTCAAATCCAGAGGCCCCCAAAGAAAGCCCAGTTAGATGGGTGGAGCGGCCCCCAGCGGATGCGCTTGCGCGGCGTGAGCGAAACCCGTCGATTCAGGCCAGTGGTTTGACACCGTCGCCGCCTTATAGTAGAGTCGGATCAACCTCAACAATTCCTTTCAAAGACGAGGATGAGATGATCGAAAAGTGCCTTTTGGAAGGAAAGACCATTCTGGTGGTGGATGACGAACCCGATGTCCTGGAGAGCGTGGGTGAGATCCTGGACGCGGCCATCGTCCACAAGGCCGCCGATTACGACACCGCCCTCCAATACCTCCTCGGCTACACCTATGACTTCGTGATCCTCGACATCATGGGTGTCAACGGCTTCCAGCTCCTCAGGGAGTCCGTGGAAAGGGGGTTCCCGACGGTCATGCTGACGGCCCATGCCCTCACCCCTGAGGCCCTGAAGCAGTCGATCAAGCTGGGCGCCGTCTCTTTTTTCCCGAAAGAGCACATCAGTCAGCTCAGGCCCTACCTCGAAGATGTGCTCGCAGGGAACAAGCAGGTCTGGCGGAAGATCTACGAGAAACTGGTAAGCTACTTCAACAAGCGTTTCGGCCCCGGCTGGCGCGAAAGAGACGCCTTCTTCGACAACTTCGAGGAGGAACTCAGGAGGGGGTGACAGCATTCGCGACCGGGAGGTCGCTCCTACACAGTGCCGATTCAGGCTCTGTCATCCTGTATCCTGCATCCTGAATCCCGCCTCTGATTTTTTTCAACCATCTCGTGCATGAGCTCCGCCGCGGCCTTCGCAAACGAGCCGTCATTGATGTGGGCCTCCATCTCCCTGATCTCGATCCCGGGATCGAGCGTCCTCCTCAGTTCCTCGATGAATTCCCTCGAGGTCGGCGGATCGTACAGGGGGCCGCCCATCCGGTCCGGCTCTGACCATCCCTGCGTCGGGATGAGCACCTTCACACACTGCGGCCCGGGGTTCATCCTCTCCGACATCTGCCTGGCCAGGAACCGGCTCTCCTCCGGAGTCAGCCTGATCCCCGACCGGAAGTCATAGAAGAAGATCTTCCTTCCCCGGTGTTCGTCCGGCACCTTGTCCCGTGTAAATTCCAGGACCGCGCAGTCCATGCCTCCCGGCACCACGAGTCTCGGGATCTGCGCTCCGTCGATCGGTGACAGCCTCTCCGGCCCGATGCCGCGGCAGTAACCCTGTTTGTACTCGTCGGCCAACTCATGCGTGGCCAGGTCCAGGATGCCTGCGAAGCGGCCTTCCCGGGCAAGCTCTTCCATGGCCATGCCTCCTGTGCCGTTCGCGTGGAAGGCGATCACCTCGTACCCCAGGCTTTCGAGAAGGGTCTTGACCTGTTCGGCCGCCCTGGTGATAAACCCGAACATCGTGAGCCCAATCCGTTTCTTCTCGCGGTCCGGTTTCCACCGGCTCGCAGCCATGCCGCAGACCGCCCCTGCAGCCTTGTCCAGGATCTCCCCGAGGATGCTGTTGACGCCCAGGATATCGGACACGCTGTGGATCATGGTGATGTCCTTGGTCCCCACGGTCTTGGACATGTTCCGCGACGCGACGGTGGATACCATGACCTTGGGAATCCCCAGGGGGAGGACGCGCATGATTCCGGTCGAGAGGTGCGTCCCGGTTCCGCCCCCGGCCGAGATCACGCCCTGGACCTGTCCATTCTGGTGGCACTCCAGCAGGATCTCCCGGCCGCGGGAAAGGGCGGCCTGAATGGCCCCATCCCTGTCGCCCGTGTGCCCTGTCCGAGTGCCTGTGATCTGCTCAAAGACATCGAAGTCTGCCGCGAAAGGGGAGGGACCCTTTGTCCCCACATGAAAGGTCAGGGTGCGGAAACCCCTCTGCTCGATTCGCTCCTTCAGGAAGAGATGCTCCTGCGCCTTGGAGTCGAACGTGCCGAGGACCACGATGGCCGGAGATTTTCCCATGAATGTCCCCCTTTTTTCATGAAGTCTGAGTTCCATGATGGTGCTCTGGTTGCCCTAAATGAAGGAATCGTCCACTGGCATGCCAGTGGTATGAACAGTGGCTGTGCCGGTGATTCGTGCCGGGAAAAAATGTTTCTCAAAGGAGCGCCAAACAAATCAAAGGGAACCCCCTCACCACCAACCAAGGACCGGCGGATAAGCTTCAATATGAATGAATATCGCTGGAGCTCTATCTTGTAGGAGCAAGCTCCTGCTTGCGATTCTTTCAGTTCCGAGAAGATCGGGAAGCAGGAGCTTGCTCCTACAGAAGACCACCCAGGACCCATTTTTCGATCATTCTTGCCACCTCAGGGGGCAAGCGGCCGGGGCTGACCTCCGTGAAAGATGACAAGGGAGTCGGTACGAGACCCCCCTTCCAGGGGGGTCTCATCGAACCACCAGTTTACTGGTGGTATCGATCCTCCACCGCTGGTCTGGAGGACTCGGAGGGGTTCTACCCACGTGAAGATAATGCGCAAATCGACGGCCCAAGGTTGAGGAGGATGTATGACGACACCTGTCATTTTCGACGCGCTCCCCACTCCTATCACTCCTTCTTGACTTGTCCGAGTCAAATTCATTATACCATATCAAGAACTTCCGGATAAAAGGAGAGGCTCCGCAATGCTGAAGGAGCGCATCAGGGAACTCCTCAAGAAGAACAACGCCGTCCTCCTCGCACACAACTATCAGAGGCCTGAGATACAGGACGCTGCGGATCTTTGCGGGGACAGCCTCGAGCTCTCTTTGAAGGCCTCCCGAACGGATGCGGATGTCATCGTGTTCTGCGGTGTCCATTTCATGGCCGAGACGGCCTCGATTCTCTCACCGGCAAAAACGGTGCTCCTGCCGGTGATGACCGCAGGTTGCCCGATGGCCGACATGATCACTGCCGATGCCCTCCGGAAGAAGAAAGAGGGGATGCCGGACGCGGTCGTTGTCAGCTATGTAAATACCACGGCGGAGGTCAAAGCGGAAAGCGATATATGCTGCACATCCGCGAATGTGGTCCGTGTGGTGAAAGCCATAGACCCGGGAAGAGAGATCCTGATGACCCCCGACAAGAACCTCGCCCTCTACGCCAGAAAGCAGAGCGGCAGGGACCTGTCATACTGGAACGGGTTCTGCCCGACGCACAACCGGCTTACCGCAGAACAGGTCAGGAAGGTCAGGAAGGAGCATCCGAATGCGGTTTTCATGGCCCATCCCGAGTGCAGGCAGGAGGTGCTTGAGCTTGCCGAGGTCATCAGAAGCACCTCCGGCATGATCAGATACCCGGGCCAGGTGGCGGATAAGGAATTCATCGTCGGGACGGAGAACGGGATCCTGTATCCCCTCTCCAGGAGATATCCGGACAAGGTGTTCATCCCGGCCGATCCCAAGATGATCTGCCCTACGATGAAGATGACCCGCCTTGAGGATGTCCTGGTCGCCCTGGAGACGATGGAACCCGTCGTGAGCGTGCCTGAGTCCGTCCGCATGCGGGCCCTGACGGCGGTGGAGCGCATGCTTGCCGTACCGGGGGACGCCGCCGGCAGAAAATGATCTGAATGCAGGAAAATCCCCCCTGCCCCCCCCCTTTAGAAAAGGGGGAGAAGGGTGAAGAAAGAAACGGAGTACTGGATTAAATGGAATGTTGGGAAAAGACTCAGGGAGATGTTGCACCGATAGGGGGGATCGAGGGCGATTTGACAGCGCTGATTCCGGATCGAAGTTCGATGGCGTGGACAAACTCGTCCGGCCGTGAGGCCGGAGGAGCTTGTCCATGGCACCCATTCAGGGCCGGCAGCTAGTCCCGGATAGGATACCATTTGATTTTATGAGCGCCGAGAAAAAGGAAATCATATCCAGTTTCGAGTATCTCCGGAAACTTTTCATCATGCCCGATTCGCCGGACAAGTTCATTGAATTCGGGCATGAGCTCCTGGAGATGATCCATGATTTCTTCAAGGAGAGGGGGGGGATCCACAGCAGCATCACCCTTCCCGAACTCAGCCGCATCTTCGACGAGACGGCCGCGCCCGAGGATCCTCACCTGATCAAGGATGTGCTTGCGGAGATCAAGCAGAAGGTGGCGGCCCATTCCGTGAAGGTCGGGAGCCCCTACTACGTCGGTCACATGACGAGCGCCGTGCCTTACTTCATGATCCTCCTGGAGATGATCATCGCGGCGCTCAATCAGAACCAGGTCAAGATCGAAACGGCCAAGGCCTCGAGCTTCGTAGAGCGGGAGCTGGTTGCATGGTTTCACCGGCTCGTCTATGGCCGCTCCGAGAGCTACTATCAGCGGAACATGCAGAACCCCCGGGTCGCCCTCGGGAACGTGACCTCGGGGGGCACCCTCTCCAATCTGACCGCCCTGATGGTTGCGAGGGAGAAGGCATTCCCTTCTTCCGCGACGTTTCCCGGCGTACGGGACGCCGGTATGGAAAAGGGTCTTCGCCACTACGGGTACGACCGGGGCGTCATCCTGGTGTCGGCGAGGGGGCACTACTCCATCCGGAAGGCGGCGAGCGTGCTGGGCATCGGCGAGCAGAATGTGATCATGATCCCGGCGGACTCCAACCATCGGATGGACTTGCGGGGGTTGAGCCGGAAGGTCGACTCCCTGCAGGCCGGCAGGGGGAAGAGGAAGGCCAAGATCATCTCGATCGTGGGCATTGCGGGGAACACGGAAACGGGGGCCGTGGATGACCTGCGGAGAATGGGAGAAGTCGCACACTCGGTGGGCGCCCACTTCCACGTGGATGCCGCATGGGGCGGGGCGGCGCTCCTGGTGGACGAGTACCGCCCGCTTTTTGAGGGCATCGAGACCGCCGATTCGGTCTGCATAGACGCGCACAAGCTCCTCTACTGCCCCATGGCCATGGGCATGATCCTGTTCAGGAATGAAAAGGACCTCCACCTGATCAAGCAGACGTCCCAATACGTGATCCGCAGGAATTCCGTGGACACGGGAAGGTTTACCATCGAAGGGTCCCGGCCCTTCGATACCCTCAAGCCGTGGGCCGCGTTGAAGATCATCGGCCGCGACGGATACAGCCTCCTCCTCAAGAGCGCAAAGGACAACACCGACTCGTTTCAGGAGATCCTCGAGCACCGGGGGAATTTCGAGGTCCTCAACACACCGGAGCTCTTCATCCTCATCTACCGTTTCGTGCCACGGACCGTGAGGGAGCAGTTGAACTGCTGGCGCACCACGGGTAGCCTCGATGAGGAAGAGAAACGAGAAGTCCACAAGAAGATCCGGAAGGTCAACCACATCGTCAATGCCCTCAACATCAAGCTGCACAAGGCCCTGCGACTGGATGACACGACGTTCGTCTCCCGGACCACCCTTGAATCCACCCGTTATCGGCCCCAGAACGTCACGGTCCTGCGGGCGTGCCTGATCAATCCCCTCACCGATCGAAGGATCCTCGAAGAGATCGTCGAGACCCAGAACCGCCTCGGAATGGAGCTTTGGCCGGAGTTTGAGCCCGCCTATCGGAAGGCCCTGAACGGGGACCGCGCCTTTGCGGGACGGGGTCAACAGGAGCAGGGCCGGTGCGTTTCGTAGCCTCCTCGCATCCTCCGCCGGGGCCCGGGCCTGCGTGGTGGTTCATCTTCTCCGGACAGAAGATCCTCGTGAAGACCACCCCTGCCGAGGCAAGGCTGCCTCTGGTGCAGGATTTATCCGCCATCGGTCTTGAACCCATGCGAACCATCTATCTCGGCGCGCTCGACGAAGTCCCTTGCCGGATCGGAGAAATCGGGCCCGGGGCCGAACTGCCCGAAGGCTGGTCCCTGGTCGGTCTGAGACATCTCTTCGGGGCCGTGGACGAAGAGTTCTTCCGCGTGGCCGGTCGCTCCTTCCAGATCCTGGAGTTCGAACGGAACCACCAGTACTGCGGACGCTGCGGCGGGCCGACTGAAGACAAGCGGGAAGAGAGGGCGAAGATCTGTCCGGCGTGCGGCCTGGCCGCCTTCCCCCGGATGTCGCCGGCGATGATCGTCGCGGTTCGAAGGGGGAGGCGGATCCTCCTCGCGAGGGCCCCCCGGTTCCCGGAAGGCCTGTACAGCGTCCTGGCCGGATTCGTTGAGCCGGGAGAGTCCATGGAAGAATGTGTCCAGAGGGAGGTCAGGGAGGAGGTCGGGGTCGAGGTGAAATCGATCCGGTACTTCGGCAGTCAGTCGTGGCCGTTCCCCAACTCGCTGATGGTGGCATTCACGGCGGAGTATGCGGGGGGAGAGATCAGGATCGACGGGGAGGAGATCGTCGAGGCGGGATGGTTCGAGGCCGACAGCCTCCCCGCCATACCGGACAGGATCAGCATCTCGAGAAAGCTGATCGACGCGTTTCTGGAGGAGAGTAGGGCCGCTTGCCGATGAGGCGGCAAGATTGATCAGGAGGAAACTTACAGGGAGTCAGGTATCAGGTTTCGGGTGTCAGCACGGAAATTATCGATTCCTGACACCTGAACCCTGAACACTGAAACCTGAAACCAGCCTGGGCAGTGCGCCCTGCGACTGATGTTGTGGTGCCATGGACAGGCTCTGCTTTCCCGTGCGGGCGCCCCTGAGTCCCACGGACAAACGAGTTTGTCCATGCCACCAGACCCCGCGGCGTTGCCAACGTTTATAAATGTCCCCGCAGCGGAGCCGGGGTTTTGTTGCTCCGCGCTCCCTACTGCCTACTCACCCTACGCCTACCGCAGCTCACCACGAAGGGAAGTTGCGCCAGAAATCCTTGTCCTTGTCCTTCCAATCGGGCCCGAACTTTCTTTCATAATAGGACGACAGCTTGTCCAGCCAGCGCCACCACCCACTCTTGCCCTGTTCCTTGGCCTCCAGGATGTCGCGAAGGAAGCCGTCGATGTCGGTCATCTTGTCCTTGGGGAGGTAAGAGGCCGCCCCCCCTTTGTAGGACCGGATGGTGTCGTCCACGCTGAGGGCATGGGCGGTGAGCATCACCGGGATGATGCCCTTGTCCTTGGCAATCTCCAGGAGCTTGTACCCGTCCACCCCCATGATGTCCAGGATGGCTATGTCGAACGGCTGCGACTCCATGAGATCGCGGGCGGTCTCGAACGTGCCTGCCTTCGTGACCTGGCACATTGAAAGCAGGCTTTCGAGGACCTCCAGCACATCCGGCTCGTCGTCCACGATCAGAACCCGTTTCCCTTCCAGTAGATCTTTTTCCGGCATGATTGTTCCTCCCCTATAGGATGATACGACAAATGTTATGACGATACGGTCATGACAGAGCCACTGTTGGACACGTTCGTGTCATTTGATTGCGGAACTGCGGCAGGAAGAATTCTCCTGCCGGGTGTTTCGGAATTTCTCCAGCTGCTCCGTGTACCAGTCGATCTGCCTGCAGACGCCCCTCACGATCCTGACCTCCCTCGCCCTGAGCGGCAGCCTCGACAGGAACCTGCGCACATTCAGCATCCAGTGCTCTGGGTTTTGCGGGTTGATGAACCCGATCTTCATGAGAACATCCCCGAGATGCTGATACATCCCCTCCAGCTCGAACCGGTTGGCGAGGCGCGGGAGGCTGTCCGTGGACGGGGTCGCGCTCGCGAGGAAAAGTTCGTAACACACCACCATGACCGCCTGCGCCAGGTTCAGGGACGCAAAAGAGGCGGTGGGGATGGTCACGATGGTCTGGCAGTATCGGAGGTGCTCATTGGAGAGCCCCCGATCCTCGGGGCCGAAGAGGATTGCAGCACGGTTGTTTTCGGCGACCGAGATCAGGTCTCCGGCAAGCCTCCGGGGGTCGGTCATCGCCGGCCTGTGCGAGCCGGTCCGGGCGGTCGTTCCCACCACGTATTCAAAAGGGCCGAGAGCCTCACGCAGATCGGTGTGGTATTCCATCTCCTCCACGATGTCTGCGGAGGTGCCGGTGGCCATCTTGAGGACGCGGTAGAGATCGCAGTTCTCCGGGTTGACCAGGATCAGCCGCCTCAGACCCATATTGCTCATGGCGCGGGCTGCGGCGCCGATGTTTTCCGGGATCTGGGATTCGACCAGCACTATGGCGATGTTTTCGAGTTTCATATCAATCGGCCGATGACAGGGAAATCCTTGGGAGCGGGACGTCAAACCCGATCAGACTCCGGCCTGCGCCGGAACGACAGGACACGCCCGGAGACCTCACCTTCGTCATTTCCGCAAGGCCGGAATCCAGTCGCACAGGCCACGGACGGGGCCCACGCGCGTTGATCGTCCCTGCACTCCTGAAAAGGTCAGTCTTATTTGACTTTGAACGAAACTTAATATAGCTTTGCTCGCTTGAAAAGGAAATAACCATAAAGGAGGATGAAATGCAACGGAGGATGCCTGCCGCGTTAGCCGTTCTGTTCTTGGTTGCGATGCTGAGCCCCGCCCTTCCATCCTTTGGGGCCGATGGGGGGCTCCGGTACAGCATCATGGTTTCCAAATTCCAGAATCGATCGAACTGGTCAGGACAATGGGATCTGGGGGACGCCTGGGGCGCGGTCCTGACGGACAGTCTGTTGCAGACCGGGAAATTCATCGTCCTGGGGGAGAAGGACATGAGGCAGGAGGCCATGGAAGAGCAGGATCTCGCCGCCAGCGGCAGGGCCGCAGGAGGGGGGAAGACGGTGGTCACAGGCCAGATCACCCCGGCTCAGCTCCTCATCAAGGGGGACATCACCCATTTCGCGGATTCCACTGAGGGAGGGGGCGGCGGCATCGGGATCGGCGGGTTCCGGATCGGCGCCGGCGGGAGCATGGCCGAGATCAACACGGTGCTCTACGTGGTCGACTCGAGCACGGGCCAGGTCGTGGCGTCCAAGAAGTGCTACGGCAAGGTCTCTGAAACCGGGCTCTCTCTCGGGCTCTCAAAGGGGGGATTCTCCGGGGACATCGGAGGCTTCAGAAAGACGAACGCCGGGAAGGCCGTGGAGCAGGCGGTGGATGAGGGTGTCGCCTTCATCATCTCCAAGATCCCCGAGATCCCGTGGACCGGGGAGGTCGTCATGGTGAAGGGGGACAAGGTCTACATCAACCGGGGCAGCAGGGAAGGGGTGAGCGTCGGCCAGGCCTTTCAGGTGGGCAAGGTGGAGGTCCTGAGGGACCCCAAGACCGGCGAGCTTCTGGACCAGACGATCGAGAAGACCGGCATGATCGAGGTGGTCTCCACCAAGGAAAAGATCGCCATCTGCAAGATTACCGAGGGCGCCGGAATCAACAAGGGCATGACGATCATGAGACCGGAATAGGGGCATGTGTCGGCCCATGGGAGGCCCATTCTTGAGATTTCCGATGCGACATACGTTTGCCCTTGGCTTGGCATTCCTCCTCCTGTTCTGTGCAGCAGCCGGTGCGGCCGCGCAGGGGGATGCCAAAGAAGTCAGCGCGACGGGGGTGGCGGACGGCAAGTCGTCCAGGGCGAGGGACGAGGCGATCAACGACGCCTTGAGGAAGGCCGTCGAGCAGGGGGTCGGGACCTTCGTGACCGCCGAGCTTACGGTGGAGCAGCAGAAGCTGGTGGAAGAGCGGATCTTCACGGAGAGCAAGGGGTACATCCAGGGCTACAAGGTGGTGGCCGAGGGCGCAAGAGACGACCTCTACGAGGTGAAGGTCTCCGCCCTCGTGAAGATGGGGAAGCTCTCGTCCGACCTGGAGTCCATCGGGCTCCTCATCCGGAAGAAGCAGAACCCCCGGGTCATGGTGGTCGTTTACAGCCGCGAGACGAGCAGCAGCGAATACATGGCCGTTGCCCTGGAAGGAAGCCGGAATGCGGAGAACCAGATCGAGAGTATCCTCATGCAGAAGGGGTTCCAGGTCGTCGACGCAGGGCAGGTCGGCCGCAAGAAGGAGCTCGAAGCTCTGCTGCTGAGGGGCGACCCGACCCGGGCGGGAAAGATGGCAAGGGATTTCGGGGCCGAGATCCTCGTCGACGTGGATGTGCGGCGCACCTTTTCCGATCAGAGGATGGTCTACGGCCGGAATACCCGTTTCTTCTCGAACGAGATCCGGGCGAAGGCCCTGGAGACGGACACGGCCAAGGTCCTCTTCTCGGGGTACAAGACCAGGCCACCGTCCGGGGAAGGCGCATTCCAGCCTCTCGAGGATGCGACGGCGGAGCTGGCCGACGAGATGGTGGCCGGGGTCCTGGAGAGGTGGAGAAGGGACGTGTTCCAGGCCGGCAGCTATCAGCTGGAGGTCTCCGGGATCTCCTTCAACGACCTGACCCGCTTCAAGCAAGGGTTAGCCAAGATCCGCGGCGTGACTGCGGTCCAGGTCAGGAACTTTCAGGGAGGGCACGCCCTCGTGGAGGTGGCCTATCAGGGCCCCATCCAGGAGCTTGCGGAAAAGATCGGCGCCATGAAAAACCCGGGGGCGGAGATCAGGGGCCTGCAGGCGAACACGATCGAATTGGGAATCAGGAAATAGTTGTCTCTCACAGAGGACACGGAGCCTCAGAGCGTTTACCTGCGAAAATGGCCGATCACCTGGGGAGGCGCCTGAAAAGCCGAAATGGAACCTCGTCCATCGACAAACAAGAAGCAACCTGCAGCCAACGACCCGCCACCCGCAACCCGCAGCCAACAAACATCCCCCCGCCGACACGTTTTTCTCTCATCGTGCCTCCTGCGGTCGTTGCTCACGTCGGTACAGCGGCATTGTAGGATGGGTGGAGCGAAGCGGAACCCATCGTTCGCGCCGTTTAACCCGGCGCGACATGTCCTGTGGTCGTCGTGGCTCGTCTGCCTGTTCGTTTTAGTCTCCCTCGCCGGGAGCGGCGGATTCCGGCCGTTCATCGAAACCTTTCCGGAAGGCAGGATCGACTGGGACAACGGCTTCTTTTATGGGACAGGCAAAGGATATCCGCACCTCAATGCAGGATCCAAGGCCCGGGCCCTGAAAGTCGCCCAGGCAGGCGCGTTGAGCGCGATCCTCCAGGTCGCCTCGGGGTTGAGGGTGGATGATGCGCGAACCCTGGGGGACCTGGAGAAGGAGAAGAGCGTCATCCGGATAAGGGCCCTGGTCCGGTACGAGCCCTTCGGCGAGGAGTTCGTCCAAGAGGGGAAGGAGCCTTTCTATCGCGTCACCTATCGCGCCCCCATGAAGGGAGTGCAGGGATTGACCCGGGAGATCCTGCCCCACCTCCGCTCCGGCTCCGCTCAGGGGAAGGATTCTGCAAGGACAGGAGGATCAGGGCAGGAGGATGAAGAGGCGACGTGGCTGGTCCTGGATGCGCGCGGCCTCGGCCGTGGGAACACGGTCCGGCCGGCCCTCTTCCCGAAGATCGTGAGCGAGAGAGGGGAGACCCTGTCGGACATCGACACGGTCGATGAATCTTCGGTGGTGCAGAAGGGGATGGCCAGGTACGTCGTCACGGACAGGTCGAAGGAAGAGCTCATGGCAGCTTTGGGCCGTGTGGGACCCGAAGGGCTTGCCCGCCTGTTCGGCCCTTCGCCGGCCTTTGCCGAGGAAAAGGTGGAGCGAAAGAGGCAGGCCAAGTACATCGTGAAGGATGTGGCGCAGGTCCAGGGTCTGAAGAAGACGAACCTCGTCATCAGCGAGGCCGATGCAAGGGAGATCAAGGACGAGGACGCATCGAGCCGTATCCTGAAGAAGTGCAGGGTGATCGTGGTCGTGTCCGGCTCCGCCGGCGGCATCGAAGGGTGGCTCCCGTTCCACTCAATTGCCGAATCGCCGGTCTCTGGCGGACCTGGATAGCTTGGTCTTTGCGCTTAGGAATTTGACGTTGACTGGTCATTTGAGCTTTGGACTTTGACCTTTTCAGTCTGTTGCCATGGAACCCCAGAAGAGGCTTTTCCTGAGTCATCTCATCTTCTCCATCCTGGCATCCGCCGTTCTCATCGGCCTGGTCGTCACCGCCTACCAGTTCCGTCTCCTCGAGAGATTCGATCTACTCGTCTACGACCGCCATGTCCAATGGAGGGGACCGCTCCCATCCGCCGGCAGGATCGCGCTGGTCCTGATGGACCAGAAGAGCGCGTCCGAGCTCGGCCGGAAGAGGGGTTCATGGTCGAGGGCGCAGCTCGCACAGGCCCTGGCGAATCTCACGGCCGCAGGGGCGTCCGTCATCGGCCTCGACATGATCTTTTTCGCGCCGGGGGAGCGGCCGGAAGACGATGAGGCCCTCGCAAGGGCGATCGGGGAGGGCGGAAACGTGGTCCTCTCCAGGTTCGTGGCCCAGGAGGGGAGGGCGGAGGTCGCGGCGTTGCAGCAGTTCCAGGAAGGGATGCTCGGGGACGGGTTCATCAACATGTTCCCGGACAGGGACGGCGTGCTCAGGAAGATCCCGTTCTTCTCCGTAAGACCCGAGGAGGAGGGGCTGGCCGTATCGCCCGCGTTCTTTCTGGAGGTGGTCAGGGCCTTTCTGAACCTCGACTTCGAGCTGGATTTTTCCGGTCCCGATCACTTCCGGATCGGCAGAGAGGGTGAGGGGCTCGTCCTCCCCTATCCGGACCTCCGCATCCACTATATCGGCGGGTCCGATTCGTTCCCCTCCATCTCCTTTGCCGATGCGGTCTTCAACCGTTTTGAGCCGTCGGCACTGCAGGGAAAGATCGTCCTGATCGGCAGCGGTCTGGCAACGGACAAGGACTTCTTCGCAACGCCTTTCTCGGGTTATCGGGACCGGGCCGGGAGCTACAAGAAGAAGTTCGGCCGGGTGCTCGAGGAAGACCTGGGCGAGAAGACTGCGGGTGTAGCGTGCCATGCGCTCGCCGTCGAAACGGTGCTCACCGGGAAGTTCGTGCGGAAGTTCCCGGAGCGGTATGTGGCGGGCCTTACCGTTCTCCTGGGGATCCTGGGCTTGGCATTCTACCTCCCGAGACCGGGCGCACTGGGAGGGGTGCTGATCGCACTGGCCGCATCCGGAGCCATCCTCGGCATCTCCCATGCAGCGTTTTCCCGAAACCTCGTCTGGGTGGAAACCGCACCCTTCCTGGCCGTCCTCTGGCTTCAGTACGTGAGCGGGATCGCCGTGCAGCGGGCCTACAGCCGGAAGAAGAACAGGGTTGTCACCAGCCTCTTCGGCAAATACGTGTCGGAAGGGGTGGTGGCGGATATCCTGAAAGGGAAGATCGGGGTCTCCTTCGAGGGCCGCAGCCGCGAGGTGACGGTGCTCTTCTCGGACCTTCGGGGATTCACGACCATATCCGAGGGGCTGAGCCCCCAGGAGACGGGAAAGCTCCTCAACGGCTACTTCGACGCGATGATCCCGATCGTGTTCGCCCACCAGGGCACGCTCGACAAGCTCATGGGCGATGCGGTCATGGCCTTCTTCAATGCGCCGGGCGAGGTCCGGGAGCATGCGGCCATGGCCGCGGAGACCGCCCTGGAGATGACGCGCCGACTCGGGGATCTCAAGAAAAATCGGCCGGAAAAGGGGATCGAGAGGCTCGCGGTCGGGATCGGTCTGAACACCGGCGTGGTGACGGTGGGGAACCTCGGGAGCCGCTACTTCATGGACTACACGGTGATCGGAGACGCCGTGAACCTGGGCTCCAGGCTCGAGGGGCTGAACAAGGTCTACGGCACGTCGATCATCGCCGGCCAGGCCACCGTCCAACAGCTCGGGGACCGGTTCGCCGTCCGGGAGCTCGACCGGGTCAAGGTGAAGGGCAAGGGCGAGGCCGTGGCCATCTACGAGCTGATCGATCAGAAGGACGGACTGGATGAGGCCGGCCGCCGCCTGATCGAGGTCTTCGAGACCGGCCTGCGCAAGTACAGGGACCGCGATTTTGAGGGTGCAGAGAAGGAGTTCCAGAAGGGGCTCGACCTCCTCCCCGGCGACGGCCCTTCCACGCTCTACCTCAAGCGGACAAGGGAGTTCCTCCAGAACCCGCCGGGCCCCGAGTGGGACGGCGTGACCGCCTTCACGACCAAATAGAAAGACAGGAATCGTTTCGACAGGATAACAGGATCAACAGGATCTCTGTTTGCGCCATGGCCTTTCGCTGCCCTCTGCCCTCCGAACTCTGACCGGCCGGTTCTTCCCCACTATGCCTTTTGCCCTATGCGCCCTGCCATGCGGACCCCTCGCCCCCTGGTGGAAGAGACTGGGAGAGGGGGGTTCTCGCGAAGCGTCGGCGTTTGTCGCCGCTCCAGTCGGGCGGCGATAAAGTATGTCGTCCGTGCCTGCCTGTGCAGTCTTTAGCCAATAAATTGATTGAAATTTCTCTTGATTACCTCTAAAACATGGCCGTCACAGCACGCCAGGACTGTAGGATGGGTGGAGCGAAGAGAAACCCATCATCCCATGAGGAAACCTTCTGAGCCGGATGATCTGAACGCGGCACACCGCCCGAAAGGATTCTCCATGGCCTCCAGGAACGGAAAGATCCTCGACCCCCCCGAAGACGTGCCCCCGCGGGCCGATGCTTCCGCGTCCGTATCCAACCACCAAGAGAAATCCAACTTGGCCGATGAACGGGAGAGATTCCGGAATGCCTTCAGGACATGCCTGGAGGAGAACAGGGTCCCCCCGGACCGTTCAGGGTATTACGTGGGATGGGCGAAGGAATTCGTCGACTTCCTGCCGGAGAAGCGGCTGAAAGCGCCCTCCGCTGAAGACATAAGGGCTTATCTTGACTCTCTATCGCGAAGAGAAGGAATCTCCGCCCGGAAGTTGCGGCGGGCTGAGTATGCGCTGAGGGTCCTCTATGAGAGCTTCCTGCCGGGTTATTCCCCCGGGAAGGATTCATCGGCCAAGGCTTCAAACGTGCCTCCTGCGGGCGAGGGCGAGAAGGTCACTGATTTTCGCGATCGTGTGCTTCCCGGTGAGGTTGAACGACGCTACCCAGCGCTAATTGAACGGTTCAGGACCGAGGTGCGCACCCGCCATTATCCCTATCGAACGGAGACCGCTTATCTGGAGTGGGCGAGGCGGTTCATCGCTTTTCACGGCTACGCTGATCCGGACAGCCTCGAACCTGCTTCAGCCATAAAACAGTGCCTTGAATACCTGGCTTTGAAACGCGAGGTTTCGGCAAGTACCCAAAACCAGGCGCTCAACGCCTTGGTCTTTCTCTAAATGAGGTCGAAGCGCTCCTTTCCAAGATGGAAGGGGTTACCTCCGTTAATGGCCGGTCTGATGTACGGCGGCGGCCTTCGCCTGATGGAGTGTGTGCGGCTGAGGTTGAAGGACGTTGATTTCGAGCGCAATCAGATCACGGTGCGGGACGGGAAAGGGAAGGACAGGGTTACGGTGCTGCCGGGGCGGTTTGCCGCTCCGATGAAGGAGCATCTCGGCCCGTTGAAGGCAATTTATGAATCGACGTTGAACCATTCGAAGTTGAAGGGGTGCATATCCGTGCAGGTCGTACGATGCCGTTTGAACCTGCCCACGAGCTAAACTGCTTAATGGGCGTACGCGCTGAGCGATATCTTGCAGGAAGTGACATTGGAATTCTCCAAGAAGCTTACAAATTCCTTGCAAAAGCCAAAACGGAGCCCAACAAGGGCATACAGCGGATTCGGCAAGAAACAGCGCTTGCCTCCCGCTGATGCTGGCCGTTAAGTCAAAAGGAGAAAAGTCATGAAGAGGCGCCTTTTCATTATTACTTTGTTGTTCTTGTGTCTCGTTACGAGTTTGACATTTGCAGAGCAGACCAGCGTCCGTTCTTACCCGTTGCCTGACCACGGAACCTTTCAGCTTCAGGTGCCAGTAGGTTGGGCTGACCAAATGCAACAACCGCCCCGTCGATTGCCTCCTACGATTAAGTTTCGCCAAAAAGAGGGCGCAGCCTTTGAGGTCCTTCTGACACCGCTCTGGGCCATGAATGGCAATGCTCTTCCTTCGGTGCAAAATGTTCGACAGATTGTCAGTCAATCTGCGGAAGGAGCAAAAACGCAATCGGTTGAAAAGACGATTAGCGTTGTCGAGGTGAAGGGGTCGTCTGGGATGGGGTTCTTCTTTTCTGCAACAGATCGTGCTCCCAAAGCAGGTGAATACAAATTCCTTACCCAAGGCATCATCCTTGTCGGCGAGCTGATGGTCACCTTCACGGTACTCACAAATGATAATCAGACAGATATCGTAGCCGATGCATTGGCCATGCTCAAGAGTGCTGTCCACCTTAATGAGACTTAACCTGTCGCTTTACCGGATGGCTTCGCCACGCGGTGAACTTGGCGTTGGCCTAATAGGAACAATGAATGGACATAAGCCAGGACATCACCTTTGAGTACGTAAGTCGTTTCAGACATCACGACTATGAACTTGGTACCGTTTTGAAAGGCCATTTGCTTGTCGAGCATGTAATGAATCTAATGATCGAGAAAGGCTTTAAGCAGCCTCGCGTCATCCTTAACGATCATGGGACATATTTTTTTGGGGCCAAGGCACGTCTCCTAATCGAGAGCAATCACCTGCCTGAGCACATGAATTGGCCCACAAGCTTGAGTCTTGATGAGGCAAAAGGTGACTCTTCTGCTACAGCCGAGACGACAAGGAGTTCAAGGGTGACGTAAACTTGAGGAAAGTAGTAAAGAAGAGTAGAAATCCACTGAAGCGATATTTGTCTATGCTCTCTTTTGGAACTCTCTCTCAGATACAGAGGGAGTTTTTAAGCGATATGGCAGGTTACCTCTATTAGAGCAACCAATTGAACCAGAGCAGACAATCGTGGCCAACACTGCAATAAAGGCGACGGGGTAAAGCGCTTCGGTTTTGGCTGGCCCTGTTGCGCCCGCGCCTTATTGCTACCGTTGGGCCACAATCGGCCATCAAAACCTAATAGACAAGATGTGAAAGCGCGAGAGTTCATGAGAGAGGACACGACAGGTTATGCCTGATAGAGAAATCTTTCGACGGATCCATCTGGTTCTTTGGTTTGCCATCACCATTTTGACGGGAATTCTAGCCGGTTTCTTGATATCTCATAGTGTCATGCTGGGACGTTACTTTACATGGTTGATCCAATCTGGGAACTACCAAGTTTTCACTGATACTTTTTCAGTTTTCAGAGAAGCGACACACGCCAATATCCACTATAATCTGTTTCTTTGGGTCTCTCTGATTATCGGCTTCATCTGGACCATACTCTGTTTCATAGTTAAGAAGACCAGGATTATCGCCCTCATAGCCGGACTATCCTCATTCTGGGTGGGTTCTGTGTTCTTTTCTTCTGGTTTTTCGAATGCAGAAGAGGCAGTGGCTACGGGCGTGGCTGGTGAGACGGTAAGGCAGTTCTTCGTTTCCTGGAATATCCCGATGCACACATCCTTTGCCGTCTTTTATTCTCTCTGCTTCTTTCTGCTCCTGCTATCCCGCCCCAACGAGATTCGAGAGTGAGTAGCGGGGTCACGAGAGGCATGAGATATGATGAAGAGCAGAAAAGCCTTGCTCAACCAGACAATCCAGCGGACGTCTTACAGCCGCCGCTGATTTTTTCGTTAACTCAAAAAAGACCCGAGAAGGACCAGTGAAACGACCAAAGTACGACGTGTTTATTAGCCACGCATCCGAAGATAAGGACAGGTTCGTCAGATCCTTTGCTCGTTGCCTTCTTAGTCTCGGGCTCAGTGTTTGGTACGACGAACTGCAAATCATTCCTGGTGATAGCCTTCGAAGATCGATTGACGAAGGTCTAGCTTGCTCGGACCGCGTGGTGGTTGTCCTTAGCAAACAGTTTTTCAGGAAAAAATGGCCTGACGACGAACTTGCAGGGGTTTTCTCTCGGGAGACAAAGAAGAAGAGGATTATAATCCCTATCTGGCTGGATGTCACCAGGGCACAAGTAACCAGATTCTCTCCTATTCTTGCCGACCGGGTTGCAATCACTTCCGGCGATCCCGAAGGTGCTGCTCGTGAGGTCTTCCGTACGATCCGCAAAAACGCCCCGCAGTCAATAGTATCAGAAGCATCTCTTGACTTACGTTCAACGGCCGAGTTCACTTTGATGGGGAAGGGAACAGGGGACGAGCTCAGTCATTCGATATCTGGCAGGATTAGGAGCCTCTTGCCTGCTTCCCTTGATTTTATGATGCAAGCAATTGAGGGAAGGCTTGCAGCCAGGGAACTGGGCACCGAAGTCGCACGAGAACTGATAGTGAATGCGTTTGCACATCAGGACTATACACTGGCGAGGAAGGTTTCGGTGCGCATCGGTACTGCCCTGCTTATCGTGAGCAGTCCAGGATTCCTGCCTCGGCCACTCACATTAAGCACCCTCAAGAATCAACACGTCGCCATAGCTCGAAATCCTCGCCTGGCTTACGAACTTTACAAGTTGGGCTATATGGAGCTTCTGGGAATGGGACTGCGAGCTTTGCAAGGCAGGTTGTTAGAAAGGGGATATCCTCTTCCGAGATTCAGGGAGATCGATAGGCAGTTCGTTGTAGAAGTGGACTTCCAGAGTGAGAACGGGGGACGCCCATAAATAAGTAAATAGATTGACGGAGCGCGGGAGGTATTGATAGAAGTATCTCATGCCAAGATTAGCCCGACTGGATGCGCCCGGTGT
>JAGVAP010000079.1 GCA_020060215.1 Deltaproteobacteria bacterium | reverse complement strand
GTGTCGCACAGCCCGCACTGGAAGCACCTCTTGAACGCTTCCCCGCCGCTCGACTTGATGACCTCGATGATCTCTTTGTAAGGGGCTACTGTTTCCACTTCGATCCTCGCGTTTACTGGTCCATTCCGCCACGAAGACACAAAGCCACCAAGAAACCCCTTCCTGTCTTCGTGCCTTTGTGGCTGCCTTCCTCTCTTCAGCCCTTCTTCGCCTCGGCCATCCGGGCCACGGTATCGATGATCTTCTCCAACCCGTACTTGTCGATCATGGATTCCACTCCTGCCTCCACCTCCTCCTGCTTCACCGCCTCATCCACTTCCTCTTCCCGCTCTTCGTAGATCAGGGCGTCGTTCAGGCACCACTGAACACAGAGGGGCTTTTCCTGCGGCGGATCGTCCTCACACATGTCGCACTTCAGAGGGAGCTTGGAATCGGGCTCTTTGAAAGCGTCCCTGGATGGGCAGGAGGCCCTGCAGAAAGCGCACTCGTCGTACTCTTTCCCGTCGATCACATACTTGTCCCTGCCCATGCACTCGGCTTTTGCATATTCGCCCGCATAGACCGGGAGATAGACATCTTTCAGGGGGGACCGAACCACCCGGATACGAGACCTTGCCGGATTATTGCTGCTGTACTTCGGCGTGGCGTGGAAAGCGGAGCAGATCATCTCGCATGCCCTGCAGCCGTTGCACTTGTCGAGGTCGATCTTGATGGATTTGACGATCTTCTTTTTCTTCTCGCCCATGACGATTGCCACCTCTCTTGATCCGTCTGAGGTTTCCCCGTTCCTCTTCCGAGGTTCCCCGTTCCTGGACTTCCGAACCTCTGGACCTTTGGAACCCTGGAACCCTTACTCCTTCTCGTTCAGTATTCCCCTCTTCAGGAGGTCCTCCGCAATGTAGTCCAACCCGAGTTCATGCAAGGTCTCCTTGGTAGGGATGCCGTCGTTGTTCCAGCCTTTGAACCGGTAATACGCGTCCAGGAGCTTCTCTTCAAGTTCGGGGAATCTTTTCTTCCAATGGTCTTGAGGCGGCTTTTCATCGGCCCTTCTCAATCCCCTCCTTACGTTCACACCCCTGATCAGATTCCGGTTCCTCCTGTACACCTGCTTGAGGCCGTCCTCGTCCATATCGATCCCCAGTGCCGCTGATATGATGTGGGGGTAGTTGTGGATGTGATAGGGCGGCTTCAAAGGGAAGGATGACAGGCCGGCGCACACGCCGAGGGCATCATCGATGTAGTGCATCATCTCCTGCCAATCGACAATGTCCACGGACATGTCCACGGTTGGATAGTAGGGGTTTGAGCGCTCGCCGCGGAATTCCCAGTCCATCAGATACCTCTTGAACCTTTCGTCAGGAACCTGGATCCAATCCCTTACGAATTCCTCTCTCTCCTCGATGGTGGCAAAGGGCGACTGAGGGAACTGGCCTTCGATCTGGGTGATGTTGGCCTTCTCGCCGGTGGCATACATGAGGAAGTAGACGGGATTGAGCATCCCAAGCTTGAGAGGCAGCTGCTCATGCTTCTTGATGTTGTTGTGGGCATACTCTTCCGCGCCCTTGCCGATCTTCTTCGCCGCCCAGTAGGTTCCGTCGGCCAGGATATCTCCGATCCCCTCCCGCCGGACGATCCTGTCGAGCAGCCAGTAGAACTTCCCCTCATTGTCGGACGGGCACCCTTCGAAATCCGCGTCGGACAAGATGCCCGCCTCTTTGAGCTCGAAGGCGAACGCCATGATCTGCGGAGTGGAGAATCCATCCACCCCGTACTCGGTAGCCCGTTGAGCGATCTTGAAGCCGAAATCAAGGTCGTCCACGAAAGCCGCCATCGTATAGGTCAGTTTGGAGAAGCACTTCATCATGTAGGTTGAAAGTCCGGGGACGGAAATGATCGCCCCGCACTTCATGGGGCAGTTGTAGCAGCTGATCAGCCGTTTCCGCACATTCAGTTGAACGCTCTTCCATCTCTCTTCGATCTGCTGGTTCCAGAACTCCTTTCTCCGGACCCTGGCGTTTCCCCACATGAAGTTCTCCGTATGCCACTTTTCATCCACGTGGAGCATCTCTTGAGGGGACCCGAGCCCCTGGAGGATGGTCATTACGTTGAGGACCGGATTCTCGTTGCGGTACTTGATGTATCGCAGCACTTCGTTGCACAACTCGACAAATCTCGCCGGCTGGGCAACGTTGACGTCCTTCGTCCCGCGAACGGCGATCGCCTTGACCCCCTTGTCTCCCATCACGGCGCCCACCCCAAGCCGGCTGGCGCTCGACCTGCCCTGCTCGATGGAGGCCGTGAAGACCCTGTTCTCGCCGGCGAGGCCGATAGCGGCCACCTGCACATTCGGGTCCTTCAACTCCTCCTTGATCAACTCTGCGGTCTGGACCGCGCCCTTCCCCTGCAGATGAGAAGCGTCACGGATCTCCACCTTGTCATTGTTGATCCACAGGTAGACCAGGCTTGGGGACTTGCCGCGAAGCACGATCTTGTCATAGCCGGCATATTTCAGTTCCGGCGCCCAGAATCCCCCCATCATGGAGTATCCCATGAGCAAGGTCTGGGGAGAGTAGGTGGTCACGATGGTTCGGTTGGCGCCTGGGGCGGGTGTGCCGCACAGGAGTCCGGAAGAGAAGATCAGCAGATTGTCCGGAGAGAAAGAATCGGCCTCAGGGGGAACCCTGTCCCAGAGCAGTTTGGCGTTGGTCCCCAGCCCTCCCAGGTATGATTCGGCCAGCCTCGGGTCTGTGGCCACCCTTTCGATGTTTCCTCTGGTTAGATCGATCTCCAGATTAAACCCCGTTTCTGCGTATCTCATGTCCCCCCCCTCGCACGTTCACCATCCGGCAGCCGTCCCTCATGGAGTCAAAGGCACCGAAGCTCCACGAGAGAGTTCAATGGATCAAATACTTACTGAAAGAGATTCGGATACTTCGGCTCGAGAAGCCAAGAGCCGGAGTAACTACGTTTTAGCCATATTATAACTACAAGTGTCAAGAAAAAAACCGGCTATTCGATCACCTTGTGGAGGTTGATGAATTCACTCCGGTCGAAACCGAGGGTCTTGAAGAAGGAGAGGATGTCCGTGGAGTCCCATTTCACCGTGGTCAGGACATGCTTGATCCCTCTTTTCCTGTAGAACTCGAAAATGCCCTCGGCAAGCTTCTTTCCGATGCCCTGGCCCATGAATTTCGGATCCACGCCGAAGAGGACGATCCATGCGCACTTGTCCGCCCCGAAGCTCCCCGAAGAAACGGTTCCGATCATGTACCCGACCACTCGTCCATCCACTTCCGCCACAAAGTTCGCATCCGAGGAGGTGCGCAGCCTCGGGTCCAGAATCCTCTTGAAGTCGACAGCGGGCGCCGTCCTGTCGATAGCCCGAGCGATCTTCGCAATCTGTGGCGTGTCCTCTTTTCTGATCTTACGAACCTTCACCTCGCCCATGCTCACCCCTTGTTCAGTCAATCCTGATGATCTTCACATGTCGATCCACCCAGTCAGGCGGCAGGTAGACCCTCCCGCTGGCTCCACTTCGTCTCACCTGTTTGTCGATCATCTCTTCCCCATAGACCTCGAACTTCACCTTGACCAGATGGTGCGTCTCGGCCGGAGGCTTCTCTTGTTCCCTTTTCTTGGACTTCGCCATCTT
This sequence comes from Deltaproteobacteria bacterium, assembly GCA_020060215.1. The sequence goes on along the minus strand of JAGVAP010000079.1, from coordinate 107,963 downwards.
TCTACACCTGCCCCTTCTCCCTCTCAACAGGGAGATGGTTGCGTTTTAATCACATTCTAGCTACAAAATAACTATTATGGAAGGAGAAAAGGGAAGTCAAGAAAAAAAGCCGTCCCACCGGTATCTTATGAGATGACCCTTTTCCCCGCATGCGACATGACCGTTTTGGGGGCGAACCGGGTGGCTTTCTTCGAAAGGGTCACCATTCACTGGAATTTCAAGGATGCACCCAAAAATTCCTCCACGCTCGCGCCCGAGTAACGAGCCGATAACCGATTGGCAGCTCGCTCCCAGAGGACGAACGGATGATCATGTCGGGGGTGGATTACGGTTGCAGAAAGACGAAGGCTGCTTGGCAAGATCACCCAGGAACATCCAGAAGACCAGGTAATTGACGCAGAAGCTCTTTGCGAAGTTTACAGTTTCCCCAGGAGAGATCTTGCAATCGTGTTCTTATGAATTTCCCTGGTCCCCTCCACAATCTCCAGGACCCGCGCGTCGCGGTAGAACCTCTCCACCTCGCCTTCCAGCATGTACCCGTAGCCTCCGAAGATCTCCATTGCCTCATCGCAACACTCACAGGCTACCCTCGCGGGATACCACTTGGCCATCGAGGAGATCTTGGGGTCGATCTTCCCCTTGGCGTCCATCTGGAAGGCGGCCTCGTGGACGAGAAGCCTTGACGCTTCGATCTTGGTCGCCATTTCCGCAAGCTTGTGCGATACCGCCTGAAACATGCCAATCTTGCACCCGAACGCCTCCCGTGTCTTCGCATACTGCAGGGATTTCTCGAAAGCACCTTGGGCCATTCCCACGCCGGCAGCCCCGATCATGACACGAAACCTGTCCAGGAATTGAATGGATTGGTAGAAACCCCGACCTTCGGTCCCAAGAAGATTTTCAAGCGGCACCTTGACATCCCTGAAGAAGATCTCCGTGGTCGGAGCTGCGTGCCAGCCCATCTTCTCAAACTCCGTAACGCTTACTCCCGGCGTGCCGCTCTCCACGAGAATGGTACTTTGCCCTTTATAGGGGGGCTTGGCATCCGGATCCGTCTGGCACAAGACGATGATGTTCTCTGCAATGCTGGCCAGGGTGATAAAGGTTTTCGTACCATTGATGACGTACATTCCGGAGGACCTTTCCGCCCAGGTGGAAAGAGGATGGGTCACCAGATCACTCCCCCGATCCGGTTCTGTGAATGCGGAGGCGAGAAGTGCATCCCCCCTGCACAGGGGAGGCAGGTAGCGCGCCTTCTGATCCGCGCTGCCCGCCCAGAGAATCATTTCGACCCCCAGGCCGGGATGGCTCGAGTGCAAACCCATGCCTGCCCCCACCCTGCAGAATTCCTCCGTCACCAGCGCTCTTTCCATAAGGTGGTATCCCTGTCCCCCGTACTGTTCGGGAATGTCGATACAGGCGAATCCCAGCTCGCTCGCCTTCTTGAAAATCTTCCAGGGAAATACGTGTGTCCGTTCGATCTCGACGGCCAGATCTTTCGTAAACTCGGCTTCGGCAAATTCCCGGGCTGCTCTCTGAATGTCCCTTTGCTCCTTGGCAAGCTGAAAATCCATGTTCGGGGCCCCCTTGCGCGAATTGAGCGTCTTTTAAAAGCCCCCTTATGGGGGCGGAAAACAAAGCTCATGAACGACTGTTCGTTTATATGGCAGTCCCCACCGATTGTCAACCGCGGCTTCTCCTCCCGATGTCCGGGAAAGGCCAGGCGGAATTTTCTCTTGACAGAATGCACGATTGTTGATTTATAAACGAACAGTCGTTCACCGTCTGTCATCAGAAAGGAGTCGTGTCATGCCGGCGACGTTTGTCCATCTCCAGGTTGAGAGGAAGGGGAGCACCCGGATCATCCGAATGAACAGACCCGAAGCGATGAACTCCCTCAATTTGGTCATGGTCAGGGAGTTGAGGCGCGCCTTTGAAGAGGCCCGATGGGATCCTGCGGTGAAAACGGTCATCCTCTCCGGCTCGGAGGACAAGAGCTTCTGCGCCGGACTGGACCTCAAGGAGCGCTCCGGAATGAATGAAGAGGAGATCCTTTCTTCGCGGGAGAGGGAGATCATCCCTCTCTTTCACTACCTGGGCGAGTTTGCAAAGCCGGTTATCGGCGCGGTGAACGGGGTTGCGCTTGGGGGTGGCGCTGAGCTTGCCCTCGTTTGCGACATCCGCATTGCCGTGCCCCATGCCCGATTCGGGCAGACCGAAATCCGGTGGGGAATGATCCCTTCGGCGGGCGGCTGCCAGCGTCTTCGAACCGTGGCCGGGATTGCTGTGGCCAAGGAACTGATCTACACCGGGAGGCTCGTGGAAGCAGAGGAAGCCTGCACTCTGGGCATTTACAGCAGGATCGTGCAGGCGGAAGGACTGCTGGAGGAGGCGGTCAAACTTGCGGATCTCATGGGAGGTCACTCCTCTCATGCCCTGATCCAGGCCAAAAAGGTGATCGACTTCGGGGCCGGGGTTTCGTATCTGCAGACTTTCGATCTCGAAGCGTCCAAAGAGTGCTTTTACAGGGGGAAAGCGATGACGGGGCATCGCTCATTTGGCGAGAGCCGCTGAACTGGAGGGAAAATTTTATTGACAAAAAAATTTCTCCATTGTAAAAACGAACATTCGTTCAGGATGCGATGCACCACCCTCCAACGGGAATTCGGTTTGAAGGCAGACCAAGGAGTCTCCCATGCGCGAAGACGAACAGGTTCGGTGTTTGAACTGTTTTGATCGGATCAAGGTTCCACCCAAAACGCAGAAGCTGACATGCCCCAAATGCGGAGAGCGATACGTCATCGCCTGGCGCGGGAGTATGCCCAAGATCCAGGGTTCGGACAGGGATCAACCGAACCGGTCATGACCGGCGGTTCGAATCACCTCATCACGCCTGAAGAATAGGGGGAGGGTATGCCGTTATCGAGAAAGATTGCCTATATCGATCTGACCAGTGGCGAGATCAAAAAGAGCGCCATCCCCGAAAGGGTGCGAAGACTCTATCTGGGCGGCCGGGGGATCGACATGTACCTGCTCTACAACCACGTGAAACCCGGCAGCGACCCCCTGGGGCCGGACAACGCGGTCACGGTCAGCGCAGGGCTCCTGGGGGGGTCGGTCGCGCCTGCGGCGGCGCGAACGCATTCGGGCGCCAAGTCCCCAGTCACCAACGGAGTGGGCAGCTGCAACATGGGAGGGTTCTTCGCCCCCGAGCTCACCTTCGCGGGCTTTCACCACCTCCTGTTCAAGGGAAAATCCGAGAAACCGGTCTATCTATGGGTTCATGACGGGGAGGTGGAGATCCGGGACGGACGCCACCTGTGGGGCCAGGATGCATTCGAAACCCAGAAGATCCTGAAGGATGAGATCGGAGACCCCGGGGTCCAGGTCATGTGCATCGGCCCCGCCGCGGAGAACCTGGTCAGGTACGCCAACGTGAGAACGGGCTTGAAGAACACCGGGGGCAGGTCGGGGGTCGGGGCGGTCTGGGGTTCGAAGAATCTCAAGGCCATCGCCGTCAGGGGAAGCATGGACGTCAAGAACCTCAATCCCAGAGAAGCCCTGGATTCCGCCAAAGTGTGGCAGGACAAGATGATGAACACCAAGGTGGCGCAGGCCCTGGGTTATGATGGAACGATGTTCATATGGAATGTGACCAATACCACCGGACTCCTGCGATACCGCAACTTCCAATTCAACAAGCTCGAGGACTGGGAAAGTCTGACCATTGAAAGATTTCATGAGAAGTACCATGTCGGGGTCACCGGCTGTTTCGGCTGCCCCGTGCATTGCCGCCACCAGTGGCAGATCAAGGAGGGCCCTCTTGCCGGTCTTTCCGGGGAGGGGCCAGAGTACAATACCCAGATGTGCATGGGAGGGATTTTGAACATCACCAACTGGGAGAGCGTTCTGCACGGCTCCCACCTGGTGGACAAGTACGGTTTTGACATGGCGGAGTTCTCCAACATAGCGGCATGGGCCTTTGAGCTGTATGAAAAAGGGATCATCGACGAGACGGACACGGGCGGCCTCAGATTGGAATGGTCGAATTCCGATCAGCTTCTCCCCGTGCTTCTGGAGATGGTGGCCTATCGGAAGGGCTTCGGCGATCTGTTGGCGGAAGGCCCCCTCAAGGCGCTGGAGAGGCTGGGAAAGCCGGAGGCGGAGTACTATCTCCTGCACATCAAGGGAATGGGAAACATGCTTTCGGACGAGAGGTCCACGCCCGCACTGTCCCTGGGCATCGCCACGTCGACAAGGGGCTGCGATCACCTGAGGAGCAGACCGGCGATCGATCTTTACCACCTACCGGAACAAGTGTTGGAGAAGGTATTCGAAGGCGGTCCCATGTCCTCCGATTTCAAATCCTATGTGGGGAAGGCAAGAGAGGTATGGATGATGGAGCGCGTCTTCGCGGCCGTCGATTCCATCGGCACCTGCAAATTCCACACCATTTTCTTCAGCCCGCGTGCGCCCGGGTGGGAGGAATGGTCGGAGATGGTCTTTCACACCACCGGACTGCGCCTTACCCCCGAAGATCTCAAGGAGGCGGGGGAAAGGATCTATACCGTCGAAAGGATGTTCAACCATCGGGAGGCCGGCTACGATCGAAAGGACGACCGGCTCCCTGAGCGGTATTTCGCGGAGGCGGTGCCCGGAGGGCTGGATATCGTCAAGGGAACCAGGATAGACCGGGAGAAGTGGAACGCCATGCTCGATGAATACTACGAGCTTCACGGCTGGGACACGAACGGCCTGCCTACGCCGGAGGGATTGAAAAAGCTTCAACTGGACAAGGAACCATCCCATCTTCTCTAGCAAGGGTACGGAGGTTCAGGGCATATGCAAAAGATGTTGTTGATCGATCAGGAGAAGTGCACCGGATGCAGGACATGCGAAGCGGTCTGCTCCGCGGCCCATGAGGGGGCGAGCAACCCCGCCCGAAGCCGAATCCATGTGGTGAAGTGGGAGTGGGAGGGATTCATGATGCCCTTTTCGTGTCAGCAATGTCAGGACGCTCCCTGCCTTCATGCCTGTCCGGTGAAGGCGCTCTCGCGTGACGAGAAGCTCGGCAGAGTGGTCCATGATCAGGATCGGTGCATCGGCTGCAGGTTGTGCGTCACGGTCTGCCCGTTCGGCGGCATGGGATACGACCCCGTCGGAAAGAAGGTGCTCAAGTGCGATTTCTGTGAAGGCGATCCCGTTTGCGCAAAATTCTGCTCGACGCATGCGATTCAGTTCGTGGAAGCCTCCCAGGCGAATCTGATCAAAAAACGAGCTGTAGCGGAGAGTCTGCCCGAGAGGATGGGAAAGTTTCAGTCATTCTAGGGAACAACCGGTAGATCGAAGAGACGGCCGGGATTGCAGAGAAAGAACTTTCTGACGTGATGGCGTAATAAACTTCCACTTGCATTCGCCCAGGCAGGCACCCTGGGAAGCGGCGTACTCCTTTTCCTATCCCCTAAAGAAAGCAAGAAAGCAGTGGTCCTGCCCGAGTCGAGGGCGTGCCAAGATATGGGCGTCTCCGGCGGGCGTAACCCTGAGAAGCCCTCCGGAGCATTGTTCTCTGTCGAGAGGGACCCCTCTTCCGGCAAGAGGATGCAGCAGCAGGGGGATGTTGAGCCGTGCGAGGGGCGCGAACGCGCGTTTTGGGCAACCTGAACCAGGAGGTATGTCATGAGGAATTGCATCCGTTGTTACATGATCATCGGATCCCTGGTAACTGCCAACTTCCTTTTCACCCTGATGACCCCGGCGATCGCGTCGGAGCCCATCGTGGTGGGCGTCCCGAATGCGAGGGCCATCGCGGAAGGCGACTGCCTGGAAAAGGGCATGACGCTCGCCCTGGAGGAGATCAACGGAATGGGAGGGGTCAGCGTCGGGGGAGTCAAGAGGCCGTTCCAGCTGGAGATCATGGACACCAGGGACTGTGAACCCGGTGTACCGGTCAGTGAAGCCTTGCTCGTGGTGGAGAGGTTGGTGCTCAACAAAAAGGCGAAGTTCATCGTCGGGGGGCCTATTCGCACCGAGGCGTACCATGCAGCAATGGATCTCTTCAACAAACACAAGATCATCTCCATCTCTCACAGCGGCGCCTACTCGCCCGCCACTGCAAAGAGGATCGCGGAGAGCTATGACAAGTATCGCTACTGTTTCAGGCTGACCGGCCACGTGGGGGTCGAACTCATGGTCGAGCTCCCGGTGATTCTCAAGGAACTGAAAGAAACCCTCGGTTTCAGCAAGGCCTACATCATGGTGGCGGATGTGGAGCACTGCAGGAAGAGCGGCGAGATTGCAGAAGCGCAGCTTCCGAAGTGGGGCTACTCCGTGCTCGGGCACAAGATCTACCCCGGCGGGACCACGGATTTCTCCCTCGGCCTGATCGAGGCAAAGAACAAGGGGGCGGATATCCTGTGGATCTGGAACGATTTCCCGGACGTGGGGGTCCTCATGAGGCAGTGGGCCGACTTCAAGATGAAGGCCCTGCCGATGGGGTATGCCCGGCCCAGCCAGGATCCGGACTTCTGGAAGATGACCGACGGCAAATGCGCCTATGCCGTGCTGACTGCGCTGAACGCAGGAAACGTTCCCAACAAGCTGAATCCGTGGGCCGAGAGGTACAACGAGAACTGGAAGAAAAAATGGGGCAAGGAGCCGGCCGGGTATGCGTCCTCCGCGGCCTATATGTCGCTGTATGTGCTCAAGGATGCAATCGAACGGGCCGACTCGCTCGACACCGAGGCCGTGCTGGCCGCCCTCGAGAAGACGGATATCAAAGAAGGGGTGTACGGCAGGGTGCGATTCGATCCGAAGAGCCACGACATCATCCGCGGGCTGGATCCCGCGGAGGGAGCGCTGGGTTGCTGGTTCCAGTGGCAGGAAGGCAAAAGGGTCCACATCTTTCCCAAGAGCGGCGCCACCGGGACCCTTCAGATGCCCTCGTGGCTCAAGCGTTGAGACAGATCGTCGCCACATGCGCTCACGGCGATTCCCGCAGGCCCCTCCCGGCCTGCGGAACGGCAATTCTGCAAGGCAGGTGATCGGGGGCCCACGATGGACGTCCTGATCTACGGGTTCATCAACAGCGTCACGTTGGCGCTCATCGCCGTGGGGTTCACCCTCGTGTACGGGGTCAGCCGACTGGCGAATTTCGCCCATGGATCACTCTACGTACTGGCGGGCTTCCTGACCTGGCTTTTCTGCGTCAGATTCGGATTTCACTACCTCCTCTCAATCTTGGCGGCTCTCTTGATCACGGCTCTCGTCGGGGCGGCGATGTATCGGGTGGTGCTGGTCAGGGTGAGGAGCCTGGAGGCATCGGAGATCATCGGTTCCTTCGCGGTGGGACTGGTCATCATCGAACTGCTGAGGTGGAGCGGTTTCGTCGGACACCGTTTCGCGATACCCGTGTACTGCAGGGGGACCGTTTTTCTAAGAGAGGTCCCCGTCGATCTTCAACGGATCATCATTGTGGGTGCAGGGCTGCTGGCGGTTCTTCTGCTGTGGCTCTTCACCCATCACACCCGCATGGGTCTGGCCATGAGGGCGATCGCGCAGGATGAACAGGCCGCCATGATGCTGGGGATGGATTCCGACCGAATGGCGGCCATCAGCCTCGCGCTGGGTTCGGGACTGGCGGGTCTTTCAGCCGTGCTGATCATCCCCCTCGGGAACCTCACCATCGAGGCGGGATACAACGTCCTGATCTTCGCGGTGGCCGTCTGCATCGTCGGGGGTCTGGGAAGCTGGTCGGGGGCCGTTCTTGCCGCCTTTCTCCTGGGCTACGGGCAGATCCTGACCGAGCGGTTCATCGCGAGCCATTATCAATCGGTCCTGGCCATGGCCGCCATCGTGCTCACCTTGATGCTGAGGCCTTCGGGGATCTTCGGAAAACAGAAGGAACTCGAGGAAAGGGTCTGAATTGGAGAGCGCATCCAGGCGAAAAGAGAGACTGGACAGGGGCATCAAGGTGAGATCGGACGGGATTTACGCCGTTTCATCCTGGTCTGAAAGCCTGTATCTGCTGACCCCCAGGCTGATCCTTCTCCTGGGGGCCCTGCTAAGCCCGGTGCTGATGCCGGGCGCCTACTATGAAAGGGTGGTATGCCTCCTGTTCATCTACGGGCTGCTCGGAATCAGCTTCGATTTCCTGGCCAACTTCATAGGACTGGTATGCCTGGGAGGGGCCCTATTCATGGGGGTGGGAGGCTATATCGCCGGAGGAATGAACGCCTACTGGGGGCTGCCTCCCCTGCTGACCATCCCGGCCGCAACCCTCCTCGGGGGGGCTTTTTGCACGCTCCTCCTGCTTCCGTGCCTGAAGCTGAAGGGCATTTATTTTGCCATCATCACGCTGGTCTATCCACTCATGCTCGCTAGAATCGTGGAGGCGACCCAGGTATTCGGAGGCACGAACGGGCTGCCGGGCCTCGACACGTTCGACCACCCCTGGATCGACGCCTACCTGATTATCGGGGCGACACTGGTTATCCTTTTCGGTTTGCGGCGGCTCGCGCATTCGGATACAGGCCTGGTTCTCCGCAGCATCAAGGATAATGACCAGGCGGTGACCGCCTCCGGGATCGACATCCGCCGCTGCAAGGCCGGAGCGGTGTTTGTCGGCGCCTCCCTGGGTTGCTTCGGCGGCGCATACCTGTGCCACCTCTATGGATGGGTGGGCCTGAGCTTTTTCGCACTGGACTTCTCCATCCTCCCGATTGCCGCCTCCGTCGTCGGAGGCATGGGGACGCTGATCGGGCCCCTGCTCGGGGCCGCCGTTCTCGTGCCCCTGTCAGAGATCCTGCGCGCCTTCGGGACATTGAGGATCGTCTTCTATGCGCTCCTGCTGATCGTCTTCATCGCCTTCCGACCGGAAGGATTGATGAACTATCTCAACCGCAAGTACACGCAATTCGAACACTGGGTGAATGTCTGATCATGGAGAACATCCCTTTTCTCAAGATTGAGAGTCTGACCAAGTCGTTCGGAGGGGTCACCGCCGTAGCGGATATCAGCTTCTCCATGGACAAAGGAGAGACCCTGGGGGTCATCGGCCCGAACGGCTCCGGCAAGACCACCCTGGCCAACCTGATCACCCGGTTCGTCAAGGCGGATTCCGGACAGGTATTCTTCAAGGGAAAGGAGATCAGTCACCTGCCTCCCCACAAGGTGGCCGACCAGGGCATCGTGAGAACCTTCCAGGTCATGAGGCCCTTCTACAGCCTGCCCGCATACAAGAACCTCATCGTTCCCCTTTGGTCTCCCAGGCGCAGGAGAGCCGCCGGGGGCGGGTTGGGGGACCGGGATGCGATCGCCCTCGATATCCTTGAGGACATCGGGTTCGAGCGGGATGCGCATGTGCCGTTCAAGACGGCCTCTTCCCTCCCCCTTGGATATCTCAAACGGCTGGAACTGGCACGCTGTCTGGCCATGCAGCCGGAGGTCATCATCTGCGACGAGGTGTTCTCGGGGCTCAGCATGGCGGAAATCGCCACCATGGTCCCGCTGATCGAGCGGATGCAGATAGAGGGGAAGACGATCATCATGATCGAACACCGGCTGAGGGAGTTGTTCCGCCTGGTTCAGCGCGTGATCGTTCTCAATTTCGGCATCAAGATCAGCGAGGGGACTCCCAAGGAGATCGTCTCCAATGAGGAAGTGAAAAGAGCGTACCTGGGGAGAAAAGGGGTGTAGGGCCATGTTGGAGGTCAGAAACCTCATGGTGTTCTACGAAAACGGGGTGGCGATCAACAATGTCAGTCTGACCTGCAGGGGAAAGAGCATTACCGGGGTATTTGGCTCCAACAGCGCCGGGAAGTCGACCCTCATGTACACCGTTTCCGGAATCATCCTCGACACCCAGAAAAAGCAGGCAATGCGGGGAGGAGAGAGAATCACCATCCTGGGGGAAGTAACGTTTGAGGGAGAGAGCATCCTCGGCATGAAGGCGAGCAAGAGGGCCGGGAAGGGGATCGTGCTCTGTCCGGAGCGGCGAAGGATCTTCGCCGAGAGCAGCGTCCTCGAGAATCTGAAAATGGGTGCGTACCTGGCCAAGCCGGCAGCGGCCAGGAAAACGATGGAATACGTGTTCGCCCTATTTCCCGCCCTCAAGCGACTGAGCCGGAGACAGGGCGGGTTCTTGAGCGGGGGCGAACAGCAGATGCTCGCCATCGGCCGGGCCCTGATGGCCCAACCCAGACTGCTGCTGCTGGACGAGCCCCTTCTCGGGCTGAGCCCGCTGATGGAGGAGGTGCTGGTCGAGGGGGTGCAGAATATCGCAAGGGACACGGCAATCACCACCCTCATTGCGGAGCAGTACGCCAGGTCGATTCTGCCGATGGTCGATTTCGGTTATGTCCTGGAGAACGGGAGCGCGGTCCTGAGCGGGACCCAGGAAGAACTCCTGGAGAATCCCGACGTCAAGGCCGCCTATTTTGGAATGTGAGCGGTTCCCTTGGACATGGAGATCGCAGGATGGTCACGCTCATTTCGGATCTGAACCGATCCGCATTGTCCGACTTCGAGGAAAACTGCCGCAGGCTGCCTCAGAAGAGCGCCCTCATCTTTCTGGGGGAGCCGTATTCCTATCGCAGGCTGCAGGAACTGAGCCGGAGATTCTCAGCGGCTCTCTACGGGCTGGGTGTGCGCTCCGGGGATCGTGTCTTCCTCTACCTTTCGAACTGCACCCAGTGGGTCGTCGCCTACCTATCCATCCTCAGAATGGGGGCGGTGGCCGTCCCGGTCTCTCCCCTCTACACCCCCAATGAGATCACGTACATGATCAACGATTCGGGCGCGGAGACGGTCATTTGCCAGGACACCAACATCTCCTACATCGAGGAGGTCCTTCCCAAGACCCCGCTCAAGAGGATCATCTTCACCAACATTGCCGACCTGCTCCCCTTGTGGAAAAGAACGGTCGGATTCCTGTTCGACCGGATTCCCCGTGGCCAGGTGAAGCGGGGGGAGCATGTGCACTCCTTCGTAAAATTGCTGAGGGAGGCCGGACCCCAAGCTCCCGAGCCGAACATCAACCCCTCTGAGAGCCTCGCATACATCCTGTACACCGGGGGCACCACCGGTCCGCCCAAAGGGGTGCCCGGTACCCACGCCTTCATGAACCGCATGATGAAGGACTACCATGGTGTGGTTCAGGGGTTCATCGAGCCGGGAGAGGGGGTCCTGATCATGGTGAACCCTCTCTTCCATATCATGGGGAAGATGACGTTCCTGTCCCTGGGCCTGAGCCTGGGCAATACCACGGTTTTGATGCCTGCGCCCCAGGTGGATGCGACCCTGAAGGCCATCGAACGTCACAAGGTGAACCTGCTGGCAGGGGTCCCCACCCTCTACCGGATGATCCTGGAGAACGACCGGCTGAATTCCTACTCCCTGCGCTCGCTGCGATACTGCTGGTGCGGGGGGGACGTGCTGCCCGAGGAACTGTTCCACCGCTGGGAGAGGAAGTTCAAGATCCCCATCTACCAGAACTTCGGGTCTACGGAGACCGGGTTCGTGGCCTTCAGCCCCTTGAAGGAGCCTCCCAGGCCCGGGGTGCTGGGTTTCCCTCTCCCGTCCCTGAAGACTCGGGTCGCCGACCCCGATTCGCTGCAGCCCGTTGCAGCCAACTGCACCGGGGAGTTACTGGTTTCGTCGGACTGCATGATCCGGAGCTACTGGAACAAACCGGAGGAGACTGCTGCCGCCTTCGTGGAGATGGAAGGCACGCTTTACTACAGGATGAGGGACCTGGTTCAGATCAGGGATGACGGGCAGCTTGCTTATGTCGACCGGGGCGCGGATATCATCAAATACAAGGGGTACAGGATCTCATGCTCGGAGATCGAGGCGGTCCTCCAGGATCATCCCGGCGTGGTCGGGGCATGCGTGATCGGCGTGCCCGATCCGAAGGTGGGCGAGCGGATCAAGGCGATCGTGGTCGTCCGGGAAGGCGTGCGGGGCCTGAGCGGGACGGACCTGATCAAATCCTGCAGGGAGAGGCTGGCCACCTACAAGGTCCCCCATTATATTGAATTCCGGGACATGCTCCCGAAATCAAAGGTGGGAAAGCTTTTGAGGCGGGAGGTGCGTGACGAAGAGCGCAGGCGATTGAAGACATGATTGGAAAGTATCCCCTTGGAGCAAGCCCTCCACCCTTTTTCATCGCTCAGTCAACTGAACAAAGACGCTGCGCCGATTGATGGTGACTTTTTTCTTGACAAGCCCAAGGCTTTCGTCTACGAAACAGGGTATATCCTAAAAACGAACATTCGTTCTTGGCTTTCCCAAACCATTTTCCAGCCTTGCTCAAATGGTTCGAGAGGCTCCGTCCATGTCCACGAAGGATGCGAGCGCCGCCGTCAAACCCCTTTACACAGTGAGGAGGACCGACATGAAACCGCTCGGAGTCATCTGCATGGTGTCGACCTGTGTTGCGCTTCTATTGCCTTCTGCGCCTCATTTGGCTACTGCCCGCGCTCAGGAGCCTGTGGTGATCGGAGTACCTACCTCCCTTGGCACCACCGCAGGTAAGGAGGCCTTGAACAGCGTCATCATGGCCACGGAGGAAATCAACGCCCGGGGCGGAGTACATGTAAAGGGGTCAAAGCGGAAACTCCATGTGGAGTCGATCGACATCAGGGATGCCTCCCCTGGGGTGCCTGTTCCGGAGGCCCTGCTGGGGTTGGAGAAGATCATCATGGACAAGAAGGCGCACGCGATTGTGGTCGGCTTCTTTCGTTCCGAGGCGCTCCTTGCAGGGATGGATATCCTTTCCAAACAAAAGGTGCCCATGCTGGGGACCATTGCCATGACTCCGGCCTCGGAAGAAAAGATCAAGCAGGACCCCACAAAATACAAATACATTTTCCGGACGGGGATCAATGTAAAGTATTTTGCCGGATACCAGATGGGCATCATGAAGAAGCTCAAGGACTCCTTCGGGTTCGACAAAGTCTTCATCATGCACCAGGATGTTCTCTGGGCCAGAGGCGCTGCAGCGGCCTTTGCGGGCGCTCTTCCAAAATCCGGATGGACCGTTCTGGGAACCGAAGCGTACCCCACGGGCGCCTCGGATTTCTCCGTAGGCCTCATGAAAGCGCAGGCGGCAGGCACCCAGGTGATCCTGCCTATCTTCGATATGCCCGAGGCGGGGATCTTGGTCAAGCAGTGGCAGAGCATGAAAGTCCCGGCTCTCTTTGCAGGGATCATCGTTCCTCTCGCCGGCTCGGAGGCCTGGAAGGCGTTCGAGGGAAAAATCGTCGGTGTGACGAACATGTTTTTTGAAGTGGGGAATATTCCGGCGCCGAAACTGCCGGCCTCGGTCCGGTATTTCGAGAATTACAGGAAGCGGTGGAACGCCGAAGTCCAGGAGCAGCACGGCCCTGCCCCCTCCTACGAGTCCGTCTACATCCTGGCTGAGGCCATCGAGAAGGCCGGGACCTTGGATGGGGATGCGGTCGCGGAGGCAATTGCCATGACAGATAGGGTGGGGACCATCGGAAGGATCAAATTCGACGAGGGCCATCAGGCGGTCTTCGGGATGGACCCTGCGCAGAGCGCGGTGGGCGGAATGATGCAGTGGCGCGAGGGGGGCAAGCGGGTCATCGTCTTTCCCGAATCCATCGCGGATGACCGGATCCTCCTTCCTCCGTGGATGAAGGCGGCCAAGTAGCGTCGGAGAAAGAGCGGAGGTCTTCGGGCTTCGCCCTCTCCTGCTAAACGGGAGCCCTCGCGTCATGCTGGTCGGTACTCTCGTATACGGAATCGTAAATTCGGTTATCCTTGCGATTGTCGCTCTCGGCTTCAATATCACCTTTGGCATCAGCGGCATCGCCAATTTCGCTTATGGGGCCCTGTACATCCTGGCCGGGTTCGGGGTGTGGCTCATTCTCCACTTCCTCGATGTGCCTCTGTTTGCCGCAGTGCCGATGATGGTGCTCTGCACAGGCGCCGTCGGTGGGTTCCTGTACCGCCTTTTCCTGATTCGGGTGAAAGGGATGCCCATTTCCGAGGTCATTGCCACTTTCGGGGTCGGGCTGGCCATTGTGGAGTTTTTTCGGTACCTCGGTTTTGCGGAGTTCAAGTACTCCCTCCCGGTATTCATTTCCGGAAGCTTTCCACTGGGCCCGGTCTACCTTGACCTCCAGAGAACGCTCATCGTGGTTGTGGGTGTGATGCTCACTGCCGGGCTGTGGGTTTTCATCCACCATACCCGTACGGGACTCGCCTTCCGAGGCATCGCTCAGGACGAAAGGACGGCGCTCTGCTTCGGCATTGACTCGGATCGCATTGCCGCCTATTCCATGGCCTTCGGTGGAGGGCTATGCGCCTTGTCCGCCGTTCTCGTGCTGCCCCTGGGCACCATTTCCGTGGATGCGGGATACGATGTCCTGCTAAAAGCCCTTGCCGTCTGCATCGTGGGGGGGCTGGGGAGTTCGGCAGGAGTCATCGTGGCCAGTTTCATCCTCGGCATCGCACAGACCTTCACGGCCATGTACCTCGGAAGCCATTGGATGATGATCGTCACCCTCGTGGCCATTCTCGGAATCCTGGCCGTACGACCGTCCGGGCTTTTCGGCAGACAAAAAGAGCTGGAGGAGAGGATTTGAGCAACCCGGCCGGAATGCGCAAGGAACGTCTGGACCGGTGCGTCAAGGCCCGATCCGAAGACATCTTCGCCCTTAGTTCCTGGTTCGAGATGCTCTACCTTCTGGCGCCGCGTGTACTTCCCTTTCTGGCCGTCGTCCTTTTCCTTCTTTTCGCCACCCCCTACTGGAAGAGGGTTCTAGTCTCTACGGCCATGTTCGGCATCCTGGCCATGAGCTGGGATCTCCTCGTCAGCACCGGCCTCGTCTCTCTAGGGCAAGCCCTGTTTTTTGGAATGGGGGCTTACGTGGCCGGCTCCTTGAATCACTTCTGGGGCTGGCCGTACTGGTTGACCATCCCCATCGCGACCGTTGTAGGGGGGGCACTCTGCACCCTGTTGTTGCTGCCGGTCCTGAGACTCAGGGGGATCTACTTCGCCATGGTGACCCTAGTGCTCCCTCTGGCGCTCGTGCGGATGATCGAAGCGACAAAGATCCTGGGCGGAACCGAGGGCTTCAGCGGACTGGCGACCTTCCACGACAACGGGGAAGTGCTGGCGATCAGTCTCGGTTCTTTCATTATCGTGCTCTTCGGCTTTCGTCGCATCATGGGCACGGACTACGGGCTGGTGCTCCAGGGGATACGGGACAATGACCGGGCGGTGATCAGCGCAGGCATCGACATTATCTGGTACAAGGCTCAGGCGCTTTTCATCGCCGGCTCGGCCGGGGCTTTTGCCGGCGCAGTCATGACCCACGCTTACATGTTCGTTGGCATGCCGGTTTTCGCCTTGGACTATTCCATTCTGCCCATTGCCTCCGCAGTGGTGGGCGGCATGGGCACTCTGGCCGGCCCCGCCCTCGGGGCCTTTATTCTCGTTCCGCTCTCCGAGATCCTGAGAGGCCTCGGAGCGCTCCGCATCGTAGTCTACGGCCTCTTCCTCGTCATTTTCATCGTAGCCATCCCGGAAGGGATTCTCCCGTACCTTCAGCGCAAGTACAATCAGTTCGAAAGATGGGTCAAGGTGGAGGCCTGAAATCCATGACCGGACCATTCATCCTCCAGGTAGAGCGCCTGACAAAGAGTTTCGGAGGAGTCCGGGCCATCGACCGTCTTTCCTTCGATCTCAGGAAGGGGGAGTCCCTCGGAATCATAGGCCCCAATGGATCGGGAAAGACCACCCTCGTTAACCTGATCACGGGATTCACCCGGCCCGATAAAGGGGCTGTCCTTTTCAAGGACAAGCACATCACAGGCATGGCGCCCCACCGAATCGCCCGGTCGGGTCTTTCCAGAACCTTTCAAATGTCCCGCCCCTTCTACCGTCTCCCTGCCTTCAAGAACCTGGTCATCCCCTTGTTCTCCCCGAGGGTGAAGCGCCAGACGGGCGGCAAATGTGGGGACCGGGATGCCATGGCCATAGACCTCCTGGAGGAGGTCGGATTCGAGAGGGACTCCCACGTCCCCTTCAAACCCGCCAGCGCTCTGCCCCACGGCTATCTCAAGAGACTCGAACTGGCCAGATGTCTGGCCATGAGTCCCGACCTGATCGTCCTGGACGAACTCTTCTCGGGGTTGTCCCTGGCCGAGGTTTCCGGCACTGTCCCGATGATCGAAAAGATCCAGGCGGAGGGGAGAACCCTGATCATGATCGAACACCGTCTCCGGGAGCTGTTCAGAATCGTGGACCGCGTCATTGTGCTCAACCATGGGAGGAAAATCGCCGAAGGGACCCCCGGAGAGGTGATGGAGACCAGGGAAGTCAAAGAGGCCTATCTGGGAACGGAATAGGAGGTGTACCGGTGCTGCAGGTGCGAAGCCTCATGGTCTTCTTCGAGAATGCTCTGGCCCTCAACGACTTCAGCATGGATCTGAAGGAAAAGGAATTCCGCGGAGTCATCGGCTCCAACAGCGCGGGAAAGACTACCCTCATGAATGCGATCTCCGGCCTCATCTTGGACATGAAAGTCAAGGAGGAGCGTCGCGGAGGGGAGCGAATCACGGTCCTGGGGGGCATCCACTACCGGGGAAAGGATATCACTCAGCTCAAACCCTCTGCCAGGGTTGGTGAAGGCATCGTCCTCTGTAGGGAGAGGCATCCTGTGTTCCCGGAAAGCGACGTGGTGGAGAACCTCCGAATCGCAGGCTACTTGCGTCCCCGTTCCGAAACAAGGGAAACCATGGACTTCGTCTTCGGGCTTTTCCCGAACCTCCGCAGCAATAGGGGAAAGAGGGCGGGGTTTCTCAGCGGGGGAGAGCAGCAAATGCTCTCCATCGGAATGGCGCTGGTGGCCCATCCGCAGCTGCTGCTTCTGGATGAGCCTTTGCTCGGTTTGAGCCCTCTCATTCAGAAGAACCTGGTGGAGGCGATCATCCGCATCCGTGATGAGACGGGCATCACGATCCTTCTTACCGAGCAGTTCGCCCGGCCCGTTCTTCCGCGCCTGGACTATGCTTATGTGATTGAAAACGGGATGCTCACCCTAGGTGGAAAAGGGACCGAGCTTATGGAGAACCCCGAGGTGAGGGCCGCCTACTTCGGCGTATGAGGGTGGCCAGGAAGGAAATGGGAGGGACATGAACGACTGCGGCTTTGTCACTGTGGCGGATGCCTTCCAAAAGCAGGTGGAGAAGGCCGGGCAGAAGCCCGCTCTTCTCTATCTTGGAACCCGGTATTCCTACGAGCAGATTCTGCTCTGGAGCCTATCCTTTGCACAAGCGCTCACTGGTCTGGGGGTCCGCCGGGGGGATCGAGTCATCCTCTACCTCCCCAACACCCCGCAGTGGGTTGTTGCCTGGCTGGGAACCCTGGCCATGGGAGCAACGGCCGTGCCCATCACCCCCATTTACACGCAACATGATTTGGAATACATCGCCACGGACAGCCAATCTAGGGCCATCATCTGTACGGATACGAACTTCGGGTATGTCGTCCGGGCCCTGCCCAAGACGGGAATCAAGACCGTGATTCACACCAATGTGGCGGACCTGCTTCCTTGGTGGAAAAGGGGGTTCGGTCTTCTCCTCGACAGAATTCCCCGTGGAAAGGTGGCTGCCCGCCGGGACAGCATGCCCTTTGGAAAGACCATCGAGTTTTCGGCAGGTGCTGCGCCGGAGTTCCGGATATGCGGCGAAGACCTCGCCCTCCTTCTGTACACTGGAGGGACTACCAAATCCCCCAAAGGGGTCCCCATCACCCAGAAGCTCTTTCTGAAATCCTCCTTTCAGCAACTCAAGGTGCAGGAGTCCCTCATCCCCTGGGGCAGGAATGTGGTGGTGCAAGGGGCTCCCCTTTTTCACATTCTTGGACAGGTTTTCGGGATGGGTTCCCTATGCCTGTCGGGCGATACGGTGATCCTTCTGCCCCGGATGAACCTGGACGGCCTGCTCCGCGCTGTTCAGAGACACCGTGCCATTTCCATCATCGGTGTGCCGGCCCTGTATAGGATGATCTTGGATCACGATCGCCTGGATTTCTACGATCTGCGCTCTCTTTCCTACTGCTTCACAGGGGGCGATATCCTGCCCGTCGAGGTAGGAAGGAGGTGGCAGGAGCGATTTGGCGTTCCCATCTACCAGGGGTATGGTGCGACCGAGACGGTAGGCGGGGTTTCCCTCAGTTGCCCGGGGAAAAACAATCCTCCCCAAGCCATGGGACAGGTGCTCCCTGGCAAGCAGGTGAGGGTCGTGGACCCGGAAACCCTGGTAGACGTGCCTCTTGGAACACCCGGAGAAGCCATGGTGAACTCCGACCCCATGGTCTGTTCGTACTGGAACAAACCCGAGGAGACGCAGGAGGCCTTTGTCCTTTCTGGTGACAGGCTATGGTACCGAACGAGCGATGTGGTCACCATGGATCGCGAGGGTTACCTCTACTTCGTAGATCGTACCGTGGACACGATCAAGCACAAGGGGTACCGGGTTTCCGCCTCAGAGATTGAGGCAGAGCTCCTGGAACACCCGGCCGTAGTGGCAGCCTGTGTTGTGGGCATCCCCGATGAAACGGTGGGCAACCGCATTAAGGCTTTCGTGGTTCTCAAGCAAGACGTCAAGGGTATGACGGGTTATGACCTCATCCGGTGGTGCCGCCGGAGACTGGCAGCGTACAAGATTCCGCATTACATCGAATTTCGAGACATGCTTCCCAAGTCCAAAGTGGGCAAAATTCTGAGAAGAGAGGTGAGAGCGGAAGAGAGGAAAAGACTGGAAAAGGGCAAGTGGGAGGGATCGATCGGTCATCACGCATGATTCTTCCCCCTTAAGGCGCCTTGAACCCCATATCAACCTTGTTTTTCTGTCGATTCACGGAACCAAAGCTCCCGCTGCGCCATATCCAGCCAGGGTCCGGACGGGGGAACGTGGACATGCGTGCGGCTTTTTGTTCTTGACAAGGGCGGCAGTCTCGTCATAAAAACGAACATTCGTTCATATCTCCTCTCCTCAAGAAATTGCGGACGTCGCGGGGGCGGTGGGATTTCGCGACGGGAGATCTTCTCGAGCCGGGTGAGAAAAGGAGGTCTAAAATGTCGGTCGGCGTCATGGGATATGGTGTGTACGTTCCAAGATTTCGGATGAAGCGGGAAGACATTGGAAAGGCGTGGTCGACCCGGGGCAGGGGGGAGAACAGCGTGGCCGACTATGATGAGGATATCATCACCATGGCCGCGGAGGCGTCCCTCAATGCGCTTTACTATTCGCGACTCCGCGACGGGTCCGCGCTGGGGTGCCTCTACCTGGGCACCGACTCCTCCACCCATATCGAGCACTCCTCCCTGGGGGTCATTGCGGAGGTCCTGCGGGCCAGGGAGGAACTGGACATTGCGGATTTCACAGCTTCGCCCCGGTCGAGCTTTGCGGCCTTGAAGGCATGCATGGATGGCGTTGCATCGGGTCGAATCCCGTGCGGCCTCGCCGTCGCTTCGGAGTCCCGCTGCGTCTCGCCCGGGAGTTCCGAGGAGATGAACTGCGGCGATGGTGCGGCCGCGTTCATTCTGGGGATGGAGAATACGATCGCGGATATCGAAGGGGTATTCACCTATACCAGCTATGTCGCCGATCGCTGGCGGAGCACCGCTACGCCCTATCTGCAGGAATATGAGCCCCGGTTCACGAGGGATTACGGTTACCACAGGCATCTCGTCGAGGCGGTCCGGGGGCTGCTCAAGAAGACAAGCGGCTCCATCTCGGATTTTCAACACATTGTCTTGCAGCAGCCGGATCCCCGAATGGCGAGAGGGGCTGCAAAGGCATTGAAAATCGATCCGCAGCAGACCCAGGCGGGCGATCTCTTCCATGCGATGGGAGACGTGGGCGCGGCTTCCGTGTTCCTGGGGATGGCGGCGGTTCTCGACAAGGCCGAACCCGGGGACAGGATCCTGGCCGTGTCGTATGGATCGGGGACGAGTGATGCCGCCGCACTGCGGGTCAACGACCGGATATGCGAGGGAAGAGGGAAGGGAAGATCCCTGGAGTCGTACCTCAGGAGCAAGACTTATATCAGCGACTACGTGGCCTTTGCCAGGTTGAAGGGAGCGCTGGCGAAGAGCACGGGCGTCACGAAGATCGGTCTGCCTCCCGCCTCGTCCGCCCTGTGGAGGGACGGCCGGCACATCCGCCAGCTCAGGGGGGCGAAATGCCGGAAGTGCGGGTACGTCAACTATCCGCCCTCGATCCGGAAGATCTGCATCCGATGCGGGCAAACGGAGTTCGACGAAGTCTTCCTCAGCCGAAGGGGGAAGGTCCACACCTTCTGTATCAGCCTGTATGTTCCCCCTCCTCTCGTCGGTCCGATGCCGATCATCGTAGCGGATCTCGATGACGGCAACCGCTACCGTGCCCTGGGAACGGAGATCAAAGGGCAGGAAGAAATCCGGATCGATATGCCGGTCGAGCTGGTGCTGCGAAACATCCTGGCCGAGGATGGGCTGAAAATCTACGGGAACGCATTCAGGCCTCCGAGAGGAGACTAGGCAAAGGGGGATAAGATGGGGTGGAACAAAGTGGCCATGGTGGGCGCGGGAATGATCCCATTCGGAGAGCTCTTCGACAAGAGCTGGGAGACGATGCTGGAAGAAGCCTACCTGAATTGCATCAGGAGCGTGGACAAGGGTTTCGATCCCAAGGAGATCAAGGCGGCCTGGGTCGGCACAGCGCGGCCCGAACTGCACGGCCAGGGGGCGCAGGGGGGGAACAGTCTCGTCGCTCAACTCGGCCTTGCCGGAATACCCTGCACCCGCGTGGAGAACGGGTGTCCGACGGGCAGCGATGCCATTCGCAACGCCGCATTCGGCGTGGCATCCGGGGTCTATGATGTGGTGCTGGCGGCGGGATATGAGAAGATGAGGGATGCGCCGACGACCGGACTGCTGGGGATCGCGGTCCAAGGACATCCCCTCCTCACCTTGGGAGAAACCGCCATGACCATGTTCGCCCCCAAGGCGATTCGCTACATGCATGAGTACGGCCTCACCCGAGAGCATATGGCGAGGGTTGCGGTCAAGAACAGGAAAAACGGCGTGCTGAATCCCAATGCGCAGTTCCGCTTCGAGATCACCGTGGAGGATGTGCTGAATTCCCCGGTCGTTTGCGAGCCCCTCAACATCCTGGATTGCTGTCCCCAAACGGACGGCGCGGCCTGCGCAATGCTCTGCCGGGCGGATCTGGCGGAAAAATACACGGACAAGCCGGTCTATATTGCCGGCATGGGCTGCGCCACGGATGTCTACTATGCCCATGAGATTGACACCTTCACCAGCTATACGGCTACCGTGAAGTCCGCCAAGGAGGCGTACCGAATGGCGGGAATAGGACCCCGCGACATTGACCTGGCGGAGATTCATGACTGCTTCACCATCACCGAGCTTATCGACTACGACGACCTCGGATTCTCCGAGAAGGGAAAGGCAAAGCATCTGATCGAGAATGGGGAGACGGAACGGAACGGCAGGATTCCCTGCAATGTCAGCGGCGGACTGATCTGCAAAGGTCATCCTCTCGGCGCTACCGGGGTTGCCCAGTGCGTGGAGCTCTACTGGCACCTCCGTGGGGAGGCCGGACAAAGGCAGGTAGAGATAAGAAATGGATACGGTCTCCAGCACAATGTGGGGGGGAGATCGATCGGGAACTCCGTGGTCATCATCCTCACACGGAACAAGTTCTGAGTGGCCGTTTCGGGAGGGTTTGGGTGGAGGCTGAGATGAGCGCTGAGAAGTATGCAAGGGAGTATGAGGTTCTCTACAGGGAGTACCACGAGAAACGTAAGCGGATCCTGGAGATGGGGGGAGAGAAGGCCGTCCGGAAGCAGCATGCCGCCTCCAAGCTCACGGCCAGGGAGCGACTCGGCTTGTTCTTCGACGAGGGGACCTTTACCGAACTCGGGCTCTATGTCACACACCGCACCACCGCCTTTGGGCTGGACGGGAAGGCGATTCCCGCGGAAGGGGTGATCGTGGGCTTCGGAAAGGTCGACGGCCGGTATGTCATGGCGGCCGCCGAGGATTACACCACGATGGCCGGGACCTTTGGAGAATATCATGGGAGGAAGTTCTCGGAGGCGGTCCGGATGGCCAAGGAAAAGGGAGTTCCCTTTGTCGGTCTCAACGATTCCGGCGGGGCCAGGCTCCAGGAGGGGATGGACACGCTGCAGGCCTATGCATGGCTTTTCCGGGAGCAGATTCTCGCGTCGGGCATCATCCCGCAGGTCGCCGTGGTCATGGGCCCCTGCCTCGGCGGCCAGGCCTATCACCCTATCATGCAGGACGTCCTGATCCAGTGCAAGGACACGGGATTTCTGGGGATAGCGGGCCCCGCATTCGTGAAGACGCAGCTGGGAGAGGAAATCAGCATCGAGAAGCTCTGTGGTGCCAGGGCTCACGCCCGAATCAGCGGGCAGACCCACATTGTGGCGGAGGACGAAGAGGACGCGCTCTTCAAGACCAGAGAGCTCCTGGGGTTCCTGCCTTCCAACTGGGAGCAAAGGCCTCCCAGGAAGGAATCCGAGGATGACCCGGAACGGGTGATTCCCGAGCTCGACGACCTAACCCCGGCCGATCCGTTCGTTCCTTACGATATCCATGCGGTGATCGACCAAATCACCGACGGGGGCAGGTTCTTCGAGCTGCTCGGGGAGTTTGCGCGTAACGTCGTGGTCGGTTTTGCCCGATTCAACGGCCGCCCGACCGGCATCGTAGCGAGTCAACCGAAATGGATGGGTGGGGTGCTCGACTGCGACGCCGCCGACAAGGTCGCCCGGTTCGTCCGGTTCTGCGACCTGTTCAATGTGCCCCTGGTCACGCTCCACGAGACACCGGGGTTTATGATCGGGGCCAGGGAGGAGCACAAGGGGATCCTGCGACACGGGGCAAAAATGCTGCATGCCTACATCTATGCGACGGTACCCAAGATCTCCATCATCCTGAACAAATCGTATGCCGGCGCCTACACGGCGATGTGCTGCAAGGACACGGGTGCGGACCTCGTCTGGGCCTGGCCGAATGCCCGCATCTGCATCGTGGGGGCGGAGACCGCTGCAAGCATCATCTTCGAAAAGGAGATCAGGGAATCGAGAGATCCGGGCGCGACCAGGGCCGAGAGGATCGAACAGTACAGGCGCCAGTTCGAGAACCCTTACGAAGCGGCGAAAAGGGGGTACGTGGACGACGTGGTTCTACCGCGCGACACCCGGAAGATGATCAACCGGTCTCTGGATATCACGGAGAACAAGCGCGTGATCAGACATGCAGGGAAGTACTCCAACATCAATCTTTGAGCGGCGGGAGTGTACGGATGACGGCCGTGGAAAAAAAGAAAAAGGCGATCAATCGGTTGCAGACCATGTACCCGCTCCGGGCGAACATCGACAAGATGTACGAGAGGGCGGTGGAGGCGAGTAAGGCCGGGAAGCCGACGGCCTGGTGCATGGTGAACTGGTGGGAGGCGGACCCGATCCTCAAGGCCATGGGCGTCGAGGCGGTGTATCCTGAGAACTATGGCGCCGCCTGTGCCGCCTTCGGCAGCGCACAAGGCTATCTCGATCGCTCCGATGTGGAGGGCTTCCCCGACCACATGTGCGGCTATGCCCGCAACTGTATCGGATACGCCGCCAGGATGAAGGAGCTCGGGGCGATCCCCCCCGAGGCGCCCATGGGGGGTATGTCCAAACCCGTCCTCCTGCTTGCCTCCGGGGCGCTGTGTGATGCAAGGGTGAAGTGGTTCCAGGCCCTGGGACGTTATCTGGATGCCCCGGTCTGGCAGGTCGAGATCCCGCACCCGGGCGTGGAAGAGAGGCTCACGAAAGGGGTCATGGAGCGGGATATTCGTTTCATGGTGGAGGAGCTGACGGAGTTCGTTTGTTTTCTTGAACGGCTGCTTGGAAAGAAGATGGACTGGGGGAGGCTCGAGGAGATCACCGCCGATCTGATCGAAATCAACCTGGTCTGGCATGAGATCAACGAGCTCCGCAAGGCCAGGCCATGCCCCATGCACTCCCGGGATTTCTGGAGCTGCATGAACGGATCGCTCTACCCCACGGGGGACACGAAGGTTCTCCTGGCGCTCTACCGGGATATGCACTCGGAGGTGAAGGCCAGGGTGGAAAACGGTATCGGCTCGGTGGCCCAGGAAAGGTTCAGGCTGGCCTTTGCGGAGCTTCCGCCGTGGCATGATCTGGGCATCTTCGACGAGCTGGCGGAAAGGGGGTGGAACTTCGTCGTGGAAAGCTGGGCCTACCATCCCCCCAAGCCGATCGATTACTGCAAATTGGGAAGTCCGCTGGAGAAGATCGCCATGATGACGTATCAGTGGCTCACCGGGTACTTCGAGGATGCCCATGCCCGTCAGGAGTACATGGGCTACTTCGGGTACCCGTATCTGGAGTGGGCCAGGACCTATCAGTATGACGGTGCCCTTCTCCACCCTCTCTTGACGTGCCGAACGGCGACCAACCACCTCATGCTCGTGCAGGACCGGTTGAGCAAGAAGATGAAGGTGCCCTCGCTGGTGGCGGAAGGGGACATCGTGGATCTCAAGCTGTTCAATCACACGGAGACCATGCTCAGGGCCGAGGTTTTTGAAGAGACGATGAATCACTACAAGGACGTGCGGAGAGAAGAAGGGCTGGAATGGTAACCTCATAGTTGCAGAACAAGGGCAATGTCATCTTCGCAAATGGGGAGGCTACATGAATTGTGGAGGAATATTGTCGGTGATGAACACCGAGCATTGCCCCTCTCGATCTCACTGCCAGTGAATTCCTGTAGGATGGGCGGAGCGCATCGAAACCCATCGTTTTTGAGGTTTGCGGCATGTTCAATCGCTCGAATGGATGGGTTTCGCTGCGCTCCACCCATCCTACGAAGTACCCGAATTTGTGCAACGCTAGGGGTAATGCGCAAAACGATCGCAGAACGGGGTTCGAATCCATGACCGCGGAAAAAGAGAGAGGGCTCGGCAGGGCGAGGTCCATTTATCGGGACAGAGCGAAGAGGGCGAGGGAGCTCAAGGCCGAAGGCAACCCGATCATCGGGTATTTCTGCCTCTACGCCCCTCTGGAGATGATGTCGGCCCTCGACCTGGTCCCATACCGGATCCTGGGGACGATGTCGGAGCCGATCAGGAAGGCGGATTCCTGCCTGCCCACTATCGTCTGCCCCTTCATCCGCAGCTCCTTGGACATGGGATTGACGGGAAAATACGACTTTCTCGACGGCGTGGTCATGTGCCACGGCTGCGAGGTGGGAGAGAAGACCGCCCACATCTGGAGGACCTATCTCAAGCCACCCTACTTTCATTTTGTCGATACGCCCCATACGGTTCACAAGGCCGCGCAGGCGCAGTTCCGGTCCCAGCTCGAATCCTTCCAGAAGAGCCTGGAATCCTACACCGGGAGAAGCCTCTCCCCCGGCCGTCTTCAAGAAGCCGTCCGGAAGCACAACGAACAGCGATCTCTCGTGGTGCAACTCTATGATTCGAGAAAGTCTGACCCGCCCCTGATCTCCGGTTCCGACACCATGCAGGTCATGGTGGCCCTCGCCGGCCTCCCGGTGGAGGAGGGGATCGAGCTCCTGAGGGAGGTCCTCCAGGAGATCCAGGTTCGTAAAGAAAAACCCCAGCGAAAATCGGCCAGACTTCTCATCTGGGGGAGCATCATCGACAACACAGCCCTGTTCGATATCGCGGAGAGCGCCGGCGCGCACGTGGTTATCGACGACACCTGTGTCGGGAGCCGGGCGCATTTCCCGCAGGTGGACCCGACCCTGGAACCCCTGGAGGGTTTGGCCCGCCGGTATCTGCTGGAGATCAAATGCCCCCGCACGTTCAGGGAGGCGACCTTCGGGGAGATCCGGAAGGACTATATTCACAAGGATCTCCCCGGCCGTTTCGGATATCTGAGCACCTATGCCGACGAGTGGAAGGTGGACGGGGCGATCCTGGAGACGGTGAGGTACTGCGACATCCATGGATACGAGGTCCCCGGACTCAAGGATTATCTCGACCACGTGGGGCTGCGACACATCTATGTCGAACACGACTACAGCGGGGCCCTGGCACAACTCCGGACGAGGATACAGACATTCATCGAGATCATCGGTTCCTGAGGAGGATTTCCGGAAGGACAGCGCTGCATCATCTGTTCGCGGGGCCTGATCTTCGGTTCGACCATGCTGTGCTGTTGTGCGTCAGAGATCCCTCTATTCATCTGTGACAGTTTTGCTCATGGCCAACCCCTTCAGGGAATGGAAAGAAGCATTGGGCGCGCTACACTGTAGACGGCGCCGTCATCTAAAGGAGAGGGACATGGACGAGAAGGTCGGATCGATTCTGGACAGGCTGGGGGTGGATGCAGGGTATCGAACCGTGCATGAGAAGGTCATCACGGAGGCCGACATCGATCAGTTTGCGGCCCTCTCCGGGGACGTCAACCCGGTTCACCTCGACGAGCAGTACGCGGGAAAAACGGTCTTCGGCGGGAGGATCGCACACGGCGCGTTTTCCCTCTCCCTTCTTTCAGCGGCCATGGCCAAGCTTCCGGGCGTGGTCATCTTCCTTTCCCAGTCGGTGAGATTTCTAAAGCCGGTGAGGATCGGAGACCGCATTATCGCAACGGCCGAGGTCACCGGCCTCCGCCGGGACAAGGGGATCCTCACTCTCAAGAACGTGTGCATGAATCAGAAGGGCGAGACCGTCGTGGAGGGGGAGGCCGCGGTGAGGCTTTTTGACCAGCCCTCCTGACCTTGACGCCAATCACTCCTGGCGCCGTGTCCTTTCACCCACTCCTGACGGCTCCAGGCTGACCTTCGCACCCATGTGACACAGCGGCGGCATGCCATTCTTACGGAGAGGGCGTGACCTTTTCTCCAAAGGCTACCCCGTGCCGTGCGCATGCCGTTTCCCCTTCTACCAACCGCGTCCGCTGTCCGCAAAGGGCAGCCCTCCAATAGGTGGCTTCCAGTTCCTTTCCTCCCGCTCGAAGGGGGATGGGAGGTTGGGGGAGCACGAGACTAGCCCGCCAGCCTGGCTTTGGAGCTGCAGCAGTTCTGGATGCAGGAGACAATCTCCTGCTTGGTGGCCGAGAGAAAGGCCCCGTCAAAGCCGATGCCGCGGAGTTTGTCGATATTCTTAGGGGGGAATATGCCCCCGATGAGGAAAACGGTCCTTTTCCGGATTCCTCGCTTTTCAGCGGCATCCATCAATGCCTGACCGAGGGCCAGTTCGCCCCCGCAGTAGGTGCTGACCCCCACCACGTCGGCGTACTCCTGAAGGGCGACCTCCGCGATCTCTTCGGGCAGGGCGTTCCCGATGAGGACGACCTCCATGCCGGAATCCCTCAGCATACCGGCCACGGTAATGATTCCTCTGGAGTGCGTCTCCAAAGGGAATTGGCCCAGAACCACCTTGTATTTCCGTTTCGTGTCCATTTTCATCTCCTCCCATCATGAGCAGCAGGGTTGCTAACCGAACGTGGGCGATTTCCATGAACCGAAGGCCTCGGCGATGGCACGACGCATCTCTCCCTTGGTGGCGTCCGCCCTGGCGCAGTTCAGACAGGCCTCCATCACATTGCCTCCCTTCTTGCAGGCCTCCACCAGGGCCTTCAGGGAAGCCGTCGTCTTTTCGTTGTTGCGGGTCCTCCGGAGCCTTTCGAGTTTCTGTTTCATGGATTTGGCGATCGCGTCGTCGAATTCCTGGACCCAGATGTCGGGGATCTTGAGATCGGGCGCCCTGAAGTAGTTCCGGCCCACAATCCTGATCTCGCCGCTCTCGATCATTTTCTGCTCCCGCTCTATGAATCTGGAGATTTTTTCCTGCAGCCATCCTGAGACCACGACCTCCACAAGTCCTCCCCGGCTCTCGATCTCGTCGATCTCGGAGAGGATCCTCCGTTCCACCTCATTGGTAAGGGCCTCGACATAGAAGGACCCTCCAAGCGGATCGACCACCTGGGTAACCTGGGTCTCCTGTTCGATGATCTGCTGGTTTCGAAGGGCCAGGATGGCGGCCTCCTCGGACGGGACGGAGAAGGCCTCGTCGTACCCGTCGATGTGGAGGGACTGTGCCCCCCCGAGGACGGCGGACAGGGCATGGTAAGCCGCCCGGATCACATTGTTGTAAGGCTCCTCCCTCTGAAGGCAGACCCCGGAGGTCTGCACATGGCACCTCATCCACATGGATCTCTGATTCTTGGCGTTGAACCGGTGCTTCACGATCTTGTACCACAATCTTCTTACGGCCCGTAGACGGGCCACCTCCTCAAAGAAGTCATTGGCCGGAGACCAGAAGAAGGCGAGCCGTTCGGCCGCCCAGTCCACTTCATGTCCTCTCCGCTCCATCTCCTTGAGGATCTCAATCGCATTGGACAGGGCCACCGCCATTTCGGTGATGCCGGAAGTCCCGTACTCGCGCAGGTTGTACCCGTTCAGCGTCACGGAGTTCCACCGGGGAACGTGCCTCCTCAGGAACTCGATGTTGTCGCACTGGATCCGGAAATCGTCCCGCGGAGGGACATATTCGGAGGCGCTTCGAACGACACTCTCCATGATGAAATCGTTCTGAACGCTCCCGCTGAGCTTCTCCCACGGAATCCCCCTGCGCTCGGCCATGACCAGATACATGGGAAAGATGATGGCGGTGTTCCGGGGGTAATGCGTCACGATGGAAGCGCTGATCTGATCGATCGGGATATCCTTATAGATGACCTCCATGTCCTCCACGCAGTCGACGGGTACGCCGACCGTCCCCACCTGCCCCAGCGACTGCGGCTCGTCCGAGTCGAACATCTGGACCGTGGCCAGATCCAGGGCCAGGTTCGTGCCTGTGGCGCCGTGTTCGAGGAGCGTTTTCAGAATCCTATTGACGGATTCGGGCGAGCCGGCCCTGGAAAGCTGCCTTTTTGTGAAACCCCTTCCCCGGTACATGTTGGGGTGAATGGCCCTGGTAAAGGGCTCCCGGCCGGAAAAACCCAGGTCCTTGAGGTAGTCCAGGTCTTGATTGTCAAGGGGGGAGTACAACAACCCCCTCTCCAGCTCGGAACCGAGGATCGTCTGCGGCTTGACGAACCAGTTCCTTCGGTCCTCCTCACGAAGGGCGGACTCCTGCCAGCTCCGGAATTGCGGCTGCAATTCCTTCACGACCACCGGATTGTACAGCGGCATACGCTTCTCGGCCCCTTGTCTCTCCTCCAAAATCTCCTTGGTCCTCTTCTCATCCATCGGAAACCCTCCCTGCCTGTGATCTCTTGCGCGTCGGGACTGTGAAGTGCACTCTCGTGTTGTGCGTCGGAAATCCTTTCATGGTGACAACCGTGCTCGCGGATCGCCACGAGGGTTGGCCCAGCGGGCCTCTCTTTTCATAAACGAGGTGAACTGGGGGAAGCTCATGTGGAAAAGGGCTTCACTTGTCTTGGCGCCCGAAAGCGGGCACCGGCCTTCGCTCGTTGATGAGAGGCCCCAGCCCCTTTAGGAAGCAAAGGAGCGTTAGGACGCACACCGACAGCAAAAAGGTTGCATAAAAACGAATGTTCGTTTATATTATTCGCGATCCCGAGAAGGTGTCAAGGGAAATTCGACCCGCCGGGTGTGCGCGGGCAAATTCGGGGTAATGGAGCGTTTTCAAAAAGCGTCGACGGTGTATAGCATGGTGCAGGAACAGGTGGCTCGTTCCTCAGAAGAAGAAGAGGGAAGAAGGGAGTGAAAACGATGGCGAAGGGTTCCGGTGAGGTCTTGAAGGATAGGGTTGTTCTGGTGGTCGACGACGAGGCGGATGTCGTCGAAACCATCGCCGAGCTGTTGGGCGGATGTCTCGTCCGTACGGCGGGAGACTATCCTACCGCCCTGCAGTCCCTGATGAGCTACACCTACGACGTGGTGATTCTCGACGTCATGGGGGTCAACGGATTGGAGTTGCTGAAGGTGGCCGTTCGAAGGGGATTTCCGGCCGTCGTCCTCACGGCGCACGCGGTGAGCCCGCAGGTCTTGAAGAAGTCCATCCAGTACGGCGCCGTCTGTTTCCTGCCGAAGGAGAGGATGGACGAGCTTCCCTCTTTCCTGCAGGAGGTCGTGCAGGGCCGACCCGTCTGGCGAAGGCTCTTTGCGAGAATGGGAAGACTCTTCGAGGATCGTTTCGGCGCCGGCTGGAAGGAAAGGGACGCCTTCCTCAAGGAATTCGTCCACGAGCTGGAGGGTGAAGGGCGGGAAAATCCCATGACGGGAAACGAACGGTAGCGTTGTAGCGCTTAGGCGTAAAACGGCCGCCCCCGGGTGCAAGGGGCGGCTCCGCATGCATGGAAGAGCGGACCTTGCCTTCAGTACTGGATCTTCTCCCAGAACTCCTTGTGCTCGTCCTTCCAGTGGCTCCCCAGGGTACGGTCATAATAGGGTCCGAGCCTCCTGAGCCACCGGGTCCAGACATTCTCTCCCCGTTCCTTCGCCTCCAGGACATCGGTCAGGAAGATCTCCATGTCGGCCATTTCTTCCTTGGGGACGTGAAACGCCGCTCCATCCTGGAAGGATTTCACCACATATTGGGCACCGGGAGCATGGGCGGTCAGCATGACCGCGAGGACCTCCTTCTGCTTGGCCAGGGACAGGATCGCATAGCCGTCCACCCCCATGATGTCCAGAATGGCTATGTCAAATGAGCGGGTCTCCAGCTTTTCCCGGGCCTCCTGGAAGGTAGCCGCCAGCTCCACTTCGCACATAGGCAGCAACTGCTGCAAAGCGAAAAGAACGTCGGGTTCGTCATCCACGATGAGGACTCTCTTGCCTTTTAGCAGGACCGAACTGTTCTGCGCCATCCATCAACCTCCATCGGTGCGTGTCATCCTGGTCGAACCGGCTCCTCTGCTTTTAGGGGGCGTTCCTTTCAAAGTCAAGCTTTTCCGGCACTAAAAACAGACGTTCGTTTTTTTCTTGACAACGAAACCTGTTGTATTCTAAAAACGAACATTCGTTCATGTCAATTCAAATCTGCGATGATCTTCACCCCCGGGATTCTGGAAAGTATGAAGGGTCTCAAGAAACCAAGGAGGGTTGGACCGGCCGAGGCCGTTTCGGAAATCCCGAACGGGGCGCACCTGGTCGTTTCCGGGATGGCCGCCGAGCCGCGGAACCTGGTTCGGGAGATGGTGCGGCAGCGCCGGCGTCTCGGTGGACTCACGGTGTACACCTCCTTCCCGGTCGGCCGATCTCTCTACGAAGAGAGCGATTGCGGGTTCACCATCAAGACCTTCTCGGTGGGTTCGCTGAGGAAGGCTGTGAGCGAGAGGAGGGCTTCCTACATCCCATGCCATTTTTCGGATATCGGGAGACTCCTTTCCGAGAGAATCCTGCCGGTGGACGTGGCCCTCTTTCAGGTTTCCGAGCCCGATTCGAACGGGTTCTGCACCTTCGGGGTTTCGGTGGAGTACTATCCCGAAGCGGCAACCATTGCTCCGCTGGTCATTGCGGAGGTCAACCCTCGAATGCCCAGAACGCGCGGCAACTCGCGGGTCCATGAGTCCGTATTCGATCTCTTGGTGGAGACCGAGCATGCCCTGCCCGAATTCCTGGTCGAACCTGCGGGAGAGGTCGAGAACGCCATCGCCGCCCATTGCGCCGAGATCATCCCGGACGGGGCCGTTCTGCAATTCGGCCCGGGCAGCATCCAAGGCTCCGTCCTTCTCGGACTCTCCGGCAAGAAGGAACTGGGGATCCACAGCGGGCTGATCAGCGACCCGGTCATGGATCTGCTGGCGCGGGGATGCATTACGGGGAGCACCAAGGCCCTGAACAGGAACAAGATCGTCTGCACATCCGCCATCGGCACCCAGAAACTGTATGACTTCGTTCGGGACAACCCGATGGTGGAGTTCCACCCGTCATCGTACACGCATGCTGCGGCCGTCATCGGGCAAATGGAGAAATTTATCTCCCTGAATGTGGCCTTGCAGGTCGACCTCCTGGGGCAGGTGAATTCCGAAGCCCTCGACGGACGGATCGTGAACGGACTGGGTGGAATGGTCGACTTCGTGCGTGGAGCCAGGGGTTCGAAGGGTGGAAAGGCGATCTTCTGCCTTCCGTCCACGGCCAAGGAGGGGAAGGTCTCGAGAATCGTGCCGGTGATCCCTTCGGGCTCCACGGTCTCTGCGATCCGGGCGGATGTGGACTGCGTGGTCAGTGAATACGGGGTAGCCGCTCTCGAGGGGAAGACCGAAAGGGAGAGAGCGGAGGCGATCTGTGCGATCGCCCATCCCCGGTTTCGTGAAGACCTGAGCGCACAGATAGGAATCTTGTATTCGTGAATGATGAGGTGCTGGAACAGGAGCCCGAGCGCGGGCTCCAGAAGGAGGGGGAAAGGTGGATCTGAAAATACAAGAATGGGTCGACAACAGGCATGAGTATGCCAGGCAGTGGAAGAAGCGCACAGGGGGAAAAGTGGTGGGATATCTCTGTACGTATATGCCTCAGGAGGTCTTCTATGCGGCGGATATTCTTCCGGTGAGGATCCTGGGCGGTCACAAGCCCTCCACCCTTGTGGAGCCCCACATCTACAGCAGCATGTTCTGTCCCTTCTGCCGCGACTGTCTGGGGCAGGGCCTGGAGGGAAACTATGATTATCTGGATGGGATCACCCTGGCTCAATCCTGCTTGCACATCCGGCAGACCTACTGGAGTTGGGAAAAACATATTCCGATCCAGTTCTCGCATTACCTGTACATGCCTCACACGGTCCAGGGGAACGGACGCTATGAGTACCTGCGCGGCGAAATAGGACGTTTCAAGGAGTCGCTCGAAAAATGGATCGGGAGGACCATCACGGACGCGGATCTGGACAGGGGCATTGAAATCTGCAACACCAACCGCCGCCTTCTGAAGGAGGTTTACGAGTTCCGGAAAGAGCCGAATCCGCCGATCAGCGGGCTGGAGTGCCTGGAGGTGGCGCTGGCGAGTCAGGTCACCGACAAACGGGAACATAGCGAGGCCATGAAGGAGTTGCTGAAGGAGATTCCCCGAAAAAAACCGGACCGCGACCCGGGGACAAGACTGATGATCGTCGGCAGCGAAGACGACGACAGGGGATTCTTCAGGATGGTGGAGCAGGGACTCTCGCTGCCCGCGACCATTGTGATCGAGGAACATTGCACGGGGAGCAGGGATTTCTGGAACGAGACGGAGCCACAGAAGGACCGGCTCGGCGCGATCGCAGCCCGTTATCTGGACCGGCCGCCCTGCCCGAGCAAGGACTGGCCCCACCGCAAGCGATTCGATCACATTGCCAAGCTGGTGAAGGATTACCGGGTAGAGGGAGTCATTCTGATGCAACAGAAATTCTGTGACCCCCACGAGCTGGACATCCCCGCCCTGAGAGAGTTCTTCGAGAAAGACCTCGGCCTAAGAACCTACTTCCTGGAGTTCGACATGACGGTACCAACCGGGCAGTTCCGCATCCGGGTGGAGGCGTATCTGGAGACCATGACCGATTTCCTGTAGGCATCGAGAGGACGAGCCATAAGGGAGGAAAACGATATGAGGGCGAAGAAAGCGTACTACCCAACAGAACCACTCCAATGTTGGCAGAAATGCAAGGAACTTCGTATGAAGTACTACAAGGACTATATCGATGCGAAGAAGACCGGCGGGCTCCGATGGAGCGGCTCCGCATGGGCGTTCCATGCCGTCCCTTCTGGGCTTGGGGAGGATGTCTATTCCGTCACGGGAGAACCCTGTGGAGCGACCAACGCCTTCTTCAAGGACTTCTCCCTCCAGTGCCTCCAGACCGCGGAGAAGGCAGGGGTCCCGCGGGATCTCTGCGGATATCTCCGGAACTACTGGGGGGCGATCCTTCTCGACAAGTTTGCGATGCCCAACGGGGAAATCCTAAATGAATGGCCGAAAGCGGATTTTCTGTTTTCATCCCATGTCTGCTGCTCGCACGCCAAATGGTACCAGCGCGCCGGAGAACTGGAGGGCGGAGTCCCCATGAGGGCGGTGGACGTCTCGGTGGGACCCTATCCGAATATCCCGGACAGGGAAGGAGCGGTCCGGTACGTGGTGAGCCAGATGATGGAAGCGATCAACTGGATGGAGGAGATCACCGGGCGGAAATACGACGACGGTCTGCTGATCGATGCCATCATGAACGAGTGTCGATCTCTCTCCTGGTGGGCGGAGATATGCCGCTACAACGAGAGGATACCGGCGCCCCTGGATGAGAAGACCATGTTCAGCCTTTATGTCTTCACCACCCTGAACCCGCAGCGCAAGGAGATCGCCGACTTTTACCGGGAGCTCAGGGAAGAAACCCGGGACAGGGCGGAAAGGGGAATCGCAGCCGTGGCGACCGAGCGGTTCCGGGTCATCACCGATTCCCAGCCCCCCTGGATGGCCTTGGACTTTTTCCGGTACCTGGAGAAGGAATACGGCGTGGTCTCGCTGGGGTCCTGGTACACCTTCGGCCTGACCGGCGCCTGGGATGAGAACCGTGACGGGACCCTGGTCCCCTTGAAGATACCGGACGAGAAGGTCCTGAGGAGAGGGGGCCGGGAAGTCGCACTCAGGGCCTATGCCGACTTCCGGCTGAGGAACTGGGGCTGGCGTTTCTTTCAGTCGGTGGACGAACGGATACGGATCCACCTCCAACTCATGAAGCAGTGGAAGGTGGATGCCCTCATCTCTCATCTCAACAAGGGCTGCGAGGGAACCTCCATCGGCCAGCTCGAGGGGAGACTGGCCCTGACGGCGAAGAACATCCCCGTGGTCACCTACGAGGGGAACATGGCGGACGAGAGGGATTTCGACCTCCCCAGAACCAAAGACCGGGTGGATTCCTTCTTGGACGCTCAAGGCTTGAAAAGACTTTCTGCCCAATGACTCATGAAAAGGAGGGAAGGCACATGGAACTAGGCTTCAAGAACAAGACTGCGGTGGTGACAGGGGGTGCATCCAACATCGGGCGCGCGATCTGCCTCACCTTTGCCGGGGAAGGGGCGAATGTGGCCGTGGTGGATATCGATGAAGAGAACGGGAAAAAGATTGCCCAACTGGTGAGGGAGAAGGGAAGCAAGGCCAAGTTCATCAAGGCGGACGTCACCAAGTTCCCCGAGGCGGAGAGAACCATCAAGGAGGCACTGGAGGAGTTCGGCGGCATCGACGTCCTGGTCAACAACGTCGGCTGGGACGACTTCTACCCGTTCCTGGAGATCCCCGTCGAGAAGTACGAAAAGTACATCGACCTCAACTTGCGGCATGTGCTCTATTTCACGCGCGCGGTACTGCCGTCGATGATGGAGCGCAAACATGGAAGCATCATCAATATCGGCTCCGACGCCGGCAGGCTCGGTGAATTCCGGGAGAGCGTCTACGCGGCATGCAAAGGCGGTGTGATCACATTCACCAAGAACACCGCAAGGGAGTTCGGGCGTTACCAGATCCGGTGCAACTGCATCTGCCCGGGGGCCACCATGCCCGCCGAAGAGGAGAAGGGAAAACACAGCCTATTCCACCTGGAAGAGGTCAAGAAGCTCTTCCCGGCGGAGGTACAGGAGAAGCTGGCGAAGACCGGCTACCCGCTGCGCCGTCTGGGCAAATCCCAGGACATCGCCAACATGGTCGTGTTTCTTGCCTCCGACAGGGCGAGTTGGGTCACGGGGCAGACCGTCAGTGTGAGCGGGGGTTACTCGATGTTCTAACCTGCTCCACCCCCTGGACTCTCCCGGACCCGGGCCAAAGGCGCCGGGGAAATCCGAGGGCAATGATATACGGGAACTAGAACAAGGAGGGCGCAGATGGAGAAGAAGCAGGTCACACCCGAGGAAATGCAGGTAATCAAGGCGGTCGACGCGATGTGTCGACCCTTCTACGTGAGCCGAGAGGTGCTCAAGAGGATGTTCACCAGTTATGAATTTCAGATCATGGCCATCACTACCTTCGGCGGGGTGTTGAAGAAGGCGGGAATCGAGAAGCCGGAAGACGCGTGGAAGGCCATGGCGAAGATGGGCCCCAAGGAGTCGGTCGCGGAAGCGGTGGCCGAGATGGATCAGATCGGGGTCGAATACATCAATATCGATCAGATGGCGGTCTGGTCGCAGTACGACCAGCGGCTGGATATCTATGCCTCCCTGGAGGAGATCGCCGGCTGGAGCAAGCAGGCGAAGGGGAGGATCATCATCGGGTCTACCTACAATCCGCACAAGATCGAGTGGAGCCTGAAGCACGTGGAGCGCGCCGTGAAGGAATTCGGCGCCAAGTACGTCTGGATTCATCCGGCGAGCTACGGGCTGTCCCTGGACGACAAGCGGTTTTATCCGCTCTATGCCCTCTGCCTGGAACTGGGTATCCCGGTCACCATGCAGACCGGCCAGTCGGCCGAGCCTCTGCCCAGCGATTTCAGCAGGCCCATGAGGGCGGACGAGATCGCCATCCATTTCCCGAGCCTCAAGATCGTCTTGACCCACACCGGATTCCCCTGGGTGACGGAGTGGATCTCCATGCTCTGGAGGCATCCGAACGTATACGGGAACATCGGGGCCTACATGCCGTCCAGCCTGGATCCGAGGCTGGTGGCATTCATGGACCGGGCGGGGCGGGAGAAGGTCATGTGGGCGACGAACGGCCTGGGCCTCACCCGTTTCAAACAGGAGTTTCTGGAACTGCCGATCCGTGACGAGACCAAGAAGGCGGTCCTGCGGGGCAACGCGTTGAAGGTCTTCAAGCTGGGATGATCGAACCAAGGGTTCCGGAGAACGTTCGAAACGGAAATGGCAGCCTGACGGCTTTCGTGCCGCCGGGTGGAGCCCCGGCCTTGAGCGCGGGCTACTCCCGCGGCCGGCGTGTCCCGCGGGGAAGAATTTCCTTGACAAGGCCGGGAGAAATCTGGCAATGTGCAAAGAAACGAACATTCGTTCTTAGAATCCTTCCACCGACACGCAGAGACACGTAGTCAACCCGAGAGCCGAACCGGACAGAGCCGAATCACGTTAACCTTATCCTTTGTGGAACCCCGTTTCGTTTCCATGTTCTGCCGGACCGGTCTCTTCACCAGGAGACCTCAGCAGGAGGCGGAGGAAGCCGCGAATGAGTGGGCCAGAGGGATTTCTCGTTCAATGTTGCCGTTACCGGTCCGGTCTGATGCCGGACATCATCCTGAGGAACGCCATGATCCATCCCCGGCGGGAGGCGTTCGTCTATGGTGAGCAGAGGGTCAGTTTCCAGGAGTATAACGCAAGGGTCAACGGCCTGGTGCACGCGCTCCATGGGCTGGGGATCCGGAAGGGGGACGTCATCGGTGTGCTCTCCTGGAACTGCATGGGATACATGGAGATCTTCGGGGCCGCGGCCAAGGGCGGCTTCATCATCTCCCCCTTCAACGTCAGGCTCTCTGCGGGGGAGGTCGAATACCTCGTGAACAACTCGGAGGCCGTCGCCCTGTTCGTCGGCTCCGGCATGGGCGAGCTGCTGAAGGGAATCGCCGGGAAGATCCCTCGAGTCCGTCACTTCATCTCCCTGGAGGAACCCATCCCGGGAATGGACGCCGAGGAGGAACTGGTTTGCCGATTTCCCCGCACCGAGCCGTCGGTAGAGATTCAGGAAACCGATCCGCTCTTCATCTGCTACACGAGCGGGACCACGGGTCTTCCACGAGGCGCTCTATACACGCATGCACGGGTTCGCGAGGACATCCTGTGCCACAGTGTCGAGGTGCCGATCGGCCCCCAGGATCGGGGGATATCGCTGATGCCCCTGTTCCACATCGGAGGAATCGAAGTCAACCACTACCTCCTCTACAATGGTGCGACCAACATCATCATGAAAACCTTTGACCCCCCGGCCTTCCTCAAAGTCATCGAGAGGGAGAGGATCACCAATATCGTCCTGGTTCCCACCCACCTGGCGGTCCTGCTGGACCTGCCGGGGATCCACAAGACCGATGTCCGCAGTGTAAAGCGGATCTACTATGCAGGCTCTCCCATGCCCACCGAGATCCTCAAGAAAGGGATGAGTGTTTTCGGGCCTGTCTTCTTCCAGGGCTACGGCCAGACCGAATCCGGCCCGGTGGTGGCCTTTCTGAAGGAGAGCGACCATCTGGTCCTGGACAAACCTCCAGATCAGCAGCGGGTGCTCCTGTCCATCGGACACGCGGCAACGGGCGTGCATGTCCGCATCGTAGACGAAGAGGGAGTGGATCTTCCTCCGGGAGAGGTGGGGGAGATCATTGCGAAGAGCCGGCATGTGATGGAAGGGTATTGGAGAAAGCCGGAGGAAACCGCCCAGGTGCTCAAGGACGGATGGCTGCACACGCGGGATATGGGAACCTATGACGAGCAGGGGTATATCTACATCGTCGATCGGAAACAGGACATGATCATCTCCGGCGGAGAGAACATTTACCCCAGGGAAGTGGAGGAAGTCCTTTACCGCCATCCGGCGGTCTCGGAATGCTCCGTCATCGGCGTTCCCGATCCCAAATGGGTTGAAGCGGTTCATGCGGTGGTCTGCCTCAAGCGCGGGTCGAGCGCGAAACCGGATGAGCTGATCGAATTCTGCAAGAGGCACCTTGCAAAGTACAAGGCCCCGAAGTCGGTGGACATCGTGCGGGAGCTGCCCAAGAACGCGGCCGGGAAGATTCTCAAGCGTGAGATCCGGAAAGGCTACTGGCCTTCACCGCCCGGCAGCAGGGCAACCTGAACCCAGTGCAACAGGGGAAGGGAACCGTGCGGCTTTTCCAAACGAAACAGAAAAGGAGGGGGTTATGAGAAAGATTGTTGTATTCCTCGGATTGTTCTTCATGGTGTCTCCCCTGGCCGGTCTGCCGGCCGGCGCGCAGGAGAGCTATACATTCAATTTCTCGCAGTTCGTACCCGATACCCATCCGGCCACGCAGCAATGCCAGGCATGGGCAAGGCAGATCGAAATCCGCTCGGCCGGCACCGTCAAGTTCAAGCACTACCCGGCCTCCACCCTGGTAAAACCCCAGGATGCCTGGGATGCCACGGTCAAGGGGGTCTGCGACATCTCGACGAGCGTTTTCTCCTACACGCCGGGGCGCTTTCCGGTGATGACCACACTGGAGCTCCCGCTGGGGTACTGCAGTGGCGCACAGGCTGCCAAGGTATCCAATGAGTTCTACAAGAAGCTGAAGCCGGCGGAGACCAAGGATGTCAAGGTCCTTTTCGTTTTCGCCCACAGCCCGGGATACTTCCACACCAACAAGCCGATTGAAAAGATGGAGGATCTCAAGGGACTCCGGATCCGGAGCACCGGGACGACCGCGAAGATCGTGGAGGCCCTCGGCGGCGTGCCGGTGGCCATGCCTCAGACGGAGGTCTACAATGCCCTGAGCAAGAACATCGTGGACGGCAATCTCACCGCTTTTGAACCCCTCAAGAGCCTCAACCATGCAAATGTGGTCAAGTTCACCACGGTCACGCCTGCCACCGCGTATACCGCGCCTTTTTTCGTGGTCATGAACACCCAGAAATGGAACGCACTGCCCCAAAGCATCAGGGATATTTTCGACCAGGTCTCAGACGAATGGGCCGCCTATCCGGGCGAGACTTGGGACTCCTACGATGTTTTCGCGAAGGCCCATTTTCTGAGCCTGGGCGGCAAGGTGAGCACCCTTTCCGCGCAGGAGACGGAAAGATGGCGTCAAGCCCTGAAGCCGCTTTTCGACGGGTACATCAAGGAACTGGACGAGAAGGGTATCAACGGCAAAGAGGCGGTGGGAACGGCCATGGAGATGGTGAAAACGATGAGCAAGGGACTGTGTCCATAAAGGAGGCCGGGGCGGAAGGCCCTCCCATCAGGAGGGACTTCCGTTTAGCACTCCAAGACGATCACGATGGAGTGAGGACATGAGCCAGACTACCGAGACGCTTTCTCCATGTCCTGCACAAGGGAGAGAGTCCTGGATATCCTCCGCGGAAAGGCCGTTACTCTGGGTCGCGAGGCAATTGAACATCCTGGGAATGGCGGGACTGACCATTCTGATGCTGGCCACATGCGCAGACATTTTCGTCCGAGTCGCGTATTTCCCCATCAAAGGGATTTTCGACCTGGTGCAGCTCATCACCGGTCTCTCGATCGCCTTGACCGTCCCTCAGACCATCATCTCCAAAGGGAATGTGGTGGTCAGCCTGGTCCTCGACCTTTTCCCGGAGCGAGTGCAGGATGCCGTAGAGTCGATTACCCTCCTCTTCAGCGTCATCCTCTTCGGCCTGATCACGGCCGGAGTTCTTTTCGAGGCAAGTAGCGCCCTGCGGGTCAAGGAGGTCTCTGAGACCCTGAGGATTCCCATGTTCTACCAGAAGGGTTTGATCGCCGTCCCTCTGGCCGTGGCGACGATCGTGTTGGTCGTTCACCTCATGAAGAGCTTTAGAAAGGCAGTGAATTAATGAGCCCTACCGCAATCGGCATCACAGGAATGTCGATCCTGGTCTTCCTGTTGTTCTCGAGGATGCCCGTAGGCTTCGTCATGGGGTTTGTCGGGTTCCTCGGTTTCGGCTGGCTGATCTCCTACAACGCGAGCATCACCCTCATGGCCAAGGACCTCATCACCACCTTTTCCTCCTACGATCTTTCAGTGATGCCCCTGTTCGTCCTCATGGGCCAGTTGGCCTACGAGGGTGGGCTGGCCGGAAGCCTCTATGACACGGCCTACAAGTTCCTGGGGAGGCAGAAGGGCGGATTGGCCATGGCGACGGTCGGAGCAAGCGCACTTTTCGGCGCCATCTGCGGTTCCACCAACGCATCCTCCGCCACGATGGCCTCGGTTTGCGAACCCTCCGTCAGGAAGTACAAGTACGACCCCGGCTTCGCGGCCGCAACGGTGGCGGCCGGCGGGAGCCTGGGCATCCTGATCCCTCCCAGCATCATTTTCATCATCTACGGCATCATCACGGAGACGGATATCGGCAGACTGTTCATCGCAGGGATCATACCCGGGATCTTTCTCTCCGTTCTCTACGTGATCGGCATTTCAATCTGTCTTCGCATAAACCCAAGATTGGGTCCCGGGGGTCCGAGCTCGACCTTGAAGGAGAAGATCGTTTCCTTGAAGGGCATCTTCGACACCCTGCTCCTTTTCCTGGCGATTATGGGCGGACTCTTCTTCGGTCTCTTTACCCCTACCGAAGGAGGGGCATTCGGGGCGTTTGGGGTTTGTGTTTTCCTCCTGGCAAGGCGAAAAATGACCTGGGCCGTCTTTCGCAATGCCTTATCCGCGACCGCCCGGATCAGCTGCATGGTCTACATCATCGCCGCCGGGGCGATCATCTTCGGCCATTTCTTCGCAGTGACACGGATCCCGTTTGAGTTGGCCACCCTGGTCCAGGAATTGAGGGTACCCAATATGGTTACCATGGGGCTGATCCTCATCGGGTACCTGGTCGGCGGATGTTTCATGGATTCCCTGGCCATGATTCTTCTGACCATCCCCATCTTCTTTCCCCTGGTCACTTCCATGGGGTACGACCCCATCTGGTTCGGGGTCGTCATGGTCCTGATCGTGCAATGCGGTGTGATCACTCCACCGGTCGGCATCAACGTGTATGTCGTGGAAGGGGTTATGAAGGTGCCCCTGGAAAAGATCTTCAGGCACATCCTTCCCTTTCTCTTCGCCAACGTTGTATGCATTCTGGTTCTCATGTGGTTTCCCAAGCTGACAACCTGGCTTCCGAGCTTGGTCAAGTGAACCGGGGGCGGTGAGCGCACGTGATGATGCAGGGAAAGGGGGGATTGTAGATGATCGAGGTGCGGTTCCACGGGAGAGGCGGGCAGGGGGTCGTCACGGCCGCGAGGATCCTGTCGAACGCGTTCTTGAAGGTAGGCCGATTCGGGAGCAGCTTCCCCATGTTCGGTTTTGAACGGAGAGGGGCCCCTGTGACCGCTTTCATGCGCTTTGACGACCGCCGCATCAGGGAGAAGACGCAGATCTACAACCCGGATTGTGTCGTGGTTCTTGACCCGTCTCAGAAGAGATCCGTAGCAGTCTACGAAGGCATGAGGCCGAGCGGGAGGTTGATCCTCAACAGCGCAAAGGGCATAGGGAACAGGCCAAATCAAAACATCGAGCTCTGTGGTGTGGTGAACGCGCAGGCCATAGCGATGGAGGAACTCGGGTTCCCCTCCCCCAACACCTGCATCGTGGGCGCATTCGCCTCCGCCACCGGCTGGATCAGCCTGGATGCGGTGCTAACGAGTCTGGAAGAATACTTCCAAGGGGAGTCTCTGAAGAAGAACCTGCGAAGCGCGGAAAGGGGTTACCGAGAGGTGGAGGTGATTCGGTGGTGAGCATGAGGATCCATTCCGAGTACGAGGGGGCCTGGTCCCGGGCGGATCAACGCCTCCTGTGTCTGGACACCGGAAGCTGGCGTACGGAGAGGCCGGTCGCAGAAAGCGAAAAGTGCACAGGCTGCGGGTGGTGTGCTCTCTACTGCCCACCTCAGTGCATGGCCGCCTCCGGCGATCATTTCGAGCCCGATCTGCGGTACTGCAAGGGGTGCGGCATCTGCGCCCGCGAGTGCCCGCAGCAGGCCATCACCATGGTGTCGGAAAGGGGATATCGGAATGACAGCGAAGAGTAGCGGTGACCTCAGGATGCTGACCGGCAACGCGGCGGCAGCATACGGGGTGATGCTGTGCCGTCCCGACGTCATTGCGCTCTATCCCATTACCCCGCAGACCGAGCTGGTCGAACAGCTTTCGAAGTTCTCCGGGGACGGCTTGCTGGATGCGGAGATGGTGGAGGTGGAGGGGGAGAATACCGCCATGAACATCGTGGCAGCCGCCGCCATGTGCGGAGGCCGTGTCTTCACGGCCTCCTCATCATGGGGGCTCGCCTTCATGTACGACGCGCTTCTCCATGCAGCGGGATTCCGGGCGCCAATCGTCATGGTCAACGTCAATCGGGAGATGCCGGGCATCCTGGCGGTTTCGGCCGGTCAGCAGGACATGGTGGCCACACGGGATACGGGATGGATACAGGTCATTGCCGAGGATTGTCAGGAAATCCTGGACCTCATCATCATGGCCTACAGGCTGGCGGAGGACTTTCAGATTCAGGTTCCGGTGATGGTGAACTATGACGGCTTCTACCTCTCCTATCTTGCGGAAGGGGTCGAGGTCCCGGCAGAAAAGGAGGTCCGGGCGTTCCTCTCTCCCCTGAAAGCGCAGCCGGAGCGTCCCAAGCTGCGGCCGAGAAGCCCTCTGGGATGCGGCACGCACGGCATCGATCTGGGCTTCGTGGAGCTCCGCTACAAGCATTGCGCTGCCATGGAGCGCGCAAAGGCCAAATTCGACGAGATCGATCGGGAATTTGGGGGTTCCTTCGGAAGGAGTTACGGCGGACAGATCGAGGAGTATCGCATGGATGATGCGGAGATGGCGCTGGTGGCCTCGGGCAGTGCAGCCGGCACCGCCAAGGCGGTCGTCGACGCCAAGAGGGAGGAAGGCATTCGGATCGGCCTGGTCAGGCTGCGGATGTTCCGGCCCTTTCCCCAGGAGAGACTCGTGACGGCCCTGAAAGGAAGGAAAGCGGTCGGCGTGGTGGACAGAAGCGTTTGCTTCGGCTGGAACTGCGGACCGACATTTATGGAGGTGAAGGCCCTTTCTCAGGAGATCGGGAGAGTCCCCATGCTGAGCTTTATCGACGGGCTGGCCAACATGGACATCAGCGTCGCTCACCTGGAGAGGATGGTGGAATCCATCCGGGCAGCGGCCGAGGGCAGGCCTTGCGAGAGCGTCAGCTGGGTGGCACTGCAGGAGCGGGGGGATTGATGATTCGCAGGAAAAGGTCCAAGGTTTTTGACTACCTCAGGCATGAAGATCCGATCGCAGGAGGCGTGGCACTGTGCACGGGCTGCCCCCTGGAGCTTCTCCTCAGGGTGGTGGGCAAGGTCCTGGGAGAAGACGTGGTGATCGTGGGCACGCCTTCCTGCTCCGCGGTTGTGCTCTACGGCCATAACCTGGGGTCATGGCACAGACTGCCTTATTACGGCTGTGTGATGACCGGCGTCGCCTCCAGCGCAACCGGCATCAGCCGCTACTACCGGAGGATGGGAATCGACGGCACGATCGTCTGCTTCACGGGCGACGGGTGCGCGGCCGATGTGGGGTTTCAGCCCCTCTCGGGCGCGGCCGAGCGGGACGAGCACATCATCTACATCTGCTACGACAATGAAGGGTATATGAATACGGGCGTCCAGCGGAGCAGCACGACCCCGATCGGAGCCCGGACCAGTACCACGCCGGTAGGGACCGCAAGAAGGGGAAAGACGACCCGGGGCAAGAACTTGCCTTTGATCGTGGCCATGCACAAGGGTGCCTATACGGCCACGGCCACTCTGAGCCACCTGGAGGACCTCGCCGGGAAGCTCCTGAAGGCCAAGGAAAAGCAGCGCAGCGGATTCGTTTTTCTTCACGTATTCAGCCCGTGTCCGACAGGGTGGGGCTTCCCTGCAGATGAGTCGATCGACCTCTGTCGGATGGCGGTGCGGAGCAACTACTATCCGCTGTGGGAGGCGGAAAGAGGGAGATTCAGGATCACCCACGAGGTGAAAAGGCCCAGGCCCCTGAAGGAGTATCTCGGCAGGATATCCAAGTTCAGGCATCTCACCGAGAGCGAGGCGGAGCGGCTGGAGCGTGAGGTGAACGAGCGATATCGGCTCATCCGTGAAATGTCCGCAAGTATGCCCCTGGAGGGTTCTCCGAAGGGAGACTGAGCCTTCTTCGAAAATCAGCCATCGAGAAACAAGGAAGATCAATCCCTGTTCTTGGTGACTTGGTGTCTGGGTGGCAGAATGATGGATCGGTTCGCTTCAGCCAACCGGAGGAGCGGTGCGGCCATCACCT
The DNA here is from genome assembly GCA_020060215.1 of Deltaproteobacteria bacterium. The sequence goes on along the minus strand of JAGVAP010000079.1, from coordinate 63,057 downwards.
CAAAAGGCCGGCACCAAAGGAAGAGGGGAGGTCCTTATGTCGCGGTGGGGAATGGTCATTGACACGAAGAAGTGCATCGGGTGCTGGGCCTGCAACGTCGCCTGTATACAGGAACACTTCCTGCCTGCGGGCATTCTGTGGAACAGGGTGTTGATCGGAGAGTCGGGGAGGTATCCGACGGTGAAGAAGGAGATGTACCCTGTCCTGTGCAACCACTGCAAGGACGCGGCTTGTGTGGATGTCTGCCCTGCCGGCGCCACGTCCAAAAGGGAGGACGGCATCGTCGTGATCGACTACGACAAATGCATCGGCTGCAGGTACTGTATGGTCGCCTGTCCATACCAGCAGAGAACTCCTTACCGGGATGACAGGGCCGAGTATTATCCGGGGCAGGGGCTGACGAAATTCGAGCAATTGGGGAGGCAGATACACCCTCTCCAGAAAGGGACGATGACCAAGTGCAATTTCTGCGCGGAAAGGATCGACAGGGGGATGGCAGGGGGGCTTAAGCCCGGGGAGGACAGGGATGCCACTCCTGCCTGCGTGAATATATGCCCGGTCAATGCAAGAATCTTCGGCGATCTCGACGACCCTGCCGGAAGGGCGTCCGAGTTGATCAAGGAGCGGGGCGGATATCCCATTCACCCTGAATTCGGCACTGAACCTTCCGTCTACTACCTGGATTAGCGGAACCTGGGAACAGGAGGATTCCGGAATGGCTGAGCGTGCAATGGCAGGAACAAAGATTTGGGAGGACATCTGGGTCAATACCGCGTGCGGGGCTTGTTACTGCGGATGCGGGGTGAGGGTACGCAGGATCAACGGGATCCCGGTGCAGATGGAGGGGATCCCCGGGAGCACCATGGGAGGTGCGGACGGGGGGATATGCGGGAAGGGCGCGGCCAGTATCATGTACTACCACGACCCCAGCCGGATCAAGAAGCCGCTCAGGAGGACCAACCCCGAGAAGGGAATCGGCGTCGATCCGAGGTGGAAGGAGATATCCTGGGAAGAGGCCTTGACCGAGATCGCCGAAAGGATGAAGAAGATCCTGGAAGACAATCCCAACAAGATCCTGATCGCCAACCAGACCAACCGGGGCAGCGACGGTCCTCACAACCACATCTATATGCTCGGAGCGCTTTTTGGACAGAAGGGAAACGGCAACTTCGTGGTGGGCGGAGGGAGCCTCCACTGCGGAAACGCCGCTCACATGATGGGCGGGTTGATCCATGGCGCCTGGTCCATTGCGCCGGATTGGCGTTACTGTAAATACGTGATCAAGTTCGGCTCGAGCAAAGGCACAGGGTCGGGCCACTCCGCGATGACCAACGCCCGGTTGAGGGCACAGGGGGTGGAGAGAGGAGGGCTCAAGGAGGTTGTCTTTGATCCGATGTGCAATTTTGCAGGAGGGAAAGCGACTGAGTGGATCCCCATTTTGCCGGGTACGGACTCTGCGGTAGCACTGGCTATGTGTAACTACATCGTCAACGAACTGAAGACCTATGATGAGATCTACCTCAAGGCCAAGACGAACCTCCCTTACCTGATCGGAGAGAATGGGAAATATGTTCGGGATCCTGAATCCGGCAAACCTTTCATCTATGACACCAGAGAACGGAACCCCAAACTGTTTGACGCACCGGTGGCGGAGTATGGGGACTACGCACTCGATGGAGCCTTCGAGGTCAATGGGGTCCCGTGCAGGCCTGCTTTCATGTCGCTCAGAGAGCATCTCCAAAAGTATGATCTTCAATGGGCATCCAACGTGAGCTCGGTTCCGGTCGATACGATCCGCCGAGTTGCGACGGAGTGGGTTCAAAACGCTCATATCGGAAGCACCATCACCATCGAGGGGAAGTCCTTCCCCTACAGACCGGTGGCGGCGGTTCTCTTCCGGGGCTCGCAGGGACATTCCAACGGCATCCATCAGGCAGCGTCCGTGGATCTTCTTTCCGAACTGGTCGGAGCGGAGGATGTCCCGGGCGGCACCCTCGGGTGGCCCGCCATCCGAAAGAAGTATCCCGGAGGCCATTACGAGCGAATCCCCAGGACAGGAATGGATGGGGTGATCGTGCCGGGCGTCTTCTACTCGCACGTGCCGTGGCCCCCACACAAACCCGAACTGCCGTGCAGGAACGCCGGCTGTATAGAGTTCTGGCCACATGCAACGATCTCTCACATCCCCTATGTGAAAGAACGCGAAGAGATTTGGAGGAAGCTGGGGATGGATGCAAGGCCGGAGATGATGTTCGGCGTGGCCGTCAACTTCATCATCGGCAACTGCGACTGGACATCACCCCTTGAGCTGTTCAAGGATGTTTTTGTGGTCCTTTGTGACATTTGGGTCAATGAAACTGATCAGGCGGTTGCGGACATCGTCCTTCCGGACGTGAGTTACCTGGAGAAGGACTGCTGGAGCAGTGAAATAGACGCCTACTTCTTCAGCCAAAGCCCTTCCTACGAGGACTGGTATGTCCACATGCAGAAGTCCGTCGCTCAGCCAGTGGGGGAGTGCAGGTTCTTCATGGACGTGGTTCTGGACGTGGTCGACCGCTTGGGTCTGAGGGACAAATATCATCAGATGCTGAACGGCTATTACAGCATCGAAGATGAGGCGCTCAAGATGAAACCCGGTGAAAAGCTGAGCTGGGCGCAGATCGGCGAACGGGTGCTGAAATGGGTATATGGGAAGGATGCGGACAAAATAACGGAACAGGGCTACGCGACCTGGCACAAGCCCATCGAAGATGTCTACTGGCGGTGGCACCTCAATACCAGGGTCCCCGTGTACATGGAATTCCTCATTGAAGCGAGGGAAGTGGTGGAGAGCATCTGCAGGGAAAAGAAGATCCAACTGGAGTGGGAGCAGTACACCCCTCTGGCCTCATGGTTCTATCCGGTCAGCTACAATGAACTGGACGAGGAGTACGACATCCTCGGCTTTTCCTACCGAGACGCCCTGCACACCAACAGTTCGACCTATCAGAACCCTCTCATCCGCCGGGCCAGCGAGTTGTGCCCGTATACGTTCACGGTCACGATGAACACGGATGTGGCTGCCCGGAAGGGGCTGAGGGACGGAGATGCGATCTGGATGGAGAATCGTTACGGTGCAAAGGAAAAGGGAGTTCTGAAGTGCATGCAGGGCCAGCACCCCAAGACGCTGGGTGTGGCGGGGCAGGGGGGGCTTTGGGCCGACGGGCGCCCTATTGCGAAAGGCAGGGGCAGCAACTTCTGCAAGCTGTTGCCCAGCTACCTGCGCCATTACGATCCGGTGACGGGAAACATCGAGACATCCGTGGCATTAAAGGTCTACAAGGCCTAGTGGACGCGGGTGCACTTCGGCTCTTCCGGAGGATGTGCTTCAAGATGTGGAGCATCCGCACAAGAAGGGAGGTCTGTGGAGATGAGAAGGTCAGGCTTGATGCCTTTCGAATGGATGGTCAAATATACCCCGGAAGAGGCGTGGATCAAGGGAGAAGGAGTACTCCTTTGGCTCGCCTTTTTCCTGACGGAAGTCGGCGCGGGGGTCTATTTCGTCTCCCTGTTCACGGACTTCCGGCTCGGATGGGTGGTCGGCTGGCTGATTACCCTGGTCCCGGGGGGGCTGGTTCATCTCTCCTACCTTGGAAAACCGATGCGGAGCTGGCGTATCCTGCTGCGTCCCCTCACTTCGGAATTGTCCAGGGGTTTGTGGGGCATTCTCGCCTATGGGGTGGTCGGATTCTTTCACGTTCTTCCGGTGGTCTTTCAGTCTGTGCCTTGGACCGGTGAAAGCACGGTCCTGAAAGTGTTCATGGGGGTCATTTGCATCCTGCTGATCACCCATGGGTTCATGATGATGAGCGTGGTCAGGGCGCTTCCATTCTGGAACTCTTCCGTGATGGTGCCGTTGTCGGTTGCCTCCGGCCTGTCCGTGGGCAGCCAGGCCGTGCTCGTGATGATGATGTCCGGTTCAATGCACCTTCAGGGAGTGGAACTCTGGGCCAGATGGTCCCTGCTAGCCTACATCGCGCTCCTGGGCATGCAGCTCTGGGGGGCGGCCCATTCCTCGGACGCGGCCAAGGCCTCCCTTCGAAGGATGACGGCGGGAGAAGCCTCCCTGGCCTTTTACCTGGGGGTGGTGGGGCTGGGGGTCGTCATCCCGCTCATCATCACCCTTTTCACCTGGGCGGGCGGTGTGGAGAGCGCGAGCGCCGGAGTCCTCTTCCTGCGGTTCGGGTGCGTCGCGGCAGGGGACATGACGATGCGCTACAACCTGCTCGGGAGCGGGTTGTATGCTCCTCTCCTGCCCAGGAGAGTGCACGGACAGGCGTAGCCCCTCGACGGGCCGCTCGGAAGACCCCACCACCGAGGGAAGGGCCTTCGGAGGCTTGCGCCATTGGATTTCACCCGTCATCCTGGTGACGGGGGGGCTGCCTAACCGGCTCGAAGGCAAAGAACACCCTCTCCACCATCACATTGTCCCGGCCTTTGTCCATGGGATGGCTGGGCACGTCGAAGACGACCAGCTGCAACTCATCCCCTTCCTTAACCTCCCCCTTCTTGCAGTTCACGACACGGCTGTACATGCGTTTCAAGGGACTCCCCTCGGGAAAGGCCATCCATGCATTGACCAGGGGCGGTTCGAAGCAAATGGGGAGACCGCCCCACTTCTCGGCCACCGTTAGAACGTTCCCCTTCTTGGGCAGGTCAATCCACTGAAGATCCTCCGAGTAACACTTCGGGCAGATGACACGGGGCGGGTACGCCACACTCCCACATGCCGCGCATTGGGTGGTGGTGAATCTCCCTTTCTTGAGCTCTTCATAGAAAGGGTGGATCCTGTTGAACTCCCTGCATTCGATCGGATACATGTCCAGGATATTGGAGTAGCGGCCTTCTATGATCGGAACTCCTCGCATTGCGCTCTTCCTCCGTTACTTGGGCTCTCTACCGTAGGTGACGATCGTATGTTCCACATTGACCCCGCTCAGGTTGTGCGTGAAGCCGAACCGGGCCCGCGCGACCTGGTTTGCCGCTCTCCCCTGGAGCTGCTTCATGATCTCGATGCCCTGCCGAATGCCGGTGGCGCCGAGGGGGTGGCCGCAGGAGAGCAGCCCCCCGTCCGTGTTCATGGGGATGCTGCCGTTCAGCCGGGTTTCCCCGGATGCGATAAAGGGCCCTCCCTCGCCTTTCTTGCAGAAACCCAGCTCCTCCACCTCAATCACCTGGGAGATGCTGAAGCAATCATGGACCTGGCCTACGTGAAAATCATGCGGTCGCAGCCCCGAGCGGTCGAATGCCTTCTTGGCGGCGAGACGCAAATGGGGCCAGTCCCCGAGATGCTCGCCCGGCCAGTTGGCCGTGAGGCAGTGAAGGGATACCTGCGCTCCGCCGCGGAGGTAAACGGGCGGCCGCTGTGCCATGTCCTTCGCCCGTTCTTCGCTGGCGATGAGGATAGCGGCAGCTCCGTCCGTGAGGGGGCAGCAGTCATACAGGCCCAGGGGGGCTGCTATTTCCCTGGCCTCCATCACCTCCCCCAGCGTCAGCTCCTTCTGGAAATGGCCTTTCGGGTTGCTGAGGCCGTACTGGTAGTTGATCACCGAGACCTCTGAAATCTGCTCTCTCGTGGTTCCATAGTGCTTCATGTGGTCCTTCGCCTGCATGGCAAACCAGAGCGGGGGCGGGCCGATCCCCTGGGGACCGTCCCAGTCATGGTCCGGGGCCGCGATCTCTCCGTACTGGACCTGCCATTTCTCAGGGGTGTAGAGCTTCTCGCTCCCGACCACCAGGACCACCTCGGCCATACCGCTCTCGACCAGCCCCTGCGCCAACAGGATTCCCGTGCTCCCCCCGGCACACAGAACATCGACCCTTGCACAGATCGAGGTCGGCGTGAGCCCCAGTCTTTCCGCCACCACAGGAGCCGGATTCACCTGGCACGAATTCCTTCCGACGTAGGTGGAAGCGAAGAGCAAGCCGTCGATGTCCACCGGCTTCAATCCAGGCAGATCGTCGAGGCAGGCCTTTCCCGCCTCCTGCACCATATCGATGTAGCTCGCCTCCCTGACTCCAAACTGGCACTGACCTCCCCCCACCGCACACGCATTCACCTTGCTTCCCATCGTATCCAAACCTCCTTGCCTCGTACTGCACAGAACGTGATCAGAAATCTGTTCGTTAAAGGAGTATGCCCACCGACCGGCACGGAAGGAGTCGTTCTTCCCTCCGGCCGAACTGACGGATAAAAACGAATGTTCGTTTTCTATAGCACTTCAACAGCCAGGAATCAAGAGAAATAATCGTGGTCCGGGGATCAACCTTTTTTCAGATTATCGCTTGACAAAGAAGAGGGACCAGGATATAAACGAACATTCGTATTTTTTGTTCTTCGGGGCAGGGCGGAAATTGATGAGGAGAAACAATACAAAGAACAGGATTTTGGAAAAGGCGACCGATCTTTTCTACGAGGGTGGGTTTGTAAAGGCTTCGATCCGGGATATCGTGAACGCGGTCGGCGTCACAAACTCCACCGTCTATATCCACTTCAAAAACAAGGATGAAATCCTGTATAGCATCATCGAGGAGATCGGGTCAACCCTTCTGCGGGAATTGAAGGCGGCCGTCAAAAGCAAGGACGATCCCGTCGAGGCCCTGAGGGAGATGATCTACAGACAGGTCTGCCTCATTAAAGAGAAGAGGAAACAGATCAAGATCTACATGGAAGAGCAGTACCAGCTTCCCCCCAAGCTGAAGAAGGAGTCTCTCCGTCAGCATCGGGAGATTTACCGGATCTACTATGACAGGATCCGTGAAATAGAGAAAAGGGGGTTGCTCGGTGATTACAGTCCGGCTCTCGTTACCTTCAGCATTTTTGCCATGATGAATTGGGCATACCGCTGGTTCAAGGAGAATCGGGAGCTGCAAATCGAGGAAGTTGCCGAGCAGATCATCCGGCTCTTTTTCAGCGGGATGTTCGGCAAGGGGGGGCGTCCGGCCTGAGAGGGGCAGCGGACGATTTTTTTTTGACTTGGACGTTAACGAACGATCGTAAACATTGGTATGTCCGCCTGGGACATTCCCCGCCATCCGAACCGGACAGGAAGGAGAAGAGGAGATGGACTTCGAACTGAGCGAAGAGATCAGGGCGATCCGGGAGACGGCGCGCAGGTTCGTGCAGAACAAGATCATGCCCCGAATGGCTCGCGATGACCAGACGCATACGTTTCAGCAGGAGCTCGTCAAGGAAATGGGCCAGCTGGGATTCTTCGGGTGTCCCCTGCCGGAGGAATTCGGAGGATCCGGCCTGGGTTTCCTTGCCCACGCCGTGGTGACCGAGGAAATCGCGAAGACCGGAGGAGCGTTGCGGGCCCCCTTCAATATGCAGACCATGGGAACGGCACGGGAGATCTTTCAATACGGAACCGAGGAGCAGAAGAGGAAGTATATCCCCATGCTGGTCAGTTCTGAGCTCCTTGGCTGCATCGGCATCACCGAGCCCAATGCGGGGACGGATGTGGCCGCGATGAAAACGAGAGCGGTGAAGAAGGGAAATCGGTACCTCCTGAATGGTTCAAAGACCTGGATCACCTATGCCCAGGTTGCCGATCTCGGGATGATCTACGCCTACACGGATCCGTCCAAAAAGCACCGGGGCATTTCGGCCTTCATCGTGGATATGCACGCGCAGGGAGTGACGATCGGTCCGACTGCAGAAAAGATGGGGTGGCACGCCTGTCCCACGGGGGAAATCTTCTTTGATGACGTGGTCGTGCCGGAGAGCGATCTGCTGGGAGGGGTGGAGGGAAAGGGTTTTGAATGCGCCATGGGGGGGTTGGACAATACCCGGCTGTCCGCCGCCGCGGGAGCGCTGGGGATGAGCCAGGCACTGGTGGATGAGTCCGTCAAGTACGCGAAAGAGCGTGAGCAGTTTGGAGAGCCCATCGGCAAGTTCCAGATGGTCCAGGAGGAACTGGCCCGCATGATCGTCGAGACGGAAGCGGCCCGACTTCTCGTTTACCGGTGTGCCGCCCAGAAGGATGCGGGAGACATTCACAACACGCTCCAGACGTGCATGGCCAAGTATTATTCGTGCGATGTGGCCTCGAGGGTGGCGGACGGCGCGCTCAGGGTCCTGGGCGCCTATGGATACTCACAGGAATACCCGGTGGAAAGACTGCTGAGGGATGCCAAGGTGAACCAGGTGCTCGAAGGCTCAGCCAACATATTGAAGATGATCATTGCGACGGACGCGCTGGGGTACCGGAAGGCCAACCGTTAACCCCTCAGTCCACTCGCGTGCATTTGGGAGATTCTTCACATGTACAAGCCCCTTGATCAGGTCCGGGTCCTCGACTGCACGAGGCTTCTGCCCTACCAGTACTGCACCATGCTGCTGGGCGACCTCGGGGCCGAAGTGCTCAAGATCGAAGAGCCCCGGGAAGGGGACTACGGCAGGTGGGGCGACAGTGAGCGGAGCTATGAAAGCACCGCGTTCGTCATGGCCAACCGGAACAAAAGAAGCATGAAACTGAATTTAAAGGACGAGAGGGGAAGGGAAATATTCATGAGACTGGCCGGGCTCCATGATGTGGTCGTCGAGAGCTATCGGCCGGGGGTCATGGAGCGGCTGGGGCTGGATTACCGGGAGATCGTCAAGGTCAATCCGCGGATCATCTACTGCTCAGCCACGGGATATGGGCAGACAGGGCCCTACGCGAACAAGGCCGGGCACGATATCAACTACCTGTCCTACTCCGGTATCCTGGCCTCCACGGGTGAGCACACAGGCAGACCGGTCATCCCGGGAATCCCGTTCGGGGACATGGCTGGTGGCGGGGTCTTTACGGCCCTGCTCATCATCGCTGCGCTCCATGGGCGACAACAGAGCGGGAAGGGGCAGTATATCGATACGGCTCAGACCGATATCATGACCTCCCTGAATCTCCTGAACCTGGCGGATACGGTATCCCGAAGTATGGGGCGCAAGGCCCGGCCTCACGATCTGCGCGGGGGCAACCTCTGTTACAACATCTACAGGACCTCCGACGGGAAGTTCGTGGCGCTGGGGGCTTTGGAGCGGAAATTCTGGATCCATTTCTGTAAAGCGGTCGGAAAGCAAGAATGGATCCAGAACCATCTCCTCCCGTACGAGGAAGGGACTGTCGCGACCGATGACCTCATCCGCCTTTTCGCATCCAAAACCCAGGAGGAGTGGATCGCGATCTTGGGAGAAGAGGATGTCTGCTTTTCGCCGGTGCTGAGACCGGAGGAGGTATTCCGGGATGCACACCTGAGGGAAAGGGGGATGATCACAGTCATGCCTGATCCTGATCGAGGGGATACCGTCCAATTGGGTTTTCCCGCCCATTTCGGGGAAGCCCTTGAAGAGAAGAGAAGGCCTGCTCCCTATTTCGGCCAGGACACGGACGATGTCCTTGCCGCTCTCGGGTACCAACCGGGCCAGGTGGAGGATTTGAGAAGGAGTGGAGTCATCTGAGGGACCCCTCGTGCAGTGCTCCGGGGATCCTTTCGTCGAGAGATCACCACAGGGAGGAGACACATGACGACTATTTCCAAGGAATTGAATTTGAGACTGATCGGTGTAGGCAAGGTGGGGATGAGCATTGCGCAAGCCTTCGCTCAATCCGGATTCAAGGTTCAAGGCATCGACGTGAACCAGGAGGTAATCGAAAAGGGGATGCGGAGTGTGGAAAAGAACCTGACCACCCTCGTGGAAAAGGGGAAGATCAGCAGGGAGGAAAAGGACTCCGTTCTCTCGAGGATGAAGTTTTCCAGACAGTACGAGGCTGCTGCAGACGCCGACGTGGTGATCGAGGCGGTCTACGAGGACATGGAGCTGAAAAAGGAGACCTTCAAGAGAATCGATCAGATCGTCGGCTCCGGCGACGCCCTTCTCCTCACCAACACGTCATCTCTTTCCGTCTCGGAAATCGCTTCGGTCACGAAAAGGCCGGCTAGGGTGGCGGGGATGCACTTCTTCAACCCTGTGCCGGTCATGAAGCTCGTCGAAGTGGTCCGGGGCGCCTTGACTTCCCAGGAGACGGTGGAGGAGGTCAAGAGCCTGGCCAGGCTGATGGGCAAGACCCCGATCGTCTCCGCGGACAGTCCGGCCTTCATCGTCAACAGACTGCTGAATGCGCTGGCGTGCGAGGCGGCCCGGATCGTCGCCGAGGGGGTCGGCACGGTGGAGGATGTGGACACCGGGGCCAAGCTCGGGCTGGGACATCCGATGGGTCCTTTTGAGCTGTTCGATTTTCTCAATGGGATCCCTTTGCTGCTTCATGTGACCGACTACATGGCCCAGGAGTTGGGCGATCGGTTCTGTATGCCGGTGTGGGTGAAGAATATCGTCAGGGCCGGCATGGCGGGAAGGGAAACCGGCAGAGGCTTTTACGACTATCGGAAGAAGGAGAAGTGATCACGATGCCGGAGAAAGAGCTCCTTGTCCATAAAAAGGACGGTTTCGCAACCATCGTTTTCAATCGCCCGGAGGTGCACAACGCCTTCAACGGTGTGATGGTGGAGATCCTCGATACTACCCTTCAGGAGATCGGCAGGGATCCGGAGATCCGGTGCCTGATCCTGACCGGAGCGGGGGAGAAATCCTTCATATCGGGATCCGATATCCATGAACTCAGCAAGAGGACCGTCCTGAGTGGAATCGAGACCAGCCTGAAAAGACAGGACCTGATTCTCCGGATGCAGAACCTCGATATCCCGACCGTCGCTGCGGTCAATGGCTATGCCTTCGGGGTCGGAACGGAAATCGCCCTCGCCTGCACCTTCAGGATCGCCTCCACAAGGGCGAAATTCGGGCAGCTCGAAATTAACCTGGGGATCATTCCAGGCGGGGGCGGAACCCAAAGGCTGGCCCGCTTGGTCGGAAAGGCCAACGCAGCGGAGTTGGTCCTGCTGGGAAAGGTCATCGATGCGGAAGAGGCCTTCAGGATCGGGCTCGTGAACAAGGTTGTGTCCCCGGATCAGCTCTTGCCGGAATGTGAGCAGTGGGCTCGAATCGTTGCGGAAAAGAGTCCCATCGCGATCAAGTTCGCGATGAGGGCCTTGAACCAGGGAGCCGAGGTGGACCTGGCCACCGGGCTCAAGCTGGAAAGCCTGTACCTCGGAGCCTGTTTCGCATCCGAAGACAGCAGGGAAGGGCTGAGCGCGTTTCTGGAAAAGCGGAAGGCCCGGTTCAAAGGGGCCTAGAGGGCGGTACCTCCACTGGGACACAGATCCTGAAGAACGGCAGGAAAGGAAGGTGTGTATGATGGAATACGTCAATGTGGAGTTCGAGGTACGGGAGAACATCGGCTTGCTGACCGTCAACCGCCCCAAGGCTCTGAACGCCCTCAATGCGGAAACCATTCGCGGGATCCGATCCGTTCTCGCGGAAGTGAAGGGCAACGACCGCGTGAAGGTCTTAGTCATCACCGGCGCCGGGGAGAAGGCCTTTATCGCAGGGGCGGATATCGGGGAGATCCAGAAGCTCACTCTGAAGGACGGGCTCGACTTCCTGAGTATCGGTCATCAGATGAACCGCGAAATCGAGACGCTGGGCGTCCCGACCATTGCGGCCGTGAATGGATTGGCGCTTGGCGGCGGCTGCGAGGTCTCGTTGGCTTGTTCGCTCAGGATCGTCTCCGAAAAGGCCAAGTTCGGCCTGCCGGAACTCGGGCTGGGCGTCATTCCGGGCTACGGTGGAACGCAGAGGCTCGTCAGACTGATCGGCAAGAGCAGGGCCCTGTGGTATCTGCTCACCGGCGACATGATCGACGCCCAGAAAGCGGTGGAGATCGGTTTGGCCGCGATGGTGATCCCGCAGGGAGCGCTCATCCAAGAGACCATGAAGGTTGCGGCGAGAATCGCCGAGAAAGGGCCCCTGGCAGTGAAGATGATCCTCCTTGCCCTCAAGTACGGCCCGGAAGTGGATCTGGAGAGCGCGCTCGTGCTGGAGTCCGCGTTCGTGAATCTGGCCCTTGCGAGTGAAGACAAGAAGGAGGGCGTGGCTGCGTTTTTCGAAAAACGGAAACCTCTCTACAAGGGGCAATGAGGAGGCAGTCCCCCGTTGTTGAATGGACCTTCAACGGGGGAATCCCTGAAGAACAGCTCGGATTCAGGAGGTGTGGAGTCATGATCAGTGCAGGAATCGACTGCGGCGCGAAGAATACGAAGACGGTGATTATGCAAGACGGAAAAATCATTGGAACAGCGGAGGTGCTTACGGGCTTTGACCAGGGCAAGGCGGTGCTGGAGTCCTGGGAAAGCGCCCTGAAGGATGCTTCGCTTGGGCCCGACCAGGTCGATACGATTGGCGGGACCGGCTCGGGCAAGAACGTGGTGCAGGCCACGCTTCAGAGGAATATCGGTCTCGTGAGCGACGTCAAGGCCATGGGCAAAGGGGCCCACTTCTTCTTTCCGAACGCAGGCACCGTCGCGGATGTGGGCGCGGAGGAGGGAAGGGCGGCCAAACTCGACGGGAACGGGAATGCCGTTGATTTCGCCATCAATGAGAAGTGTGCGGCGGGCGCAGGGGCCTTTATCGAGGCCATGGCCAGGGCTTTGGAAATCTCTCTCGAAGAGATAGGGCCTCTTGCATTGGAATCCGACAAAGAAATCCCCATGAACGCACAGTGCGCCATCTTTGCGGAGTCGGAGGTGGTCGGCCTCATCCACGCCAAAACCGAAAAACAGGACATCAGCAAGTCCATCCACGATGCCATGGCCAGCCGCATCGTCTCCATGATCCGCAGAATCGGCGTGAACGAGAAGGTCGTCATGATGGGCGGCGTCGGATACAATCCCGGGTTTGTGGATGCGATGAGAAGGCAGTTGAACCTGCAGGAGTTGCTCATTCCCGAGCATCCGGAATACGGAATGGCGGTCGGGGCCGCGCTGGTCGCTGCCGAGGATTCCTGACGCATCGCCCGAGTCGGGCCGGCAAGAAAACGAAATCGACAAGTCAAGACCAATTGGTTTTCCACTGGAGGATTTGAAGATGGTTGATGAGAAAAAGGAGTTCTGGAGGTGGACCGAGTCCAATTGGAGGAACCCCGATATGGACTGGAAAACGGCCAAATACATCACCGTCGGCATCGACGTAGGGTCCGTCAGCACCCAGGCTGTAGTGATGGCGGATGGGGTTATCTTTGCGTACAGCAACATGCGCACCGGTTCAGACAGCCCGAACAGCGCCCGAAACGGGCTCAACTTTGCCCTGGAAAGGACGGATATGCCGGAGGAAAGGATGGACTACTGTATCGGCACCGGGTACGGGAGGGTCAACGTGCCGTTCGCGGACCGCTCCATCACGGAGATCGCCTGTCATGCGCGGGGGGCCAACTTCATCTATGGTCCCCAGGTGCGCACCGTGCTCGACGTAGGGGGGCAGGATATCAAGGCCATACGAAGCGACGACCAGGGCAAAGTGCTCAACTTCCTGATGAATGACAAGTGCGCTGCCGGAACAGGCCGGGGAATGGAGGTCTTCTCGGATCTGCTGGGAGTCCCGATCAATGACGTAGGCGACCGCTCCTTCAGGGTCGAGAGAGAGCCTGCCGCCGTCTCCAGCACCTGTGTGGTGTACGCCAAATCGGAGGCAACAGGACTTCTGCGCAGAGGGTGGACAACGGAGGAGGTGCTTGCCGCTTATTGCCGCGCCATGGCCGAGAGGATCTATTCCCTGGTGGAGCGAATCCAGGTGGAACGGGAATTTGCGATCACCGGCGGCATGGCCAAGAACCGCGGGGTCATCGACCGGCTCATGCCCATGATCGGACTCAAGCCTGCAAAGACCACGTGGGACACGCAGATTGCCGGTGCTGTCGGAGCCGCTCTCTTCGGCCACGCGCTCTGCATGAAGGGCAAAGGGAGGCAGAAGGCGGCCTGAGATCTCAAAGACGACTGATTGCAGAGCATGGAATTCGACCTTACACCGGAACAAGAAATGATCCGCAGAGAGGTGAGGAGCTTCGCCAGGAAGGAGATCATGCCGCGGGGCGAGGAGATGGAGAGGACCGGAGCCTACCCCTATGACATTATAGAAAAAATGGGGAGTCTCGGGTTCATGGGAATTCCATTTCCGGAAGCATACGGCGGCACCGGCGGGAACTGGGTGGAAATGCATCTATGTATTGAGGAGATTTCGCGGGCGGATATCACCCTCGGTGCTCTCTTGGACGTCACGACCAGTATTGTCGGACAGGAACTCTTCGCCTTTGGGACCGAAAGACAAAAAGCGCGTTGGCTCATCCCTATTGCCAAAGGAGAGAAGATTGGCGCTTTCGGCCTAACGGAGCCCGACTCCGGTTCAGACGCAGGATCATTGCGCACATCCGCTGTTCTGAATCGAGGGCAATGGGTTCTGAATGGGACGAAGCAGTTCATCACGAATATCGGGCTGGACAATGCGTCTATTCTCATCGCAGCGGCAAGGGTGGATGGAGACGAGTCCGAAAGGGGAACGATATCGACTTTTGTTGTTCCCAAGGGCTCTCCTGGTTTTCATCTCGGAGAGCGATACAGGAAGATGTCCTGGAATGCCTCTGCGACACATGAGGTGATTTTGAGGGACTGCAGAATACCTGCCGAGAACCTGCTGGGGGATCCAACCCGTGGCTTTGCACAACACCTTGCCGTCCTTGAAACCGGCCGGATCAGTCTGGCCGCCATGGCTGTTGGCCTGGCTCGGGCGTGTCTTGAAGATTCCCTTGATTTCGCGAGGAGAAGAACACAGTTCGGAAAACCCATCTTCGATTTTCAGGCGGTACAGTTCAAATTGGCCGATATGGCCGTTTCCATCGAATTGGCCAGAAATCAATACCTGAAGGCGGCGTCGCTGAAGGATCTTGGGAAGAAGCATACCTTTGAAGCAACCGTTGCGAAACTCTTTGGGTCCGAGATGGCTGAAAAGGTCGCCAGTGACGCCGTTCAAATTCACGGCGGTTACGGGTTTATGGAAGAGACCCCTGTATGCAGATACTATCGGGGATCCAAGCTGCTTCAAATCGTCGAAGGCACTTCTGAGATCCAACGGCTCATCATCGGGCGAATCCTTTCGGGGGAAAGATGAAGGCCCGCCCGCTTATGCGAAGTTGCATTGAATCCACGCACGACTGATTTGGGGTGGAAAGGTTGCATGCCGGCCATTCTAGGCGAACCCCGAAAGTCTTATCCCTGGCGTCGCGTAATGCCAGCTGGAGGTATTCTTCTCTGGTTTTTTTCGGGAACACTTTCTTGGCTTTCCGAGTGGAGGTTTTCAGTGCTTGCTAACTATGGATATAAGGATGCGTCGGGTGACTTCTTCATCACCATCGACACGGGTCTATGCAACGGGTGCGGTGACTGCGTGCCCGTATGTCCCGCGGCGATCTTTCAAGTCCTTGGCGAAGACCCAAACGATCCAATGAGGGACGACCCTGTGGTTGTCGTGAATCCGACCAAACGGAAGAAGATCAAGTACGAATGCAATCCCTGCAAACCGTCCCAGGCCCGTCCAACCTTGCCATGTGTGGGAGCCTGTAAAGCGGGGGCTATTTCCCATTCTTGGTAGAGAAGGGAAGGGGGCGCGATAGGTGAAACTGACGATCAACGGTAAGCAGACCGAGGTACCTCCAGGGAGCAGTGTTCTTGAGGCCGCCCGGCGGATGGGGATCTATATTCCCACATTGTGCCATCATCCTGATCTCCCCCCTGCCAAAGGCAGTAAAGCGGCACAAGTGATCTTTGAGGGCGAGAAAAGGATCGAGAACAAAAGGCCAGGGGAAGGGGCAAGGCCATGTGGGATGTGCCTTGTTGAGATCCAGGGAGAAGCGGGCCTCGTAAGTTCCTGTTCAACTGAGGTTCAACAAGGGATGGTGGTTTTCACCGAAAGTGAACGCGTAAAGGATAAAAGGCGGGAAAACCTCATCCTCATTCTTGCGCGACACCCTCACGCCTGTCTGACCTGCGCCCAGAGAGAGGGATGTAGCCGCAGTCAATGCTCCACCAATGTGCCTGAAAACGAAAGGTGCTGTGTTCAGTTCGGCCATTGTGAGCTCCAGGCCGTCGCAGAGTATGTGGGGATTCCACCTCAAACGCCTAAATGGGTTCCCCCCGGTCTCCCTGTCCTGGAAAAGGACGCCCTTTTCACAAGGGACTACAATCTCTGCATCGGCTGTACGAGATGCGTGAGGGCTTGCCGGGACCTGCGCGGTGTTGAGGCAATCGGTTTCGTGTACGACGACCAAGGAGAAATCCGAGTAGGTTCGCTCGGTCCCAGCCTCGGTGAATCCGGTTGCAGGTACTGCACTGCGTGCGTGGAGGTCTGTCCTACAGGGGCATTGATGGACAAGTCCGTGAGGCCGGGAAAAGAGGCGGAAGATCTGGTACCCTGCAAAGAGGCCTGCCCGGCCCACATCGACATCCCGTCGTACTTGCGGTTAGTCGCCAGCGGCAGACCGGATGAAGCCAATGCCGTAATCCGTGAGAAGGTTCCCTTCCCGGGCATTCTGGGAAGGGTCTGTCCCCACCCCTGTGAAGGGGCTTGCCGTCGGGGAGAAGTGAATGAACCAATCTCCATCTGTGCGCTCAAAAGGTATGCGGCGGACGGAGACCGGGGATTCTGGAAGAAGAAGGCCCGATGGGTGGCGTCAACGGGAAAAAGGGCCGCCGTGGTGGGGGCGGGTCCCGCGGGGCTCACGGCCGCCTTTTACCTCCGAAAAGCGGGACATGCGGTCACGGTTTTCGAATCCAGGGAAAAACCCGGAGGGATGATGCGATACGGAATTCCCAGGTATCGGCTGCCGGAGGATCTGCTGGACAGGGAGATCCGCGAGATCTTCGATTTGGGAATCGATTTCAAGCCCGGACAAACCTTGGGAAGGGAGATCACGCTGGAGCAGCTCAAAGGTTCCGGTTTTGAGGCCGTTTTCCTGGGTATCGGTGCCCAGGCGAGCCGGCGGATCCCCCTGGAGGGATCCGATTTGCCCGATGTACTGTGGGGTGTGGACTTCCTGGGGAGGATCGCAGAAGGCCGGAACACACGGATGAGGGAAAGGGTCATCGTCATCGGAGGAGGCAATGTGGCCGTGGACGTGGCCCTGACGGCCCTGAGGTGCGGAGCCGCCCAGGTCATCATGGCTTGTCTGGAGAGACGAGAGGAGATGCCGGCCCATCCTTGGGAAGTGGAGGGAGCCATGGCAGAGGGGGTGGAACTCCTGCCGTCGTGGGGACCGAACCGGATCTTGAGCGAGGGGGGCCGAATCACCGGCGTGGAAATGGTTGACTGCGTTTCGGTCTTCGATGACCAGGGGTTGTTCCATCCACGGTACGGGGAGGCCAAGAGAGTGATCGCCCGGGATCAGGTGATCTTGGCGGTCGGGCAGGAAGCGGACCTCTCTTTTTTGGAGGGAGAGAAGGGGATCTCCACTCGTAGAGGGCTCATCGTCGTCGACCATGATACGCTTTGCACAGGGATGACCGGCGTGTACGCCGGAGGGGATGCGACCACGGCGCCGGGGTCGATCATCCACGCCGTCGCAGCCGGGCGAAAGGCGGCCTCGGAAATGGATAAGGCCCTGGGGGGTAGCGGCGTGATCGAGGAGACGCTCTTCGAGCGGGGCGCGCCGGGACAATACCTCGGACGTACAGAGGGCTTCTCCTCCTGGAGTCGTGAAAAAGGTCCGGAACTCGACCTCTCACTCAGGCGTCAGGGATTCCAGGAGGTCTCCCTCGGTCTTTCCAAAGAGCAGGCCGCGAAGGAGGCAAGCCGCTGTCTCCAATGCGACCTGCGCCTCTTCATGGGGTGCAATCCCTCGCCCCCCGAGAACCGGCTGGCTTTCAATCCGGAGCATGTGAAACCGGTTCCGGAGACGGAGGGCGTATTCCATCTCTATGACGAAAACCACCATGTCCTGGCCATACAGGGGACGGCCAACCTGAGGCGCGAACTGCTGCAGGCCCTCGAAGAATACGAAAAGGCAAAATGGTTCGATTTCGAAGAAGACAAAATGTACTCCAAGAGGGAAAGCGAGTTGATCCAGCGATACCTCCAGGAGCATGGTCAGATGCCCGGGGGCGGGCTGGACGACGACCTCTTCTAGTGGAGTGTGAAACCCTTGCAAAAACGAGGCATAACAAGGCCACAACTGCCATGAAAAGACCCGGTTTCGTTCAGTCGACTACCGGGCGAGAATATGATTCCTTCTGGGACGAATCGCGTTTTCCATTCGATTTCCGCGTTCCAACTCCTTCCGGACGTTTCCGACTGCGCCGGCATTCTCCCCGATTCCGGTTCATTTCGCATCCTTAAGCTTCAAGTCTTGGCGGGAAATGCCGATCCTAACACGTGTCCTCCCGTGGTCCATGGAAGGAGGAAGCCTGTGCAGATGGATGGTGCGGTGGGATTTCCGTCTGCACTCCCGAGAGGAGCCGGATATGATCGACAGGTACATCTCCTTTTTCATCCCCGAAAGCCTGAACCGAGATCCTCGCGTTTACCGTCAGGCCAGACAGCTCGTCTTGCTCACCCAGATCGCTTTCCTCTTCTTTTTCCCCAATTTCCTCAAGTGGTACAAGCTGGGGTGCAACCAACTGGCTGTAAGCATGTTTGTAGTCATGATCGTGGTCTCCCTCGTGATCCCGTTCATCTTCAGGCGGACCGGGTCGATTGCCGTCATGGGGAACGGGATCATGGCGGCGATGGCCTGGCATTTCACGATTCTCCCTTTCTACACGGGCGGGCTTCTCTCCTCGGGAGTTGCTTGGAACCTGGTCCTTCCGGTGTTCGCAGCCACCTTTGTCGGCTTTCGGAGCATGATATTCTGGTCCGGCGTCATGCTGCTGGAGATCTTCACCTATACCTTCATCCACGTGCAAGGAATCCCTCTCCCTACATTTCCTCTGACGGAAAAGCAGATGATCGAGGCACACATCGCCAACACGATCGGTCCTTTCCTGGGTCTGTGCATCACCATCTACTTCAACGATCGGGGGCTCAAATGGGCCTTTCAGATCCAGGAGCAGATGCAGCAGGCCGCGCTCGCTGAACAGCAGCAGTCGCAGGAGGAGATCGAGAAGATGGCCCAGAATCTCGGAAAAACCTTCGAAAAGGTCCGGGAGAGCGCCGGTAAACTCGCGAGGATCTCTGAGGAGATCGCGGGGATGGCCCAGGACAATGTGGGCTCTGCCGAGGAGGCGGACAGGGTCATGAAGGAGTCCGAGGCCGTGGTTCGGCAGGCCAACCACTCCATGTCGGAGCTCACGGGCTCCATGGACGAGATCTCCAACGCGAGCAAGGAGACGTCCAAGATCATGAGGACCATTGATGAGATCGCCTTTCAGACCAATCTGCTCGCCTTGAACGCGGCCGTGGAGGCCGCAAGGGCAGGGGAGGCGGGCGCCGGGTTTGCAGTGGTTGCCGGGGAGGTGAGAAACCTGGCCATGAAGTCGGCCGAGTCCGCCAAGAACACGGCGGGTTTGGTGGAAAATACGGTCAGCAAGATCGAGGGCGGGAACCAGCTCGTATCGCACACCAGCAAAAGGATCTCGGATCTTTCCGAAAGGGTCGGCAGGGTCGTGGAGCTCATGGGCAAGATCGCCGCTTGTTCCGCGGAGCAGGCCAAAGGTGTGGAAGGGATCCGGCATGCGGTGGGGGACCTGAACCGGCTTGTGGATATCGGCGGGTCCGAAGAGGATCGTTAGCCTTCATCTCCGGCCGTTTTTCCCGATTTTGCCTCGCCTGCCCTTGACCACCACCCCTCTGCTCGACCTTTCTTCGACCGTCACCTCTTCCACCTTTCCGTCCGTCCGGACGGTGTAGAACCGTCCGGGATCCTTGAGCACAGGGAAATACTCGCCCCCCACATCCTCATAGAGATTCACCTTCATAATCCCCTTGTCGGCGCTCCGGGCCTCCACAATGCCCAGGGTCCCATCCCGCTCGATCACCTTGTATGCCCCCCTGGGAGACCTGTACCCCACCATGTTGCATGCGAAGTGGCGGATGTATACGTCCGCGTCCAGCTTGTGAAGTACGCCCTTGACCGATTCATAAGGCCGCCCGTCCCTGACGACGAGCCTCTTGCCTGAGGTGAGGATGGGCCGAAAGGCCGTGATGTTGTCCGGATTATGGGTCAGAATGAGGTGCCTGATGGGACAGTTCGCGACATCGGAGTAGTCGGTGTGCACCACGCTTCCCTTGCTGGCCACATCATGGACGACCACGGCGCCGTCGTAGGAGGACATGGCGCTCTCATAACGCTCCCGGCTCCAGGTCCTTTCTATGAAGTCGTTGATATCGCCATAGAGGATGGATTTTTTCTCGAATTCCTCCGGCGTGATGTTCCGGAAGACCGGTGTGCGGTATTCCTGGTAGAGCTCACGCCACAGAGACGGCCTGTAAACCGTGTCCGAGCTGAAGAGCAGGCAGTTCTTTTTGGTCTTGAACCGGAAGGCCACGGTCGGGACCCCGTGCCAGGCGCAGGATTTGATGGCCTCCACGGTCAGTCCGGCCGCTTCATCGTGGAAGATGTTCTTGTCCTCCTCGTAAAAGACGCTGGAGGAAAACGGGTAGTAGCTTTCGGGCTCGACCCACTCTCCGCTCACGGGGTCCCGGAAGAGGAGACGGGGCCGGTTCGCAGCGGGGTTGATGACGATCTTTGCCCGTTCGGGTCCCACCGGAGCGCCGGCGCTGTCCTCCACCTGGTATCGGAACCCGCCGTCTTCCGTGGTCTTGAGCGCTATCCGGTACCTGCTCCTGGGTCCGACGACGATGTTTTGCACCATGCTGTCATAGGGCACATCCACGACCCGCTTGGAGTCGGCGGAAAGGGACCGCTCGAGGGCGCCCTTGGAGTTCTTGGCATACTCGTCCAGGACCGACTCTGAGGAGATGAGCCTCACCTTGTGTTTGACCAGTGGGTTGTAGAAAGTGAAGAGCACAATGTCGGTGAACCATCGTTTGTGGTCTTCGTGGGAGTGGGTGGCGAAGATGCCCTGAATCCGGGCAATGCCCTTGTATCCAAGGGTGGGAAAGATGGGGGAACCGCACTCCAGCAGATAGGAACGGTCATCCACGGTGACCATATATCCGCTGCTCTCGCCCATCATGGAGAATGGGCTCGTGTTGCCGATTACATCGAAGATGATGTCTCCCTTCATGGCAGGTCCGCAGGAGTTCCGATTCTGTGGTTTCAAGTGGGGGTCCGTTTCGGCATTCTTTCCGAATGTGTCGTAATGTATTGGATTGTGAGCTTGAAGTCAAATCGCTCTTCCCGGGCTGTCCGACGATCCTGATTTGCCTCCGTTCACCAGTGCTCATCCGGAAATGACCTGTTCCGGATTCGCGCGATCGGCAGAGCCAAGGACCTGAGTTACGGAGATTTAGGCTGATAGCTGAACGCTGACAGCTGAAAGCTCCATCGGTACCTTCACGTTGTAGGTGATGACCGGATGATAGATGCCCTTCACGTGGTTCTCACCGACCATTTCCGCTTCAACGAGGTTCTTGACCCGGCTGTAGGTGCGCTGGCTGATGAGGATCTGCCCGCTTTTTGCGAGCGATTCCAGTCGGGCCGCGACGTTGACCTGGTTTCCAATGACGGTGTAGTCCTTGTGGAGGTCCGATCCTATGTTCCCGACCGTCATATACCCCGTGTTGATCCCGATCCCGATCCCCAGATCGTGGCCGTAATGGCGCCATTCCCGCTTCAGTTCGGCCACCTTCCTCTGCATGTCGATGGCCGTCTTCACCGCCCTCTCGGCATGGTCCGGCATGGGGATCGGATCCCCGAAGAATACCAGCATGCCGTCTCCGATGATCTTGTTCAGCGTCCCTTCATACTGATGGATGATCCGGGTCATCTCGGAGATGTACTTGTGGAGGAGATGGAAGAGTTCCTCCGGTTCCAGGTTTTCGGTAAAAGATGAAAAGCTTCGGATGTCGGAGAAGAGCACCGTCATCATCTTCCTCTGCGGCTCTGTGCCGAGCATCCCTCCGGTCGCCAGGATTTTCTCCGCGATCTTCGGGGAGAGGTACCGCATCAGCTCGTTGTAGTTCCTGAGCTGTTCCACCTGGGTGTTCACCTTGGACTCAAGGTCGCGGCTGAAGAGGATCAGTTCCTCCTGCGCCTTCCGAAGCTCGGACGTCCTTTCCTCCACCTTCTGCTCCAGGGTCTTCGCATACTCGTCCACCCGTTTCTTGGCCTCCATCAGCTCTCCGTTCACCCCTTCCAGTTCGCTGTAG
The DNA here is from genome assembly GCA_020060215.1 of Deltaproteobacteria bacterium. Next base: position 40,829 of record JAGVAP010000079.1, on the reverse strand, counting down.
GCCCTGTTTCTTGCCCGTACGGTCTCGCGGAGCCGGTTAATGGTCTCGATCAACCCCGTGCCTGACTCCTCGTGGTTCTCTCTTGGGCGGAAGAGCTGGGCGACGCGGTTCCGGAAAGAGAACCGGTCATAGGTGATGTCCAGGATGAAATAGGGTGCCTTGAAGATCTCCCCCGCCTTCAGGAGGACCCTGTTTCCGGCCCGAACGGTCTCGGTGATGAGAAGTCCATCCACGGCCTCCCCCTGATCGCTCGATCTCGGACTCTCCGTTTCCACGTATCTGCCGAGGTAAACCGGAATGCCGGCCACCTGATCCGGGCAGAGGAGTACCCTGCGTCCGACCTTCTTGCGGAGCGAGTCCGCCGGATCCCTTACCCAGAGGCAATCGGACTCCACCCTGGCTTCGAGCTGAAAGGGGGCGAACTCAGGCTCCTGGTTCAAGAGGATCTCGGGGTCGTATGGATTGAGCGGCTGTCGAATGACTGCAGGCCTGAGGCCCCATATGCACGGGATGATGGAGATGATTCCCCTGGAGAAAGGATCGCCGACAAAGTCCTTGTGCACATCGATATCTTCGTGATGGTGAATCCTGAGGACCGTCCGAATCTTCCTGCAGTTCTTGGAATAGGTGGGAGGGAGGATCACGTCGAGTTCCTTGGTGTCCGTGAAATTCTTGTTGAAGAAGGGGAGCCTCCTGAAGCCTTCGCTCGGACCTGCGAAAACGCGGGCGAAATGGTCCAGACGGCCCCAGGAGCGCAGGGGTGCGGCCGAGGCGCCGCAGTAAAAGTAAAAGTAGGGCTCCCCGGTCATCTCCTTCCCGCGCCGGAAGACACGGACAAAATTCTCGTGTGTGGTCCATTCATCCTCGTTCAGGAAGAAGTCTTCGCTGGAAGGAAACCGTTCGGTCGGGTAGGGAAGGCCTTCGAAAAGGCCGTTGGAGTGCCCGACCTTGCTGCTGACATATGCGGCGATCATTCGGATGTTGCGGTTGCTGATGCATTCGACCCGGCTCATAGGGGCACCCCGCTCGTGGTCTTGGCAGCAGATAGCACCGAATATAAAGCAAATGACGTGCCAGGTTTCCCCAAGCTGATATTCCGAGGGTTTTTGCAGGGGAGGCTGGGTGGGACGCCTTCGATTCCGGTCACGCCTGCACAATTTCCAGTGCATTCTGCCTCGAACCCCCGCTGCTCGATTGCTAGCGTCCACCCCCTTTCCCTACTCCTCACGCCCCTTTTTGTTATCTTCCCCTCCCCATCTCTACTATTTCTTCCCACACTCCCATTTTTCTCATCCTTTCCACGCTCCCGGATCCGATTCCTTGTTTTCCCCACGCCCTTTTTTCCTTTCCGTTCCCACGCTCTTCATTTTCTTATCGTCCCCACGCTCCTGTGTGGGGACGAAGGGTCGCGACGATCCCGCATCCGATTTGAACCGGTGCGCCTCTTATCTTTTGGCGCATAACCAATCCGTTGCAGCCTGCATCTTATAGCCTGCATCTCCCTTGTCAGCATTTCGCCTTGACAAAAATGGACGGCCGTATACAATGAATTCGTTCGAAAATCGGGACGTAGCGCAGTCTGGTAGCGCATCTGAATGGGGTTCAGAGGGTCGCTGGTTCAAATCCAGTCGTCCCGACCAGAAAGGTAATTTAAAAGAGCAGGTTAGCTGAACAGCAAACCTGCTTTTTTTTCGTAAATTTCCCCTCTGTCTAGCTTCTGTCTAGCTGTCCGGTGAAAGCTATTCTGCGACAAAATGCAAGATATTCTGCGACAAGAATTTGAGGCCGGATCGAAGGGCGCAAAAAACCTGTTCGATCCGGCACTTGCCGCTCGACAGGTCGATTTTTGCAGGCTGATGCTTGGTTTCTAGAAGTTGCTGACCAGCAGCTCTCTTCCTTCGGTGTTCTCCTCCTTCGCAGCCGTATACTTCAAGGTCACCACTCTGACCTTAAATCGCTCGAACGTCTCCCTCATCTCGGGGACGTCGTTGATGCTCAGAATGAATCTGCTCTTTATCCCGGACAAGACCTGGGCCATTTCCCGATAGTCTCTCAACTCCAGGTTGTGGGCGTAGTAAGGCGCCTTGTAGTAAGGCGGATCGAGATAGAAGAAGGTCCGATCCTTGTCGTACCTGGAAAGGAACGCTTGCCAGGGCAGGTTCTCGATAGTCACTCGGGCAAGCCGCAGGTGAATGGCCGAAAGCTCCTCCTCGAGGCGAATCAGGTTGATCCGAGGGCTCCTCAAAGGTCCTGATCCGAAAGTCCTTCCCTTTACTCTCCCAGCGTAACAAAGCCGCTGAAGATAGTAGTACCTGGCCGCGCGCTGGATGTCCGTCAACCCACCCGCCTTCTGCTGGCGCTTCCCAGTCCTCGAACCATTCCCTCGAGGCGAGCACCCACTTGAATTGCCTCAAAAACTCTTCCAGGTGGTGCTGTAAAACCCTATAGAAGGCGACCAGGTCGCTGTCCAAGTCGTTGACCGTCTCAAATTTCGAAGGCTCTTTCCGGAAGAAGACCCATGCAGCCCCGCAGAACACTTCGCAATAAGCCTGGTGCTCCGGCATCATTTTGATGATCGTTTCGGCGAGTTTGCTCTTCCCTCCGATGTAGGGCAAAGGACTGTTCACAAATCCCCCTTTCCAGTAACGGTGATCTGCGATATAACCCCGCTCGCCTGGATCCAGGCATAGGAGCAGATCGCCTTGTGCGGTTGATCCGATGTTGGCGCATCGGGTCAGTGGGGATGTCTGCCACATCCTCGCCTGCTCCTCTTATTTATCCAACATGCTTCTCAAAACCGCCTTCAACTCATCAATGTTCTGGGCCGCGTCGACGGCCGTCCGGATCTGCAACTCGAGTGGGTGCGTTCCGGACCAAGGAACCCTCACGGCCGTAACGGTCGATTTGGGACCCGTACTAATCCTGCAACCCTCAGCGATCCATTTTTCCATTTCGATCAGCGATGCCTTTGCGCTAGGCGGCGCGGCCGGGTACATATCGCGCAGAATGTCTAGACGATAGGATGGTTCCTGCGCACTCACGAAATCCTGCAATGCCTGCCCCGCGACTCCAGTCGGCGCAACGTGTGTGAATTTGCAGGGTTGCCCGTCAACCATCACGGTAACGAATACCCACTGTTTTTCCGGGTCAATGGGCTTGCTGCCGTTTAGGATCACCTCGGCATATGATGCAGGTGGGAGCATAATGAGAGTGAAAAGCGCCATGAAGAACCACACGCCACAAACCTTGGTTGCCGATCTCATCTAAACCACCTCCTTCATTTGTATTGGATTCCAAGGATGTCCACGAAGATGGCCGACCAGGTACTCCCTCGCCGAATCGCAATGTCTCCGCTGATTGCATCGCAGGGTTGCCAGCCAGAGTTAGACATCATCTGCGAGATAACCTGTGAGTGAAGAATGACTCCATATCTAATCGTTGAGGTGAGGGTCGAAAGGTAAAGGGCTTGAGAAGCAGACGCACAGGTCCCACCGATTGCCGCATATATGGCATTTACGCCTTTGGGAACAACTCCCTTGGATTCCGCCTCGAGGTTTATAGTGGCATCAGCGGAAAGATTTACCGAGTTGAAGTTATAGAGTCGAATATAGTCCGACTCAAACCACACTATCTCTCCTGGAGGTGCTATGTAATTGCCTTTACCAATCGCGTTCCCATAAACGAGAATCGGCTCGGTAAAGTAGAAAGAGGTCCCGCTGGGGCCTATCATTTCCGGACGGATATAAAACGCTCCGGCATCGGAAGGAATTTCGTAGGTTTTCTCAATCCATTCCCATTGTCCGTTCCCGGAGTGCGGGTCCGATGTTACCCCACTCATTCCTCCTCCAGCGCCACTGTTCAGGGTCCAATAGAAACTATTTGCCCGATAGCACCTGACCCAACTTGCCACTGTGACTGTCCGGCCCGCGTATTGCTTGTAATTCGAGGATATGTTCCACCCCTTCGGCCAATACCAAGATGCATCTGCATCCGAGCTCTTAATGACCCAGGCAGAGTACAAACTTCCGTCGCGTGCCCCCTCACCCGTCTGGACACGATATGCGCTATAGCTACCAGTGGCGTGTCCCCAAGTATCAGGGGTTTTCAGTGAACCTCCTGGCCCGGTTAAATAGATATTTGTGACCCCCGTGTAGACTCCGGTCGAATGCAACTGAAACTGAGTTTGCCCTGTGACACTTGTAACTTCGTAGACGCTTACCCCCGTATCTCCCGGGCTTGAACCGCTTCCTCCGAACGTGAACAGTTGCCCCACCTCTATAGTAAAAGAGGGAGAAGCTGCCAGAATAACCTGCCCAGCAGAGATCGCGTCAACGGACACACCGCTCAATTTGTGAGGTGCGTCCGAAGCACTCCACGCCCCAAATCGGCTGTTCGTCAGAAGGTTAATCCGATAAGGCTGGGACTTGCTTGCATTCAGCGGCCCCATGTTCCGGATGTCCTTCATGCGGGTAACATTGCCCGCCTCGCTTTTGGCGATCGCGATCGGCACATACCAGCCGGAAACCGACGAGGGCGGATAATGCTCGCCGGCTCTCACGTCCACCGTCGCGCCCGTGGTCGACCCGGGCAGGGCAACGGCCGAGATCCAGATTATATCGGTGTTGTTTGGCACCGTGGTCGCGCCGCTTGCCATCGTGTAAACACGGTCGTTCACGAAGAGCGTTGCGCCAGACCAGCTCAAGACCAGCCCTGTCGCAGCATTGCTGGGGCTGGCGCCGGAAAGGAAATGATTACCCTTCAGCATGGGAGCGATGTTCACCTCCCAAGTCCTTTGCGCGATCCGGTACGCGTCATCCCAGCCCACGTCCCCGCGCCCGGGCAGCTCGATAAAAAACTCGTCGCTCCATTCGCTCGTGGCCATTGCTTTTTGAGGTGAAGCAGCCGCAATCAGCAAAACAAGGACAGCCACGCAAAGGAACATCGCTCTTCTCTTCATGAAATCCCCCTCGCTCCCCCTTTACAGAAGGGGGAAACATTATCAGCTGAACGTGATTACCCAGGTCAACACCATCGAGTCTCCGGCGCCCTTGTTCTTGACCGAGAAAACGCTGCGACAAAGCATCACCCCGGCGCCCGCCTGGTTGAAGATTGCGGCCTCGGTGATGGCGCCAGTGCCGTCGCCGGCCGCCCAGGTGCAAACATAAGTGACCTTGTTCGCGTCCGCTCCGCTGCCCTGGGTGGTCGAATCAAGGGCATTTCTATCCGCCTCAGCCTGCAGCGCGGTGTCGCCGGCGGCTGCGGCCGTTGTACCCGTACCAATGGCCATGTGGCTCATGGCCGCATTGCCCTGGTCGCTCATCTGGTCGGCAATGTGGTAGAGCCCCGTGTTCACCACCAGGTTGGGAACCGTCTCGCACAATTTCAAAGAGCCGTCGGGCCCGCGGATCTCAATGGTGACCTGCCCGATCACCCGGACCCCTGAGCGTATGAACGCCCCCACGTTCTCGATGCTGCCAAAAACCAGGCGCGCCGCCAGAATGACGAACCAGAATCTCTTCTTTGCTTTCGCGATCCATCGCACAAGGCTGGTGATCATGAGTTGATCTCCTTTGCTGGCCTTTGTGCTGGATTGCGCTATCTGCGCTGTCTGGCGGGCCTTAACGAGTAGTTATTTGGTGAGGAGAAGCTTCCCCCCCTTCGTCTCGTTCAGTAGGTACTTTTGCCCCTTCCAGTAAATCTCCAGGGGAAAATGAGGTTTTGCCACCGGCCCACCCTTGCTGGACCATGCATGGTTGATCGTAAAACGATCGCCCTTACACATACGTGGGAGGGTCTTTTGCAGTTTTCCATTGTGGTACACGAAAATGTCCAGGCCAGGATCTCCTGATTCTCTGTTCACGACCTCAATCTTCAGCTCAAACGTGCCTTCGGCCTTAAACCACAGTCCGTCTGGCAGCGGCACGTGAGATACGATTTCGACCCTGGACCCTGGACCCTGGACCTTCTCTGACCCCTGACCTCTGTCCTCTGACCCCTGGCTCATTTCCACCCCTGATCCGTCTTCAGCCTACTTCTTCCCTTCTCGTACGCGCACAGCATCCTAAGACACAGCGGACAACGCAGGTCCGTCCTCACTTCCTTCTGCGTCTCCGTGGGCACGAACTTCCTTCGCCCTTTGGCATCGATGCTCAGGTAATATGGTTCGTGTCCGCAGTGGATCCCAATCACCTTCGGCGCCCGCTTGATCTGCACGTCTAGATGATCCTGCGTCCGAACCCTGTCCTGCAGCCCGGCGATCGCTCTAACAAAGTTTTTCACTTTCTCTTTCATTGAACTTCTCTGCGTCCCTGCGTCTCCGCGCGAGAACATCCGCTTACCTTCCAAACGGCACATTACCGAACCCGTCATCCACCCACGAAGCCGGGCTCCCAAAGCCACTGCTGAAAATCAGCTCATCCGTCACGGTCACCGTGTCGGCCAGCGCACAGCTCAGCGCGATCGCCAACTCATCCACGCACGATACGAATTCCTCCGGGTTATGATCCATCGCGCTCTGTGACCCGAACTGGCTGTCCCCGAAGGCCCCCATGCCGAACCCGCTCCCGATCTCGGAGTCCAAAAACTCCCGAACCTGCACGGTATCCCCCAACATCACCTCCATGTGGGCGGCCAGGCTGTCGGTCACGGTCACCATGTCGCTCTGGGTAAGCGCCCAAGTCACCACAATCGCAAGCGCCTCGCTCACACTCACGGTGTCGCTAAAATTGAACCCAAACTTGAGCAGATCGGAGACGCCCACTCCGTCGACAATCGTGTCATTGAACGCTAATGTGATGTGCAGCAGATCACTCACCTTCACTGTGTCCTGCTTCGCCACCTGGATCAGCCTGTACCATGTCTCCATCACGAACCGCAGCAGGTTTGCCCGGTGCAGCTTCCCGCTCCCGCACACCCGCTCGATGCCGGCGATCCTCATGGCCGCCTTCTGCAGGTTCGTGAAAGCGTGGGTCAGGCGGATGTGGTCCTCTTTCTGCAAGTCGAAAGCGGGCAAGAACGCCTCGATGGTGTAGAACGAGCTCGGCGCCCCGTCCTCCAGGTAAAATGCGGCCAGGTCCGCCGCCATCGCCGCATCGCGCACCAGGTCGAACCGAAATTTCTCCGGGTTCTCCCGGATCCCATGCCTGGCAATGCTCTCGTTGTCCTGCGCCGGCGACATGGAGAGATACGCCTCGATTCCGGTCTCGTCGCTGGTCCAGTCTCGGTAGTAGTAGAGATGCACGCGGTTGATGATGTCCTGCACCCTCTTTCGCTCCATGCTCATGCCCTTGAGCCTGAGCGGGGCGGAGGCCTGCACCCAGGTCTTGTCATAGGTCCAGTCGCCCTGAAATTCCCGGATCTTGATGAGCGCCTGCCCCGCGTCCCAGAACCAGCGCGACCGGCACTCCCGGGAGAGCTTTTTTTCGGCCTCCCGTACGGTGAGATCTCCGGGTAGCACACCGTTGAAAGTGTAGTCCTCCGCCGCATATCGAACGCCGGCGGTCGCGAAAGAATCGGTGTCGATGTTCGTCTCAGGCAGCCCGCCCCGGTTCATCAGCAGGTATTTCCGGACGTGGTCCGGCCGGGTGATCAGGGCGTTGGGCGTGCCGGTGTACGTCCCGCTCGCGTCATCGATGAGCCCCTCCACGTCCGCGGTCACATCGTCCGAAAAGACGCGCTCCACGCGGCGAAACTCGATTTCGAAAAACACGTGCAGTATGAACACGGTCTGGTTGTCGATCGTTCCCTCGTACTCGATCTTCACGTTTTTGCTGGTGAACCAGCTCCAGTCCTGGTTGACGGTGCTGGTAATATCAAACGCCTCCACCACACTCTTGCTTGTCACCTCCGCGCCGTTCAGGGCGACCTCGCGGTTCTGGGTGCTGAGGTCATTCACGTCGGTCGTTGCCTTGTCCGAGTCCTGCGCGTTCGAGCCGCTAGAATATTTGGCAACACTGACACCGGTCACATTGGGCTGAATCACCGATGTGATCACGTAATCGATCCAGATCTCATAAATCATCTGCGTAAAGCCGGATGCCTGGGTGTTTTTGAATGTAAGAGAAATGGTTCCAGGACTCACGTTCACGCCGATGTAGCTATCCCCGCTTCCGGTCAACACCCAGCTCCCGTTGATGAGCACGCTGCATCCATAATTGGGCGACGTACGACAATGCAGGGTCGCCGAGTTAAAACTGGCCGGGCCGTTGATTGTGACCGCCCCCGTCTGATTGTATGGCAGGCTCAACTGCGCGCTTGCATGCCGCCTGGTCTGCTCAGATACGGTGCTGGCATGGCCGTGCGGGCTTTCCTGGGTTCCGAACGTCGGATCAGTCAAAAAATGGGAGTGCTCCCCGCTGAGGGTGTGCGAATGGCCATGATCGATATCGACCTCGGCGTCGATCGAGAGCTGCTCCTCCTCGCTCGGCCGCTCCAGGTACCCCAGCACGGCGCCGTTGAGGGTTACTTTTACACGGTCATGCTGCAGGGCCGCGCTCTGCGCGAACCACTCCACCATGAGGTACGCTTTCACGATTTCGCCCCGGTCCGGGTTTGAGGTCACCTGGTTCAGGGACAACCGCGGAGTGCTCTCGCTGATCTGGGCCGCGCTGGTGACCGATGCCGGATCATAAGCGAGGTGCGGATAGAGAGCATTGTTGTCGCCGGCGACCGCGTCGAATTGCATTTCCAGGAATGCCGAGCCCTTCGCATAATCGAGGGCGTAGGGTTTTTCGGAGAAGACCACTCTCGCCGGGTTGAGCACGGGATATGCGGTGTAAATCGAGCCCGGTGCGAGCAGCCCGGCCACCTTCACGTTCCCGATGGAGCTCACCGGCCCGCGTGAGAGCACATAGGTGAAATCCGTCACGTGCTGCTGGATCTCTTCCTGGTTCAGATGCTCGGCCGCGATCGTGCCGAGGGCCCCGCGCTGCGAGATGTAAAATGTGTCACCCGTCCTCGAGGAGTAAGTCATCCGCTCATTGCCGATCTGCAGAGAGCCGGTCTGCGCAAACCCCTCCGCGTCCAGGTCCTCGTTCGCCGTGATCTCCGTGGTGTCCGCAAGGATGGAGCCCAACAGCGTCGCCTTGGGCGCGGTCCGCACGCAGAGCGATCGCACGTACCCGGGCGCGCCGATCACGAGCTGAATATACTTGCCAAGGTCTTCCTCCTTGGAGTTCGGCCAGTCCGCCAGCTTTATCACGTCCCCCACCGGCCCGTCGTATCGCATTGGCAGCGAGACCAGGTCGACCCGCAGCAGACGGCTCACCTCCTCGGTCCCGATCGGGTCCTGGCAGACGAACCGGTCGATCAGCGCCTTGTGCGACTCGGCCAGGCCGTAGAACCACTGGTACACATCGACCAGCACGTTCTCCGGATCCTGGGAGAGAAAGCGATCGCTGAACGGGTTGTCCCCGCCGTTCCACAAGGTAATGGTGCACTGCCGGATCTCGCTCGAGTACGGGTCGCGGGGATCCCCGACGTCCCCTATCTTCCCCCAGTCCTCCACCAGGGCCTGGTACTCGTTATCGAGCCCGTCCGCAGCGCCCAGGGTCTGGTCGCTGACGTACACGTCCCCATCGTCGAAATGCCAGATGGAGAGCAGGCGCGGCCTCCTGCCTGAGGCGTTCATTGCCGCTTGAAATTGTGCGCTTAAATCGGATCTCATTCAAAAACCAGGTTCTCGCGCAGAGACGCAGAGGCGCTGAGGTTAGCTGCTTACTTCTTCAATGCGGTGCTTGCTGCTCCGCTGTTTCCCCACGTAGTCAAACCGCACCCACACCCAGGGTGGGTCCACCTTGGTCACCGTGGCCTGCACCCGCGGGGATCCCGGCCGCGTGAACTCATTTGGTACCCTCACCGTGTCGCCAATCTTGATGTCTTTTGCCTCCAACCTCTAACCTCCAACTTCCAACGTCTTTTACGGCGTTGAAACGATCTCCAGCGTTATCGCATCCGGGTTGTTGCGGTTGTACGAGGTCCTGGGCGCCCTGAACGTGTCGTCCACCCACCTGGCCGTGTGGCTCGTGCCGTCCTCATCGATGAAGGTGAAGGTCTCTACGGCGCCGTCCAGCACCGTATCGTGCCAGGTCCTGAAGTCAGCCACCTCGGTATCCGTGAGCTTCGACATCGGCAGTACGCGCTCACGAATCGTGACCCCCAGGTCTTCCACCTGCAGCTCGCCGCCCGCGGTCCGCTCTTTCACCTGCACCTTGGTCTGCGGCCGGTCCAGCCCATAGATGAGCTTACTCAGGGTCAGATCGCTGTATCCGCTTTTTCGGAAGATGGGCGCAGCCATTATTCCCCGTCCCTATAGCTCTGCCGCTCTGTCTCGGTTGCGATCGCAACCGCGTCCGAGCGGCTGATATTCTGGTTGAAATAGTTGTTCACGGTCGTACCGGCCCCGCCAATGAAAGGCCTCCACCCGGTCTCTTGCTCCGCACCACCATGCTCGTAAGGCTCTGCTCCTCCATGCATATCCCCCGGCCCGGTCCCGGCCTCTTCGGAAAGGCCATAAAGCATGGCGCCCCCTGTCCCCAGGGCTTTGCCCGCGACGTTGAATGCCCACGCAATTCCTTTGGCCAGGGTGAGCAAGCCTGAGAGGAACGAAGCAACGTCTTTCAAGGCGGGTTCCCATTCCTTGAACGAGACCTGTATGGATTTGACGTAGCTCTCCACCTCCTTCAGCTTCCCGACGATCCAGTCGGAGAGTCCCTTGGCGAAGTCCTGCATCTGGCCGCTCCACTTCGCTCTATCGAGCCAGTCAACCAGGCCGGACAGCTTCTCCTTCATGAAGTCGAAGAGACCCGATTCCATGATGAGCCTTTGAACCTCGGTCCAGTAGCTCTTGACGCTCTCGACCATCCCGCTCAGGCATTCTGCTGCTTCTTGCTCATCCCCCCGAAGCGCTCATCGAGACCCGCAAAAATGGCCTCGATCGCCTGGGCCGCGTTGAGGGAAGACGTGTCAACCTCCCCGAACCGCTCCCGCAGGATTTCGAACACGGGCACTCCGCGCTCCGCGAGCTGCATCAGCTCTTCCGCGCTCACCTTGCCCTTGGTCTGGATCTGGCCGAGCGCCCGGGCGATCCCTTCCAGCGTCTCCGCATTGCCCCCCAGGGCGCTCATGGTGTCCACAAGGGTGGTCATCTGGGCGAGCGTCGGGTCCAGACCCATAGCCCTCATCATAATGAAGCTCTGCACCGCTTTCTGGGTATTCACAGGCATCTTGAGGGCCCATTCGTTCAGCTGGTTCAGCGTTGTCGCTCCCTGGCCCTTGGTCATTGTGTCGAGGGAGAGGCGCATGTTCTCGAAGCTTGAAGCCCCGTTGATAGTCTGATTTGCCAGCAGGCCGAACCCCCCGAACCCCACCAGCGAGGCTAGGGCGGTCTTCCAGTTCATGAGCTTGTCGATAATGCCGCCGATGCCACTCTTGACCGACGCGAACGACGAACGCATGAGACGCGCGACCATGCTCGATTTGACGCGAAGGCGGTCGAGCGCGAAGATCCCCTTCAGTGCTGCGTTGCTCAGCGCCACCGACCCCTTGTCGTCGACCACCAGCTCGAGCCTTATTGTTCCGGTGTTAGCAGCCATTGTTCGATTTTCCCCTGATCTTCCCACTCCTCCGGAGTGAGATCGTTTCGCTTAAACGGATATCCGCCCAACCTCAAGAGCCGGACCCTGAGCATCTTTATGGTGTATGGGCTGATGTCGAGGTCTTCCGCGCTCTTCTTCTTTCCGCAGTTCGCGCATGCCCAGTCCAGGTTGTCGCCGAATTCGTTGCAACACTTCTCCTCTTCCTTCCTGCTGCAGATCCCCGAGCGCAGGGCCCGGAGATCCTCCATCAGTTTTTTTCAGGGCTCTCCCCCTGGTCTTCTTCGTTCTCTGCCTTCTCCCCCTCGAGGGCCTCGGCCGGGCGCTCGAACACATGCACGGCCAGAAGCTCGACCAGGTCCGAGGCGTGCTTTTTCACATGCGCTTTCCATTCCGGGTCGTAGCCCTCGGACCCGTGCGTGCTGGAGATCGGCACGTATTTTTCGCCGATCTTTCTCTCGAAGTCCCCATCCCGGATCCCGACCAGAATCGCCGCCCCGTACTTTTGCCGGGTCTCGCCCTGCCTGGATACCAGCTTGTTCCCCTCCCTGCGGACCAGGGCGTTTGTGTAACGGATGTTCTCCTCGGTCGTGGGCATGCGGTAGTAGAGCACGATCTCGCTCCCGGAGAGATTGTCCCGGACCCGCAGCTCGTTCGGTTCGTCTCCCAGTCGTCTTGCCATATCCCCCCCTCTGCGTCTCAGCGCCTATGCGCGAGATGTTCTTTATGCAGCATACGTGGCTTGCAGGTTCTTCACCTTCGCGATCACCGACCCATACGTGCTGTCCTCCAGCACCAGCAGGTCCCCGGCCTCGGCCAACCGCTTTCCGTCCACACTGATCGGCGCGCTCAAGACCGCTACTGCCGGGAAGATCAGCTCCACCTGGTACTTGTGCGGGCTGTCGTAGACCGCACCCTCGGCAAGGATGTAGAGCCCGAACTCATCGTTGTCGTCGATGTGCTGCTGGAGGATGTACTCCCTGAATTCCCGGTCCAGCTTGATGCTCTGGGTCCTTCCTTCCCGCAGGGCCCGTGCCGCATAAGTCCCCCCGGCCCCCGGAACGAACTCCGGCTCTATCCCGTTCTTGAACGTCCATTCAAGCTGTTTGATCTCCGCCGTCATGGACCGCCCGCCCTGGAAGGCCGACCCGTCCCAGGTGCCCCCGAGCTTCAGGGTCATTTGTGATACCCTGAGCGGAGTCTCCGTCACCCGGGCCGGGAACGTGCACCATGCCGCCTCGCTCGGGATGTAGAGGATCTTGTAATCCTTGAGCACGTGTGAAACGCTCGGTGCCGAAATGGTGATCACCGCAGGCGTGGCATCGGAGACCGCCGAATAGGTAACCTCCGTCCACTGCCCCGCCGTCAGCTCCACCCGGATCCGCTGCACGTTGTTCAGCCTGGCCGCCGCGCTCGCGCCCTGCACCGCATTGGCCGCAAGCGTAAGGCTTGTGGCATCCGCATAGGCGTTGACCGTCTCCTCGACGATGTTGTCGCTGACCTTCCCGGTGCCCTTGATGTCCGCGAGAATCTTGCACCATTCATCCTTGCTGAATGTGGCCGTGAACCCGTCCACGAACATCGAGGCGAACCGTCTCTTTAGCACGGTGGATCCGAACCGCATCGCCGCGGTAAAAGACGGGTTGGACCGGTCCGCGTCCAGGTCCCCGGCGATCGGCGTGATCGTGTGCTGGTACCCGGTTCCGGCCGCGGCCGTGGCGATCGACCCCAGCGCATAGGCCATAAGGAAGGCAAAGTGCTGCGGCTGGGCCTTATTGAAGGTGAACCGGGCCCCCGACTTCGCGCCCAGGTCATAGACCAGGTCCGGCTCCTCGTAACCGGTCGCCTCCCCGGCGTTGCTCTCCCTTCGGGGCTCCAGATTGATCACGTCCCCCATGTCGCAAAGGAGGGTCGTGTCCAGGGTCTGCTCGGTATTGATGGCGGTCTCCTTGTTGTTGGCCGAAACCGCGATCAGGTTGTGCGTCGCCATGAAGTTTCTCATTTCTTTTTACCCCTCTGCGTCTCCGCTTCTCTGCGCGAGACGTCTTCCAGCTTTTCGAAACGGTGCGCCTCGCCCTCGGGGATCTCCCCGTATACCTTGCCCCGCTTGAACTTCCTTCCGGCTAGGGGCCCATCCACCACCTGGAACTCCTCCGTGTTTTTTTTCAAGACGAAACCCATCGCTAATCCTCCACTCTTTCGATCGCGCATATCCTGCATTCCGAGTAGTGGCAGAGCACGCTTCCGAAAAGACGGGGTTCCACCAGCATGATCTGAAGCCCCGCCGAATCGGCCATCGGCCCCCAGTCCGGTATGGTTGTGAGGCACGTGTCTTTGAGCGTCACGTTCTCCTCCTCGTCGAAAGCATTCACCGCCCTTTCCAGGATCGCCTGATACTCGTGCTCTGTCGCCTCCTCGTCTTTGAGGGAATAGACACCCCTAATCAGGAAAATATGGGCGCGCTCTTTTTCCCCGAGCGTGACCTTCCGCTGGCTCGTTGCGTACCGGGTGATCATTTGCCCGTTGATCCGCTGCACACCGTCCCCATCCGTGTGCTTGAAGAGATCCAGCAGCTTCTTCCATTCAGACGACCATCTTTGGTACTGGTGAACCACGCCCACGCCCTCGACCGCTGCCAGGATGGCCGCAATCTGCTCTCTAATCTCAGCCATGCCCGTCATCCGATCCTCCGCACGATTTCCGCCGGGATCTCGTTCAGAATGGCCATGACCACGCCTTGAGAAGCTTCAAAACCCTTCTCCAGCATCCCGGCCCCTTTTGTCCCCCGTCTGGAAATCGCCCTGGCGATCAGGAACGCCACTGCTCTAGCGTCGCTCCCCTCGATCCCGAGCTTCCTCTCCACCCAATGCTCAATCGGTCCGATCGGCGGAAAGTGGGGCTTGGTCCCCAGCTCGACCGGCTCCGCGTACTCGAGCGGGTTGCCGAATACCCCCATGACCCTCTCGCCCGAAACCGAGACCCGGTCCGTCCAGGCTTCACGAAGGTGGATAGGCCCGGCGCCATAAGGCGTCCGGATCACCACCTCCCGCTCGATCACCATGAGGGCCTCGGTGATCTTCGCGATCCTCGCCTCCCTGGAGGCCTTCGGGTACTTCCGGCCGAGGTTTTCGAGGGCCGAGATGTCGATCTTCAGCTTCGGCTCGAACATGGGCTATCGCTCTTTCCTCTTGTGGGTGAGCCTGTCCGCCCCCCAGCTCGGCGCCTTGTCCTGGTCATGGGTAACGCAGGCCGCCCTGGGCACCCCTTCCTTGATGCCGATGTGGTCGTAGTAGAACTTTCTGAGGGCCTTGGCCCTCGAGGAGTACTGCTCCGACTTGCTCTTGTGGTCGACCACGTCCGCCTCGATGGTGCTGTCCCCGGTCTGGGCGAAGTAGGTCGACAGCATGTCGGCAAAGTTCGAAGCGCAAAGGGCCTGGACCGCCTCCTCGTCGATCGAGGGAATCGTGCAAGCGCCGTCGGTGCACGTATGGAGGCCCGTATAAGTCACCCTGAAGCTTTCATCCGAAGCGGGCTTTTCATCCAGGAACCGGATCGTCTTCCCCGCGGGCTTCTCGTAAATGTGCCACTGCTCGTCCAGCAGCAGGTCGGCTGTTTGGTCGGTGTCGTCAACCGGATACTCGATCTGTTTCACCACGCTGAATTCATCCGACCAGTACCCGAGCCCCGAAACCGGGTAGTCGAACCCGCCGTCTCCGGCCACGTCCTCGACCACGCGCCTCGGCTTGTGCCGCGAATAGGTCTTCAGCCCCTGGCTGATGGCCAGGATGATGTCCGGCTCTCCAAGGGGCAGCTCCCCCGGCACGAGTTTCCGCACCGCCTCGATGTAGTCCTGCCGGTTCAATTCTTGAAAACCCCCTCGATCTTGAAGGTGACGTCCGTCGTCCCGCTGATCACCTCTTTCATCCGCAGGTACTTCCCGAAGTTGGTGATCGGGTAGGCCGTCGCCCCCGTGGCGGTAATGGTCGCGATCTCCGAATGGTAGTAGTACGTCTCGTTATCCTCCGAGGTCTCCGCGACCAGGCGGAGGGCAGGGGTCCCGGTCATGGCCGAAACATTGACCAGCAGGACCCCCTCGGCGTAATTCTCCACCAGGAAACCGGTCGAGTACTCCGTTCCTGCAGTATGGGCGGCGCTTGCCTCGAAGACCTTGTTCCCGGTCTTCCTATCCGATCCCTGGACCATCCTGGGAGCGGCTAGAATCAGGGCGGCAAATAGGCCCAGGATGGCCCAGGATCGCAAGTTATGGCTAAATACGTAGGTTGGCATACGCCCCTCCGACTCCGCGCGTTCTGCGCCCCCTAATACCACTGTCCCGAGGCGACTCCGGACGAGCCGCTCCGGGGTGCATTCAGGTCAACCAGGTAGGTATCCGTACCCGTGGTCACTCCGGCCTTGGCCGCCTGGTCGGAAAGAGGCCAGGCATAACCCACGGTCTGGCTGACCCCCGTGGTAGCTGTTTGGAACACGGTAACGTGTCCCTGCACTGTTGAAAGGACAATGGGGGTCCCAATGGGGGTCACCGCGTTTGACGATTCGGTGCCGAGCCCGCAAGGCATCCCGGAGAGTAGCCCCCGCCGCACGATCTCCAGCGTGCCGTTCGCCGAAACACTGTTTCCGGCGAATCCAACCGCAGGTCTTCTGTCCGCGTCATCCGCGTCCGCCTTGTACGCCTTCCCGCTGTAGCGGTTGAGGGCCACCGCGTCCCCGAGGCTGATGCTTTCCCCGGCCGTTGCGCTGAACCTCTCCCATTTGGCCTTCCAGTGCTTGTTGGTGGTGAAGGTGCCGTTCGCCGCCACCGCGAGCTGAACCGCGAAGATCCCGGCCATGATGAGGGCCACCACGAGGAGCGGCCCGCCGATTTTACTGTCGATCCACTTCTTCATCTCTCCTGCCTCCTTATTCCTCTCCCCTTTTTGAAGGGGGATCGAAGGGGATTTCTCCGTTAACTCGTCATTGCACTCTAAACGACCGCCTTGTACCCGCTCCTGTGGTCGATCGGCGTCCCGGCATACTCGTGCCTTCCTTTGTGCCGGATCTTGTCGGCCACGAAAACCTGCTCCGCCTGGGGCGTATCGGCGATGAAAAATTCCGGCTCTTCCCTCCCGTTCAGGTAGCCCATCTCGATCATGTCGATCTGCTCCGGAGGAAGCAGCAGCCCCCAGTCGTTCGCGTCGGTGAGAAGCGGGATCACGTGGTCCTCCACCTTCCCGTAAAGGGGGTTGGGGAGTTTGGTCGTGAGGTCGTTCGCGCTGTAATAGAACTCCTCGTCCGCGATCCTCGCCATCAGGTTCATGATGTCGACGGGCCCCACCAGGTTCAGCTTGAAGCTCCCGTCGACCAGGCCGATCCTCTCCCCGCTGTCCTTCTCGGTCATCTTCGAAAGCGCCACATAGGCGGTGTACGCCGTGGCATGGGCGAGCGCGCTCGCTCCCAGGTTCCCGTGCCCGGAGGTGAACCACCCCGTGCCGTCGGAGCAGTTGCTGTTGTTGATGAACATGTTCCAGACGTACTTGCCGTGGGTCCGGGCGAATGCCCGCGCGAAGCCGTCGATGAGCCTTCGGATCACCTGGATGTCGTCGTTGATGATGGTCTTCCGGCTGATCGTGAGCAGGTTCCCCTTCTGGCCCAGCGTGTAGGTGCTCTCCTCGTCGGTGACCGGCGCGATCTCCCTGTAGTCGGCCGCCTCGGGATCGACCGTCTCGATGTCCGGGAATCCCCCCACGAGCACCGCCTCCTGCTGCCGGAAGTCGCGGACCGACTTCTTGATGGAGATCAGGAGGGCCGTCTTGAAGTCCATCTGCCTGTAGATCTTCACCAGCCTCCGCCCCAGGGTGTTCCCGAGAACGTAAGAGAACGTCGCGCTTGTTATGTCCTGCGCCGCACGGAGATCTCCGGGGAGCCTTTTCCGGTTCATGAAGCCCCTCACGTCCGCATCGCCCGTGAAGAACTCGTAGGCCTCACGGATGCCCCGAAACTGCGGCACGTCGTTGTAGCCGTCGTAATCCTGGGCGCTCCGCACCACCGGCTGCCCCCGGAAATCCATGTCCACGAAAAAGGGTTGCCCGTCGAGGGTGCTCATCCTGGCGCATGCGACCATGTCCTCCTGGGTTAGCCCGAAGAGCCGGTCAAGGGCCATCTGCGCCTTCTGAAAGCTCCCGATCCCCCCGGCGATCCTCGACCCGGCCGGCACCGCGCTCCCGCCGGAAGCCGCGTGGGCCTGCTCGATGGCCGCGAGGTAGTCCTTCTCCGCCATGATTGCGCGCTCCAGGTCCTCGTTCGTGAAGACCTTGTTCTTGAAATTGGTCCGGACCCGCTTTATCGCGAATTCCGGGAGCCCGCTTGCTGCCAGCGTGCTCTCCAGGGTGATGTCGCATCGGATCAATGCGACCTCGTCCTTGCTCGCGAACCGGTCCGTCTCTTCACCCGCTCCCCCGCTTCCCTGTCCGGGTGCAGGCTGCTCCATCGCCATTCGGGCAAGCTCCACCACTTCCGCATCCGTCACCTTCTCGAATTCCTTGCCCTTGAGAAGGTCAGGACGCTTGCTGTTGATCAGGTCCCACAACTGTTTCTTGTCCATTACCATCCCCTCCTGGTTTTGGGCGGCGACCGCCCTGTTGAATTTGCCGCCCGCTGCCGGGCGAGAAACGATATCCACCGAGTCCACCCCCAGAAACTTCACCGCCTTGATCACGTTCCGGCCGTCCACCACCCCCTTGGCCGCCCTGGTGGGCGCATCGAGCGACAGCCCGTAGACCCTGGCCCCCGCCTGCATGGCCCTGAGGATGTTCTTCCCAAGCCACTTGAAGGAATCCAGGAAATGGAGCACGCCTTTCAGCCCTTCGCCTGCCACAAAGCGCACGTTGTCCAGCCACCCGGCCTTGTTCCGGACCAGCAGGCTTTTCAGGTCGAAGAGGTGATCGGGCACGTGGGTCGCGCCCTTCTCAGGCAGCTCGTAGAGGTTCACGTCCGCACCGTTGAAGAGATCCGCCGCGTCCCTCAGCACGTCCTCGGGGAAGTACCAGCCGTTCTTAGAAAACCCCGGCTCGCAGATCGTGACCTCGAACGCCGTCCCCTCCGGGTCCGATGCCTGGTTGACCCTGACGACGATCGTCAGGGCCTCCTCTCCTTCCGCCTGTTGCGCCCTGATTTCGACCCAGACCCGCTCCACCTCGACCACCTGGTCCCCGAACTGCACCTTTCCCTCGAGGATGGAGTAGGGGAGCCGGAAGTACTTGCCGTCTTTCTGGTAGATGATGTAAGAGCCGTAAACCTGGTTGACGTATGCGTCCTTGTCCCGCTCCCTGAGCGCTTCCCAGATCAGGTCCCTCACATCATCGAGGCTCACGTCTTGCTTGGACTGCAGATTCTTGGGTGTGTCTGCCATTTCTCGATCCTTTCCTCAGCGCCTCGGTGTCTCTGCGCGAGAACTACCTTTTTGCCCCCGTGACCGGCTTCATCTTCTTGCGGATGATCCCGTCCACCTGGTGGGCCTCGAGGGGCACGATCTTCTTCGGGTCCATGCTCTTGGCATAATGCACCTTCGCACCGCCGTGGGTGATGATCACGGCCACCTTCTCGTCGGCCGTCTTCTCGACCCGGGCCTTGAGCACATACCTCTCGGCGATGCCGTATGCCTTGCACCCTTCGGCGATCATGGCCTTCTCGTCTTTTGTCAGCTCCCTCTCCTCCGCCGTTTCCTGCACGGCCAGCGCTTCGGAGAGCTGACGGTTCTTGATCTCGATCTCCTTTTTCAACGCCTCGTTTTCCGCTTTCATCTTCTCCAGGTCATCCATCCCCCGACTCCTTTCTTCCGGTTGTTTTCTACAGCTCGTCCTGCCAGCGCCTCAGCGCGCTCCAGCAGCCCATGTACGCCTTCAACCTCCGCGGATCACTCACCCGCACCGTGTGCTTGAAATTGGGGTAGTCGATCGCCTCCCCGGCCTGCCTCAGGTAATGGCCCCAGCGCTTGTTCGGGATCTGCATCCTGAACCGGTAGTCGGCCCTCCCAAGCTCCAGGATCTCCGCTTCAACCCGGATCCTCTCCGCGAGCCTTTCCAGGTCATCCCTGCACCGCGCCCGCACCATGATGTGGCCGCGTTTTGTAAAGCGGTCCCTCACCACGGAGAAGAAGCCGTCTTTCGTAAAGACCCACATTTATCCCACCTCCACAAGTCTGGTGTTTTCCATGCGGTCAAGCTCCTCCTGTGCCGCTTCCTCGCCGCCCACCGCTCTCTCTTTCAGCCGCCGGCCTTTGAGCCAGTCGTTGCTCATCTCGTCGGTGAAATCGAGCGTCAGCACGGGTTCGTCGTATTTGAGCGTCTCGGTCACTTCTTCCTCCCTCAGATCATGACGTGTTTGAGGAGTATCTGCCTTCCCGGGTAGCCGAAGACCAGAAACTCCCGCTCGTTCAGGTAGCTGTTCTTCGGCCATAGCTGATGGGGTAGAAAGATCTCTTTGGCGTCTACCTCAAGCCCCACCGTAATCCCGCCCACGCCGTCGCCGAAGCTCTTCGCGATGCTCTGCTTGTCCGACCAGCCGACGAGGGAGGTCTCCCTCATCTCCACGGTCATGTCCTTCCACTGCTCGGGGTACTTCCGCCTCAGCTCCTCCACCTTCCTCCGGTACGCGGGCCCCGACTTCTGTCCGTCCGTTCCCCGGTAAAGGGTCACCTTTTTGATGCCGTTGCCCCTGTAGTAGGCCTGGGTCATCGCCCGCACCCTGATGTATTCCTCGTCCGGAATGGCGCGCGCCGCGTTCTCCAGCTGCTCCTTCGTGAAGCTGTCCTTGGCGAATGTCTTCAGGGGTTTCTGCTCCATAAGCTCGGCCTTGTACTTCAGGCCCGTGGGGCTCAGGCTCTGGGTTGTCCCCCGCCAGGCGTCGAGGACCTTCCTCATGGTCGGGCACTGGGCCTTGAACTTCTGCCGGATCTCCTCGGCACTCAGGCCTTCGTACTCCTTGAGAAACCCCTGGAAGAGTTCCTCGTGGGCCTTGCTCTTGAAGAACCCCGGGCCGGGACCCGTGCCGCCGCTTGTCGCAAACTGCCGGAGGTGATCGATGATGTAACTGCGCCTCCGTATGATCGTGTTCGCCAGCTCCGGCCGGAATCCCGCGCTCGCCACGGCGTTCCGGATCTTCTTGTCCGTCAGGCCCTTGAGCCATTCGATGTACTTCTCCGGCTCCTTTTTGATGGTCTTCCCGAGAATCGGCCCGAATACCTGCGCGGCCTTCCGCCCGGGCGAGAGAAGCGACTCCAGCTCCTCCACCACGGGCCCGTAGCTCTTCGCTCCTCCTCGCGCCCGGAACATGAACGACCCGCCCTGGTCGATGCATTTCCAGGTCCTGCCCGATCGCACCAGGTTGTCGAACTCCATCCCCACCACGTCCCAGTTGCCGTTCAGGGCCGCCCCCAGGTAGTGCTTGGCGATCTGCTCCTGCTGAAGCTCCGGAAGCGATCGCCCCACGAATTTGCGGATGGGTACCGTGTCCTCCATCCACTCAGTGACGAGGGCTAGCCTGTGCCCGCCTTGCCAGGGGAGCATCTCCATGCCGGTCTGGGGCGCACCGAGCCCGAGCTTCTGGAAGAGCGTGTTGCCCAGGAACTCGGCCTTGGCCTGTTCCGGGTCCGCATAGAATTTGGCGTAGTACTCCTTCCCGTCCGGCCCGATGAATTTCCCTCCCGGATTGCTCCCGAGCTGCGAATCCTTGATGTGCTGCCATGCCTCGCCTTTCTCGAAAGGGGCCTCCCACCTGGGATGCCACGGGATGGACACTCACCCGCACTTGATCGTGTTCTGCGGCGACCCTGCCGGGTCCTTCGGAAACATGAGCCTCTCCCCGCCCACCTCGAAAGGCTCGCTCACGTCCCGGATCTGCCCGTTCGCTGCCACGTGTTCGGGTCTGGGCATCTTCGGGCTGTGGCCGTAGAACCACTGTTTCTTGAGCCCCGGCACGACCTCGGCCGCCTTCTCTTTCCTCTGCTGCCCGGCCGCCTCCAGGGCCTTGCCGCATTCCTGGTGGGTGATGACATAGGCCCGGTTCGCCAGGGTCTTGAAGATGCTCGGCTCGTCGAGGTTCCGGCCCACCGCCTTCATCACTTCGAAGGGCTGCTTCCCGCCCATGATCCCGAGGCTCAGCTCGGTGTTGATCTTGTCGACCGCGTCCGCCGTAAGCCCCTTCACCTTGTCGAGCCCGAAGGCCTGGAGGGAGGTCAAAGCGTTCGTGTCGATCTCCGGGATGATGGCCATGATGCCGACCGTCCGAAGGGGTTTGTCCACCAGGTCCGCGCCCCTCTGCCAAAATGCGCTCTGCTCCTCGTTCAGCATCACTCCGAACCTGCTCCCGAACTCGCTCATTGCCCTCTCCGTTGCCGCCTTCAATTGCGGCAGGTGATAGAGCTGCCAGTCGGTGGACGCTACCGCCGCCGCTACCTTCTCCCTCGCCTCCCCGAGGTGCCGGATGGCTTTTGCCGCCGCGAGGTCCCCGGCTTTTTCGGCCTCCCCGATCAGCTCTTCCACCTTCGCCTTGAAAACCGCAGCAGCCGTCATTCGTAATCCTTGGTGTCCTCTTCCGGTTTGCCCTTGGCCTTCTTCAGCTCGTCTTCCACGTTCACGTCCACGCCCAGGCGGCTGATCACGATCGCGAAGATCGAGACCGCCGTCTCATGGCTCACCCACTTCTGCGTTTCCGCAACCGCCAGGGCGGACGCGAGCTGGGGCACGCCGTTGATCAGCCTTGAGAGATCCTTCTCGCTGATCTTGGGCATGTTCACGTCGAACCCGGCCTTCGCCTTCTCCTCGCTGAGCCTTTTTGCGATCACCGCCTGGTCCAACTGGAACTGGACCATCTCGTTCAGGATTTCCTTGTGCAGCTCGTTTCGTTTTTCGAGGTCCTTGATGGGCACCTGGCCGAACTGCTCCGCCTCGTTCTGGTAGGCCTTGCCGCCCTCGCCGTACCAGGACGCGGGCCTCCCGGCCGATCCCATGACGAAGCCCTTCATGGAATCGAAGCCCTTGGCAAAGTCATGGCTCCCGAAGTTGGGGACGACCGCCTCCCACTTCACGCGCTCGTTATGCGCCCGGATGCTCCCCGGATCCGGAGTGCGGTTGTTCGCGAGCCAGGACTTGATCTCCTCTTCGGTCATGCCTTCGAGAAGCACGTCCCAGACGAAGTTGAAGATGAACTCTGCCCGCTCGAGATAATTGAAGCCGTGCCGCTCGAGCCCGTCGATCCAGTCGAAAAGCGTGAGGTAATCGCTCCGGCCCCTGGGGTCGTTGGGAGGATGGTTGATCGAGAAGAAGAAGCACTCCCCGAGGAGGCGTCCGAAACCTTTGGAGTGGATGTTCCAGTCCTTCCGGATCACGGCCATCTTCCGGCCCGTGCGGCCTCCCACCCCCTGAAGCTCCACCTGCTGCGTTTCCTCGACGTTCAGGGAATTGACGTAAACCTCCTTGATGCTTTGCGGGTCCACGTATTCAAGCAGCACGAGTCCGTTCTGGGGGAGCACCGTCACCGGCCAGCACTGCTCGCCCAAAAGCCCCATCCACATCATCTTGTCCGGGAAGCGGGTCCCGAGCTTGTTCTCGGTCATGAAGTTGTCGATCACGGTCTGCACGTCCGGATCGGGACTGGTGACCGTGATCGGCTCGGCGAAGAGGAAAGACTGGTCCATCAGCGCGAGCCTCCTCGTCATGGCCGAGGTGTCCCACATGAAGTAGGCGACCTCGTACATCCGGTCGAGGTCCACGTGCTGGACGTCCCGGCGCTGGCTGGTCCGGCCCATGAGCGGCCTGTACCCTTCGCCGTTCGGGTCGTAGTTGGCCGTGATGGGAAGGGCCATGCGGGCCTTGTGGATCTCGTCTTTCACGACCTCTCGAACCGCGTCCTTGCTGTAGAGATCCGGCGCGAACCATTTGGCTATGCGCTGCCTGAGGGGTGTCATCGAGTCATCCTCCGCCTCTGATCCATCCGGATCGCCTCCCTCTCCATTGCCCGTCTCCCGAGCCCGAAAAACCTCAGCGCTCCCCTCCCGCCCAAAAGCCCCGGCCTCTTGCCGATCGCGGTTTCCCGCTCCTCCGGTTCGCTTCCGGCGCAGGCGGCCATCCCCGCCCCCTGGAGCATCCTGACACCACCCTCGAGCGCGTCAGGGCCGTCGTCGTTCACGTTCTTGTTGAGCAGGTAGATGAGTTGCTCGACCAGCAGGTCCTGGTCGCTGTGGCCCTTCTCGAACTGGAGCTTTCCGTACTCGACAAGGTAGGAAAGGGTCCCGATGATGCGGGACTCCTTGCTGCTTGCGTGGTGCATGGGCATCCAGGGGAGATAACGGCCGACTTTTTTGGCATAGCTCTGGATCGCCTCGTGGAGGAAATCCTCCAGCATGTTGTCCTCGATCCCGATCTGGCCCCCGTACTCGTCCACCTGCCGGTATGAAGCGTCGAACATCTCTCCGGGGGACGCATGCCTGATCCACGCGTGCAGGCAGTAGAAGATCATCTCCTCCCGGTGGAGCCCTACCGTGACGATGGCCTTGTAGTCGTTGGCCTCTCCGGATTTGGCGGAAGGGTCGACGAAGGTGGCCACCCACAGCGGTAAGCGTTCGATATGCGACCGCTCGTAGTACCTGAACCACTTCTCCGGAAACGGCGAATTCTCCGCCCCGGTGAGGTTCCGCATCTCCGCGTTGAAGTCCACCGTGCCGATCGTCTTCTGCTTCTTGATCAGCCTCTCGGCCGGCCAGAGCGCGGGCCAAAGCGGCCTCTGGGTGGGCTTTCCGAAATCGATCCAGCAGTCGTATACCCGGCTTACATGGAGGGGTTTCCCGTCCTCGTCCTTCTCCGCGATGAACTGGGCGAGCACGCTTTTCGGGTGAAAGAGGTTCCCGATCATGAGAAACGTGTAGCCCGCGCCCATCGAGCCGATCACCGCGCGCTTCAGCCAGCGCATCCCCTTCTTCACGAGCTCCGGGTTCTCGACGTTCTCGTCGTTTTCGAAGTCGTCGACCACCGCGAAGTCGGGCCGGTGCTGCCTGTTCTTCAAGCCCCTCACCTTTTCCCCGCGCCCCCGTGCGAGCGTGCGCACGCCGTTAGACGTGGTGAAGTCGCTCTTCTTCCAGGTCTTGCCGGTGAGGTCCCCGAAGTCATGCCGGATACGCGGGTTCTCTTCCAGCTCGAGGCGGATGGGCAGTGTGAACCCGGTCGCCTGGTCGTTGGTGTCGGAGATGATGAGCTGAAACCACCTGAGCTTCAGGCAGATGTTACGGATCGGGACCCCGAAGCTGAAGAAGGTGCTCTTGGCATGCTCCCGGGGCGCGCCCACGAAAACGGCCGAGTCCCGGATCTCCGTCAGCTCTTCCCATTCCTCGTGGAAATCCCCGAACTCCACGGAGAAGTAGTGGGGGAGGTACGTCTCGCAAAAGTAGAGCAGATCGTAGCGGCTGCGCTCCTTGCGCTCCTGCTGCTTCTCGGGAGTGTCGTCCTCGAAAGGCGAGACGGAGTCCTGGATCCAGGCCTTCATCTCGTCGACCCACTGGTCGAACCGGTATTCCGTGAGCTTAGGCCGCTTTCGCATGGGTCTCCTTGAACCGCGTCACGATCGCTTCGAAATTCCTGGCCAGGATCTTCAGTCCTTCCGGGTCGATCTCTTTCAGCACGCTCGCCACGAACTCCAGGTCCTCCAGGAAGAGCTTGGGCCGGTCGACGTCGACCTGGACCGCGTCCTCCTTCTTCTGCCCGCGCTGAGCGAGCGCCTCGAGACGAACCGCCGCGTAAACGTCCTGCGGGTCCAGGCTCCCCATCGCCTTGGCCACGAAGGCCTTCCGGAGCTGCAGGGTGTTTCGCCGGATATCCGCGAGAGTCGCCTTGTGCTCGCGCCGCTCATCCGCCCAGCCCTCATCCGCGGACCAGCGCTTAACCGTGCTCTCGGGCACTCCGGTCTCCTTCGAGACCTGGTCAAGGGTGAGCCCATCGAACACGTACAGCTCCCGGGCCCGGTCCTTGGTTTCCTGGTCGATCGCCATTAATGCTCCCCCAGCTCTCGCTTGATCATTCGGATCTCGCGAAGGACTTCCAGGAGGTCGATCTGTTTCATTCCGAATTCCGCGGCCTCCTGCACGATCAGCTCCCGGTCCAGCTCCTCCACGGGCTCAGTGGGATCCAGGGCGTCGCGCATGGACTTGACCAGCCCTTTGAGCAGCAGCCGCAGCCGCTCCGCCTCTTGTTGCTTCTCGAGGAGCTTCCCCTTGAATTTTTGCCGCTCGCTCATACCTGTCTCCCTGCCGCCTTCTTCTCCAGCCGCACCATCGGGCAATACTGGTTGGTCTCAATTGCGGCCTTGAGCCCGGCGAACGTCTGCGAGTTCAGCATGATCACGTCTTTCAAATCGGTGGACACCTTTTCGTAGCGCTCGACGAGACGGACGTTCTTCTCGTACATCTCGACGACCGACTCGAACCGCCTGCGATAGCTGTACGCCAGCATGAGCGCCAGGACCCAAGGGCCAACGATGATCAGAAAGAAAAGCAATCCGAACGGCCATCCGGACATCTTGTCCATCAGGCTGAGAAGCGATGTCAGTGCGGTGATCTGCTCCGGGCTCATCGGTCTCCTCCCTTACTCGGTTGGCTTCTTCGGCATCTCCGCCACTGCCTTCTCGATCTTCCCGGCTATGAACTGATCGAGATCTTTCAGGCCCGCCGCCGTCAGTGTCTCCAGCGCCGTGGGAGCGTGCGTCTTGATCCTGTTCAGGGCCGCTTCCTTGATCTGCCTCTGCTCGTCCAGGGTGAGCTTTCCGTCCGAAAGCATTGGCCGCATGGTCGCTTCAAGGTCCATAACGGCGGAGACGGTCGATTCGGAAACCTGGATCAGGGCGGCCTGCATTCTCTCCGACTCGATCTTCGCTTTAATCCAGGCATTCGCCCGCTTGAGCCCAATGCCGAGCAGGCTGACGATGATTGCACCCACGCAAGGCGCCAGAATTGCCACTGTCTGGTCGATTACCGGCTGCCACATGTTTCACCTCCTGTAGGAGCAAGCTCCCGCTTGCGATAGGCGTTTATACTCCTGCGTTTCTGCGCCTCTGCGAGAGGAGAGCAGTGATCCCTTCCTCCGCCCCAACTAGAAACGCATTGATGCCGTTCATTGCCGCCCCGTAATTCTCGGGAACGGTGAGATCCACCTGCACCAGCTTGCTCATCAGGTTCACGGCCCGCCCGAGCAGGAACTCGTAATCATCGTCGAGCTGGACCTCCTGCTGGAGCTCCGCAGTCACTTGTGGAACGAGCGAGACCAGGTTGACGTCGCGATCGAGAAGAGATTCTTTTGCCCCGCGCAGTACTTCCGAAATCCGCCCAATGGTCCGGTCGCTCTGCTTCTTGAGACCGAAATAGGCGAAAGAAGAACCCGCCTCCTGGAGCACGTCATTGACAATGGCCGGATCCTGCACCGGCTTGACCTGCACCGCTCCGCAACCCGTCGCCAAGTGGGCCATGATGACCACCATCGCGATCACCGCAACCGGCATTACCGCCTGCCCCACATACCCGAGCACCTGTTTCATGATCCTCCTCCCTTTTGCGTCGATGCTTTTCTGCCTAACACCTTCGCGTCTTTGCGCCTTTGCGAGAGACTAAAGCAACGTCCTGAAAAGCCCCATATCCCATTGTTTCCCAGGGCAAGACCTTCCATCCCGCGCCCATTCACGATGCCCCAGCACTCGGCCCGGCTCGATGCCATAGTCGCGCATGAGTTGCCTGGTCAGGTTCAGGCAAATTTGCCACTGCCGGTCCGGAGGCTCCGCCTGGTCGAAGTTTCCGACACAGCAGATCCCGATGGACTTGCTGTTGAGCCCAGGACAATGCGCCCCTTCTTCACCGACGAGCCTTCCCAGCAGGACCTCGTAATAGTCCCCAACCAGCTCGATCCCGAACTGGTACCCGATATCGCGCCATCCTTGCGTGTGCGTGTGATATCGCCGGATCGCGCCCCAGGAGACCGTCTGCCCGTCTTTCGTGAGCGAATGATGGATCACGATGTATTGAGGCTTGTTCATGTTTTCCTCCGGGTGTGGGGGTTGGTCCACCGGATCACCAACCCCCCTTGCCGTCGTCTTGACCACCGGGACTCCGACCCGAAATAGGTCAACCCGAATGGCGCAGCTGGTTTCTCGCATGAGGGCCTTTGGTTTCCGCCGGTCCCGGCCTGGACGGGTCCCCCATGCACCCCGTCCGCCACTCGCTTTCCAGTTACTCCCAGCCGCTCTCTCGTCGTTTGCGAATCTCCACGCGAATCGCTTCGCGGTTTTGTCGCAGAATTCATTTCACTGAAATAAAAAGGGCCGACCCGCTCCGTTTTGGAGCGAATCGGCCCGGTTGTTCCGATACCGAGTAACTACTACTGTGTTCTAACTACGTAAAGAACGGGGTAATGCTATCCACCAGTTTCTATCGTGGGTACTGGTGCAATGACTAGATCATTCAATATGGTTTCGGCTTCTCGTTCGGTTGTCGAATTGACATGTCTCTCCGCCGCACTGAGAAGGTCTGGCTGGGACTGGGCCTTAAGAGCAGCTACAACTTCAATTACTGGGAAATTCCTGCGCATTTCCAGCTCTCTTGCTACCTGGCGATCTGCCGGTGCGGGAAGAGCAACTGGAGCGGGGACCTTAGCATCTGCCTGAATGAACTGCTGCACTATTCTCCATCCGGTGTAGAAGAGTTCCATAAAGGAACCATCATAAGGTATAGGGCAGACGATCAGATTCTTTCCCGCGTCTATGTAAATCTTGTCGGAAGAGCCCTGAAATGCAGGAACGATGCCTATTCGGAGGCCCCGTGCACCCTCGAGGTGCCGTGGATTGATTTTCAATGTTGTGCCGAGCCATCTGTCGGCATCAGTGGTTCCAAAGAATAGATCAGCTTTCCAAAGCCCGTTGATTGAAGAAGGCAGCGCGGCCCGGGTTTCTGGCCTGTTGAATGCGGCTGAAAGCATATTCATGTATGCCTTTAGCTTAGGCGGTTGAGCCTGAGCGCCGGTCAAGATTCTTGATTCATCCGTCAGTAGATCGTTGGCTGTGTCAATGATCCGTGTCTTTCCGCTCTTCTCCACGCCAAAGAGAATGGAATTGAATGCATTTCCTGGTAATTTGCATTTCTTGGATGCATCACTCAGTCTTTCCATTACTGAAGGCTCTCCACGACGAATAGCATCATGGATCGCCCATTCAAAGCAGAAGCCCACATCACCAGCTCCGTCTCTGTATGCTCTAGGGAGCATAAAAAGTCTCAATTTCTCAACTCCCCCAAGCTCATTGAGGACTTCTTGCTTGATGCCTACAAGTAAAGCCGTAAGGATTGGCCTGACAATTGAGATCCGTGCAAGGACCTCACTGCCGACGGGATTGGCCTGTGTTTGTATCAGTAGCTTCATTCTAATCTGATACTCTCTTCTTTTTTTACGTGAACGATTTTTCCTGCCTCGAATTTGATCAGGACACTGCCATAGAACCTGGCCAAAATCAAGTCCCTTATGATTTCGCTGATCTTCTTCGCCTGATCCAGCATGGATTTTCCTGACATTTATCGCCACACCAGCCCCAAAAGAATCCCGAAGACGCCAGCGATCAAATGGGTCGCGAACCACCTCAGCTCATAGCACTCCGGGATCCTTCTCATGATTCCATTCTTGATCGTGTAAGTGTCCATTGCTCCTCTCTCACCATTTGTTCTGCTGCAGCCACTTCACGCTATCCTCGTAGGCTTCTTCATATCCGTGCCCGAGACTGCGGTAGAGCGCCTTCCGCATTTCGACCGGCAAAGCCCTGTAGCAAGACAAACAGAACGAGTTGCCTTTGAGCTTCTCCCGTCCGCAAAGGCATTCCAGGCTCATCAGCCCTTCCGTATAGAACAGCATGTCCTTTTGACTTTGCGCCTTCGCGTGAGACACCTTTTCGGATGCCGTAAACTTCTGCCGTTCGCGATATTCGCTATACTTCATCCCTTCGCGCCCCTATGCCACTGCGGCTAGTCTCTCTGGCAAAGCACCTCGCTCGCCAGGTCATACAACTTCATGGCCCTCTCGAATTCCTTGCTCGCGGCATCGAATCCATCATGATCCCGCTTCCCGGCGCACTGCTCCATCCTTTTGCATGCAGACCGGGCCCTATGGCTGGCCCGCTTGCACAGATGGTCGTGCTTCACCAGTCGAATATCTCGTTCGTGTACCGGAGTGCCCCGCCTGCCGATAAGGTCGATCAGCTCGCCCCTACTCAGATCGTGCAGCCTGATTCCATTCTTCATATGTCTGTGCCCGTCCGTGCATGTCTGTGGTTAATGCTCCAAAGCCGATGCCAGCGCGCTCAGCTCCATGCTCTTTGCCTTCAACCCCGCGATGATCTCATCGAACCTGTTCCTGGGGACCAGGACGCTCCCGTACTTCTCCCCGAGCTGCCGCAGCCCCTGGGCGAACTTGTCCGGGTCGTCGAGCATCTTTGTCAGGAACGCGTCGACCACCTCGATGGGTGTAGCCGCCCGGTTATCCTGGACCTGCACCGGCATTCCGGATTTATCGACCAGATCCTCCCACTCAAAGGTGAGCTGGGTGACCATGTCCACCATCGACCCTCTTCTGCCCCGCGTCGCCTTCAGGAAACCCGTCTTCGCGCGCTTTCTGAACGATTCCTCGAACCTTCGACCTTCAGCTTCGGTCTCGGCCATCCAGTACCCGCCTCGGCGACCGGCCGCGCTCAAGACCGGGATGTTGGAGTGATCGAAAAGGAGATGGTTCTGCAGCTCGCGCACGTCTCGTTTCCACTCCTCGAGGCTCGCCTTTGTGATCAGGGCGATGCCGAGCCTTCCCGCGAACCGGACTGCCAGATCGTCCGCGGATATGGCATTCTTTCGCCCAACGTGGTCCACCCAGAGCACGCCCAGAAAAGCGTTCTCCATAGGCGTGAGCGGGTTCTTCAAATGCCGCCTGGTCTTAGGATCGATTCCCAGATCTTCCGCTCTCATCCTTGATGTCCCCTCGATCGATCATGTTTCCGACCACTACCAACAGTCTCTTCAGCTTCACGGCTTCCCCGCACCACCGGAGATCTTCAACCCCGCAGATGGATTTGACCAAAGCCCTCCAGCGCTTCAGGGTCATGTCCGTATGGAGGACCATCTGCCCGGCCTTCTCCCTAAGCGCCTCCACTTGTGCTTCCGCGCCACGCTCTTTGCCCTTTGCGCTTTGCGGCCTCCACCCCTTGCTCTCGAACCTGGCGACGAGCTGCTCCAGCTCCCGGGTCGACAGGGCCGTCGAGCTCTCCACCCCGAACTCCTCCCGGAGGATGAACCGGTACAGGTCGTCGTCGATGCCCAGGTCCTTGATGGCGATGTGAACCTTCGCCAAGAGGACATGCCGCTGCCGTTGCAATGAATTCTGCGACAATTTTCCGCCCGAGTTCTTCATGGCTTTATCCCCTTGTTTTCCTTAGCCAGGGAGGGTCCGCCTTCACCCCTTGCGGCCCCTTGACCCACTTCAGAAAGAACTGGTCCCTGTTCTTCACCCTGTATGCCGCCTCCGGTCTCCTGGGCCCCGGCGCCTTACCGGCCGCCTCGATTTCCCCCGCCTTCATGAGCTTCCGCACAAGAGCGCAGACGTAACTGTGCTCGCCGTCGCTCAGCACCGTGATGTCCCTGATCGTGAACATCCCCTTCACGTGCATTGCTCGGTACACCTTCTCCCGGACGCCGAATCCCCAGGTGCGTTCAGTCACGTATTCATAGCGCGCCTTCTCTCCCGGCTTGGAAATGCGCCGCACTTCTCCGGATCTGCAAAAATCTCTGAGAGCGCTAGTGATCTGGGGTTTTCTGAACCAGGCGTCGCAGTCGGCGAGGTAAAGATCGTCGGCAGTAAATGTGCCGAGGCGGCGCGCGGCCTCCCGGACGGTTTGCGCCACACCCTTTTTTTCTCTGACCTCTGACCGCTGACCTCTGACCTCTGTTCTATTCCTGGCCATTGTCCCTGATAACCTCGTCGATCAGCTGCTCGGTGACCGCTTTCAGCCCGCTCGCCTTCATAATCCGCTCGACCTGGAGCGCATCCTTGACCACGAACCTGAAGTCCCCCTTTGCGTGCTTCAGAAGCCGCGCGGCCTCTCCGGGCGGAACATCCAGGCCCAGGGCCTTGCGGTAGAAGACCACCACGTCCGGCTGGCTCACCGGCTCGAAGGCCATCATCTCCCTTACCCTGCTGACCAGGCGGCGCTCCCGCCCGAGCTTCCCGCGGAGGAACTCCTCACCGATCAGGAGGACGGGCACCTTGCAGGTATCGTGAAAATCCCGCATGGTGTTGAGGTGCTTCATGCTCATCCGGTCCGCCTCGTCCACCATGATGATGCGCCGTGATTTCCCCAGTTCGTTCCGGATCATCTCCACGCAGTCCTGCGTCCTGTTCGGTCTGACTCCGGCAACCGCGAAGGCCACTTCGCGGATGAGGCCCACATACGAGAGCCGCTCCTCGAAACGGACATAGACGGCGTTCTGGTTCTGGGTGACCACGCGCTCCGCCGCCGTGGTCTTCCCCCTGCCTGCGCTCCCGATCACCGCCGCCATCTCTATGCCGGCCGCCGAGCCGAGCAGCTCGTCGCAAAGCCCGCTGAACTTCTGGAAGTTCTGGGTGGGTATGAAGACGTCTTTCATGCGGTTCTCCTTTCGCCTTGCGCCTCTTTGTAGATCTGCCAGTATGCCTTTGTGTCCGCATCCATCCGGGCCTCGAATTCGGCCAGGAAGGCGGAATCCGCATCACCGAGTTCATGCTGCTCAAGGCACCACTGGTACCGGTCCACCTCGTTCCGGAAGATGGGCCTCTGCGGTTTCGGCTTGTACTCCTCGATCTTCTTGACCTCGGCCGCCAGCTCCTCGGGCGTGCGTTCCCTGAACCGGTCCTTCAGTTCTTTGACCTGCGCCTTCTGCTCTCTGGTGACGAGGGCCGCGGCCTTCTCTATGGCCGGGGTCTCCGAGTACTCCCTGAAGTCGGGAATGGCCGAGGTGAGCCGCCTGTATTCCAGGATGAAGCCCTTGCGCATCCTCCGCTTCTCCTCGATCTTGCGCTGGGCCAGGGTCCGGTCCTTCATGCTGGAGTACTCCACCGGCTGCGCCTGGCACAGGAACCGGCCGTCCTTGAAGACCAGGACCCAGTTCGGCTCCATCGGGTCATAGCGCAGCTCCACCTTTCCCTCGACCTCGACCAGGGCCTGGTGCTCGTAGATGTCGTTGTCGAATGTGACCCGGCCCCGGTCCACAATGCGCTGGGCGCGCGGGAGGAAGATCAGGTCGACCGCCTCGGGAGAGAGATAAACCGGTTTCCACCCCTGAAGGTTGCATGCCTTCAGGCAGTCGAACGGGGTCGCGCTCTTGGGCTTCGGTCTCCAGGCCCACTCCTTCAGCACGCCCCTGTGCGGTTTTTCCCGGTTGTAGTAGTCCATCGCCTTCAGTACCTTCTCGGTGAACTCCCAGAAGGTGAGGAGCCTGCCCCTCTGGGCGAGCCGCTCCTTTTCCTTTTCGTCGATCTCGTTTTCTTCCTGGCCCGCCCCGAGCCTCTTCACGTATCCGGGCACCATGAAGACGTCCCGGAGGATCCGCTCCAGGTTGTTGAAGGTGCCCTCGATCATCTTCGCCTTGGCGTTCCGCACGATCGCTTTCTTGTGCGTGCCCGGCATGACCGCGCAGGGGTTGACGTCCTCGGCGTCGGCATCGGGGTCAATGTCGAGGGGCACGTCCATCTCCCGTTCGACAAAGAGCCCCAGGTTCCGCATGTCCTTCATGACGCCCATCATGTACTGGCCGGTCTCGGGTTTGCCCCAGTCCGTGTAGATGCTCCCGAACGCCCCGAAGACCCGAAGGCCCATGCGGAAGATCTTGAGCCGCTTGCCCAGCCCGGAGAGGAACCCGTCCCGGAAGGCCCGACCATAGTAATCCCTCAGGCTGGCGAGTTCGATCCCAGCTATTTCGACTTCATCCCAATGGCGGAGGCACACCTTTCAGGGGGGGGCGGCGCCTTCGTCCTCTCCGAAAAATTCAAGGAATACTACGCCTTCCGGAAGGAATGGCTGCGACGGATAGCCACAAGCGTCAAGCGCGTGGTCCTGATGCCGATCCGGGGCACGAGCATGCAGCCGACGATCATGGACGGCGATGTGGTCATGCTGGATACCGGCAGGACCCGGATCTTCGACGGCCAGATTTACGCGCTAAGCCAGGCCGACACGATCATGATCAAGCGGCTGGAGAACCTCGTGGGCGGCCGCGTCCGGATCATCTCCGAAAACCGGACCGAGTTCCCCCCCTACGAGGCCGAAGCCCGCGACATCCGCATCATCGGCCAAATCATCTGGTTCGCGAGGGAACTAGTGCCGAGGGAATAACAGGAATATTGCATTTGGTCATGACGAGCAACTCAGGGTTAGATCTGGAAGGGTGATTTGATATGCCTCGTTTTGGAAAGAACGTCCTTTCACAATTCCTGCGCACCCGGTGCGACAAGCAACTTAAGCTATCCCTATATAAACCTTCTGAACTTCTCGAATTGAACCTGCCGGTTCCCCTTACTGCGAGGCCTGCCGTACGGATTCTTCGCGACGCTGGTATTGAATGGGAACACGCCAAGATGACAGACCTTGAAAACGCATTTGGGGCTAACGTTCGGGCCAATAAACAGGGCGGCAAATTCGACGGCACCAATCTCCAAGAAATACTTAAACATGATCTCGCCAGCCCAACGTTCATCCTGCAACCCGATTTTGAGCACTCTAGGCTTAAGGATGACTTTCTGCTGAACATCGGGCTTACTCCTGCAGCTATCCAGCAAATCCCTCCATTCACCGCATACCGGCCAGATATCATCTGGGTTCAAACGCGACACGATGATGAAGTCGAGGTTCTGCCGAACGGCGATACCCAGGCCGTCCAGCAGGGCGACCAGAGAAAAGCGTTGCTCATCTGCGACATAAAGCATGCCGGTGAGGCCAATTCCAGCTACAGTTCGGAAGTCACACTATACGCTGTGCTCCTTTCCAATTGGCTGCGCTTGACAAACATGCATGTAAACTACCTGGTTACGTCGCGGATAGGCCTATGGACGAGAGCGAAAGAGGTTTCAAGTCTCACCGAGCTGATTACTGCCAAACCTGGAGCTACAACTTCCGAGAAAACACAGTCCTTTGCGAATGACATAGAACCCGTTGACTTCCCGATCTTCTTCCAGACAATTGACCACTTCTTTAAGGAAGACTTCCTGCGTGTGCTTAGAGTGTCTGACTGGGCTAAGCTTGACTGGCACGTCGATTCCCGCTGTTCCAGTTGTGATTTCTTAGGATATCGCAGCTGGCTTTCTGCCGATGATCGTATGATACTCGATGCCCACCGAGACCGTTACTGCGTCACTTGTGCAGAAGACTCTCAGCACCTCAGCCGCATTGCCACGATTACCCGCGGCGGTCGCAGAATGCTCATAGAATCAGGTCACTCGGACATCCCGGCGGTCGCAGCGTTGCCTGCCGCCGCGCCAGCTTTTGATATGCATAATGCTCTTAAAGCGGATCGTAACCACCTTCCGCACCGGGCAACTGCTCTTCTGGCGGGTGGCGTAAGTATCGCCCCAAACACAACCACCATTGACTTCCCCAAGTGGGCTGATCTTGAAATCTTCATCACGGTCAACTTTGATTCCGGCACGGGCCTTCTTACTGCCCTTGGCTCCGAGGCTCGATTCCGGCAGAGGGTCCCATATAGGCAACAATCTCAGGTCCAGCGAACTTGGCCGGCTGAAGCTCAGGCACTTTTGTCAGCCACTTTGGCCGAAGAGCGCAGCATTGTCGTCTCTTTTCTGTCCCGCCTCGCCGAAGTTTTTTCCTTTGCATACGACACGGATCCACAGAAAGGCGGGCCTGAAGCAGCGAAGACTCGGACTCAACTCTATTTCTGGGATCGCCGGCAGTTTGAAGAACTCACGAAGGCCATAGGTCGTCATCTTCACGAAATCGTCATGCCACCAAACGACCCAATTCTCCGTGGGATGGTTTGGCTATTCCCGCCAGAACAGACGCTACAGGACGACGAGATCACAATTGCGAACCCCATCACCTTCTTGAAGACCGTGGTCCAACGCGACCTCCGTCTGCCGATATCGCATTGCCTCACAATGTTCAATGTCGCCGAGGTCTACCATAACCCTCAATATCCGCCGCGTATCCCCAACTCGTTCTACCGGGATCCGTACTCCGACATGATTCCACGAGAACGGATTTATGAGGTTTGGTCGGGCGAACCCCTCATTCGCATCGGCAACGTTCAGAAGACGCGGTCTCAATGTATTGCGGCTTATAGCGAAACGGTCAAATACCAAGTTGCAGCGCTCCGCAACATTGTTTGGAAATTCCGTGTGGATATGGGCGGTCGGCTGAAGTTTGCCGCACAGCCACTGGACATTGGCATTCCATTTAATTTCCAAAATATGAGCGAAGATGCTAGGTTGTGGTACGGTTGGGCGCGCCTAGAGGAAGCCTGTGAAAGAATTGAACTCCGGAGAATGTGGTCGGAAGAGCCTGAGCAGTTGGACGCCAGCTACAACATTCTTCGTTTTTCAGAGCTGATAACGCAGAACAATAACGATCTGGTCTACCGGGTGCGGCCCTCATCAAAAGACTGCAAGTTCCGCGATGCCGAAATTTTTCTCGCGCTTCAGGATGAACGTATTCCGGGATTTCTTGAGCTTCGATTCCGCGATATTGCCCCTCAAAACATTTATAATCAGTTCTCGTTTGGAGAACGCAATCGAAAGATGGCGGACATCTACCAGGCGTCACTATTGGAGTATGACCGCACCAATCTCAGCGCAAGGGTCAGACTGACCGATTACGGCAATAACTCGGCAATACGCAAACGTCTAGCGGTAAGTGGATTAGTAGATTTGAACACATCCGCCAGCCTCGTATCTGGAACCAGCCCGTCGATTTCTGAACGCATCAAACGATGTCTCATATCTATCGGGCGTCCGTCGATTGCCATTGCCCCACCAGCAACCTACCAGGCGCTCGGTCATGCTCCGGGTGTGAATCCTCCCGGCAATGACCCGGAAACTCCTGCTGCACGAGTTCTTTGGGACGCAGCCGCTCTTTCCGTGGAGCCCACAAATGCACCCGATGAATCGGTCAAAGAGGCAATCACCGACATAACTAATGCTCAGTGGCCGTGCAATCTATCCCAGAGATCCGCTATAGAGCACTGCCTCAACCGACGCCTGTCGATCGTTTGGGGCCCTCCGGGAACAGGGAAAACGACAACGGCTGCTGCACTCGTAGTGGCACGAATCCTAGTGGCCCGAGCCAGCGGGCAGAACCTGCGTTTGCTCATCACTGGCCCTACTTACAATGCATGGGAAAAACTGTTCAATGATGCGCTCTCCCTACTTACCTCCCTCAACGTGCATAACCTCACGTGTTTCCGTCTATATTCGGCAAGTCATCAAACCCACGCTCCGCTTCCGGGAAACACGATCAAAGTCACCGACGCCAATGCAAACGCCAATGACGCAGGATTTAAGGTCCTCGCTCAGCAACTTAATTCGCCGAATGGCATTGTTCTGGTTGGGACAGTGGCTCATCAATGCTACCGTATAGCCAATCAGGCGCACGGAACGGCACAATGGCCAATTTTCGACTTCGCAGTAATTGATGAAAGCTCCCAACTCGACATCGGTAAGGCGCTGTTTCCCCTTTGTTTGTTGGCAGACCCTGCTGAAGTCTCCTTCTTCGGGGACCATTTGCAGATGCCCCCTATTGTCTCAACTCAGCCCCCGCGAGACGCTGAATGGCTTGTCGGCAGTGTCCAGACTTACCTCATTCGTAGGCATCGCTGCACGTCCAAACCTTTACTGATCAATTACCGCGCAGCGCAACCATTCGTCGATTTTGGGAAGCGAATCGGTTACCCTCCTGGCCTCAGTGCTCATTCGCCCCATCTTCGTGCCCATCAACTCAATGCGGCGGATGCCAAACCAACTCAATGGAACGACAGTATACAGTGGTTTCCAGGACTCCTCGCCGTGGCAGATCCAGATCGTCGTCTAGCTGCTATTACCTATCCGGACGGACGGGCCGGTCAAGCCAATGATTTCGAGGCCGAGTTGGTCTGCAGCCTAGTGCAACAGATTTTTCTCACTTACTCTCAGTGCTTAGTCAATGAACTTGACACAGACGACAACCCAAAGGTCGCAAGCCATGCCTTGCACACGCCGTACACTTTCTGGGATCAGGGTTTGGGCATAGTCACGCCGCATCGCGCTCAGCGTGCACTCATTATACAGCGCCTACGGCAGGTCTTCCCCACGCATCCGCCAGAGAGAATTGATGCTGCCGTTGACACTGTAGAACGCTTCCAGGGAGGTCAGCGCGATACCATTATCATTTCATTTGGGGTTGGTGATCCGGATTTGATTGCGGATGAAGAGGAGTTCCTTCTCCAGCTTGAACGCACGAATGTTGCTATCTCCCGCGCCCGCGCCAAGTGCATACTAATTATTTCCGACGATCTGGCCTACCATCTTCCTTCAGATCGCCAAACTCTTCTGACGTCAAGAGCCGTCAAATCCTACGTCTCTGATTTCTGCCGCCAGACGACATCAATCGATGTGCCCGTAGCTGGCGAAACGGCACGTGGCGTGGTTCTTCGTTGGCACTAGTCATGGAGCACGGTCGCTACCTGATGGATGAACAAAGCGAATCAAAGAGAGAAGCGATTAGCGAGAAAAGCGCCCTTAATGCCATTTGTCCGTACTTCACAATGTTCCCTTTGGAGTTCCCGCTTAGAATTCTTACACGGAGAGCCGATCCTGGCAGCTGGGTGCTTGATCCCTTCTGCGGCCGTGGCACCACGAACTTTGCCGCCCGACTGCTTGGTCTCAAATCCTTGGGCGTGGACGCCAGTCCTGTCGCAGTAGCGATCACGGCCGCCAAACTCGTGACTACCACTGCAGATAAAATCGTTTTTGAAGCCCACGAAATACTAGAGAGCAAGATTAACGTTCAAGTTCCCGAGGGGGAGTTTTGGAGATGGGCCTACCACCCCGATGTGCTAACTGCGTTGTGCCGTTTTCGATCAGCCTTTTTGGATGATTGTTCGACACCAACCCGAATCGCATTGCGTGGCATTATGCTTGGCGCGCTGCATGGCCCCAAGCAAAAAGAATTTCCTAGTTATTTTTCCAATCAGTGTCCACGTACCTATGCGCCAAAGCCTGCCTACGCGACCCGTTTCTGGCAGGACCGAGGGCTTGCTCCTGAAGAGATGAACGTTCTTGATGTGATCGAACGGCGAGCCAAACGCTACTATAAAGAATTGCCCGTCACGACTGGAGCCGTGAGACTTTCTGACAGTCGCAAGGTGGGGGCACTCAAACCACCTCCAAAAGTCCGCTTCAAATGGGTTGTCACGTCGCCACCGTATTATGGCATGCGCACCTACATCCCGGACCAATGGTTGCGCAATTGGTTCGTAGGCGGACCTGATGTTGTGAACTATACGAACCAAGGCCAGGTAGTCCACTCGAGCGCAGAGGCTTTTTCTGCGGACTTGCGACAGGTCTGGCGCAACGCAGCAAGCGTGTGTGACGACAACGCCAAAATGGTGATCCGCTTCGGCGCCATTACAGATAGGAACGTTAACCCCGTCGATCTAGTCAAAATTAGCCTACATAAGACTGGTTGGCGCATTACGACGATCCGAAAAGCCGGCTCTGCATCGGAAGGTAAACGTCAAGCCGATGCATTCCTCCGTTTCAAGAGCAAACCGATGGTGGAATACGATGTATGGACAGTGCGAAACTGTTGATTGGGACGGACGCTCTAAAGTCTTTAGCTTTCCAGGTAAGCGGGCATCTCATGCCGAAGAAACCACCACGAAAGAATGACGAACCTGCACTGATTATCGACTTGACCAACGAAATGGACGTCGACTGGCTGCGGGCAAGAAGGCTGAAGCAGGAGGCCCTCGAAGGCGACCAGGCCGCCCAAGCCGAACTCGACCGCATGGAATCCACCAAGCTCACGGAGGTCAAAGATGATTGATCTCATGATGGAAGACCTGGGCAATCTGGCCCTCAGGCGCGCCCTGGTTCTACTCGGTTCCGTGGCCCTGCTCCTCATGGCAGCAGTCAAGAACTTCACCTGCGGTGCCTAGCACTATTGCATAGAAGGTGGGCTCTTATGGCTCTTATAAATTGTCCTGACTGCAGCCAACTGGTTTCCGACCAGGCCCCGGCTTGCCCGAACTGCGGCCGGTCAATTGTGACGGCGAGCGTCAGGGAGAAGCCCCAAGAAGGAGTATTTCTCCGCCTTCTGAACGAAAGCTTTTCCAAGGTTCTGCTCACCATCGGAGTCGTGGTCGTAGGCACGGTGATCGCAGTCTTCATAGGTGCTGAAGATCCCAAGCCAAAGCCTTCTGCACCTCAGATTTCGTATCCCATTCAGATGCATATTGCAGGAACGGCCGAGGGCTTCAACTCGCCTACCAAAGACCGCGCGGATAGAATCGGGTTCATTGGTGGGGGTCAGAAGGTAACAGCCCTCGAAAAAGCGGGTGGTTTCTACAAAATCAGGCTGTCCGACGGAAAAGAGTGCTGGGTGCAGGAAG
Organism: Deltaproteobacteria bacterium; assembly: GCA_020060215.1. Next base: position 557 of record JAGVAP010000079.1, on the reverse strand, counting down.
GCTACTTGAAACCGACACAATAGAACACAGGACCTATTTCTCCCAGGTTTGTGATGGATGAACTCTTAACGCAAGTGGTTTCCGATTGGAAGAAAAACGGCGATTACCACGATGTCTCTGGGAAGCTGTGGGTGCCGGGAGCCTTCATCTCCGGATCTACGAAATGCCAATCAAATGGGACAGGATCCCCGGCTATGACGTTTACCGCCAGACTCGCATATGCAGAGTACACGGATTTGCCCGGATTTACTTGGTCAGCGGGTTGATGGCTGCGGCCCACAACTGGAATCCTTCGCTGGATATAAGGCATCCCGACTTTGAAGAGGCCAAGGGGATCACCGAGGTAGTAGATCCTGAGAACTTCATTGGCCTTAATAACTCATTCAGAGAGGGAATGCGGGTAAGTGTACAGTACCACGGCCGGAAAGTGCATTTGCTTGTCAAAGAGCGCCTCCCAAAGGGAAACTACAGGGGGATGATAACCGGTTTTTCCCCTCCTGGAGAGACCTGCGATGACCTGGCGCTGGATGAAGAAGTGATCTTCCGAGCCTCAAGCG